>NZ_JAAZQP010000015.1:0-166990 GCF_012275435.1 Rhizobium sp. SG741
GTCGGCGCTCTGCTACCCCGCTTCACTCCGGCGGAATGCGCAAACTACTTCAGGGCCGCTGGATATGACCCGGAATGAACAAGATCTGCTCTAGATCAAATTGGGAAGGCCGCTTTGGCCGATGCAAGCAAAGCCTGCCACATTGTCTCAATCATGCAACAGGGGGGTGGCGTCGCCTTAACGGCCTGGTTGGGATCGACTTGGTATTCGGGTTGTCATGACCGAAGCCCCGCATGTTCACCTCAGACGCCACCGCTTTCCCGCTGAGATCATTGCCCACGCCGTGTGGCTCTATTATCGGTTCCCGCTCAGCTTTCGCGACGTCGAGGATCTGTTGGCTGACCGCGGCATCAACGTTTCATTCCAGACGGTCCCGGAATGGGCGACGAAATTTGGCCTGAAGTTCGCTCATCAGCTCAGACGACGCTCACGCGGCCACTTTGCCGACAAGTGGCAGCTCGATGAGATGGTGGTGACGATCAAGGGAAGGAAATACTGGCTGTGGCGTGCCGTCGATGCAAACGGTTATGTCCTCGATGCCCTGCTGCAAAGCCGAAGGAACAAGGCAGCCGTCCTGCGTCTGATGCGCAAGCTGCTCGAGGATCAAGGTATCGCCCCGCGCGTGATGGTGACCGACAAGCTGCGTTCCTATTCGGCCGCAAAGGCCGAGTTGATGCCACGCGTGGAGCATCGCTCGCACAAGGGATTGAACAACCGAGCTGAGAATTCTCATCTTGCTGTGCGACGACGAGAGTGACGAATGATGCGGTTCAAGTCCGCACGACAGTGCCAGCATTTCGTCTCAACTCACGGCCAGATCGCCAATCTCTTTCTTCTTCACAGGAAATGCTTGACCGCCACCGACCATCGCCAGCTTCGCACTCACGCCATCTCGATCTGGCGTGAAACCGCTGGCACGATTGCTACCTGAAATACCGGACACACGCCCTCACCACGGGTTCCACCCTGTTAAGGCGACGCCACCCGCACGCGTCATCGGTGAACGGCTACTTCCTCAACAACGCTGCCAATAGGCGGCGATGCTGAAGGTGCCGGGATCCCTGGCGATCTCGCTCTTGACGAAAGCGCGGACGGCACGGGCCTGCTTCTGTTCGCAGGCGACCCAGACAAAGGTTTCCGGATCGGCCGCAGGCACGATGTCGCGCAGGATGCGTTCAAGCGTATCCGTCGTTCCGGCAGCGGCATAATTGCGATGCAGCCAGGTGACATCCATTGATGCGCTTGATGTCAGCGGCTGCTCTTCTTGTTTGTCGGCGACCTCGAGAAAGATCCGCAACTCGGCATCGGCAGGGACGGAGGCTGCAATGCGGGCGATGGCCGGCAGCGCGGCTTCGTCGCCAGCAAGAATGAGTTTGCGCGCTGCTGGCACGCCGCCGCCACCGGGGCCGATCAGGCCGGCGCGATCGCCGTGGCGCGCGGTCATCGCCCAGATCGCTCCCGGCACATCGTCGCCTTCATGTACAACGAAATCGATATTTATCTCGCCTCGGTCAAGATCGATGCTGCGGATCGTATAGGCGCGGATGGTCAGCGCATCATCGCCCTTCGGCCAATGGATGCGGCCGTCTGGCTCCGTATGCGGCCAGACCGGCACGCGACCCTTCGGCGGGATGAGCAGGCGGACATGCATGCCGCCCTCGACGAAATGCCTGGCATCATCGGTCGCGACGACGACGCGGCGCATATGCGGGGTGATATGGTAGGCATCGACAACCCTGATTTCGCGGAAGTTCGGTATGGCTGATGGTTGCGGGCCGTCGGCCCAATTGAGGGCGAGCGTGTTGCTGGTGGAGAGTTCGAACAGGTTTTCGGCGACCATGCTGCGGATCGTGAAGAGCATGGCTGCCGTCGGGCAACGTAGCTTGATGTCGAGACGATCATTGCTGACGGCGATGTCGGCGCTGCCGATGACGGTATCGAGGCGGGCTCCGGCCGCGCTTCTCGTGATGGTGACATGTTCGGCAAAACGCGCGCAGAACTTATCCAGCAATTGACCGGCATCCTTGTGGGTTGCCACGCCGGAAGCGGTGAAATCCCTTGCATGCATCATTTTTTCGTCTCCTTGCGGGTCAGGAACCAGATGAGATAGGGGCCGCCGATCAGCGCCGCGAACAGACCGACGGGAACCTCATAGGGAAAGATCACAATGTGCGACAGCCAATCGGCCAGCACGAGCAGCATGGCACCAAGCAACAAGCTCGTGCCCAACTGTTTGACGGTGCTACGAAAGCCTATGAGGCGCCCAAGATGCGGTGCGATCAGCCCCGTCAGGCTGAGCGGGCCGACGAGGAAAGAGGGAATCGCAGTCAGGATGGCCGCAAGAACCGCCAGAGTGAGGCGGCTTGCCGCAACCGAGAGGCCGACGGAGCGCGAAATGTCGCCGCCGAGCGGCAGCACATCGAACCATCGCCTCAGGATCGGCAGGATCGGAACGAGAAGCACAAGCGAAATGACCCCGATCCAGGCTTCGAAGGAGCCGGCCCGATTGGTGGAGCCCGACAGCCAGGTCAGCAGGAGATAGGCGCGCAGATCGCCGCGTGAAAGAACGACAGTGACGATTGCCATGCAGAGAGCGCCGATGGCGACGCCCGAAAGCAGCAGTCGCTCGGGGTCGAAGCCGCCACGCGCGCTGAATGCCATCATGCCAAGGAATGCAATCAGCGCGCCGATCGTCATTGCGGTGATGGTGACGACGGGCGAGGGGAATGCAAAGAGAAAGAGTGCGATCGTCAGGCCCGCACCGCCGCCGGCGCTCACTCCCAGGACCTCGGGGCTTGCGAGCGGATTGGCGGTGAGGCGCTGCATGATGAAGCCGGCTGCGGCGAGCATCGCGCCGGCAGTTGCTGCAACGACGGTGCGCGGCAGGCGGAAAGGCAGAAGTTCCCGAAACTGGCTGCCGATCGCCATGTGCCAGCCATCGAAACTGCGCCCGACCGACAGAACAATGAGGATCAGAAGAACGAAGCCGAGCGCGAGCAAAGCAAGCGCTCGTCCCGGTGCTGCAATAGTCAGCCGTGCCCGAGGGCCGCCAACGGCGCGCAGCGCATTGCCGGAATGCAGGCGCCGCAGAAGCAGCAACAGGAGCGGTCCGCCAAGGAGCGCGGTTGCTGCTCCCGTCGGGGCAAGGTCGGTGAACCCCGGCGAGAGGAGCTGCACCAGGCAATCCGTCAGGAACAGCAGGCCGGCGCCGGCGATAGGGGCGGCGATCAGCAGCTGCCGGGTGCGCCGCGCGCCGCAGAATCTGGCGATGTGAGGTGCGGCAAGCCCAAGAAAGCCGATGATGCCGACCTGCGCCGTCACCGAAGCCGCCAGCCAGACGGCAAGCGCCAGAATGGCAAGGCGCATGCTGTGCAACGCAAGGCCGAGGTTCTTGGCGCTGCGGTCGTCCAGGCTCATCACCGTCAGAGGACGGACCAGTACCAATGCGGCTGCAAAGCCGATGATCAGGCGCGGCGCAAGCGTGACGACGCCATCCCAGTTTTGCTGGTTCAGCGCGCCCGCGCCCCAGATGAAGACGGACATTGCATATTCGCCGCGTGCGAGAATGATGGTGACGCTAAGTGCGGTTGCAACCAGCGTCACCATCATGCCGCATAGCGCCACCGTCACCGGGTCGAGACCACGCCGCCAGCTCAATGCCAGAACGATCAGGACCGCAGCAAGCCCGCCGACAAAGGCAGAGATCTCCCGCGGCAGGCCGATCAGCAGGGGAAAGAGCCCGACAGCGATCGTCATCGCCAGCTGCGCCCCGGCGGCGATCCCGAGCGTCGAGGCGTCGGCGATCGGATTGCCCAAGACTCTTTGCAGCAAGGCGCCCGAAAGGCCGAGAGCCGCACCGGCTATGATTGCGATAGCCGAGCGCGGCAGCAGGCTATCGGTGAGCAAGATATGGTTGAGTGCGGCTGCCTCGCGTACATCAGCGGCAAGCTGCGGCCGCAGCAAGAGCAGAGCTGCAAAAGCAAGGATGCAGAGAGTGGCGAGCAGAGCACCGTTGCGTGCCAGCGATTTGCCTTGGGCAATCACAGGCCGATCAATCGTTCCATGCACGGTTGAGCCCTCCTGCAAGGAGATCGGCGAAGCGTTCTGCCGCCGGCAGCGCACCATAGGGATTGATCGAGCCGAGCATGAGGACACGACCTTGCCGTACCGGCGGAAGCGCATTCCAGAATGCGCTTTGCTGGAGTTCCGCCAGAGCTTCGGCCGGATGCGGCGGGATGAGGACGATCCATGCATCCGGCATGGCGGCTAGCCGTTCGATGCCGACCGGTGCGGTCGCCGAATAACTCGTCAAATCCGGCCAGGCATTGGTCAGGCCGGTGCGGGTGAGAACTTCCCCGAACATGCTATCGGAGCCGAAGACGCGAAAGTGCCTGGCGTCGCCCAGATTGATCGGCAGGATCGGCCGGTGATCGCCCTTGCTGAAACTGGCGCGATAGGCTTCGAGCTTTTCGCGCATCGCGTCGACGAGGGCGCGACCTGTCATAAGTCCAAGCCGATCGCCGATCGCAAGGGTTGCCTGCTCCGAAAGCTGGTAGGGGTTGGCTCCGGGTTGATAAATGGCGTGGCTCTCGACCGGTGCGATCAGCCGCATGTGATCGTCGGCCCAGGTATAGAAATTGGAATTGAAGATCAGATTTGGCCTGGATGCAAAAAGGACTTCGAAGTTCGGCGTGCCGCGCAGCCCGAGATCGGCAACGCCCGCGGGAATAGCCGGGGTCACGGCAACGTCGCGGAATTGCAGTAATTCGGTACCGGCAACCACATTTGCGCCGATCGCCAGCAGGGTTTCCAGAATGGCCCAATCGAGCGTCGCCACACGCGGGCTCGCCGCCGCGCGCGCCGGCGTCAGGCCTGCGATCGCGCCTGCGCCTGCCATCGCAATGAACTGTCTTCGAGACAGCTTATGGGTGTTTCCTGCTGTCATTGGAAATAGCTGACCAGGCTGCAGCACTGTGACTGGGCAAGCATCCCCGCGCCGACGCGGTAAATTCGCAGCCACTGCGTCGTCATGCGTAAGCGTTGCCTTCGGTTTGAAACGAGTTCGAGGATTGCCTTGCGGCAATCCTCGGTTCCTTGCCATGATTGAAAATGAAAGTATACTATAATTCTCAACTTACCACTTCTTGCTGAGCTTGAAGGTGATGGTTCTCGCTTCGCCGTAGCCGCACACATTCGCGCCGGCGCAACCCGAGACATATTCCTTGTCGAACAGGTTCGCGACGTTGAGTGCTGCACCCCAGCCCTTCTTCTCGTAGCGGATGCCCGCATCGAAGAGTGTTGCCGAGGGTACGCGCAGCGTATTGGCCTGGTCTGCCCAGGATTTGCCCTGGTAGCGCACGCCGGCGCCAATGCTGAGCCCGTCAAGCGCATCGCTCGTGAAGGCGTAGTCGAGCCAGAGGGATGCGGTGGAATTCGGCACCAGATAGGGCGAGTTGCCGATGATGGAGGAGTCGAGGTCCTTGGTGATCGTCAGCTCGGTGTAGGAATAGGAGCCGAGGAGCTTCCAATTGTCATCCAGATTGACCTTGCCTTCGAATTCGACACCGCGCGAGCGGACCTCGCCGACCTGGCGCTGCAGGAAGGTGACTGGATCGGTCAGCGCCATGTTCTTGCGGTCGATCTGGAAGATGGACGCCGTGAACAGGCCGTCGATGAAGTCGGGCTCATACTTGATGCCGGCCTCGTATTGCTCGCCCTTCTCCGGCGTCAGACCACCGCCGGTAACGCTGGTGCCGATCAGAGGATTGAAGAAGGTGCCGGCGCTGACATAGGGCGTGATGCCGTTGGAAAACTCGTAGGCGAGGCCCGCACGGCCGCTTGGCGCTGATACGTTCGACTTGTAGCTCGTGCCGACCTTCGAGTCGGAATTGGTGTCGACGAAGTCGTAACGGCCGTTGAGCGTGACCAGCCAGCCGTCGCCGAAGCGCATCTGGTCCTGCGTATAGATACCGAGTTGCTGCTGCGTCATGACCTGATTGAGGTAGACGAAGTTGCTGCCCTGCGGCGTGCCATAGACGGGGTTGGTGGCGCTGATCGGATTGGAGCCGCAGCACGCCTGGATCTGGTCGAGGCGGTAGATCGAATAGTCCGTGCCGATCAGGAAATCATGGCTGATCAGTCCGGTGTCGAACTTGTTTTCCGCGCGCGTATCGACGGAGAACGTATCGACCTTTGAGCGCTCGAAGAAGCCGATGCGGTTCAGCATGTAGTTGGGATCGTCATAACCAGGGCTGAGCGGATTGCCGTCGACATAGCCGTTCAGATACGGGCCTTCCTCGCGCTTGTAGAGGTGGCCGTAGCGCGCGTTCTGCGACACGGTCCAGCCGCCGTCGAAATCGTGCGAGAATTCGTAACCCAGCATCTGCTGGGCATATTTGAGATTATCGATGCTTCGCTCGCCATAGAAGGCATCGCGCTTGATCTTGCCGAAGGGGGCATCGACAACGGTGCCGACATAGGGGAAGAAGCCGTTGCCGCTATGGATTTCGTCCAGGCCGCTCAGCATGCCGAAGACGGTCAGCTTGGTGGACTCATCGGGCGAGATGGTGACCTGCGGCATGATGAAGCCGCGCAGGTCGTGGGTGCCGTCGCTATAGGTGTCGCCGCCGGCGATCTTGCCGGTCAGGCGATAGCGGTAGACGCCGTCGGCCGAAAGCTTGTCGGAAAAGTCGAAGCCGACGAAGGCATTGCCGAGATTGTTGATGCCGATCTCGGTCGAATATTGAGGAGTGTCCGTTGGCTCCTTGCGGACCATGTTGACGAGGCCGCCCGGATTGGCACCGCCATAAAGCACGGAGGAAGGCCCTTTCAGCACTTCGACGCGCTCGAGCATATAGGGATCGATCTGGAAGCCACCGAAGCCGTAGCTATAGAGCGTCAGGCCATTCATGAAGACGCCGCTCTGCGTCGCGTCGAAGCCGCGAATGTAGAACCAGTCGGTATCGCCATCATTGCCGAAGGGCTGCGTGGTGACGCCGGGTGTATAACGCAGAACCTCATCCACCTTGTTGGTGATGCCGCGATCCTGCATTTCCTGCCGGCCGATGACGGAGACCGATTGCGGTACCTCGGTGATTGGCGTGTCGGATTTTGAGCCTGCCGTGGTCTTCCTGGCGACATAGCCCTTGACCGGCGCGATGCCGCTGTCTTCACTCTTCTGTTGCGAACCCTGAATAACCAAAGGCTGCAGCTCCGTCGGCGTTTCCTGCGCCATGACCTTGGAGCCCGCTAGCAGCGCGATAATAGCTGCGCCCGTCGCCACGAGCCGCGCTCGCGATACCTCCTGCTTCAATCCCTGCATTTCCGTCATTCGTCCCGAATTCTTGCGCCCGTTCGGCCGGTTGGCCGATCCCTCGATAAGATGAGTAGTTAACTCATATTTATGGGTGCGGCTTGTCTGTCACGGGGGAAATTGAATGTTTTTGGGCAATTCTCCGCGAAACGTACAATTGATCGCGGACTGTGGTTTTCAGGCAAGCCTGCTCCGCTTCCAACTGGCGGGCGCGGTGCCGACATTCTTGCGGAAGACACGGGTGAAATGCGCCTGATCGGCAAAGCCGGTTTCGACGGCGACGGTCGTCAGCGGCATCTCGCTGTTCAGAAGAAGCTGCTTCGCCCGTTCGAGCCTGGCCTGCGTTTGCCATTGATGCGGCGGCACACCCGTGGACGCCTTGAAGGCATGGCTGAAATGCGACTGGGAGAGGCCGGTCAATTCAGCCAGTTCTTCCAGCCGGATGGCGCGCGTGCAGTTCTCTTCGATATAGTCGACCGCACGGCGCAACTGCCAGGTGGCAAGGCCACTGCGTTTGCGTGGCTGGGTTCCGCGCAACTGCAACACGTCGATCAAAAGCGAAAGCGTCAGACCATCGCCGTAAAGATCGTGCAGTGGCTCGGGGTTTTCACATTCGGCGGCGATAAGCTCGGCGAGCGCCATCACCCGCGGGTCGTTGAAATGCAACTGTGGCCGGTCGAGCTGTGCCGGATCGATATTTTCCATCAGGCGCTGGCTGAGTATTTCCGCATCGAAATGAATATCGAGGTGGCGCACGAACTCGACGCCCGCCATGTCGACCCAGAGCTCCATGCCGGCAGGGATATAGGAGATGCGACCGCTACTATAATCCTGCAGCTGGCCTTGCGCGGCAGGCGAGGGTCGAACATTGGTCTTACCTGCCCCACGCTGCTCCAGAAGGATGAACAGGCGCGGATCGCGTGCCACATAGTATCCGCCGGCTTGTGCGGCACAATTGACGTTCCAGATATCGGCAACCATGCCGTTCCAGTAGCGACGATGCATGCCGCCGATGACGGAAAAGCCTCCGATCTTGTTCTGCATTCTCGGCTGAAACATCATTTGCTGCTTCCGGCGTCCGCCCTTGCATTAATCCTGTAAATTAAACTCAAGTTATTATAACAACAGTATTTAGATGACAATGCCTCGCGCAAGCGAGCGTGGCTTGAAGCTCTCCGGCGGTGAGCTTCAACGCATCGCCGTCACTCGCGTACTATATGGCAACGCGACCATTCTTCTTCACGACCTGCCCGTCAACGTTGATCGCGATCGAGGCCTATGGTGGTTCGCATCATTGGGCACGGCTAATCAATCGCTGCAAATCGGGCAAGCAATTCGGGCTAGCATTACAGTTGCATCTTTGTGCGTTGCCTGAATCTATAGAGACGGCGCTGGAGCTTTGGGCGTCTTCGTTACGAGATGTGAAAGCGCGAATGCGACCGCTTTTTACACAGGAGCGGGTGGCGAATTCAGCGAGCCAATTCCTGGACGGTTTGCTGGGAGAAGAGCGACGCAAGACGGGATTGATGCGGGCGGAGGCGGCCGGCGATCCCGGCCCATGGCGGCAGCAGGCTATTCTGGGGCGTGGTCATTGGGACGCGGACGCCTTGCGCGATATCGTGCGTGACTATGCCCTTGAGACGCTGGCCGATGCTGACGCGGTCCTGGTGATCGACGAGACCGGTTTTCTCAAGCAGGGCAAGGCATCCTGTGGTGTCGGCCGGCAATATACAGGTTCGGCGGGCAAGATCACCAATTGCCAGATCGGCGTGTTCGCATCGTATGTCTCTCGCCATGGTCATGCCTTCATCGACCGGGCGCTCTATCTGCCGAAGGTCTGGACGGAGGACGGGAGCCGTATGGCCAGCGCTCATGTGCCGGAAGCGGTCAGCTTTCTGACCAAGCCGGCACTGGCGCTGACGATGATCGAGCGGGCGATCGCTTCGGATGTGCCGTTTTCCTGGGTGGCTGCCGACAGCGTCTATGGCGTAGGCGACATCGAAATGGCGCTCAAACGAGCCGCCAAGGGCTATGTGCTGGGCGTGAACGCCAATCATCTCTTTCGCTCATGGGACAAACCGCTGGCCGTTGCCGGGACAGCGAAGGACATCGCCGAAGCCTTGCCTGACGATGCCTGGCGACGCTTGTCGGCAGGCGATGGGATCAAGGGCGCGCGACTGCACGATTGGGTCTATCTCGAATTGGCCGACCTCGATGCCGATGATTTCGAGGCGGCATTCCCCGGCACCTGGACACGGGGGCTGTTGATCCGCCGCAAAATCGCCGATGGCGATCTCGCTTTCTTCTCCACATGGTGTCCGGTTGGCACATCCATGGAAAAGCTGGTGACCGTGGAGGGCCACCGCTGGGCCATCGAAGACAGCTTCGAAACCGCCAAGAACGAGCTCGGCCTTGACCACAATGAGACCCGCTCCTGGCACGGCTGGCATCGCCATGTCTCGCTGGTCATGCTCGCATTCGCCATGATGGCGGTCATTCGTCATCGCGCCAACACTATGCCACCCCCAAAAACGAGGCAGCGCTTAGGGTACAGCATCAGCAATTGATCCGCTGGTCGATCCAGGAAATCCGCCGGAGCGCAACACGCCTCGCACGACAGCGAATTGAACCTTCATGCGTCATCACATGGTCGCTTTGGCGACGGGTACACCAAGCCGCAGCAAGGCAAGCGCTCCTCAAATCAAAAATGCAACTGTAATGCTAATTCGTCTCTTACGTGAGGCGCAAATTGAGCTTGTCCTTCAACGCCTGCGGTCCGACACAAACAGCCTCAATTTGCTCATCCGAAAACGAAAGTGTTTTCAGGAAATGAAGCTGGAGCAGCGCCTCCATCTTCTCGCAAAGCACATATAGCGGCATTCCATCAGCCGACTTGTGCTCCGATTTAGGGTCATAGTGCGTCAGGTAGTTTCGGGTGTCCACTATCAACCGGACAAGACGCTTTCTGTCTGCGTCGCTTCCAAACCGATCCTTGAATGGTTCGAGAATCCGCTTCAGTCGGTCTGCAAGGCTGATCTCATTGGCGAAAGCCAGCTTCTGTCCAATCCACTCCTTGTGCGCGTCAGGAGCGGCCTTAATCAGAAGGTCCTTCAAGGCGCCGAAATCGGCGGCGGCCATCGCGGTTTCAGTCGAGGTTCGACGGTGCAGCGTTTCAACAGCCTGGGCGAGAGAAAGAAAACGTCCCTCCAGAAATGTATGTAACCCTGCTCTCGTTGAAAAATAGAGGTGCAAGACCGGTAGGATTACATCGTACAACTCGAACCAACTGGCGACTATCTTCTGGGAATTACCCTGAACATCGAGGTAGCGATACAACATCCGGAAGCTGTCAATTTTGGGCGTCTTATCGAGGTGGTTTTTCGAACGGTAGTACAAGTCCATCTTGGCTGGTTTGGTTTTACCCTCGCCAATCGGTTCCGTGATGGCTTTATTGATCGCCCAGACTTCCGTCACCGACACCGTGGTGTCGACGGCGAACGATACAAACTCTCGAAGCATAGTGACGATGTTTGTAAAGAAGCCGGGCTTCTGCGGTTCCCGGGCTGATATTTTCAGATAAGCCGAGGCATTTATCTCTGCATGCTTCACGTCGGTCATGGACGGCATGGTGTGTCCGAAACCAACGGACAACGTGAAATCATCGCCTTCATATAGGGTAATCGGCTCGGGGCGACGGTACTCGACGGAGTAAACGAGTGGGGTATCAATTAACGACAGGGAAAGCCCTGAAACACGAAGCCACTCCTCGAAGCCTTGGACAGAGGTGTACTGCTCGTCGAAAGGATATCCTCATCGGCGTCGAATGCCACACCCAAAATTGCCCAGGATGCTTCGACTTTCGACTTGATGACACCGCCGAAACCGTAAGGCAGCTTCCGATAGAAGCAGTGCTCAAGAGTGAGCATGCCTTCCTTCTCAATCTGGCCGACCACGCGTCCGATGGTCAGCGTCTCATCCTTAAGGTCCTCGACGGACCCGGTCGGGCCGGAAAAACTCCCAAGGATTTCGAGATGAACCTTTCCGGCTTCTGAAATCGTCAACGTTCCTGGTGCTCTGTAGTCCTCCTTGCCGGGAAGCCAAAAGAAACCCGATCGTACCAAAGGCTCTTTAATGCGCATAAAACCCCTCTTCAAAAGACTTTTGTTGAAGCACAGCCAACGGATTAGCCTGTTCGTCCGCGATCAACTTCAATGGCAACCCATATAGGAAGCGCACGTAGCGATTGCACCCCCATCAAAAAAAGGAGGGCCGTCTCTGGGGTGAGACGCGAGTCAGTTCCTTCTTCAGCCGCCTGATCTCCTCAGCCTCGTCGTTGCAGGTACCTGCAGCGATATCAATGTCTGGAAGCGCTTCTCTGTCGTTCATGCCCTATCTTATTCTGATAAGCAGTATTCACAAACAATGGGCCATGCGTCAGTTCACGACGCATGGCAGGCACGACCGAATATAGGCGCTGATCCCACCTTGAGAGGGGATCAAGATCCTGCAACTAGTATATAATCTGGCACCAAGCGAAAATCGGAATAGCAAGGTCTCAGGTTCACATCCCTTCAAGGCGAGCAGGATGGTTCGCGGCTCCGTTGTGCCCATTTCAGACGGTAGCTGGCTCGTATTCCGAGCGGTCTTGGCACGGCGATGCCGTTGAAGATCGCTATTTTTCTTCGATACAATAAGCCACCCGATGAAGCAAAAGGGCGCCGGCCAAGGCGGCGCCCTTGATGAGCGCTAAGACAGGTGGTGCGACTTGGTCAACCCGAAAACCGGCGTGTCGATGCCGACCTGCCTGGCTTTCAGCTGAAGTGACAGGTATTGCGAATAGTGGCGCGATTGGTGCAGGTTGCCGCCGTGGAACCACAGCGCTTCCTGCTGCGTCGGTTTCCACATGTTGCGCTGCTCGCCCTCCCAGGGACCTGGGTCTTTGGTCGTGTTGGAGCCGAGGCCCCAGCATTTTCCGACCTTGTCGGCCACTTCGCGCGAGATGAGATCGGCCGCCCAGCCGTTCATCGAGCCGTAGCCGGTGGCATAGACGACGAGGTCCGCCGGAAGCTCCGTGTCGTCCTTCAGCACCACGGCGTTTTCCGTCAGATGCGAGACGTCGACACCGGATTTCAGCTTGATCGAACCATCGATGACCAGATCGCAGGCTCCGACGTCGATGTAATAGCCCGATCCTCGGCGCAGATATTTCATGAAGAGACCCGAATCGTCGTCGCCGAAATCCAGTATGAATCCGGCCTTTTCGAGCGAGGAATAGAAGTCCGCGTCCTTTTCGCGGATCTTGTCGTAAATCGGGATCTGGAACTCATGCATAATCCGGTAGGGCAGGGAGGCGAAGATGAGATCGGCCTTGCGCGTCGTCATGCCGCCCTCGACCGCCCGCTCGGAATAGAGATCGCCGAGGCCGATCTCCATCAGCGAGTCGGACTTGACGATATGGGTGGACGAGCGCTGAAGCATGGTGACATCCGCGCCGGCCTCCCAGAGCGCCGCGCAGATATCGTGGGCGGAGTTGTTGGAGCCGATGACGACGACCTTCTTGCCGGCATAGGCGTCCGGGCCGGGATGCTGCGAGGAATGGTGCTGCTCGCCCTTGAAGACGTCCTGGCCTTCGAATTGCGGCACATTGGCCTTGCCCGACATGCCGGTCGCCAGCACCAGCTGCCTCGGCCGCAGCACCACTTCCTTGCCATCCCGCTCGACGACGACCGTCCATTCGCCGGTCTTTTCGTCATACTGCGCCGACTTGGCCGTGGTGGAGCCCCAGTAGTTCAGCTCCATGACCTTGGTGTACATTTCCAGCCAGTCGCCGACCTTGTCCTTGGGCGTGAAGACGGGCCAGTTCTCAGGGAAGGGGATGTAGGGCAGGTGATCGTACCAGACGGGATCATGCAGGCAGAGCGACTTGTAGCGCTTGCGCCAGCTGTCGCCGGGGCTCTCGTTCTTCTCGATGATGATCGTCGGCACGCCGAGCTGGCGAAGACGCGCGCCGAGCGCGATGCCGCCCTGACCGCCGCCGATAATCACGACCTCGGGCTGCACCGAATAGCCGAGTTCGGCGGCCTCGATCTCGCGCTTTTCCTTCCAGGTCTTGCGATCCCGGTCATGGCCGTGCTCCGCCCCCATCGGACGGCGAGCCCCCTTGGGCTCCTCGTGACCCTTCAGTTCCGTCATGGTGGTGAGCAGCGTCCAGATCAGGCCGTCCTTCAGGCGGATATGGCCATAGCCGCGCGCGACCGCAGTCTCGAATTCGAACCAGCCGTTAGTGACGCCGCCGGCCTCCGAGGCGGCCTCCTTCGTGTCCTGCACGAAGTTCGAGGGCTTGGTGGCGGTAAGCTGGCTGGTCAGCATGTCGCGGATCTGCTCATGGCCTTCCAGCGTCTTCAGGTTCCAGGTGAATGTCACCAGGTCGCGCCAGTAGCAATCGGCCTGAAACAGGTTGACAGCGGCGTCGATGTCGCCGCTTTCCAGCGCCTGCCCTAGCTTTGAAAGCATCGTGTCGATCTTGGTTCCGGGGCTGATATCAAGCATTTTTTCTCCTCCGTGGATGCTTGGGGGTGGTCATGGAACGCCCGCATGGGGCGTTCCGGAAAGCGTCAAAGCCTCCGCCGGCCGGGCTCCTCTCCCGGAACAGGCGTCGCAGAGATGCTTATTTCGAAAGATCGATCAGGATCTTTAGATGGGTGCCGGCCGGATCGAGCAGGACATCGAAGCCCTCCTTTACCGCCGTGTCGAGCGTGATGCGCTTGGTGACGATCTTGGTCGCCGGCAGCAGGCCCGAGGCGATCAGGCGGATCACGCGCGGCCAGTAATGTGTCGGATAGGCCCAAGAGCCCTTGACCTCGAGGTCGCGGAACGTGACCTGGAACCAGTCGATCGGGCTTTCGTGCGGGTGCAATCCGGTCTGGACGACCACGCCCTGTTTGCGTACCGCATCGACGCAGGCCTTGAGCGCATGTTCGTTGCCCACGCATTCGATCGCCACGTCGCAACCGACCTGTCCCTCCGTCTGCGTGCGGACGACATCGCCGACGTTGTCGCGCTTAGGGTTGATCGTGATGACGTCGGGCAGCACGCTCTTGGCCAGCTCCAGCCGGGCATCGTTAAGATCGGAGACGAAGAGCTGCGCGGCACCGGCCGCGTGGGCGGCGAGCAGGGTCAGCATGCCGATCGGCCCGGCGCCGGTGACGAGAACGCTGTTGCCGGCGGTCACGCCGCCGCGGTCGCAGGCATAGACGGCAACCGCCGTCGGTTCGACGAGTGCGGCCTCCTCGTCGGTCATCTCGTCGGGGATCTTCTGGACATTGTATTCGTTGACCATGGCGGCTTCGGCCATGCCACCGCCATCCCAGCTCAGTCCCACCAGCGCCAGCTGCGTGCTCAGATGGAAGAGGCCGCGATCGGCGAAATAGTCGCCCGATCTCGGCATGACCAGCGGCTGGATCGAGACGCGATCACCGACGGCGACCGACGTCACGCCCTCGCCAACGGCCTCGACGACGCCGCCGAACTCATGGCCGAGGACCTGCGGGCCGTGCGCGCCGGTGAACGGATGCGGCTCCTTGGGAATGAAGATCGGACCGTAGCTGTATTCGTGAAGATCCGTTCCGCAGATGCCGACGAAGCGGTTGCGCACGAGAACCTGTCCCGGCCCCGGCTGCTTCGGCTCGGGAATGTCGTCCAGCCGCAAGTCCTTGGCTGCGTGAAATCTGAGTGCGCGCATGTTTCCTCCATTGGCTGTCTTTGACAACAGGGGAGGAGCAATGCCCATGCCAGCGGCGCGCGCCGGGGCGATGACTGATATCATTCAGCTTTTCGTGCCGGCAGCGGCGCGACATGCAACAGCTGCGGCGCAACAGCTGTGGCGGATGCCACAGTGTGGGACTCAATGCGGGCGGTCTATGCCGAGCCGTCTCATGCGGCGGTGCAAGGTGGTGCGATCGATGCCGAGCCGGCGTGCGGCTTCGGATACATTGCCCTTGCAGGTCAGAAGCACTGCCCTGAGGTCGGCTTGATGGCTGTCTTCGCCGAGGATCGCGGACATGCCCGACAGCTGGTCCGGCAGATCCTTCACCTCGATCAGACCGTCGTCACACAGCGCTGCGGCAAAGGCAATGGCATTATCGAGCTCGCGGATATTGCCCGGCCAGGCATAGTGGAGGACGAGCAGTCTGGCGGCACCCGAGAGCCTGAGAGGTCGGCCCTCCGTGCCATGCTTTTCGAGCAGCTGTTCGACCAGCCAGGGCAGGTCCTCGCGCTCGCAGAGCGGCGGCAGCGTAAGCACCGCGGCGTTCAGCCGGTAATAGAGGTCTTCGCGGAACGCGCCGGCCGCAACCATGTCGACCAGCGATCGATGCGACGCCGAAAGCACACGGAAATCGACCCTGCGGGGGACCGAGCCGCCAACGGGAAGGACTTCGCCTTCGGCCAGAACCCTGAGCAGCCGGCTTTGTGCGGCGTAGGGCATGTCGCCGATTTCGTCGAGGAACAGGGTTCCACCCTGCGCCTCCTCGACCAGCCCTTTGCGGCCCTTGGCGAGCGCGCCGGTAAAGGCCCCCGGCGCATGGCCGAACAATTCGCTTTCGATGAGCTGTTCGGGGATGGCCGCGCAATTGACCGCAACGAAGCGGCCGGAAAGCCCGCTCACCGTGTGAACGATGCGGGCCAGATATTCCTTGCCGGTTCCGGTCTCGCCCTGGATGAGGATCGGCAGCCTGCTCGGCGCGAGTTTCGTCACCTTGCGCCTGAGTTCGTCGACGGCCGGAACGTTGCCGCCCAGGCTGCTCATCGCCGGCTGTTGCCGGGACGGACGCGCAACAGGCAAGCTCACCGTGCGCTGCTGCGGCTCGATGGCATGGGCATAGAGGGTCGACCCGTCACGCACGGCGATCCGCCGGTTCTGCGGCAGGCTGGCGCGGGTGAGGGACGCGAGTTCGTCGAGCTCCGCTTCGAAGAAGTCGGTGACCGGTTGTGCGATCAGAAGCTCGGGCCTGCGCCAGTCGAGCCCGCGCGAGGCCGCAAGAAGCCGCGCGCCGCCATGGGTCATACCGGTGATGCGGCCCGCGCCGTCGACGGAAATCGCCGCTTCCGGGTCGACGTCGAGGAACTCCGGTGCGCCGGCAAAGCGCAGCACCAGATCGTGACGGCTGCTGGCCATGAGGTTGGCGAGCTCGATGCGCCGCACCGTGGAAGAGACGAGATGGCGCGCCATGTTCTGGCTCGCCTTGAGGATCGGCGAACTCAGGAGCGAAATGTCGAGGACGGCGGCCAGGGTCCCTTGCGTGTCGTAGATCGGCGCGGCGGTGCAGGAGAGCGGCGTATGCGTGATATCGAAATGGTCTGTCTGGTGGATGGTCAGCGCCTCGCCGGTGGCGATGCAGGCACCGACGGCGCAGGTGCCGGCGCGGGGCTCGGCCCATTCGGAGCCGAGATAGAGACCCGCCTTGCGCAGGTTGTTGTTGAAGGACGGATCGCCCAGGAATTCGACGGTAACGCCCTGACGGTCGGAGAGCAGCAGCACATAGTTCTGCTCGGCAACCTGCCGGTAGAGCCGCTCCAGACCGGAGCGGGCGATGTGCACGAGGTCTTCCGCCTGCTGGCGATGTTCGCGCAGCCGTGTCTGCGAGACGATGACCGCCTCGCGCGCCTGTGCCGGGTCAAGCTGGTAGGTGTCCAGGCAACGTCGCCAGGATTCCACGACGATGGCGTCGCGCCCTGTATTGCTTCCCTGTCCGACCCGCTCGATTTCCTTAACGTGATCCGCAAAATCCATCAATCACCGGCTCTCAAGGCCGCCTCCCGTGATCTTCCAGGAGATCATAGCCGCAATTGCGCGGGCTGCCTAATCTTTCGGCGCACTTCGACCTTCATCCGGAACCAGGCTTCCCTGGGCAAGATGGCGGAGCCAATTGCCGTTAGCGGCATCGTAAGGTCGAAGTAGGCTCGAAGTAGCTCCTGTGTCACCCCCGTTGACCATCTCATCAGCGACGGCAACTTGGCGGAGTTGCTACGCCGTTTAGGCGGTAGACCATCCTAAGCAAGCCGGTGGACGCATAGCCCGCTCATCAAAGGGAAGCCAGACATCTGATGGCGGGCGCCCGGCGGCAATCACCACTTTGGCCCTGAGTCCTTCAACCCCCGTAGGTACTGGTGCCTCTTATTGCTTTCACTGATTGACGGATCTTGAGTTCGGTCGGCACGAAGTCGACCTCCTCTCCGGTGCCCGGACCGGTTGCTGCGGGATCCATTCGCCACCAGCTGTGAAATAGTCTCTTATAAAGAGCAGCCGGGATGCGACCGGACCGCGAGAGGCGCTCCGCGTTGGACGCGATACGCGCGAGGAGTTCTTTCAGTGTGGGCCTGCCGTGGCAATATAGCGCGGCGGTCCGCTCATATGCGCGTTCGTAAAGTCCGAAGGTATCGGGGTCGGAGAGGCTGAACGCCGGATTGCTGCTGATATCGCGATTGTCGAGCTTCGGGAAACGCCGGTCTTTGTGGGTGCGATATGCATCTGTACCGATGAATGCTTGAACGTCGTCGAAGTCCGATGATCGATTTGTATCCGCCGATGGCGGTCTCGACCAGCGAGCGGTTGCCATAGCCGGTCGTTACTTGCCATTTCGTCCGACCGTCCGCCCTGATCGCTTCGATGTGTCGGTTGTTGATTATCGCACGAATTTGACCCACTTTTCATTTCGGACGGATCCACCCACACTGCAAGAAGATGTTTTCGATCAACATCATAAATGTAATCAGTTGGTACAATGCTAAATGAAAAAGTGGCGCAAATCTAGCTGAAAGCGACACTCCACTTCACATAGCCGGGCGGCTTCTAACCTTTTAAAAAGTTGCGCAGATCGCGCCTGCCATCCACAACACGCACAATCTGTACGATGTCGACTGGTCCCTGATCGGCATCCGGAATCGTCTCGTAGAGAATAACATAAGGTGCTTCAACCAACATCCGCGCGCTGGCTGCGATTTCGGGATGCCGCTGACCAAGCTGCGGCTGATCGGCCAAAAGGCTGACCTTCTGCTTAAACTGCTCGTAGTAGCGCTCGGCCGCCAGCGGTTGGTGGAGGCCAATCTCGACATAAATACTGATGACGTCATCCTCGGCCTGAGGCGACCAAACAAGCTTAACCACCATGTTTGCGAGCGGCACTCAGTTTCTGGCGAGCCTTTTCGTGGGTTGCCTCGAAATCAACAGCTCTTGGTGTGCCGCTGGCTTTACCCTGCGCCCACAGTTCGCGCAGATGCTGGATATCGTTCTTTCGGGTAGCCCATTTCGCGGACCAATCACGCATCGCTTCGCGGACAATTTCACTGCTACTGGCATAGGCGCCACTTTCGACCGCATCCCGCAGCAGCTCAGCTTGCTGTGGCGTAACTGCAATGCTGACCTTTGAAACGTTCGACATAGTTATCCTCTTCGGCCTTTTGGTAGGAAACCTTACCACCAGGCTCGCGTCGTGGCAAAAAGAATGAGCAATGCGGTCGCCGCTAGTTCGGAACAGTGAGCCTGTTTTCTTCCCCAGACGGAGCCTTGGGATCGGAATTTTAGTCAGGACGAGATCCGCACTGTCTTCCAGGCAGCGTTAGATGATATGCCGCGCTATGCAGCGGGCGAGGAACGGCGAAGTAATTTCGATCAAAAGCCGTTCACCCATTTCTGAGCGTGTCGATCTCCCCTCACGCACCGCTAAAGCACCGACATTCGGCGATGGTGTGAACAGCACATCGGTTACGCTTCGGAATGCCTTAATCAGACATAGTGCAGGCATCATCGCTGAGGGACCCTCAAATCTGCCTTTAGCAGATTTAGGTCACGAAGGCGCAGGGACGCGTATACCTCAATCTACACGTTCCAGCGATGGGATGGTCCACACCTTAGTCGCCCTTCGGTTCAACAGAGACTGTAGCGGTCCTCCCAGCAACCAGCTGAACTGCATCCGGGACATCTTCGAACTCGATGCGCACCGGGATCCTCTGGGCCAGACGAACCCATGAGAACGTCGGGGCAACGCTGGCCAGCGAGCCTGCAGCATCACTTCGCTCTCGGTCTTCGATTCCGGCGGCAACACCTGCGACGCGCCCGGTAACCGATTGCGGCTCTCCCATGATATCGATCTTCACACGGTCGCCGATGTGGATACGTGGGAGTTTGGTTTCTTCGAAGTATCCAGCGATATAGATGGATGGCCTTTCCACGAGCACCCCAACCGCACTTCCGGCGGAAACATAGTTTCCGCGACGTAGAGAGAAGTTCGTGATTTTACCCGAGGCCGGTGCCTTCACGATTGTCCGGTCAAGGTTCAGCTTCGCCAGGTCAGCGCCCACGAGTGCCAATTGATAGGCGGCGTCTGCCTGGCGCATCTGGCTCTCCGCATGCTGCCGCTCCTTGAGGCTGGCTGCTTCTTTGGATGCAAGCAGTAGATACCGTTCGAAATCTGTCCTCGCCAGCTCTGCCGCAGCTTTGCTGCTCTGCACCTGGGCCTCCGCCTCGCGCAGCGCAAGGTCGAAGCGGTCTGTTTCGATTCGAAAGAGGGGCGTCCCTTTCTCCACCTGAGCGTTGTCCGATACCAGAACCTCGGTGACAGGTCCCGAGACATCTGGTGCCAGCCGGATGATGTCCGCCCGGATATGAGCGTCCCGTGTCCACGGCGCCTCCATGTAGTAGGACCACAGGTGCCAGCTTAGAACCGCGGCGCAGCTCACCATAGATAAGGTCAACAGGGCTCTGCCTGAGGTGATCGTAAGGTTCTTCATATCTGCAACCAGTTGAAAAGGGCGGAAAGCCCGCCAAGGACGGTGATGTAAAGTGCGAGGTTGAACAGGGAGCGATGCCACACCGCTTGATAAAGCCCGAGCCTGGCGAGGAGCGATGTAAGTATGCGGAGCAGACCGTATGCGCACAGCGCGAGTGCCGAGAACCATGGCAGAAAGACACCATAGAGGTCGAATTGTCCGGTCACGCAGCATTCCTTTTTGAAGGAGGTGTTATAAAAATCGGAAAATCCGCCTCCGGAGCGAGGCACAGACGAAGACCAGCAGCGTGCACCACAAGTTCCGTTTCGGCATCCACTGGAACCATGTCCGCAGTAGAAAGGATAAGGTCGTCCAGCATTCCGATTGCATTCTCCAATGGTTCGCCTCGCTCGGCGGGCGCAAGCCGATACAACGTCTCCAGTCCGGAGAAGATTGCTTGCGCCTTGAGGCGCATCGGCATTGAGGCTTCATCCGCGAGTTCTTGCATCGCTGTTATATGAAGTCCTGTCCGCAGATCCCTTATAAGGTCTGGATCGGAGGCGCCGGAGGCGGGAGAGAATTTCGCCGCCCTGGCGGCGAACAGGCCTGCCACATCGATGAGGTGATGGCGCGTGACATGGGCGTCTGCATGTCGGCCAGCCGCGATCCTGGCGACATGCTTCTGGGTCACGAAGAAAAGCCTCCGGGCGTTGGTCTCCGTCCCGACAGATCGGAAGATGCCGCAGACCATGATTGTCCAGACCATCGCAAGAATGGTTGCGATGCCTGTGTTCGCAAACATCATGAAGTCGCTGCTCTGGCGCGCCTGGAGGGCGAGAAGAAGCGGAAAGTTTATGCACAGCCCCATGCCGATTATCGCAAGCGAGGGCACAGCGAGGCATATCCCGGCAGGGATCATGAATAGCCCGAGGGCAGCGGCGAGCGGCACGAAACCATCAATCAGCGGAAGGATCGCGAAGCCGTAGACGAACGCTGCGATGACGGCACCGATTGTGATAACGACGAATTTGCGCATGGCTGGTACCGGATCATCAATCGTCGCCAGAAGGCAACAAAGCACACCCGAAATCTGGGCAAATGTCATCCCGTCCGTCCAGCCGCTTGCAATCCAGAAGAACATGGAGGTCGCCAGGCAGATCGCAACCGCCAGCGCCGATAGCAATGCCATGCCGATATCACGGTGCGGAGCTGGAATATTCTCCGGAGAGACGAAGCGACGAGCCTCTCTCGCTGCGTTCTCCTCCTTCAGGGCGTCCTGAAGGAACTGACACCCGCGAGAAACCTGAAGAACATCCCGCAGGTTCCGCGCAACATTGGCAAGAAGCAGACTTTCCCATGATCGAGGCGCTCCGGAAGAGGCGAGCAAATCAGCCCTGGTCTGGAAGAACCCGGAGGCGCTTGTTGAGCGCGATCCCACAGCTGCAATCATTGATATAGCTTGTTCCGAGCGGGGGGTGTTGAGCTTCGCCAGTGCTCGTCGCAGATCCTCCAGTTCGCTCAGCAACGGAAGGAAGGACACCATCCGCTGCTGCAGTGATCTCACCACCGACATTGCGCGTCGATACCTCGATCCGTCATATCGAAGGTGGGCCGTGAACGACCGGAGGTCGACCGCGTCCGCCGCCAAGGCGTACCGTTCCGCTCTGCTTCGGGCTTCGTCCGCCTCGGCAGTTGCGGTTGCCGTAAAGAGCGTCTGCGCCCTTGCGATCCAGGCATCGATCCGGCCGAGGAGGGTTGTAGCGACATGAACTGGAAGAACAACGTGGCTGACGATCGAGGCGCACAGGATCGCAAGCCCGATCTCCTCTACGCGGGAAACGACAGTGTCGAACGTATTTGTTGGCGCCGCGACGAGCGGCAGTCCCGCGAGAAGCACGGTGTAGCCGGCCAGGAGAGAGGCATAGCCGCGAGGCGTGCGATCAAGAAGGCTGAGAAAAGTGCATCCTGAAACCCATACAATGATCGCTGCGGAAAGCAGCACTGGTTCGTTCACCAGGTTTGGGATCATGATAAGCGTCGCAACGCCGCCGGTCAGGGTCCCCAGCAGTCGATAGAATGATTTCGACGAGATCGCACCCGAAAGCGGATGAGCAACGATGTAGACGGTTGCCACCGCCCAGAATGGTCGCGGCAGATCGAACCTTATTGCGATGTAATAGGCCAGCATTGCCGCCAGGAATGTCTTCAACGAAAATATTACATTACTGGTGGTGACGACCGGTCGTGCGCTCACAAGTCGTCTCCCGAGTGAGTATCGACCCGCGTGGCACCTCGTTCATCATTGGAGACAGTCAGTCCGTAGACTGTGGGCGAGACGTAGCAAAAGACCGGAGCCATCATGCAGGCATACATGTAAGCTTCGAGTGGATCTGCACACGAGACAGCCGAATTGGGGGTCGGCTGATGACGAAAGAGCCAGAGTGTCCGCGCGAGGCAGGCTTTTATGAACTTTCGTACAATGGCTATGCCACCGGCCCCCATAGACGTGCATTGGGGAGGCAAAATGCGAAGCCTGCGAGAGCCCTTTTGAGGCAATCGGATTTCAGCCTGGATGATATCGGACCACCATTGCGGCTCTTGCTTTTGAACTGTCATCGTCAATCTCCGAACTCTTTGACGTGACTCTATCGACAAAGCACGCAGATGAATTTAGATATTCTCTCTAATGATAACTAAATTCCACCAGTCGCTCTCTCTATCTAAAGCTTTTGCCGACCACGAGATCGAAACCTCCCTTGCGCCTGTGCACGCCGTGAGGATCGACGTCTCGCAGAATGAACGGGAGGCACCTGAACACCGCCACCGAAAAGGGCAGCTTGTCATGGCTTCGCGGGGCGGCGTGACATGTCGCGTTCCAAGCGGGCTGTGGATGGTGCCGCCTCATTGCGGCGTCTGGGTTCCCGGCGGCATGCAGCACAGCAATGTGGCAACCGCCAATGCCCGTTTGTTTTTTCTGTTCATCGAGCCGGGCGCCGCCGATCTGCCGGACCGATGCTGCACGCTGTGCCTATCCCCGCTCGTCAGGGAACTTATCATTGAGATGGCCGATCAGACCGCAGCGGCGACTGCTGACTCTAAACTCATGGCAACATTGCTTCTGTCGGCATTGTCGCGGATGCCGGTAGAGCATCTTCATCTCCCGCTCACGGATGAGCCCCGGCTTGTGCGGATTGCATCGGAATTGGCCGATGATCCTTCCGATCGCAGTACGATGGCGCAATGGGCAAGGCGACTAGGAATGAGTGAAAATTCGCTCGCACGTCTCGTTCAGCATGAGACCGGACTGACATTCGGCCGTTGGCGACAGCAGCTGCAATTGATCGTCGCAATCCGCAGCCTTGCAGCGGGGGCGACAGTGCAGCAGGTTTCGGGCGACCTTGGATATGAATCCGTGTCTGCGTTTATCACCATGTTCAAGAAAGCGCTTGGCACATCGCCAGCCAGATATTTAGGTAACTTTGACCGGTAGGCACCAGGAAATACAGTTACCACCCGAGAGGAGATAAAACATGTTCACCCATGTCATGATCGGCAGCAACGACCTCGAACGGTCGAGAAATTTCTACGATGCCACCTTCGTCGCCCTTGGGGGCAAGCCCGGCGAGATGGATGCGAGAGGCCGGCTGATCTACGCCCATGAAGGAGGGCGGCTGATGATCACGAAACCGATCGACGGCAAGCCGGCGACCGCTGCCAACGGCGGAACGATCGGTATTGCGGCGACGACCCCCGACCATGTCCTGGCGTGGCATGCCGCCGGTGTCGCACATGGCGGCATGGCAATCGAGAGCCCGCCTACGGAACGGCCGAACGGCGCGTTCGTCGCATATCTTCGCGACCCTGACGGAAACAAGCTGACCGCACGGACGCATCCGATGAAATGAGGTAGCTGTGCGTAGGGCTCTGCTGAAAAAATTTTGGAGCCGTAAGATCAGAGAAAAATATTCCTTCTCTTGATTGCAAGCGGCTTTGAACAATCGCCCGGTAACGGTGAAGCGCGATTGCGGGCGGTAAAAAAGAGGGCTTCCTCGTCAAAAACACAGACCGTCTGGAATTCCATTCTACACCAAGAAATTTTTGCACCAGAGCCGGCCCCCGCAACCAAACTTTCCCCAATGCTTCCACCAGCGCCGGCCAGAAGTCATCATCCGCGATCGACTGGCTTCACCTACTCGTCGTGTCTCAAGTTGCGAATTCGGTCGAGAAGGACGGCAAGCACAATTGCCCCACCGATAAAGCTACCTTGCCAGAACGCGTTGATACCGAGCAAGCCAAGGCTGTTACGGATAATCTCTATGAGTGCGGCGCCGATCAACGCTCCAAACGCGGTGCCCACGCCGCCAGCCAGATTGGCTCCGCCAATAACCGCGGCGGCAATGACCTGAAGTTCCATCCCGGCGCCAATGTTGGTGGTGACAGCGCCGAGCCAGCCGGTTTGGATGATGCCGGCAACCCCCGCCGACAGGGCAGAAATCATATATACGATAACCTTGATCCGCGGCACGGGAACGCCCGTCAGTGTTGCGGCGTGCTCATTGCCGCCGATGGCAAAAACATAGCGGCCGAATTTGGTCCAGCGCAGCACGAAACCGGTAATGAGTGCCAGCACGACCATGTAAAGCACTGGATTGGCGATGCCGAAAACCCAAGCGCCGCCACCCAGCGCCAGTAGTTTGTCGTGATCAGGCCCGAACTGGAAAACGACAGTGTTGTTGGACGCAACCATCGCAAGGCTGCGCGCAATCGACAACATGCCGAGAGTGACGACGAAAGGTGGGAAGCCGAGATAGGCAATCAATATGCCGTTGAAAGCTCCGACCAGAAGAGCAGTACCGATTGAGGCGACGATGCCGACTTCAATGCTGTATCCCGCGTGCATGACGACCGCCAGCACCATGCTGCACAGGCAAAGCACGGAGCCAACGGACAAATCAATGCCGCCGGTGATGATGACCAACGTCATGCCCAGCGCGATAATGGCGACGAAAGTGACGTTGCGGGTGATGTTGTAGATGTTCTTCGCCGTCGCAAAAGAGTCCGTCGCCATCGACAGAAAAATGCAGGCGAGAATGACTGCAATCAGCACCCAGAATGTCTGGCCGCCCACGATCGTCGCAAGCCAGCTCCGTTGTTTCTGTCCGATCGTTTGGTCAAGTGTAATCGCCATCGTCGACCTTCTTCCTTCCTGTTGCAACGGATAGCATCGATCACACCTGTTCGATGGCGCCGGTGATCAGTCCTGTCACTTCCTCCGGCGAACTTGCTGCAATCTGCTTGTCGGCCACTTTTCTGCCTCGCCGCATCACGATCACGCGGTCGGCGACCGAAAAGACGTCGGGCATGCGGTGGCTGATCAGGACAACGACAATGCCCCGGTCCCGCAATTGGCGGATCAGATTCAGAACCTCAGCCACCTGGCGCACGGAAATGGCTGCTGTCGGCTCGTCCATCAATACGATTTTCGCTTCAGACAGCATCGTGCGGCCGATCGCTACCGCTTGCCGCTGGCCACCGGACATTTGCTTTACGAGATCGCGCGCCCGCGTCTCGGATTTGAGCTCGCGAAATATCTCGCCGGCGCGCTTGTACATGCTCTTGTGGTCGAGGATGCGAAGAGGCCATACGCCGCGGCGCAGTTCTCGTCCGAGGAACACGTTTGCTGCCGCCGTCAGATTGTTGCAGAGCGCCAAATCCTGGTGAACAATCTCAATGCCATGCTGGCGCGCTTCCTTTGGCCGATGTAACACGAGATCGGTGCCGTCGAGCCGCATGGTTCCATGGCTCGGTCGAAAGTTGCCGGCAATCATCTTCACCAATGTGGACTTGCCAGCGCCGTTGTCGCCCATCAAGCCGACAACCTGCCCCGCTTCGAGCGAAAACGAGACATCGTTGACTGCCTGGATGGCACCGAAATGTTTGGAAATATTGCTGAGCTCAAGAACCGCCACCAGCCTCCGGGCCTCCCACCCAAAACTTGCAGGCCATCCGTCGCTCCGAACCCTGCTTGTCTTCGACGCGAGGCTCCAGCGAATTCGCTTTTCCAATGTCCTCCGAGGAGAAGCGATCAGGAGCATTTACGCAAAACCCCGCGACAGCGTCAACTAATTGTCCGAGGTTTGGCCTTATTATCGCAAAATCAGTTTTGTCAGACAAATATCGTTTGACGAGAGTTGCGCCCGGATATTAGCTATCAATGGGAGAAAGAGCATGCTGATCCTTGTTACCGGTGCAACGGGCAAGGTCGGGCGGCGCTTTATTGCTGGGCTGCTTGACGATCCGAGATTTTCCAAAGCCCGTATCCGCGCGCTTTGTCATAATCGTTTGTGCGATGAGACCGACCGTGTCGACGTCATCCGCGGCTCGATCGCCGATCGCGATGTTGTGGTAGCGGCGCTGAATGACGTTACCCATGTCGTGCATCTCGCCACATGCAAGGAAACGCCGAGCGACATCATGGATGTCACGGTCAAAGGTCTCTTTTGGCTGCTTGAGGAGTTCCGTACGAACGTCACGGCACGCCAGTTCATCCTGATCGGCGGCGATGCGGGCGTGGGGCATTTCCACTATCGCCACGACGGCCCGATCACCGAGAGTACCCCCCATTGTGCTTATCCGGGTGGCTATGCGCTCTCCAAGGTTCTGGAAGAGGTCATGCTGGAGCAGTTCGGCATTCAGTACGGACTGAATGGCTGTTGTCTGCGCGCGCCCTGGATCATGGAGAAGGACGATTTCAAGTATTCGCTGTCTTTTGGAGACGACGTCTTTGGCGGTCCGGACTGGAAGATGCTCGTTCCGGAAGAAGCGGCGCGGCGCTATGCAGCAATAGGTACGGTGCCGCTGCTGCTCGATGCTGACGGACGTCCGCTGAAACGCAATTTCGTGCACGTCGATGACCTCGTATCGGCAATATTGGCAGCGATCGACAACCCCCGGGCGGAGCGGCAACTCTTCAACATCTGCATGGACAGACCTGTCGACTATGCTGAAGTCGCCGCCTATCTCCTGCGCACGCGCAATCTCGGCTCCATCGACATACCAAGCCGCTTCCATTCCAATTGGATGGACAACAGCAAGGCAAAATACCTGCTGGATTGGCGGCCAAACTACGATCTCGAGATGCTTATCGACTCGGCATGGCAATATGAGCGTTCGAAGGAGGAGCCTCGCATCGTCTGGTATCCGGGTTGATTTCGTGTGGCGGGCACGCGGTGTCCGTCTGTTTCAAGGGAGGAAACTATGAGGAAGGCATTACTACTTACAGCCGCAGTCTTAGCACTCACCGCCGGGCAGGCCTTGGCCAAGAAACAACTCGTCATCGTCGTCAAGGGCCTCGACAATCCGTTCTTCGAAGCAATCAATCAAGGTTGCCAGAAATGGAACAAAGAGAATCCCACGGCGGAATACGAGTGCTTCTACACCGGTCCGGCATCGACATCCGATGAAGCCGGCGAAGCGCAGATCGTTCAGGATATGTTGGGCAAGGCAGACACGGCTGCAATCGCAATTTCGCCGTCAAATGCAAAGCTCATCGCCCAAACCCTGAAGACCGCCAACCCGACGGTTCCGGTGATGACGCTCGATGCCGATCTTGCTGCCGAGGATGCAGCCTTGCGCAAGACCTATCTTGGCACGGACAATTATCTGATGGGCGCCCGCATCGGGGAGTACATCAAGAAGGCCAAGCCGAAGGGCGGTAAGATCTGCACGATCGAAGGCAATCCGGGAGCAGACAATATTCTACGCCGCGCACAAGGGATGCGCGACACGCTCACTGGCCAGAAAGGCTTGACCGCGCTGAAAGGCGAGGGTGGTTGGACTGAGGTTGCCGGCTGCCCGGTGTTCACGAATGACGACGGTGCCAAGGGTGTTCAGGCAATGACCGATATTCTCGCGGCCAATCCCGGCATGGACGCATTCGGCATTATGGGTGGCTGGCCATTGTTCGGTGCGCCGCAACCCTATCGCGATCTGTTCAAACCGATGGCCGAGAAGATCGCCAGCAACGATTTCGTCATTGGTGCGGCCGACACGATCGGCGACGAGGTTGCCATTGCGAAGGAAGGTCTGGTGACTGCGCTCGTCGGCCAGCGGCCATTCGAGATGGGCTACAAGGCACCTTCGGTGCTGATGGATCTGATTGCCGGCAAGCCGGTTAAAGATCCGGTCTTCACCGGGCTCGATGAGTGCACAAAGGATACAGTCGACACCTGCATTCAAAAGTAGGTTTACGGTTTGGCGCACCCGGTTCAAGGGTGCGCCGAATGTCCCTCACGAGACGCATCGAGTGTGAATCGGCTCCGAAGGTGGCCCCCTTGGGGATGGAGCCCAACATATTGATCCCATTACGCAATTGCGCGCCAAAGCGGGATTCCGGCCGGCTCGGGGATAACCCACTTAATTTCTTGATTTTCACTACGTTTCCAAATGGTTGTCGATGATGTCAACGGGGTGAGGGTTCGGAGCCGATTCACAGTCACGACATTTCAAATCAGGCTAAGACAGGTCGGAAATTTCGCGCCAACATTCACTTTTGATGGCGCGTCAAGGCCGACATGGCCTATAGGAGCTGCCAACACCAAGGCTTGGCCCTGGTCCCGTCCCCGCCGCTCCAAGTCCCGATACCTTGCGAGCACCAGGGATACCATCGCGCACCTTGTTCGCCTGCAGGAAGAAACAGTGACTAGAACCGAGAGCTTACCGTCCGACATCTATGCCATTGCCGACGTCCATGGACGCGCCGATCTTCTTGAGGCCATGCTTGGATACATCGCGGCTGCCTCGAATGATCAGCAATCCAAGCCGGTCGTGATCTTCCTAGGCGATCTGATCGACCGCGGCCCAGATAGTCCAAAGGTACTCGATCAGGTTTGTTCGACACTCGACCTTTATCCGGGTTCTCGACTAATCCTTGGCAACCATGATTTTTACCTGCGTGAGCTCCTTCGTGGCGCTCTCACCTATGAGGACGCCGTCAACTGGATGGACTGGGGAGGCGTCGCAACGATGAGCGCATATTCCAATCGCCCGGTGCCGGATTTCGAGAACATCGCCGCGGAAATTCGCCGCGTCTTCCCACACCATGTGGACTTGCTAGAAAACGCGCTGACATTCAAGGAGATCGGGCGCTTCTGCTTTGTTCACGCTGGAATACGTCCTGGTGTTCAGCTTGCAAATCAAAGCGAATACGACTTGCGTTGGATCAGGGCGGGCTTCCTCGACCATATGGATGTGTTTGACCATGTCGTTTTGCACGGTCACACGATCACGAAGTCGCTGCGACCCGAAGTCTACTTGAATCGCATAGCTTTGGATACCGGAGCATATCGGACTAGCCGGCTGAGCGCCGCCGTAATCAGGCGCGATGAGCTTTCACACTTCGTGTGCACCGAACTAACCGAGGCCGGTATCGTCCAGGCCGGCGAGTGGCGACCCGACTAATCGCCAGGAGAAGGAGATCGGGTTTCAATGGTTTCCATAGCAGGATGTTACGCCACAAAATCTCAGATAAGTCGTAAGGCTATTTAGATCATAAAGGCGTCTCGGCCCTGGCCCGTTTTGCCCGTGTACTTCGCCGTGATATCGACGCCGTCTGTAACGCCATCGACCTGCCCTGGAGCAACGGTCAGGCAGAAGGCCGGATCAACCGACTGAAGACGATCAAGCGCGCAATGTGCGGCAGGGCGGGACCAGAGCTTCTTAGGGCGCGGATGATGCCAATCAAATTGACTCATCTCCACACAAATTGAGGAAGACCCCGATTAAATGCGAAACGACACGCAATGCGTGAAACCGGCAAGTTACTTATATTTCTCGATGATGAAATCATAAAGAAAATGCTGCGCTTACGCGATGCTCAAATTCTCGGTGGCGAAGATCCTGTCGCTTAGTCGAACAACGAGCCGACCGAGGTTCTCGATCAAGAGATCTATGACTTTCTGGCGACAACGCCTCGGTGATTGGTGCAATTAAATCGCTAACCGCTGGGGTAAGTTCAATCCACGTGAAAGAGCCTTACCCCCCACGTTTTTCCCGCTCCCCCGGATGCTAATGCCTCCGGGAGCGCGGCAGTAATCACTTGCTGCAGCAGCTTTGAGCTGGTTTGCCCCCGGCCTGTTGAACACGGTTGTCGACGCTATGTCCATTGTCCCCCGTCGGTAGGTTCATGGCGATGTTGCCGGCGAAGAAGCCATTTGGCTTCAGGGTGAAGCCGGCGTATTCCACCGGCATGATCGGGAAATCCTCGGGTTTGCAGACATGCGTGTGACCGAAGGAATGCCATAGCACTAGGTCTGCGTTCTCGATGGGGCGGTTCTGCTTGACGTAGGCCGGCAGGCCATCGCCACCCGCATGGACATTGGGATAGTCGCCGCTCGCATATTTCTCCTTTTCGTCGAAAGCGGTGACCCAAACATGCTTCTTGGCGAAGCCGCCGCGTTGAGCGACCGTCGATTCTGGCTGAGCCAGCATCACGGGCGAGGGCATAGCGACAAGCTTGTACCCGGGCGCCTTGCCGACGCTGTTGGTCACGTTCGGATTTTGCACCTTCCAATATCGACCCGTTTCGCCATTGGCCACTGACGGTGAATCGAGTTCGCTTTTCAGCACCCGGCTCTTGGTATCGAAGACGTTTCCGTAGGGATTGTCCTCGCCCCAGGGGCGCGGCACGAAGTCGTGTTCCGTCACCGTGTTGCCGCCGCCATCGACGTCCATGTGCAGGCGGACGTTAAAGAAGTGCTGGTGCGTCGGCCCACCGAGATTGTCGTCGACCATGCCGCCCCAGCGATAGGTCTCGCCATCGGCGACGGCCGCCGTCTGGATGATGCCGGTCAGCTTCGCTTCCAGCTGTATCGTGCCGTCCTGGTAGAGATACCAGTAGAAGCCGTAGTCGTAATTGCCGACGGTGGCGAAGAAGGAGATAACGAGACGGCGCGAGCGGCGCACTTCGAAGATGCCGTTGCGGAATTCGTAGTGCTTCCAAAGGATGCCGTAGTCTTCCTCGTGCATGCAGATGGCGTTCTTCATGACAAATGGCTGGCCGAAATCGTCGGCCGCCGGCACGTCGAAATAGTGGATCTGGCCGAGGCAGTCGCAGCCGAGTTCCAGGCAGTTTGCCAGGCGCCCCAGGCCATATTCGCCGGCGTCGAATGCGCTCTTCCAGTAATGGTTGGCGGTCGGATCGGCATAGGGCACGACCATTTCGGTGACGCTGGCGCGGAAGATCACCGGCCGCTTCCGGCCCTGGTCGTCGATGCCCAGCTCGTAGATCACCAGGCCCTCGCGCGGCGTGAAGCCGATGCGGAAGCTCCAGCCCTGCCATTCCACCTTCCAGCCGTCGACCGAGAAGCTCGTGCCTTTCGGCTGGACGATATGCAGAGGCTTCAGGTCAGGCCGCGTTTCGGGAAAGGATTCGCGACCGTAGTTCCGCTTTTTCTTCGGCACCGGAATGATCTTCTCGTCATCGTGAAGATCGACCACCTTGTTGGCGGTCAGATCGACGACCGCAACGACACCTTCAACCGGGTGGGCATAGCCATTGTCGCGGACATCACCGCGCCAGTAGGAAACGGCGCGCACGATGCGTTTGCCCTTCTCGAAGTCGTGGCCGAAATAGCCTGACGAGAACGGATCGATCTGGATGAGTGGTATGTCTTCATCGGTAATCCCGCGTTTCTTGACCGCGGCGATCCAGCGAGGATCGGATTTCACCGTTCCCTCGACCGTCTCGAATTCGCAAAGCATGACCGGCGGTTGGCCATAGGGCATTTCATTGAGCGGCAGGCGGACATAGGAGGCAACTTCGCCCTTGCTCAGATCGACGATACCCTCGAAGGTCTCGCCGTTGCTAATGTCCATTGCGAGGAGGAAGGCGCGGCGCGGGAGATAGCCGCCCTGGCGATGGGCAGCCAGATCCGCCTTGGTCGGCTCTTCGAGCCGGATGATTGGAAATCGGACGGTTGATGGGAGGGACTTTGCATCCTTGAGGATGGCAACCGCAGCCCCAATTTCTGCAAGGCTCAGCGGGTCGAGTGGATGGGTGAGCGCGACGACGGCGTCCATGGGTTTGCCTTTCAAATCTTGAGACGTCGGGGCGGCGGAAGGCGCGCGCCCCATATTCTGGGTGTGTCAGCCCGCCGAGCGGCCTGAGCAGATGTCGCTTTCCACCATTCGGTCACCGTGGACACAGAAGATCGAGCAGAAAGCGTGCGTCTTGATGCCAACGGCAAGCGTCGCGACAACGAGGAGGGCGAGGGTCAGCAGGAGAAGCCGATCCGAAAGCGCCAGCTGGCTGGTGGTGGTCATTCGAACACCTTTCCGAGCGAGGCGTAGAGAACCGGCTGAGATTTCTTGACCCGTACCGCAAAGATGGCGCCGAGAATGCCGACGACGACCATGGCGTAAGGGAATGCCTTGACAATCAGGCTGTCACTACCCGAGAGAAGCGAGAGGTTGGCGGTGACGAGTACCAGGGATCCGAGCAGTGCGACCAGCCCGGTGACCGGGGCGATGATGGTGGTCCAGATCCCATGGCTGGTGGGCGTCTTCCTGAAGAACATGATGATCGCCACCGAGACAAGCACCTGGACGAGCAGGATGCCAATACCCGCTAGTGCGGCCATCCAGGAGAAGACCACGGTATAGGGGTCGGCACCAAAGGCGACGAACAGGCCCAATATCACGGCCGCAGCCACGCTTTGAATAAGGCCGGCGACATAAGGCGAGCCGTGCTTGGGGTGAACCTTACCCAACGCTCTGACGGCTAAGCCCTCGCGCCCAAGTGCGAAGAAGTAGCGGTTGAGCGTGTTGTGGAAGGATAGAATGCAGGCAAACAGGCTGGTGATCAGCAGCACGTTCATCACCTGGCTGGCCCAGGCTCCGAGAACGGAATTGGCAGCGTTGAAATAGAAGCTGTCTAGGCCAGCATTGGCCACGGCTTGAACCTTGCTCGGACCGTAGAACTGGACGATAGCCCAGGTCGAGAATGCGTAGAACAGCGTGATCAGCGTCACGGCAACATAGGTTGCCCGCGGAATGGTCTTCTCCGGATTTTCGGCTTCCTCGCCGAAAATTGCGGTCGCTTCAAAGCCGATGAAGGAGCCGATCACGAAGACCAGTGCCACGCCGAGACCAGGGCCAAATACCGCGGATGGGGCGAACGACGAGAGGTTCATGCCTTCCGGTCCGCCGCCGGTAAACACGATCCCCACGTCGAGCAGCAAAAGGATGGCGATCTCGGCAATCATGCAGACGCCGAGAATAGCGCCGGAAAATGCGATATTTCGCTGGCCGCAGATCAGGACCACGACCAGAGCCGCAAATGACCATGCCCACCAGGGCAGTGCAAGCCCGAGCGGAGCGATCGCGCCGGCCATGAAGAAGCCGAACAAACCATAGATGGCGATCTGCACGGCGCTATAGGTCACTAGCGCCATGAACGCGCCGCCCACGCCGGCGGGCTTTCCGATCCCATGCGTGATATAGGTGTAGAATGCCCCGGCACCGCCGACATGCCGGCTCATCGCGGTAAAGCCGACGGAAAAGATCAGGTAGAGCAGCCCGGCCAGCACGAAGGCGCCGGGGACGCCTGCGCCGTTGCCAAAGGCGAATGCTGCGGGCGACGCGCCGACGACAGCGGTCAGCGGCGCTGCGGCTGCTACCACGAAAAAGACGATGTGGGCGAGCCCCACGGAATTCTTGGCCAGGCGGTCCGGCTGTGTGGGTGCCGGGATGCTTGCTTCCAGTGTCATTGAAGAACCCCTTGCTTCTTTATCATTTGAAGGGAGGCTACGTGCTGGCTTCTGGCACTGAAATTGCAAGTTACGCCAATGAATCGATAGTTTGCGCCACACCAACAGCCACGGATACTCGAAATGGCAACTGCACCGCATTTAGTCAGCAAGATGCCGCCTTTTGCCTCAATTCGCGCCTCCGTGCTGATCCCTTTGGTGCAGGAAATTGACAGGAAATCCGGAAAAACCGACCTTCTGCTGGCGTCGCACGGTATTCTACGGTCGCAACTGGCCGATCCCTATGCAGTTCTGCCAATGGCGCGGTACATCGCGCTATTTGAAGACGCGGCAATCATCACCGGCGAGCCCTCATTCGGTGCCAGAATGGGTGTGGGCTTCGAGCCCGCCGACATCGGGCCAATCGGCATGCTCTTCGCCCTGTCGCCAACCATTCGTTCAGCTTTCGAGCGCCTGTCGCGGTATGTCAATGCAGTTCAGGGAGCCACCAGTTCAGGTGTTTTCGAGGAGGATGGCGACTTCGTCTGGAGCTACCGTATCGACGATCCATCCATGTGGCCGCGGCGGCAGGACAGCGAGTTCACGATTGCCGCATCATGCCAGCTCGTGCGCGCATGCTTCCGCCGTGGCTGGCGGCCGATCCAGATTCACCTTGAACATCAGGCGCCTCGAGACACCACCTCCCTTGCACGGATCTATGGTGCGTCGATACTGTTCGGGCAGTCCAGCAATCGCATCATCATGTCCAGAGCGGAGGCCGATCGCGTTCATCGTACGGAGGACAAAAGCCTGATCGAGATCCTGCTGCGGCACATCACCGATCTGCTCGACCGGCCCAGATCGGAGGCGGTCTTAAGCGAGAAGGTCCGGGCTCTGATAGGAATCTATCTCGGTCATAGGCCGATCACTGTAAAGGCCTTTGCAGACGAACTGCAGATGTCGCCCCGCAGCCTGCAGCGGAAGTTAGCCGAGGAAGGGAACTCCTTGCGAGTCCTGGTCCGCGATTATCGGCAGGCTCTTATTTCCCTTCACTCGGATGGCAGGAACGGTTGCTCGATGAGCGAACTGGCAAGCATGGCGGGCTATGCAGATAACACCGTATTATGGCGTGCGAGACGAAATTGGAACTCGTCTAGTGGCTAACCTCTCGCAAGCTGATCTGGTAATGTTGTTACCCACCCAACGACGTCAGAATGATTTTCGGTTCGATATGTAGTTGTTATGTAGGGGTAATTTATAACATGTCTTTAGTTCAGATGGGTGAAGAGCAAATGCACATCCTGTGCCGTTCTCAGCGATAGCAGTCATTCGCGGAGTATATGGCGTCGTCACGAATCTCACGACATCCATATGTTAAGCTCGCATGCTCAATAATGGTGCCGTCGTTTGGCAGTTAAACGTGAGAATGCGTTCGTTGCGATAGCTTATGGCACTTAATTTGAGATTCTAAGCACGCTTTTCTCGTTAGTCATTCTGAGGTAATCCACTGTAAAGATTACAATATTTGTCAATGTCATCTGCTTAAGCTGAAAGGTTTTTCAATCTGCTAAATATCAAATTAGGTGCCAAATCACGAGCACCAATCTCAAGCGACTTTAGCCACTTCATCTGACGGCGGAAGTCCTCCGGGTGCACAGTCAAGCCGCGAAAGGGACTGCCGCGTTTCGCAGGAACGTCAATTTGATGATGCTTGAAAATGGGAATAGGCATTTCGGTCATTCTCGTGATTGCTCGGGGAGCAGGCACGATGGCGCGCAGCCGCCTTCGCATATCTTGCGATCTTCGTTCGATATATCGGACGTAAGATTTCGTGCCGGCATTTGCTGAGCCACGTCTTGTCTTGCTTCAGCGTGCTGCCACCCAGACAGGCAGAAATCTCCTGAACTCCACTTGGCACAACGGATTTAGGCACGACTGCAGTCATCCACGCCATTTGAAGGAACACATCAACGGGACGGTCAATTCGTTCGCTCGCTTTCAGCAGCTTGATGGCAGCGTCGCGGCTAATAAGCTGGGCAACCATGCCGAGTCCTGGGCATATTGGTTCGATTAACGAGGTGCTTTCCGCTCTGGCAATCAAGCGACCATACTCTCGACCGTCCCGGACAGGGAAGCGAATGAAGTCCCCTTGCTTCAAGCTCGCAAGCGCGAGCGTAAGGCTAGCGCTGAAATGTTCGTCAACGGCAGCATCGTCCTCAAGGATCAGTGCAGCATCGAGGTTGTCGTTCACGATGGTCTGCCAGGCTGTCCGATGTGACAAAAAGCAGGCGACTTCGTTGTCGGAAAGCGTGAACGGATAGAATGGGCGATACAGATATGGCCGATAAAATCGGCATCGTTCCTGTTCGGATATAAGTCTGCCATCAACAGCATCGACTATCGCCGAAGGAAACGGGAGGACGGATGAGAGGACTTCGACCTGGGCTCGTCGCTTTTCGGCGCGGGCCAAGTGGATCGTGAGGGCTTTTATATTCATGTTGTTCATACGCCCATTGTGGAATCGAGGGAGGTGGCATTGCCTGTCGCTCGGCTCGATCGGTCGAAATTCTCGTGTTTCACGGTTTTTCTTTCGCTATCGGTTCATGGTTTCGAGGCTCCACACGAGCATGCTCTTGTGGGGGGCGCAGAGACTGGGATGTAGGATCGTGGAAGCAGCCTGTTCATCATCCAACGGGGCGGCGAAACGGTTATGCTTATTTATTTGACCTCCAGCTCCCACTTTGCTCAAGGCTCGGCCAATCGTCTCAATGTCGCGTCTCATGAACACTGACGAAGCCAGCTTGTGAGTTGACGGGAGTCAATCCGGAAAACTGCACGATCGTTCGGTCATCGATATCGTCGATCTGAACGACGGCTATGGAAAGGGCGACGCCGCAAAGCATTGCGACGAAGCAAATTGCCGGCAATAGACGGAACAGCATCATTGATTCCCAGTGGTTGGTTAGTCAGAACTCGAACGGCACCAATTCTGCGCTCGACCGGGCGGGAGTTTTTCGAGACCGCGATTGAATTTAAAGCGGACGAGGGTGGAGGTTGGGTGGAGAAACCGTCGATGATCTGTGATCAGGGACGAAGCTTTGCTCGTCTTCACATGTGTGCGTCGCTCGACGAGATCCGCATTTCTTTAAGTTAACGACCGTTCATCCAAACCACGGACCATGGTCAATGTCCCTGCTCCGGCGGCGTGAAGTGCGATGAAGATGGCGAGGGAGAAGATGGTCGATACCATCTTGACCCCGCACTTCACACTGCAGACAGCCAAGTTAAACTCAGCGATCTACAGTATCGTCTCAGCGGTGCCGGCCGCATCAAGGAGACGCCTCGGGGGCGGGCTGAATGGTTTCATCCGCGCTGTGGTTCTCGGCCGGCCGTTTCGTTCTCATCAGCCTCAGCACCAGGACGAAGAAGGCTGGAACGAAGAAGATAGCGAGGATCGTTCCCGAGATCATTCCCCCCAGAACGCCAGTTCCTATTGCGTTCTGGCTCGCCGCGCTGGGGCCGGTTGCGATCGCTAGTGGCAGCACGCCAAGCGTGAAGGCGAGGGAGGTCATGATGATCGGCCGGAAGCGGACGCGTGCGGCCTCGACGGCGGATTCCAGCAGCGACTTGCCTTGAGCGTAGTAATCCCTTGCGAACTCGATAATCAGAATGGCGTTCTTCGCCGACAGGCCGATGATCGCAATCAGGCCTACCTTGAAATAGATGTCGTTCGGCAAGCCGCGTAAGGACATGGCAAGAACGCAGCCACCGATGCCGAGGGGCACCACCAGCATGACGGACAAGGGGATAGACCAGCTTTCGTAAAGACCCGCCAGCAGCAGGAAGACGAAGAGGATGGAAAGGCCGAACAGGATCGGAGCCTGTGAGCCCGAAGCGACTTCCTCGAGAGACTGACCGGACCATTCGAAGCCGAATCCTTCGGGAAGCGTCGCCGCCAGACGTTCCATCTCCTTGATGGCTGCACCCGATGACTGCCCGTGCGCGGCTTCACCGGTAATGCGCATGGCGGGATAGCCGTTATAGGCGACGATTTGCGGAGCGCCTTTCTGCCAGCGAGCGATAGCGAAAGACGACAGCGGCACCATGCCCCCGCTTGAATTGCGGACGTTGAGCTTCATCAGGTCTTCGGACTGCATGCGGCTGCGTCCTTCGGCCTGAACGATCACGCGCTGCATCCGGCCCGCATTCGGGTAGTCGTTGATGTAGGACGATCCGAGATTGGCGCTGATCGCGTTGTTTATATCGGCGAACGAGACGCCGAAGGCATTGGCCTTGTCACGGTCGATGACGAGCACGACCTGTGCCGCCTCTGCCATTCCTTCAGTTCGGACATTGGTCACCACACTGCTGGCAGCGGCGCTGCTCATCAGTTGATCGCTCGCAGCCTTCAGGGCTTGCTGGCCCTTTCCGGCCCGATCTTGAAGCCGGAATGAGAAGCCGTTGGTCGTCCCGAAGCCGTCAATGGCCGGCGGCGAGAGCGCAAAGGACGTTGCATCCTTCATCGCGAACAGCTTCTTGTTGACGCGGTCGGCGATCTCCTGGGCGCTATTGCCGTCACCGCGTTCGCTCCAATCTTTGAGCGTCACGAATGCGATGGCCGCATTGGGGCCGCTTCCGGAAAAGCTGTATCCCTGGATCGTGAAAATGTTCGCCACCGCCGGCTCCTGCCTGAAGATCGCCTCAACCTGTTTCAGCGAAGCGACCGTCCGATTGGCGCTGGCTTCTGCCGGCCCCTGCACGTCGGCAATCAGCGTGCCCTGGTCTTCGTCCGGAACGAATGCCGTCGGAAGATTGATGAACAGGTAGCCGACGCCGGCGAACAGCGCGAGATAGATAACCATCATGCGCAGCGAGCGCCGCGCCGCGCCTGCAACCGATGCCGAATAGGCTGACGTCAGTTGCTCGAATTTGCGATTGAACCAGCCGCCGGGGCCTTTCTTCTCGTGATGGTTCGCGGAGACGGGCCTGAGGAAGGTGGCGCAAAGGGCCGGCGTCAGCGACAGGGCCAGGAAGGCTGAGAAGATGATCGAGACCACCATTGTCAGGCTGAACTGCCGATAGATGACGCCGGTGGCGCCAGGGAAGAAGGCCATGGGCACGAAGACGCAGGACAGGACGAGGGTGATGCCAAGGATCGCCCCGGTGATCTGCCCCATCGCTTTCTGGGTTGCCGCCTTCGGTGGCAGTCCGTCCTCCACCATGATGCGTTCGACGTTCTCGACCACGACGATGGCGTCGTCGACGAGAATGCCGATCGCGAGCACCATGGCAAACATGGTCAGCACGTTAATGGAGAAGCCGGTGGCATACATCACCGCGCATGTCCCGAGCAGCGCGACCGGCACGACCAGGGTCGGTATGACCGTGTAGCGGAAATTCTGGAGGAAGACGAACATGACGATGAAGACGAGGACCATCGCCTCGATCAGGGTGTGAACGACTTTTTCAATGGAGGCCGTGACGAACGGGCTCGTGTCGTAGGGAATGGAATACTTCACGGACTGAGGGAAGAACCGCGACAGTTCGTCCATCTTCGCCTTGACGGCATTCGACACCGCGACGGCGTTGCCCGTCGTGGAGAGCTGGATCGCGAGGCTGGCGCTCGGCTGTCCGTTCAGGCGCGTTGCGAAAGAGTAGGCTTCGGCTCCGTTTTCGATGCGGGCAATATCGCGAAGCCTCACGGTCGAACCATCGGCGTTTGCCCTCAGGATCACGTCGCCAAAGGCTTCGGGGCTGGAAAGCTGACCCTGAACGATGACGCTGGCCGTGATGTCCTGAGAAACGGGATTGGGCGAAGCACCGATCTGCCCGGCCGCGACCTGGGCGTTCTGTGCCGTGATGGCGGCGTTGACATCCTCAGTGGTGAGCTTGAACCCGACCATCTTGTTGGGGTCGATCCAGATGCGGAGCGCGCGCTGGGAGGCGAAGAGCTGCGCACGGCCGACGCCCGGCAAGCGACGAAGCTCACCGAGGATGTTGCGGTTGATGTAGTCGCCAAGCGCGATCTCATCCATTGTCCCGTCCGTTGACGTCAGGGCCGCGATCAGGAGGAAGCCTGAGCCTGCCTCGTCGACCTGTATGCCCTGCGTCCTCACGGTCGCGGGGAGACGGGCCTCGACCCGGCGGATGGCGTTCTGTACGTCAACGGTGGCCTTGGCGATATCGGTGCCGGTCGCGAAGGTGGCGTTGATGCCCACCGATCCCGAGTTGTCGGATGTGGACTCGAAATACTGCAGCCCCGCGACGCCATTCAGTTCCTCCTCGATCTGTCGCGTGACGCCCTGATAGATCTCCTGCGGCGAGGCGCCGGGGTATGAGGTCGAGATCGAAATTTGCGGCGGAGCGACGTTCGGATACTGGGCGACCGGCAGAAACGGGATCGCGATGATGCCTGCAATCATGATGAAGAGGGCGAAAACCCATGCTAGGACGGGGCGCCTGATGAAGAACTGTGCCATTCGATACCTAGTTTGCCGCCTGTTGGCGGGCCTGTTCGTTTTGTGTGGCAACCAATGGTTCGGCCACGACCTTGCTGCCGGGCTGGACCTTGTGAACGCCATCGACGACGACCGTCTCGCCATTGTTCAGCCCCGAGTCGACGCTCCATTCGGCATCGAACACCTGGCCGAGGACGACGTCGCGGGCTTCGGCTTTGTCGTCTGCGCCTATGACGAAGACCTGCGGCTTGCCTTCCGCGGTCCGGATGACGGCGCGTTGCGGAATGGTGATCCCGTCTTTGCGGATCGCCTGCTCGATACGCACGCGGACATACATTCCGGGCAGCAGGTTGCCGCCTGCGTTTGGGAACTCCGCCCTCAACGTGACTTGGCCTGTGTTGGGGTCGACGCCAGCATTCGAGAAGAGAAGCTTGCCAGGTGAGGGATAGACATCGCCGCCGTCGAAGACCAGTTCGACGCGCGCCTGACCGGAGCCGGGGCTTTCCAACTTGCCTTCGGCAACCGCTCGTTTCAGCGCCATGAGGTCCTGTGCCGACTGGGTAAAGTCGGCGTAGACCGGATTGATCTGCTGGATCAGCGCCAGATTGGAGGTGCCGTCGGCGGTAACCAGCGAGCCCTCCGTCACAAGAGCCGCTCCGATGATCCCCGTGATTGGTGCGCGGACCTCGGTGTATTCGAGGTTGATCGTTGCTTCTTCGAGCGCTGCTTCCGCCAGAGCCACGTCCGCGTCGGCCTGCGCCAGATTAACGCTCGCCGTGTCGAAATCGACGGCTGTCGCGACGTTCCGCTGGCGAAGCGCGCGCTGCCGTTCCAGTTGCTGACGGGCGTTTGCCTGCGTCGCCTTTGCGCGCTGCAGGGAAGCCTCGGCGCTTTGAACCCTCACCCTGAAGAGGCGGGGATCGATGCGGTAGAGGACGTCGCCCTGCTTCACGAGACTGCCCTGCTCGAAGACCCGTTCCTGAAGGATTCCCGAGACGCGGGCCCGCACTTCGGACAGGCGTGTGGCAGCGATACGGCCCGGAAGCTCGCTCCTGACGGGAATCTCATGGGCGGTCAACTTGATAACACCGACCGTGGGCATCGGCGCTTCGCTGTTTTCCTGAGCGCGAGCAACGTCGACCATCGAGGCAAGGAGGAGGCAAGCGAGGAGATAGGCCCTCGGGCGAATTGGTCTAAGGGTGGTCCGCATTGATGCTCTATTTCCTAGTTGCCGCTTTCGCGGCGAGATCGAATAAGGAGGGGAAACGCATGGAGTCTTCGAAGGTCTGGCTCGGATTCGGCCCATGCTCGTTGTCCTTGGCGATATGACTGCAGATTGTTGCGCTTCCGTTTGCTATGTGTGGAGGTTGTGTGGAGGCGAGCGAATGAATATTGACTGTCGGGCCGGCTCAGCCTTTGGTGAAAGAAGGGGGTGCATATGGAAAATGCTCTTATTCTGATCATCGAGGACGAGCCGGAGATCTCCGATATTCTGGAGCGCTATTTCGAGCGCGAAGGATTCCGGATTCTGACGGCATCCGATGGCGAGATTGGCCTTGCCCATCATCAGCGGCTCAGGCCGGATCTCGTGGTCCTCGACGTCAAGCTGCCGAAAGTCGACGGCCATGCTGTCCTTGCGACGATCCGCCAACGCGGAGACACGCCGGTCATGATGGTGACGGCTCTCGCGGACGACTTCGACAAGCTTCACGGCTTGCGCGCGGGCGCGGACGATTATGTCGGCAAGCCCTTCAACCCGGCCGAGGTCGTCGCACGGGCAAGGGCGATCCTCAGGCGTGCCACGGGAAGCGGGCTTTCAAACAAGGTCCTGCGCGTCGGCAGGCTTTCGGTCGACCCGATTGCCCATGTGGCCTATGTCGATGTTGAGGATCGCCGCGTTGCGCTTCCCTTGACCCTCACCGAGTTTCGCATTCTCGAATACCTGGCGGGCTCTCCCAACCGGGCTTTCGAACGAGGCGAGATCGTCGACGCTTGTCTTCCCGAGGGAGACGCCCTCGATCGGACGGTCGACAGCCATATGAGCAAGCTCCGCAAAAAGCTTGAGGTGGCGGGCATCGGCAATCTTCTCAACGGCGTACGAGGGGTAGGTTACCGCCTTGGCGAGTTCAGTTAAAAACAGTCTCAACCGGCAGATCATCTGGTCGACCACGATCGTCGCATTCGTCTCTCTTTCGGTGATGTTTTTCGGCTTCCTGATCTATGGTTGGGTCTGGGAATGGCTTTTTCCCGACCCTGGTGTTTCAGAAGATTTGGCTCCGACTGATTTCGTGGTTCTGGCCATCAATGTCGCTATCGGCCAAGCCGTGGGGGCCTATGTCGGGTGGCGGCTCGCCCGGCGGCTGGTTAAACCGCTCGTCGCGGTGACGCGGGCGGCCCGCACCATTGCCGAAGGTGACTTCAGCGGCCGTGCCACCGGAGAGGGAACATTCGGTGAAGCGGACCACCTGATCGAGGATTTCAACCAGATGGCGGAGAAGTTGCAGAAAGCCGAAAAGGAGCTGCAGTATTCGAACTCCGCAATCGCTCATGAGTTGCGCACACCTCTCACGATTCTCCGTGGACGCATGCAGGGTCTGGCTGAAGGAGTATATGAACCCAGCCAGGATGTCTTCCGAGGACTGATAGGGCACATCGATGCCCTGACCCGGATTGTTGATGATCTGAAGACACTCTCGCTGATGAATGCCGGACGGATGGAGTTGGATTACTCGACGTTCGATCTGGCGGCGGAGGTTGCCGACGTCATAGCGTCAGCGACACCAACGCTCGCCAATTGCAAGATCGATGTCGAGACCAGCCTTGAGCGCGTCATCCTCAACGCGGATCGGGCTCGTATCCGTCAAGCTCTTCTGGCGTTGATGGACAATGTCGGGCGCTATGCTCCCGGGTCGAAGCTGGAAGCGGTGGTGAAAGCGGCGGGCGACATATGCCTGGTATCGATTTCCGACAACGGTCCTGGAATGACGGGCATGGAGCGCGAATATGCCTTCGAGCGCTTCTGGAGGGCCGACGAGGCCCGAACAAGAAGAACCGGTGGATCGGGTCTTGGACTATCGGTGGTCGAAGCGATCGCCGAAGCGCATGGCGGTCGAGCCACTATCGAGTGCCACGAAGGCGGCGGCACGAAAGTTACCGTCGCGATCCCACTCGGTTGATGCCTGGTATGGTTACGATTGTTGTCATCGTACTTTCCCACACAAAAATCACCCTTATGTAAGCCGCTGTCGGGGAACGGTTGACGTGTCAGTCTCCAGCGTTGCGATTGCTTACCAACATATGCATCGGGCCGCCGCGATGTCGTGGGAAACCGTAACCCGACACCATTACGACATCGAAATCCTCCGCACGTTCGGCGTTCCTTCGCACAGCATCGCCTTTCCCTCGTATTGCATCACCGCGAGGATGCGCTGAATGATGTCATCGCTCGAAAATTACTGCTTTAAGTTGCGACACAACTAGTATCTTTACGACCAGGTATAATCTTTTCAAATCTGAACATCCCGCTATCGCCGAAAGGCATGGCGTCCTCTGGCTTATCCGGATCTGGATTGTGGGAATTGTAATATTCGACAATCCTGAAGCCACATTTATTAACGTAAAAATGAATGTTGCGCTTCTCAAAATAAGGTGTGTGCGTTGTCCACGTCTGCGTTTCGGGATATCGGCGTTCGATCGCTTTCCAAGCCTTATGACCGATTCCCCGCCCATGTTGCTCAGGAGAAATGTAGAAGAGATCGAGCGAATTATCGTGCGTTCTCTCATTTATGCTGAGGACAGCGCCGCCCACCCATATTCCCTCAGCGAGGATACGGAGAATGACGGCACCCGGCGCTCGGAATGAGGCTTCGATGTCCTCATCGGAGGGGATCGGACTGTCGAGCGAGCCAAACTCGTCTATTACAGCGCGTGCGAACGCCTCCTGCAATGATATCTTGAAATGCTGCAGATCTGAATCGCTTGCAACAGCTAGCGTCACGTCGTTTACCGCTTCATTCATATTGCTATTCTTTTATTTTCTCATGTTTGGGCAAGGCGAATTTTTAGCCAAGCCTCGCTCCCGGCTTCATAACTTCCTGTGTGAAGAATTCGTAGACCTATCGTCAGCCTTTCACTCTCTGGACAGAGCATCGACCGGATCGAGATGCGCGGCGTTACGAGCTGGTAAAAATCCAAACACCAAGCCGATAAGAAAGGCCACAACGCAGGATCCCATTATTTCCCGTATCGAAATGATCATCGGCATGTCGCCATTTGGATTGCCAAGAGCGGAAGCGCCGCCTATCGCCACAAGCCCGAGAATGGAGGCGATGGCTAGAGCTTTTCTCCTGGCAGTTACTCGTTTCATTTTCCGTTATATCTCCGTGAGGTAAGTGTTGCTGAAAAGTCATTTGCAAATGCTTGATTGCAGGCGACTCAGCCGCATGACGAAATCTTGGCGTTTGTCGTATGGCGCAGCGCGCGAATGGGCTCTGGCTCGAGCGCCATTCTCACCAATCAGGATCCCAACCAGGCGGAGGCGCATCGGCTTCCCAATCGAAATCGCCCCAGCTGTCCATGTCGCGATAAAAGTCATAGTCTGTATAGTGACCGGACCAGTACGTGTTGATATCGAACGAAACCGTCGGCACGATAGGTTCCTGCGCTTGGTGCGCATAGACAGGCACTCGAATCCGCCGCGCATCGTAGTCGACATCAATATAGGCAGCAGATACCCAGCCCCGGCGCCCATGGGCCTCCACATCGCACCATCGGTACCCGTTCGTGCAGCCGAAGACTTGCAAGGATACGCCCTCCGGCAAAATGCCAATTGAGGGATAATGAGTGCTGGGGCCGGCACGCATATTGATTTGCGCCGCCGAATACGTGCCCGCTAGTGCAGGTTGACTACTTAGAAAAGCTACGCCGACAAACGTGGCCGCAAGAATGAATGTTTGTTGCATCGAAGACCTAGTGTCGGTTTGTATGGTCAGACAGTTTGGCCACAGGATTGCACGCGCCAAACAGCGTCATTGAACGCCCAAATAAGCCCCTTTTGATGTAGATCCTGTGGAGGATATGTGCATATTCGGTGGTTTGCAGCCCTGATCGCAACGCAGAAATGCCTTCTGAATTTACTCTGAAATGACGAGCGAAAGGAGCGGTAAAGCGGAAGACAGGCCCCGCTCGGATGACTACTGTCCTTCGGTAAAACCCGATCGCGCGTTTGCTACTGACAAAACCTAGCGGACATCTCATCGGGCGGACCAAATACCACGAGGTTACTGGCTTCTGAGTTGATCGTGGCCTGCCACCGCGCTTGATAAAAATCAAAGTGACAGCAGAGAATATACAGCCTTAAGGCGTGCTCTATTCACTCGGGCCATGAGCAACGCACAGACAATTGTCAGTTTGAGAGCGGGACACGGAGCGCGCAATAAGTTATCAAAGGCCGCTTAATGATGGACGCCCCGGAGCGTAGCATATCGTACTTGTTGCCGCCTTCAAGAGATCTACTGCTCGCGGACCCACTCGCCTTCGGCTACGATCCACGATCGGAACGGGCACCAACTATCGTCTCGAGTGTCTAAATTGGTCGCTCAGCGCTTGACACGCAGACCCTTGGCATTCTCAATGCACGACTGAATAACGAGAAGCGGATTGTTCAATCAGGGCGATAAGGCATTTTACACCAACGACCGTGCCGAACGGTTGGAGGGTTGGTTGTCGGCAACTACATGCTCGGCGCGCATTCCACGGATTTTGGCGGTCATGTGGGAAGTTGATATTGCTGCCGCATAACCTTTGCGTCTAGGTGTTGGTTCGCACCTTGGTCCCAATTGCAGAGAGCCCGGACAGGCATACACGATGCCTCATGTTGACCGCTGCCGATCCTTCATCACAGCGCCCGTCGAAATCCTTCACTCCACGACGGCGAGACATTGAGGAACGACAGGCTGATCCGGGATCCGAGGAGCTTGAAAAGGATAATGCAGCAAAGCACTGCGACTAGGCATAGCAAAAGTGTAGAGGGAGAAACGCTTCTCACCGTTTTCTCCCACCGCGAGCAGCCTGCTGACGATTTCGCATATGCCGCGGTCTCTTTCGTGCAGCACTCTGCCCACTGCGTTGTGGAAATTTCTCCTCTTAGATCCTCTGGCATCCACCAGTCCGTCCTTAGCCCGAGCGCCCGGCGTCCGTCATTGGTGAGTACATAGCGAGCACCGCTGTCCCAGCCGGCACTGTCGTCCCTAATCAGATGTAGATCGAGCGCCTGCGCGACGATCCTTCCCGTTGCAATATCTAGTACATCAAAATCATGAATCTCAAAGACGCCTTCACGAAGGATGATCTCCAGGAGCTTTATCAGATCGAGTTCACTCTGTTTTTCCATTCTCTCGCCCAATGTTTGATCCTGCGTAAGTCGAATGAAAGTCATTACTTACGATAGCAATAGATCACCGCAGTGTTGAGATCGTGTGGATGTCGTGTTGAGAATGCGCGTAACGGCCGCTTGACCTTTGCAAGAGGATGAAGAAACGGCTGGGCCGGGAGATCTTTCTCTGCATCACGAGCCGTTGGTTCGTGTCGTCAGCCACGGCGGATATCAAAAGCGCACTACCGTTGCATTCTCCCCAGTACCTTGTCGGTGACTGAGCTGCTTGCCATCAACATCGACAATCAATCAACGGCGAGTTCGCCTCTTCATTGATCCTGCGCAAGGTCTCCACGAGACCTACACAAACGCCGACTATGTATCCGGCAGAAAGGTCGTTGCCTTGCCTCGATCTTAGCCGGGGCTTGCCGATTCGTAGGAACAGTTCTTTCCCTATTTTCGGGACAATTATGGGCCTTGGCCCGGATGGATTCTTTTGCAGGTGGCAGTGACTGGGTTCCGGGGCGACTCTTATAAACGAAATTGAACTTGTGTCGGTAGAGAAAGGCGTCGCCCAAACGTGAAAGTCAGGTTCAGCGTCGAACGAGGACTTTTTGCGAGCGTGCTGACGATGCAGTCGCGATGAATAGCATCGGAGATTTACGTCGAGTCTTGCCGCACTCTTCCGGGCGGTGCCGCAGCCGTCGAATGCATGGAGCCGGCCATGTCGTGCGCCGACAACAAAGCGGCCATGGTTGCGGGATGGGTTGTGTAGTGATGGCCTTATGACGAATGAAGAAAATAGCATCAAGTGCCGCTCGCGCGGAATGGATCACACAAGCAACGTCGATTGGTCAGGCCCCGCACGAAGGTCCTGCTGGGTTTTCTTGTCCGTGGCTGGCTTGGTCCTGACATTGTCGGCCTGTCAGTCATCGGACCTCGCGTTGGAGGTAACGCCTCCGCCGTTGCCCCAGGTCTATGACGGAGTGCCTCACAAAGCCTCGCCATCCAGGCTGAGCACTTCGTCGTGGTGGGACGGCTTCCATGACAAGACGCTTTCGTCACTCATTTCGCGCGCCGAAAACATGAACTTGACGATCGCCCTGGCAGGCCAAAACCTGACGGCAGCCAGGGCCCTGGCGCATTCTGCTATGGCGGCCTATCACCCGGATGCATCCTTGTCCGGCCTTGCCAATGCATCAACCGGCTCGCGAATCAAAGATGACTTTACCCGGCGGCCCGTGCAGCTCAATGTAGAGGCGAGTTGGGAAATTCCCCTCTTCGGTCAGGACCGGCAAACGCAAGCCACGGCGGACCTCGCGGTTGCAATGGCCGCCCAAGATGTCGCCGCGGCCAGAGTGGCCGTGACGGCTGAGATCGCCGGCGACTACGTGCATCTGCGCGCGCTTCAGAAGCGTCGCTTTGACACGGCCGAACTTATTAGTCTTTTGGAGCGCAGCTCAAAGCTCGCTGGCGTGAAGGAACAGGCCGGGCTGGCGACATCAATCGAAAACGAATCGCAGAGGGCCGGCCTCGACACGGCCAAATCCACCCTGTTGGCTCTGGACAATGATATCGCCAGCACACGTCAACAGATCGCCACTCTCTTGGGAAGCGCCAACCCGGATCCTGCTCTTCTCACGGCCGAACCACAACCCGTTGCGACTGTAGGCATGGCGGAAGGTCGCCCGGCCGATCTCCTGCGCTCGCGGCCAGACGTTCTGCGAGCCGAATTCGCAGTGGCGCAGGCCGGCGCGCAGGTCGGTCTCGCCAAGAGCGATCTCTATCCGAAACTGCGCCTATCCGGCACCATTGGAATCGGCCCCCCAGCGTCGAGTTCGCTTCTGGGCGTCTTAGGCGGCCCTTCGCTACAATTGCCGATTTTCGACTACGGTCGACGCAAAGACGTTGTTGCAGCGCGTGAAGCCGAGTTTCGCCAGACAGTGCTTGCCTATAGGCAGGTCGTGCTTCTCGCCTATGAGGAATCCTCACAGGCGCTGCGCGAGCTCAATGCCGCGCGCGCAAATACAGCTCTATTGCAGTCGCGGTTGCAACGGGTTTCAAAGCTCAAAGCCAGCACCGACATCCTCGTGCGGGAGGGACTGGCGGACACGTCGAAGTCATTTGAAGGAGCCATCAATCTTTTGGAACTGCGCTCGTCTCTGACCCAGAGTATTGAAAACGAGGCCCGCGCCGCGATCGCCTTCTATAAGGCGACCCGCGGTGTGCAGCCCCTCGCACCCACCGAAGATGTGAAGCGTCCCTCCACGGCGGAAGGGCGAAAGTAATCATGGCAGTGGCGATCGCACGCAAGACGCTTCTCTACGAATGGCGACGGTTTCTGCCGGCCGTTGCAGCAGTGGCGTTTTCGGGACTGTTGATGACAGCCCAAGGCGCGCTGCTCCTCGGCATCGTCAGCGCGAATTCGCTCTATGTCACCCAGTCGGATGCGAGTTACTGGCTAGGCTTTCCCGGCACTCAGAGCGTCGAGCTGGGGCGTACCGTCCCGGCCGGCGTGCTGACGAGCCTCTATGCGGAGCCGGCGATCTCGCATGTCGAACCATTTCTTCTAGGATCGGGGGATTGGCGCGGCATCCATGGCGGCGGCGGCGTCAGTGTAACGGTCGTCGGGATCGATGTGCAGTCCGATAGCGTGGGGCTGGCGCGGGTTGTTCCGACAAACATGCGCAATCGGCTTCGCGAGCCGGCCGCAGTTGTCATCGACGCGGCCGATAGCGACAAGCTTTCGATCGAACCTGGCGATCTCGCCGAAGTGAATGGTCACACCGTGCATGTCATTGGCTTCATCGATGGTTTGCGTGGCCTGGGAGGCGTGAATGTCGTCGGTTCGCTCGATACAGCGCGGGCCCTTGATCAAACGCTGCCTGCCGACGGAGGCGCCACCTATTTCCTGTTTAATATCGCCGCGGAGAGTGAACAGTCACGCGTTTTGAGCCATCTGAACGAACGTGCTCCGATCGAGCGTTTCGAAATCTGGGCGGCAAGGAAACTTGCGGACATGTCGACGAGCTACATGCTGTTCGATTCCGGCGCCGGCATCGCTTTTGTGTTTGCGACACTGATTGCTGCCACCATCGGCGCTCTCATTACCAGCCAGACCTTGATGGCTGCCGTTGCGGGAACGATCCCGCAATACGCCACGCTTCGGGCCCTCGGCGTTCCCTTCAGTGGATTGAGGAAAATCGTCATAGAGCAAGCCGCCTGGGTTGGGTTCACCGGGTTGATCATCAACGGAGTGCTGAGCGCTGCTATTGGCTTCATAGCACTGATCTACAAGGTTCCGTTCGAACTTAACGGGGTCGTCATAGCGTCGGCATCGGTCGTCGTGCTTGTGGTCGCCATATTGGCATGCCTTCTGGCTGTAAGTCGGCTTCGCCAAGCCGATCCGGCGACATTGTTGAGGTGATACCGTGCGCCCCGCTATCTCGGCCTTAAACCTATATAAGTCGTTCACGGTGCAGGGCATGCGAACGAACGCGCTCGTTGACATCTCCGTCGAGATCTTCAGTGGCGAGTTCACCGTGCTCAGCGGCCCCTCGGGGTGTGGAAAAAGCACACTGCTGGCGACGCTTGGTGGCATGACGGAGCCCGATAGCGGCACCATTCGGGCGGGAGATACCGACTTGTCGTGCTCGACCGACACGCAACGGGATGCCTTTCGGCTCCACAACTGCGGTTTCATCTTCCAGGGCTTCAACCTGTTTCCGGCCCTTTCGGCACTCGAGCAGGTGCAGGTGCCGCTCGATTATCTGAACGTGCCGCAAGAAGAGGCTCGCCTCAGGGCGCTGGACGCGCTGGACCGCGTCGGCCTGCTCAAGCGCCAGCACCTGCGGTCCTCGCATCTGTCCGGTGGCGAAAAGCAGCGCGTCGCCATAGCAAGAGCGATCGTCAAAGAGCCGGCCATATTGTTCGCTGACGAGCCGACAAGCGCTCTGGATAGCAGCAATGGGTTGAGGATCGTCGAGATCCTGCGCGAGACGGCAAGGCAATTGGGAACAACGGTGCTGTGTGTTTCCCACGATACGCGTCTCTTTTCGAAGGCAGACCGCGTTCTCAACATGGAGGATGGGCGGCTGTTGTCTGACCGGCGGCCTGTTTCTGGGCGCGGCATCGATACACAAGAGGACTGGCATGGATAAGTTGAAGCGTTCCCCCCGTGTTTTGGCGACCGCAATATTGGGCGCCTCCGTGACCCTATGCCTCCTGTGGTTGACCGTCGGCATACCAAAGGCCGGTGAAAACCCCGATGCCGCCGAACCGCCGTCGCTGGCGATTGCGGCGGCGGCCCGCGGGACCGTCGATGTCGAAGGAGGGCTCTACCGAATAACCGCCGTGCGCGATGGGGTCGTTGCCGCGGTTGAAGCAGCGGAAGGCGCCTATGTCCGCAAGGGCGATGTTCTCGCCATCCTCGACAGTCGGCAGGAAGCGTCTTCCCTACGGATCGCCGAAGCGGAGCTGGCGCAGGCAGAGGATCACTACAAGCTTCTTCAACTCAAGGTAAAGAACCTGTCGAAAACGCTTGAGAGAATGCGGCGCGCCGCGGCCGGCAAAGCCGTTTCCGAGCAGGCGCTGAGCGATGCACGGGACGCTTATGAATCCCAGGCGATCGAAACCAATTCCGCCGCATCGGCAGTGTCGGTTGCGCGCGAACGCCTCGAAATCGCCAAGCGGGAAATAAGCGTGCGGTCGATCACGGCGCCCGCCGATGGCATAGTCGTCCGCCAGGCCGTTAAGGCCGGGGAAGCTGTATCCACCCAGGCGATGACCGAAATGTTCGTCCTGCTTCCAGATGGACCGAAAATTGTGCGCGCAGATATTCCCGAGGAGTATCTCGGTCTTGTCGGTCCCGGTATGAACGTAGAAATCGCCGCCGAAGGGCGGACGGCTCAATCCGTTTCTGGCAGGATCAGCCGGATTTCCAAGGTTTTGACGGGCCCGAAATCGGCGGAGAATACCGGCGAGCGAAGCGATGTGAGAGCGGCGAACTGCATTATAACCATCGCGCGCGACGCGCCATTGGCGATCGGGCAACGCGTCGTCGTGCGGGTGATTAAATGAGGGTCGCCGAGCGAGGGGGCGTGTCAAGAGGGCTCTCTCGCAAACCGCACGGGAATGTTGGTTGGAGCATGAGGGCTCTTCCATTTCCGGGAGCTCGTGGATATTCAATGGCCGTGACTTCGACCGATCAGTAATCCTGTTGGGCTTTGTCGCAAGCTTTCGGCAAGGCCACAGAAGCGTCGAAGGGAGGGGCGCCAATGCCTGCCGATACAGGACGTTGTTCTGTCCCGATATCGTGAATCTTGTCTTATTTCGGCGATCCCTTACAAAGGTTCAGGCGGCCTGGTTTTCCGCACGCAACGGTCACCCAGGCACATCGAATGACATTCTTCGTCTAGTAAAAGTCTTTAGAAAAAAGGGGGCAACGAAGGCACTTCGAAAAGAGCAGACATAGCAAGTTCCATAATTCATTGGGCATCGTAAACTTAACGGCAACGAGGCCAAACCATGGCGTTGGCAGAGTTCGTCGGTCATACTCGGCCAATTTTCGCCCACAGGATCATCGCCGCTGCTCGCAATTCGCGATGATGGCTGGAGGGAATGTCGTGGCGGGGGATGCGGAACAGGTTGGCAATCGGGTCATGGATGGAGACAAAGCGTTGTAGATGTCGCGGTGACTTGAAGCGCTTCATGATCTGCTCTCGCCGCCGGACTGGTTGGTGAGAATTCTCCGCCCGATTGTTCATCCCTTTGTGGGAGCGATGCTCAACGCCGGGCATGATCTCCCGCTTTGCGGCGGCGTAAGATCGAAGCTTATCGGTGATCATCACCCGCGGCGCTCGGCCCAGGCTCTTCAACAGCTTGCGCATCAGACGCTTGGCCGCCTTGGTATTGCGGCGGCTTTGCACCACACAGCGCGCCACAGCCAGTGCTTCTTGCCGCCGATCGAAACGACGGCCTCGTCGAGGTGCCATTTGTCGCCCAGCCGACCGGCTGAGCGGCGGCGGATCTCATTGGCGAAAGTTCGCCCACAGCCGTCTGATGGGAGACAATGATCCTGCGAGCCGCCAGCATGTGCTCGACCATCCTCAGGCTGAGCGGAAACCGAAAATACAGCCAGACCGCATGAGCAATGATTTCAGCGGGAAAGCGATGGCGGCGATAGAGGGGATCACGGTCTGTCATGGGCGGTCATCGCACATCGAATTCCAGCTTTTCGTTAAATTGCCGATGCCGAAACGCTCTAGGGAACGGGCTCGGCATAGTATCCGGCTCGGGATAAACGCCAGATCTTCATATCGATACGCTCAAGGTGAAGGGCAGGAATTTTCAGTGAAATCCTATCCTCTTTGAGCACACGACGGTTCGATATGGTTCAAGACCTTAAAAACATTTGGTAAGAGATGGTGGCGGCTCCGTAAATCTCAAACAGCTGCCAGAAAGCTTTTACGTCGAGCGGTCGCGATCCTGCAGCCGGTTCCAGGCATGCATCCGGTTTGCTATCTGCACCGCAGCAGAGTGAAATGGCACAGATTTCATGTCTGTCACCGGAAGCGGCATCTCGTCATCGGCTCGGCGGCCAGCAGCCCACCGGCCGATCTCCTGGCCAAGGGACAAGGAGAGTGCCACGCCGCGTCCGGAATAGACTCCACCGAAGACGACGCCGGGTGCCAGGCGGTAAAGCCGGGGCTTGCGATCAGGCACGACAGCGAATGTCCCGTGCCAGTATTCATTCATTTCAGGTTTGCCGCCGAAAGCCTTGAAAGCCTTTGCAAGCATGGCAGCCAACTTGGTCCGCCCGCGCTCGGCTTCATTGAGCCAGAATGTGTGTGTTCCACCGCTCACCAGCCGGTTGTCGACGTCGTAGTGGAAATAGCGCAGGTCATTGCGCATGTCCGATACAGCGGGATTACCCACCAGTATCTGGCTGCGGAGATCTTCGGACAGGGGATTTGTCGCCGCCTGGAACACCTTGAAGGGAATGAGCGTCCGCTTCAGGCCCGGCCAGATATCGTTGGTCAGCGCGTTGGTGGCCAGCACGACCTGGGGCGCGGTTACGCTGCCTGATGCAGTATGTACTCGCCATCCGGCATCTACTTTCTCCATCCGCAGGGCGCGCGAGTTTTCGAAGATCGTCACGCCCTCGCTTTCGATGGCTTCGGCCAGGCCGACAGTCATGGCAAACGGGTTTATGTGCCCGGAATTGTTGACCATCCAGCCGCCCAGATATGGACTGCCGATGCGCGCCGTTGCTTCGTCCTGGTCCAGCCACGAAACGTCAGCGCCAAAGGCTTTCCACTCGTCGTGGAATTGCCGGGCGCGGGCCAGCGTCTTTTCTGTGTGGGCAGGCTGGATCCAGCCTTGCTGCACCTGGTGCGCGTCGATGTTGAAGCGCTGCATCAGCCCAAACGCGACGCCCGCCGCCTGCGCCACCATCCGGTTATAGCGCTCGCCATGCTGCTTGCCGTAGCTCGCCTCGAACTCCGATGGCGAGGCCTTGGAGTGGTGCGATATGACGAGGCCATTGTTCCGCCCGGAGGCGGAGGAGCCGATCTCGTTGCCTTCTAGCATGATGACGTTGACGCCGCTGTCGCGGGCGCCCAAGGCCGATGCCATGCCGGTGAAGCCGCCGCCGACGACCAGCACATCCGTCTTGATGTCCCCGTGGAGGGCGGGGGCGGTTGTCCGCGTCCTGGTCGTCTTGCGCCAGAGATGCGGCGTCGTCCAGTCGACGTCAAACATGGAGGGTCTCCTCCGTGGCGCCGCCAAGATAAAGATCGCCGATGTCGGAATGAGCCGCAAGCTCCTGCGCCGGCCCGTGCAGGCGAACGCGGCCGGTGTTCAGCAGGTAGGCGTAGTCGCTGCATTCCAGCGCAAGCTGTACGTTCTGCTCGACAAGCAGGATGGAGATGCCGGACCTGGAAAGATCCAGGATGATGTGGAAGATCTGCTGGATGATCTTAGGTGCAAGACCGAGCGATGGCTCGTCAAGCATCAGCAGCTTCGGCTCGGCCATCAGCGCGCGGCCGATGGCAAGCATCTGCTGCTGGCCGCCGGACATGCGGCTGGCCATGCCGTTACGGCGTTCTTTCAGGATCGGGAAAAGCTCGAAGACCTCGTTCCTGAGCGCCTCGAAGGTCTTGCCGCCACGGCCGATATGCGCGGCCACCAGATTTTCCTCGACGGTCAGCCGCTGGAAGATCTGCCGGCCCTCGGGGCAGTGGGCAAGGCCCATGCGCACCACCTGTTCCGGCCGCGCGCCCGTGATCGGCTTGCCGTCGAACTCGATGGTTCCCGCGGTGGCCTTGGCCACGCCGGAAATGGAGTTCAGCAGCGTGGTCTTGCCGGCGCCGTTCGGCCCGAGGATGACGACGATCTCGCGTTCATCGACCTCGAGATCGACGCCTTCAAGAACGCCGACGCGTCCGTATCCCGAGCTGAGCCCGGCGATCTTGAGCAGCGGCCTTGATGTCGTCGATGTCATTGGCGGTTCCTAGGTAGGCAAGTTGAACATCGGAGCTCGCCTGGACTTCGGCGGGCGTTCCCTGGAAAAGCAGTTTGCCATGATGCATCACCACGATGCGGTCGCACAGGGCCATGACGAGGGCCATGTCATGCTCGACGATGATCATGACGCGATTTTGCGACTTCAGCTCAGACAGTTTGGCTGTCAACTCTGCAGTTTCGTGGTGGTTAAGCCCGGCGGCCGGTTCGTCGAGCAGCAGTACCCTCGGATTAACCACCAGCGCACGGGCGATTTCCAGCATGCGCTGGCGTCCGTAGGGCAGGCTGCCGGCATAGGCATTGGCATAACCCTGCAGATTGAAGAAGGAGAGCAGCTCCATGCAGACATCCCGCCGCCGCGCCTCACGCTTCTTCGCAAACGGCGGCCAGATCACTTCTTTCCAGGTCTGCCCGACTTCCTGCGGATAGAAGCAGACTTCCAGGTTTTCCAGAACGGTCATCTGGTCGAAAAGGCGAATGTTCTGGTAGGTGCGGGCAATGCCGGCATTGGCGATCTGGTATTTCTTCAGGCCGCTCAGCTTCCTGTCATCCAGGCTGATGGAGCCCGCCGACACTGTGTAGGAGCCGGCCGTCATGTTGATCAGCGTCGATTTGCCGGCACCGTTCGGGCCGATGATCCCGTGGATCAGGCCCGGTTCGAAGCGGGTGGAGACGGCATCGATCGCGACGTTGTTTCCGTATTGCTTGCGGAGATTGTCGAAGACGAGTGTCATTTTCCGAAGAGCCCCCGCATAAGTCGTTCCGGCCCGAAGCTGCGCGGCACGATACCAGCGGGCCGCAGGATGATCAGGGCGATCATCAGAAGCCCGAGGAAGAGGATGCGCCATTCGGCGAATTCCCGGAGCACTTCCGGCAACAGGATGAGGATTGCCGCACCGGCAATGATGCCGACAATGTTGCCGATGCCGCCCATCACGATCATCAGCACGATGAGCACCGATTCCTGCAGCGAGAAGCTCTCGGGGCTGACGAAGCGCTGCGACGCGGCAAAGATGACGCCGGCGATCGAACCGATGGTCGCCGAGGTGGCAAAGGCGGCCAGCTTGGCATTGGTGGTATTGATGCCGATGCCGCGGGCCGCGTCCTGGTCTTCGCGGATGGCCGCCCAGGCCTTGCCGAGAATGGATTTCTCCATGCGCCAGACGATGGTTGCAACAATCAGCACGGTCGCCAGAAGCAGCCAGTAGAAATCGACGGGCTTGGCGATCTCGATGCCGAAGATTGATGCCTTGTCGAGGCGTGCGATGCCTTTCGGGCCGCCGGTGAGCCAGTCGATATTGTTGACGAGAATGCGGATGATTTCCCCGAATCCAAGCGTGACGATGGCAAGGTAATCGCCCCTGAGCTTCAGCACGGGAACGCCGAGCAGAATACCGACAAGCATGCCGAGGAGGGCTGCGATCAGGACGATGAGCAGAAAGGGCAGGTGTATTCCCAGCTGCGCGCTGGCGAGCAGGCCATAGGTATAGGCGCCGACGGCATAAAAGGCGACGAACCCTAGGTCGAGCAATCCGGCATAGCCGATGACGATGTTCAGCCCGATCCCCAGGAGGATGTAGATGAGCAGGCCGTTGACGACGCGGATGTAGTAGTTGCCGAGAAAGGGTGTCAGGGCGATGAGGGCAATCGCCATGACAAAGACGACGATCGGCACGAGCCTGCCTGTCCGTGGTGTCGATTGCATGGTGGTGTCAGTGGAGGACATCAGAACTCCCTCTTGTAGACCATGCTCTCTTCCGAGACCGGCGTTCCGAGAATGCCGGCCGGGCGGACGAGAAGGACGAGGATGAGAATGGCGAAGGAGAGGACATCACGGTATTCCGTGCCGAGTATCCCGCCGGAGACGATGGGCAGCAGGGCCGTGCCGGCCACTTCGACGAAGGCGAGGATGAACGAACCCAGCATGGCGCCCGGGATCGAGCCGATACCGCCGAGAATGGCAGCCGTGAAGGCTTTCAGGCCGATGACGGCGCCCATGGATGGCGACATGATGCCGTAGTAGCTGGCATAGAGAATGCCACCGGCAGCCCCGAGAAGCGGGCCGGAAAAGAACACCAGCGAGATTGCCAGGTTGACGTTGATGCCGAGCAGCTGTGCTGTCGGCCGGCTTTCGGAGACGGCGCGGACGATGATGCCGGCGCGGCTGCGGTTGACGAGGATATAGAGGCCGAACATCAGCACGAAGGCCGCGATGAGAATGCCGATCTGGACGAGCGTTACCGTGCCGCCGAGCACATCCAGGCGCGTTGCCGGAAAGAAGCTCGGGAAGCCAACGGGTTGCGGGCCGACCAGGATCTGGATGCCGGTCACCAGTGACAGCGAGACGCCCAGCGAGGAGAGCATCGGGGCGAGCCGAGTCGAATTGCGCAGCGGCTTGTAGGCGATCCGTTCGATGCCGACACCGACGAGGCCGACGGCAATGACGGCGCCGAAGAAGATGGCCGTCAGGGCAAAGGCTCCAGCCCCGCCGATATCGCCGATGAATAGGGAAAGCCCGAGAAAGGCGGCGTAAGCGCCCAGCATGAACATCTCGCCATGGGCGAAGTTGATCATGCGCAGGACGCCGTAGACCATCGTGTAGCCCAGGGCGATCAGCGCGTAGATGGAGCCGATCGTCAGGGCATTGACGGTTTGTTGAATGATTGTACCCAGCATCGCAATCCCGTCAGCAGGCGCCGGCGATCCGGGGATCGGCGGCGTATGGCGAGGTAAGAATGCGCAGCCGCGCTCCACGGGTATCACCTGTGGCTGGCTGCGCGATGAAGATCCAGCCGGCGTTTCTGGCCGGATGCGATACTAGCTTATTTCTGGCCGATCAGCGTGAACTTGTCGCCATCGACCTTGTAGAGGTAGGACGGTGCGACCTTCAGTTCGCCGACATCGTCGAACTCGAGATGGCCAATCGCGGTGTCGACCTTCACGTTGTGAAGTCCCGTGTTCATGTCGGCACGCGTCAGGCCCTTGGCGTTCTTCAGCACGGCTTCGAGGATCTGGCCCTGGACATAGCCGTAGACGGAGTAAGGACCGGCTTCGGAGCCGAACTTCTCCTTATATTGCTTGGCGAAGTCGGCAATCGCCGGCGATGCATCCATCGGCGGGGCCTGGACTGCGACCAGCGAGCCCTGGACATTGGCCTGGCCGGCCTGCGAGATGTAGTCAGGCGTGTAGCCGCCATCCGGAACCAGCAGTGTGGCCTTGACGCCCTGCTCATGCATCTGCTTGGCGAAGAGCGCCAGCTGCGGCATGACGGCGCCGAGATAGATCACCTCGGGGTTCTTGGTCTTGATCTGCGCGAGAACAGCCGTGAAATCGACGTCGGTCGGCGCAACGGATAGCGTGTCTAGCAGCTTGCCGCCGCCTGCAGTGAAATTCTTGCCGAAGATTTCGGAAATGCCCTGGCCGAAGACCTGCTTGTCGTTGACGACCATGGCGGACTTGGCGCCGAGCTTCTGCAGGGCATATTCGGCCGGCAGCAGCGCCCCGGCAAAGTCGTTGGCGACCGGGCGGACCATGTACTTGTAGCCCTGCTGCGTCAGCGCCGGGTTCGAGCCGAAGGTCATGGTCGGCAGCGTGCAATCCTCATAGATCGGCAGCGTGGACTGCGCGACGCCGGAATTGAAGTTCACGAGACCGATGACGACATCCTCGTTGTCGCAGAACTTCTGGGCGACGAGCGTGCCTTCGCGCGGGTCGGCCTTGTCGTCTTCCTGGTCGATCTTGACCGTGATGCCGTTGACGCCGCCGGCAGCGTTCAGCTTGTCGATGTAGAGCTTGAAGCCATTGTGCCAGGTCGAGCCAAAATAGGCCTGCGGACCCGAGAGCGGGCCGGCCAGACCGATGGTCATGTCCTTGGCTAAGGAAGGTGCGGCGATGAGAGATACGCCGAGAGAGAGCGAGACGATGAACTTCATTGTGTTCCCCTTGTGTTTAGCCGATCGCATTCGACAGGCCGTTCCGGTCTTCGTGTCGATGAAGACATGGAAGCAGACATTGAGGGGCACGTCAAGAAAGTGTCGACACTATTGCGTTCAATTTATTCATCGTCTAATCGTTAGGCACTGCGAGCCCGGCCGCGATGCTTTCGTGCTGTCGGCTCGCCTGGGGAAAACACCTTCAGCAGGGCGTCCTTCAGCGCCTGCTGCGTAGCCGACACGGTCATTTCGATATGCTGCCGCAGCAATTCCACGCCGCCCTCCACATCCCGCCGGATTGCCGCCGCAACGATTGCCGAATGGGACGAGACCTGATTCTTGTCGTGGCTCCGGTGCTCGATCTGGATGCGACGGATGAAGCGGATACGGGCATTGATTGCCGAAAGCTGGTTGACCAGTTCCGGATTGCCGGAGAGTTCGGCGATGAGAAGGTGGAACCCTTCGTCCTCCGTCAGGATGACATCCGGCGGATGATCCCGGTATCCATCGACGATCGCATCCCAGTAGCTGCGCAGCCTGTCGATTTGGTCGTCATCGGCACGGTCGCACATCAGGCGAAATGCGGCACACTCGATGATGGAACGCAGTTCGTACAGATCGAGAAGGCCTTCGGTGCTGAGACTGCGCACGAAGAAGCCCCTATTGGGGGTCAGAGAGACGAAGCCCTCCGAGGCGAGCCTGTTCAGAGCCTCGCGTATCGGCGTGCGGGAAACGCCGAGCGTCTTGGCAAGATGGACCTCGTTGATCCGCTCCTCCGGCTTCAGCTTGAATTCGACGAGCAGCTTGCGGATGGTGTTGTAGGCCCGCTCGCTGCCATCTGCGGATCGCCTGGTTTCGGTTTCCGCTCCGGGCGGCAGGGTATCGGTGGGAGTGGGTTCGCTCGTCTCAGTCATGGTGCCCCGGTCGGTTTGTCGAAATCGAGTGTCGACAGATAGTTATGCAACGTTCTTTATCAACTTCGCGCCAAGCGCAAGCGCAAGATTTCAAGCTGGGAGTTTGTGATGATCCTTGGAATTCTGGGTGTCGGCCATCTGGCATCGGCCATTCTGGCCGGCCTTGTGCGGTCGGGAATCACGGAAACGATCCTGCTGTCGCCACGCGGCAAGGCGGTCGAACTCGCCGCCCGTTACGGCCTTGAGGTGTGCAGGGACGCGGCGGATCTTGTCGCCAGAGCAGATGTCGTGCTGCTTGCCGTGCGCCCTGCGGACGCGGCCAGTGCGGTTGCCGGACTTCCGTGGCGGACTGGCCAGGTCGTTGTCTCCGTCTGCGCCGGCGTTCCGTTGAGCGATCTGCCGGTCGCCCCGGCGCGCCTCGCGCGGGCAATGCCGCTGACAGCGGCGGAAATCAATGCGAGCCCCACGGTCTTCTTCCCGGATATTCCGGAGGCCCGCCAACTCGTCGAGCGCATCGGACCCACCATGGCACTGCGCAGCGAACAGGAATTCGAGGTGGCTACCGTCAATGCAGCCATCTACGGCTGGGCGCAGGATCTGATCCGTCGGAGTGCAGAGTGGTGTACGCAACAGGGAACTGACCCGCAGACCATGCGCCAGCTGGTTGCCCAGACCTTCGTGGCGGCGGGGCGGCTGATTGCCGAGAAGGACCAGTCGATGGAGGAAATGCTGACGGAACTGGTAACGCCCGGCGGGATCACCGAGCTCGGCCTGCAGGTTCTTGCTGATCGCGGGCAGCCGCAGGCATGGCAGGAGGCTTGCGAGGCCGTGCTTTCCAAGCTGACTGCCGAACCTGCCTGAGGAGGTTCCCCTTATTCCCGACGCTGAGCAACAGGATAGGTATGGCCGCCTGCCGCTTGCTCGCTTGGCGACACGATCATTTCGGCGACATCGACGTGCGAAGGAAGCTTCAGCGTCGATATCAACACGGCCGCAATATCCTCGGGATGCAGCGGCCTCTGGTGCGTATACATCTTCTCACGTAATGTCTCACTATCGCCTTCGAAGGCCTTGAGATAAAACTGCGTTTCGACCCGCCCCGGCGCAATTTCAGTCAGCCGCACACCAGTGCCGGCCAGATCGTAGCGCAGCACGCGCCCTGCGTGGGAGAGACCGGCCTTTGCAGCACCATAACCCGTCGTGCCCGGAAAAACGGCAGAGGCGGCCGTGCTCGTGAGGTTGAATATGTGCCCGCTCCGGCGCTGGATCATGCCGGGCAGCAGCATGCGGATCAGCTGCAGTGGTGCGGTGAGGTTCAGGGCGATGACCTCTGCGGTTTCCTTGGCTGTCTGCTCGTGCAGTGGCCGGACGGTCGAAAGGCCACCGGCGTTATTGACGAGAATATCAATCTTGGTATCGCCCAGCAGATCCGCAATACCGGCATGATCCCGGACGTCAGCAGCAAGAGGCCGGAAAGCGGGTCCCAGTTGATCCGCAAGCGCATCAAGCGCCGCGCGATCCCGGCCGAGGCCATGAACGATGATGCCTTCCTTGACCAACGCTGCCGATATGGCAGCACCAATGCCTTTTGAGGCGCCGGTGACAAGTGCATTGCGATAGTCCATCCGACAGCTCCTTGGGTGATGCTACAGCGCGCCATGCCTGGCGACGCCCTGAAGCATGGTGATAAGGCCCGCTTCGCGTTCGGACTTCAGCTGTTCCTGGCCTCGGCCTTTCACAGCATCGGCGGTAGAAGCAGCCACGGCACTTATGGTCGCTTCATCGAGCTTCGCGTCCAGCAGCGTGTCCCAGATTGCCTGATAGGTAGGGCCGTATTTCCTGAGAAAATCCTCCATGCCGGCTGCATTCAGCTGGTTGGAGATGAAGGATCCCTGCAGCGTCCACTTCGGTCCCGGGCCGTACATGAAGGCGCGATCGACATCCTCGACGGAGGCAACGCCATCCCGGACAAGGGCAATCGCCTCGCGCCACATGGCGCCCATCAGCCGAAGGGCCAGATGGCCGGTGATCTCGCGGTTGAGCACCACGGCCTTCTTTCCCATCTCGTCATAGATGACCTTCGCACGCTGAAGCGCCTCGGGCGCCGTCAGCGTGCCACCGACGATTTCCACCAGCGGCATCAGATGCACCGGATTGAACGGATGGCCAAGCACGATGCGACCGGGAACCCGGCACTCCGTCTGCATGTCGGTCACAAGCAGCGCCGAGGAGGAAGAAGCAATCACCACCTCATCGCCGACATGGCTTTCGATTTCGGCCAGCAGCTTGCGCTTCAGTTCGATCTTTTCGGGGCCATTTTCCTGAACGAAGGCGACGGCGGAAAGCGCTTCCGCAAGCGAGGTGAAGAATTCGATTTTCCCAAGTGGTGCATTCGTTGCGCCAAGCGCATCCAGATCCGATATCAGGCCGGGCAAAGTCTGACCAAAGGCCGATTCCCGCGCCGGATCCGGATCGAAGGCGCGAACATCATGGCCTGCATGGGCGAAGGCCGCAGCCCATCTCTGGCCGATGACGCCAAAGCCGACTACGCCAATCGTAAGCTTCTGCATGAGCGTTTTCCTAATCAAGCGCCTTGCGAAACGCCTCGTTGAGGTCGTTCCATGGAATGAGGAGATCGAGCCAGGCGCCGACGCGGCCCGCGATGATGATTGCCTCATCCAGCAGGGTGTCGAAGGCAAGTGGTTCGGTCATGGCGGCTTCCAGCCGGAAGAGCAGCTTCGGCGTTTCTTCCATGTGGCAGAAGTCGCGCAGTCGGGTGGCACACTTGTTGAGCGCCAGTGCCGCCGTCTGGCGCAGCACCTGCTCGTCACGCTGGCCGTGCTCGGCGCGGATCCACCAGAGCAGTTCGTGCAGCACGCGCGCCTCGGCTTCCGCAGCGAAGACAGGGCCCGCAGGGTGCATGATGGCACGGGAGGCCGTCACGCGAGAAATATCCTCGGGACATGCAACCCACAACCGGGTGCGGGCTTCGAGAATATCGGACGGCAAGCCGGATGCCGGAGCTGGTGCAGGCATTTCTCCCTCGGTCAGCGTGAGGCTGCCGGAGAGGATCCGGCGGCCCTGGTCCCGCTTCAATGTTGCTGCCAGCGCCGTTATCCCCTCGATGGGTGCATCGAGATGGCCGAGCACGGTCACCTGGGCGGTCTCGGCCTGCAGCGGGGCAAAGGTGATTTCCAGGAACTGGCGGACTGGCCAGTAGATGAAGGCACCAGCCTTCGCATCCAACACGTGGGTCGCGCCTTCCACATCCTCGACGAAGGGCGCGTGCCAGTAGATATGGCTGCCGGCGATTTTCGGCGTGTGAAGCTGAAGTTCGAACGGCAGGGTCCGCAGCATGGCGCTGCGTGTCCGCTCGGCATCTCCGGTCAGTTTGATCGGCCAACTCTGCCCTTCGGCCGAGAAGAGAAGTTGCATATTACTTATCCAGGTTGAAGAAGGAGACAGGTTTCAGGATCTGGTTCTGCATGTTCAGCAGATAGTCGGTCTCGATGACCTTCAGGCGGTAGGCCTGCCATTCCGGATCGGCTTCCATCCGGTCGCGGCGGGCTTCGCGGTCGGCAAGGCCGTCGTATTTCCAAAGGTGCACGGTGCGCGAAAGGTCGCCGATATGCGTCTGGAAAAAGCCGAAGGGCTGGCCAAGATAATGCTGTTGCATCGGCAGGCCGACTTCCTCATAAAGCTTGAGAAACTTCGGCAGCATGTTCGGCTTGGCGGTGTAAGTGCGGTGGTCGAAGATCACAATCTGCTCCTTGCTCTCGTTGAATTCACATTCAGTCGGCGCTGCGCACCGTTTCCATGATTAGCCGGGCCGTCAGGGTCGGCGCTTCCGTCTGCGGTACATGCCCGACGCCTGAAAGCAGATGGACTGCGGCAAAGTCCGGCGCGCGTGCGGCATGGTTCGCCGGGATGACACGATCCGAGCGGCCCCAGATGATCCGGGTGGGCACAGACAGCGCCTTCAGCGCCGGCATCATGTCAAACGCCTGGGTGTCGTTGGCGAAGAGCTTGCCTGCCAGCGCTTCAAGAACCCCGCGGTTGCCGATCTTTTCCATCTGCCGGATGACGGCGGCGGCATATCCCTGAGGCAAAGTCGCATTCTCGCCCAGCATCACGGTCAGCCAGCGATCGAGAGCGTCTGGTGTTTCCGAGCGGGTCAAGCCGTTGATGAAGCTGCCGTTGATCTCCGGTCCAAGTCCGCCCGGCGCCAGTAGTGTCACCGATTGAACGGCAACGCGCCCAAGGCTCGTCAGCGCCAATGCGGTGGCGCCACCCAGGGAATGGCCGACGAGATGAGCCCGTTCGATGCCTTCGGCTTCCAGCCTATCGGAGACCCGGTGGGCAAGCTGTTCGATGCTGTCCACTGGCTGATCGGCACTTGATCCATGGCCGGGCAGGTCGAGTGCCAGTGTCTCGATATCCCTGCCGAGCAATGGCAAGACCTGTCGCCACGCGGATCTGTCGGCACCGAAGCCATGCAGCAGGACGATCGGTATCGAACGCGAACCGGTTGCCATGATTGCAGCGGTAGCAGATGTTGATGAAAGACCATACGATGCCGCAGGCATGTTATTTGCTTCAAGCGCCTTGGCAACGTCGCGCTGCTTGATCCTTCCATTCGGTCCGGTGCCCATAACGCCGGCGAGATCGATCCCGGCCTGTCGGGCTATCCGTCGCGCGAGGGGGCTGGCGACGATGCGGTCATCCGTGCCGCGAAGCATCTTGGCGGGTAGCGGATCTGCAACGGCTTTTTCCAAACCAGAGGTGCCTCCCGCTGATACGGGATCCGGCGTGCTGGCGGTCGGCTCAGTTATTATCTCCTCGGTATCGGAAATCATTCCAAGAACCGCGCCGACGGGCGCTTCTTGTCCCTCGGCAAAATTGATCCGGACGAGCCATCCGTCATGGCTGGCTTCCACCTCGGTCGCGGCCTTGGCCGTTTCCACGGTCACGATCAGGTCGCCGGCCTTCACCCGGTCGCCGGGCCTGGCAGCCCAACTGACGACAAGCACGGACTCCATGTATTCGCCACCGGCGCTCTCGATGCTGATTGGATGATTTGCCATGCCTGTTTCCTCACTTCAGCGTAGCGAGGGCGGCAGCGCGGATCTTGTCCGCATTCGGCAGCATCGCGATTTCGAGAGGTTCGGAATAGGGAATCGGCATGTCCGGCAGCGTGACGCGCGCAACCGGTGCATCCAACTCGTCAAACGCGAAATCCATGATTGTTGCGGACAGCTCTGCTGCATAACCGCAGAATCGCCAGCCCTCGTTGACCACCACCGCATGGTGGGTCTTGGAAATCGAGGCGACGATGGCGCTGACGTCGAGCGGGCGCAGCGAGCGAAGATCGATCACCTCGGCAGAAACGCCGTCAGCCTGCAACAGGTCGGCCGCCTTGACCGCCTCAACTACCATTTTCGACGTGGCGAAAATGGAGACATCCTTTCCCTCGCGCAGCGTCGCCGCCTTGCCGAGCGGCACGATGATGTCGCCATCGGGTACTTCGCCACGAACATTATAGAGAAGCTTGTGTTCCAGGAAGACGACCGGTTGCTCGTCCCGGATGGCGGCCTTCAACATGCCCTTGGCATCGGCTGGCGTAGAGGGTGCGACAACCTTGATGCCCGGGATATGGGCCAGCATGGAATCCAGCGCCTTGGAATGTTGCGCGCCGGCACCCGAGCCGCCGCCGCCCTGCGTACGCAGGACGAAAGGCATCTTCACCTTGCCGTCCCAGATATAGTTGTAGATCGAGGCCTGGTTCACCAGCGCGTCGAGCGACAGGGGGATGAAGTCGGCATACATGATCTCGAGCACCGGGCGTGTACCGGTCATGGCCGCCGTCACGGCCATTGCCGTCATCGCCTGCTCCGAGATCGGTGTGTCGCGCACCCGGCTTACGCCGAATTCCTCCATCAGCCCCTTGGTCACCTTGAAGACGCCGCCATAGCGGCCGATGTCTTCGCCGAAGATAAATACGGAGGGATCGGCAGCCATTTCTTCGCGCAGCGCGGCATTCAGGGCTTCGGCATATCGCATCAGGGCCATATCAGTGTGCCTCGCTGTAGGGATTGCATGCTTCGTCGATGGCAAACTGCGGCATCGGATCGGAAAGGGCGGTGGCGAAGGCCTCATCCACCTCTGCCTTGGCCTTGGCCTCGACCTCAGCCAGTTTCGTTTCTCCGACATCGGCCACCAGCGCATCGCGGGAAATCTTCAATGGGTCGCGGGCCTTCCAGGCGGCGATCTCTTCGGCTGTCTGGTAGCCACCCATATCGGAGGTCGAAAAGCCTTCAAGGCGATAGGTCTTGCACTCGATCATGCCAGGCCCTTCGCAGCGGCGCGCGCGCTCCGCCATGGCGCCGACCGCGCGATAGATCGCCACGGCATCATTGCCATCGACAATCTCGGAAGGCATGCCGTAGCCGGCAGCGCGAATGGAGATGTCCTTGACCGAGGACTGCACATCGGACGGCACGGTCAGGCCAAACTGATTGTGCTCCAGAACGAAAACGACCGGCAGCTTCCAGAGAGCGGCTATGTTCATGGCTTCGTGACAGATGCCGGTCTGCGCCGCGCCATCGCCGAAGACGCACATGGCGACGTTGGGCTGGCCCATCACCTGCATGGAAAGTGCCATGCCCGTGGCCGCCGGAATGCCGGCACCGACAATCGCATTGCCGCCGATGACACCTTTTTCCACATCCGCCACCAGCATATGGCCTGCGCGGCCTGCGCAGGCGCCTGTCTCGCGACCGAAGATTTCGGCGATGACCGGCCGCATCTTCATGCCCTTGCCGATGTAGACTGCATGTCCGCGATGGGTTGTCGTGACCTTGTCGCCGGCTTCCAGCACGGCGGTGGCCGCGATGCCAACCGCTTCCTGGCCGTCACACCGGTGGATCGGACCGCGCGTGCGACCTTCCTTGTGCAGTGCTCCCAGCCCCTCTTCGAGGTGGCGGACCATCAGCATCTTCCGGTAGATTTCGAGATGTTCTTCAACCGAAGGCGTGTTTTTCACGAGCCCCTCCTAAATGTCATTCCAAATTTAATACAAAAGTGTCGACACTTTGCAAGCCATTCCTGCCTGTAAATCTCATGGCGTGCAACATTTTCCCCGAGGTGCGTTTTGAGGCCCTTGCGGCTTAGTTGACAGGCAGGCTGGAGCGAAGCGCAGCCAGCATTTCGTCGAGATCCGCACAGGGCAGGCATCCAATTTCGGCCACGTCAGAGCGGACATCCACGGGAAGGCCGGAGTTCGAATCCTTCGGTATTTCGTTCAGCCTGCCGCCGATGATGACGGGAAGATCAATCCCTTGCTCCGCCATCACCTTCTTGACCGCCTTGGCGTAGGAAAGGGCGACACCATTATAGGTGCTGATGGCGATGATACTGGCGCCGGTGGCGTTTGCACTGGCGACCAGCGTCTCCGGATCGATGGCGACACCGGCATCCACCAGATCGGCGCCCAGCCCTTCCAGTGCCTGCTCGACAAGATATTTGCCGTGCTCGTGGACATCGGTTGTGCCGATGCACACCAGTGGACGGCGCAGGCCATCAAGCGGTTTCTGCATCTCGACCCAGTCCGCGGCCTTCTGGTTCAGCTCCCGCGCCCATTCGGCGTGGATCAGCGGTTTGCGGCTGCGCCCGGTCTCCAAGCCTGGGCCGAACAGCGCCTCCATGCGCTTCGGTCCCATGCGTCGGATGGCCAGCATAAAGGCAGCGGGGTCGGTGATGTCGACGCCGCGTTCCGCCATGCCTGACAGGACCGACGCGGCAAACCGCTGGCCGCCTTCGACGAGCACATCCGCCATCGCCTCGATCTTTTCCCAGTCCAGAACAGCGGCATAGAAGGGGGCGTGCGAGGCCATGCGGCTGGCGAAGGCCTGGGCATCGATGATCTCGTCGACATCAGGTATGCGCTGGTTCTCGGTCACCGGAACCGGATTGATCGCATGGCCTGATGGCCAGCGCCCAAGGGCTACGATATCGGCCAGCAGGTAGCTTGCAAGGCTGGCGTAATTGGCGGCCGGCGTCGATTGATAGGCAACGGTGTTGCCGAAGATCATGGTGCCAGGCGTATCATTGACCCTGACAAGCGCCGCATGAAACGCCGCGCGCGACAACGGGTCGCTGAAATGGTGGCCGTAGCAATGGGCAAGGCGAGCGCCGATCAGGTCCTCGATGATGTGCTTCTCGACAATGACCATGCCGAGCGCACAGGCCATGTCGATGAAGAGGCCGGCAAAGCCGTCATCCAGATTGGAGTGAACAAGAACAGTCTGTTCCTGAGCGGCAATCAGGCCGAGTGCAGTTACCGTCGCCTCGGTCGTTGCCACATCATCATCCCAGTAGGGCAGGCGGAAGGTGAAATACTGGCCCAGATTGCCGATGGAGGAAGCTCCGGCCGCAACAGCGGCGCGCGTGTTCTCGATTGCTCCGGGAAGGCCGAGCATGAAATCGCCGAAGTGGGCGGCGGCTGGGGCCGCATTGGTGATCCGCGCGAAATCTTCCGCGCCGGTCAGAACGATGCCCGTTCCGCGGGATGCCTTGGCACGCATTGCCTCCGGATATCCCATGGACCAGTCGAGGGTGATGCCGAAGCGATCGACAGTGACGCCGGCCTTGGCGCTGGTCTCATAGACGCTGCGGATGGCATCTATGGTGCGGTTGACATCACGAAAACCGATATGGGCATGCTGCATGATGCGGCCCTCGGCAGCACCCTTGCGCTTCCATTCGGCTTCGGAGGCAACATTCTTCTCCGTCATGAACAAGCACGTGCCCAGCCGCCAGTCGCGGGCCATGGCGCGCCCGGCGCTGAGGAGATCGGCACCGGGCTTCATGCGCGGGTCGACCAGGATGGGGGAGGCATCAGCTGTCATGGGCAACCTCGGTCACGAAACGGCGGATCACATCGGCGAACTGCGCGGGCCTTGCCTGCGGGTGGAAGTGCGCTCCGGCCAGGGTGGTCAGGACCCCGCCGCCGATAGCATCGGCAATGATATGGGAAAGCTCCGGCGGCGTCAGGATGTCGCCCTCTGCGGCGATGACTTGCACATTTCTTGCGATGTGCCTCAGGTCATCGAGGCGATCGTGATCGAGCAGCATGCGCACGCGCGCAGCGGTCACTTCGAATGGCGCAAGCGCCGTGTTCGCGGCAGCTACAGCAGTTTCCAACTGTTCGGCATGTAGTTCGAGATAAGCGGATTCGTGACCAAAGACATGGGTCAGCCGCTGGTAGGCTTCTGCAAGCCCGGCGTCCAGCAGGGCCGCGCGTGCGCGAAAGACGGTGCGAAACCGCTCGTCGGCGCGTGCCCATGAACTGCTGATCGTATAGCTTACGCCGCTTTCCGGATGGTCGAGGGCCAATGTCTGGGCAATTGCCCCGCCGGTGGAGTGGCCGACCACGTGCATCGGTCCACCTTCCTGGGCAACGATACCGGCAACATCCGCCGAAATCTGCCCGATGGAGTAGCCGCTCGTCGGCCTGTCGCTGCGGCCGGCACCGCGATGGTCGACGACAACCAGGCGGAATTCATGTTCAAGCTCGCGCACTACTCCGGTCCAGAAACGGCCATCTCCGCCAAGCCCGGGTATAAGCAGGATCTTCGGGCCACGATCCCCGAAAATCTCGTAGTGAACCCGACAGCCGTCTGGTGCGACATGAAATGGCATCAGCGTCTGGCTCCATCGCCGAGGAAATTCCGAATGGATGCAGCCAGGCTCAGCGCTGTTACCGCAGAAGTCTTGGGATTGTCCGGTGAAGGCGCATTGGCGAAGCGGAAGGTGGCATGGCCCGCAGCGCTCTCGGCTTCGATCTCGTGCATATTGGTATCGATATCGGGATCGGCAATGACAGCAACAATGAACTGGGCCGGATGAACGGTCAATGCGACGGTGAAGGCCGCGTTCAGGTTCTTGGGATAAAGCCTGGCAGCTTCCGCCGGCGTGCCTTCGAACAAGGTAACGGCAGTTTTCGTGCCAGACAACCCGAGCGCCTCCAGCTTGCTGCGCCAGGCAGCCAGAGGCTTCTTCAGGCGATAGCGTATTTTTACATCCGGCAGTCGCGAAACGGCCGCGAGGTAATCCAGTCCGCCGATTGCGCCTGACGGGATGATGAGGGACGCGCCGGACCTTGCTCTGGCTTCAGAAATCCTCCCGGTGATCTCGGGATCGGCCAGTGCGCCCATCGAGGCAACGAGAACCGATATGCCGGCTTCCATCAAGGCCGGTACATGGATGGAAACACTTTCCTGTCCCGCTGCTTCAATGACCAGCGCAGGTCTTTTGCCGATCAGGTCATCCAGCACGGTAACCCTGGCAACGTTTTCCGGAACCTTGGCTGAAGAACCCTCACGAACCAGCGCAACCCAGCGGAGCGGCTCGTCACCGAGCGCGGCAACGACTTGCCGCGCCAAGGCGCCGAAGCCGATCAGTCCGACAGTGGCTGGTCCGAGAGATGCCATATCTATTCCTTGCCCTGCTTCAGTGGGTCGAACTTGTCCGCAAGATCTGCGCCGAACACGGTCTGACGCTCGATTTCGAGGACGTTTTCTGGCCGCGGGAAATTTGAGGGAACGCGATCGCCGGGCTTGCGAGGCTTGCCGATCAGCCGGAAGAAGTCTTCGAGGCCATTGGGCACGATCAGCCAGACCCAGCGCAGGCGCGTCTCGCCGTCATTGATGAACATGTGGCGCATGTTTTTCGGCAGGAAGATGACGCTGTCCGGCCCGATCGGAAATTCCTTGCCGTCGACGACAGCGCGGCCATGGCCCTCTATGACATAGACGGCTTCCTCGTTGCGATCATGGGTGTGCTCGCGAACATAGCCGCCCGGCGCCACCGACTGGGTGCCGAGACCGAAGGGATGATCCATCGGTACGATGTGTGGGGCCAGCGCCACGTCGATGTGGCCGTTTGCCGGCACGGGCTGCCAGTAGCTTTCGTGCTCATTTGCCGTCGAGATATGAACGCCAGGCGGAAGCTTGGCTTTTTCGGTGTCTTCCATCGTGCTGCCTTTCAACAAGAAGTAGGTCGTGAGCTCGGATCAGCCGGTGGCCTCCGCCAGCCTATCGGTTCTGGCGAAGCATGGTCCCGGCGGCGATGTAACCCCAGGTGAGGTTCGGCCCGAGCGTCGTGCCGGCACCAACGGCGCGGGTGCCGATCGGATTGGCCATGGCAAGGCCTGCGGCATAGAGGCCGGTGATGATCGATCCATCCTCGCGCAGCACCTGGCCGAACTCGTTGGTGCGCGCCCCGCCCTTGGTCCCGATGATCGAGCGGTTGACCGACATGCCGATATAGGGTGCCTTGTCGATCGGCATCAGGCGCACCTGGCCGCCATCCTTCTTCCGCTCCCAGGCTGCTTCGCCACGGTGAAAATCGTCGTCATGGCCCTTGGCGCAGAGTTCGTTCCAGCGCGCGACGGATTGCTTCAATTCCGCAGCGGGCAGGCCGAGCTTGGCAGCCAGCTCATCCAGCGTATCGGCCTTCTTCACCCAGTCCGGTTCATAGGAAGCGTACCAGCGAAAGGGCAGGGAAGTCTGCATGAAGCGATGATCGCCGACGAGATAGCATGGCAACTGCACAGGCGAGCCATCCGGATTTCTGACGTCGATCGCCTCGCCGATATTGAAATGCGCCTCGCTGATGAAACGCTTGCCATGGCGGTTCACGACGATGGAGTGCGGCTCGTAGAGAAAGTTGACGGGCAGGCCGTATCGCTTGCCCTCGTATCGGGTCGGCAGGCAGACATAGACGTTTGCCTGATCCATATTGTCGAGATGGGCGCCGGCAGCGGCGGCAAGCTTCTGGCCATCGCCCTCGTTGGTAGATGGCGTGCCGATGCGATCGAAAGGTCCCGGAAAATGCCGCTCGCGCATTTCCTTGTCCCACTCGAAGCCGCCCGAGGCGATGACGACGCCGCGGCTTGCGGGGATGATTTCCTTCTTGCCGCCGCTCTCGACTTCGACGCCGGTGACGCGACCGCTTTCGTCCTGCACAAGCCGCACAGCGCGGGTTTCGAGCCTGAAGGTAACGCCAGCATCAAGGCATCCCTTGATAAGGCCGGTCATCAGCGCGGTGCCCTGCCCACCGGAATTTGTCAGCCAGCGCCAGAGAAGTTTTGGCCACATCTTCAGGCCGGCCAGGATCGGATGGTGATAGAGATTGAGCTTGACGTTTTCCTGGTAGGTGAAGATGTGCGGCAGCGTGGAGCGCCGCATCTTGCTCGCATATCTGCCGACGATCCTGCGGCTGAGCGGCATCGGCGAAAGCATCCGACCATATTTCTTGCCGCCGGGCGCCTCGACATAAGGGTCCGGTTCATCGATGAGCTTGAAGTTCAGCGGGGTGTTGTCAGACAGGAATTTCAGCATCTCCGGCGCATTCTCGACGAAGGACTGATGTCTGACATCTTCCTTCTCGACCCATTCACTGGTTTGCACAGCGCGCAGATAATCGATTGCGTCCTTCTTGCTGTCGGAAATGCCTTCGGCGGCTGCAATGTGATTGGCCGGAATCCACACGCCTGCACCGGACATCGCCGAAGTGCCACCGAGCAGCCCGCTCTTCTCGATCGCAACGACCTTCAGGCCGCCCTTTGCGGCGCGAAGCGCTGCCGAGCACGCAGCCGATCCTGTGCCGATAACGACAACATCAAACATCACAACCTCTTTCCCCGACTTCTTTTGAGGCAGTATGGGACGAGATTTTTGATCTGTCTACTTATCTGTCGACACTTTTGAGGATATTATTTTATTTTTGCTTGGCTTGCGCAGTTGATTTTAGTGCGGGTCAATAGTCCGTTTTCGCTGGAGGCCATCAGCCAGTTTCGCCAATTCGCAATGGTCTTGCCGAACGGCCGGGCAATACATGCGGTCTAATGTGACCGACCTTCTGCAGTTCTTAACGCGGGAGGTAGGCAATAGACAGGAGCAAGGCATGGGGCGTCCCCCACAATCTATCGGCGGTCAATGTCGATCGCTTTTCCGCTATCCCGGCCACATCAGTACTCAAGCTACACGGTCGTCCAGAATCTTATCCAGAGTCTCGGCACTCGTATCGACAAGCAGCCCTGTCTTTCCCTCGGCGCCTGCATTGTTGAAGAACACGTCAATCTTTCCGAACCGTGCCTTGGTCGACGCGACGAAGTTCTGCACCTCGGTCTCTTTCGAAACGTCGGCGGCGATAACGACGCTTCGGTCCGGCTCGAGACCGAGCTCGGCGGACATCGCTTCGAGAGCGTCCTTGTTCAGATCGACGAGGACGAGATTAGCACCCTGATCATGGAAAGCTTTCGTCTCAGCTTTTCCAATCCCGCCGGCCGCTCCGGTGATAAGGACGGCTTTATCTTTGAATTGCATATGCGTCTCCAGTCTGCTGAAATTTTTGGAATCCCGATTTCCGGGACAGGTCACACGTCGGCTTTCATAACGTTAGGACGGCTGGACGAATTCAGTGAACTTGACCTTGTACTCGACGTCTCGACGGCTGTACTTCCAGGCGCCGTCTTCGCGCTCCAACCAGCCGTGATAGACGCAGATGCTGCCCTCGGTCTTGCCGTCCTTGACCACGAAGAACTGCAGGTAGGCCTTTTGTCGTGCGGTATCGCCTTCGAATGTAATGATCTCGTTGGTCGTGAGGTGATGCATGTTGCCGAAAGGCTCGTTGCAGAGCTTTACGAACGCCGCAAGCTCCTCTGGACCGCGAGGGCGCTGCCCCTCGATCAGAGCGTTGAATACGCCGCTCTTCGTGAAGCACGCTGCCCAGGCCTTTCCGTCGGCATCGTCGACAGCGTAGTTGTACTCCGCATTCAGAGTCTTGATTTCCAGTATGTCGGCGACGCGGGCCGTATCTATCGTCTCAGTCATTGGTTCCCCATTTTTTGCTACTCACAGGGCGTCGCTGATGTGCTCGCCGCCAAAAAGATCGTGCATTTCTGGCAACAGGTCTTGGCGTAGAGGGAATGGAGATTTTGCGGGGAGAGAACTGGAAGGAACTCAAGAAGCGTTGAATACTCTCGACCTCAACGGGGATTTTCGGTGATCCGTGTCGATCGGCAGACCCGCGCTGCCGCCGATCGATCGCACGCTGAGCAATGGCCCTCCGGATCTCGGGATTTGTGCTCATGCTGCCTAACCTGGCATTCCTGATGGGCGGCGAGATCTATCAGGCCGCCGATCTAACTCAGCAATTATCCTTGTGAGCTCCACGTTAGGAAGGTTTCTGGTTTGACGCCATCCGTCCGCGCTTTCTCGATCAGCGGTCTGAGGGTGTCGTTGACGAATTCTTCCATTGTCGTGCGCATGGCAGGACGATCATCGCGAAACTTCACACGCCCATCGTTAAGAGCAGCCGAGGTGTTCTTATCATAGACCCACCGATCAAGCGTTCCGAACCGCTCCCGGAATACCGTTTCGACCTCACGATTGCTCGTATCGACGAAGCGATAGTCCACCTCTCTACCGAGTGCCCGGCCGACAATCGCGGCGATCTCGGGCATGGTGTAATCGATGCCCAGTTGCTTTGCGGATCGATGCCGGTCAGTCGGCGTGTCGAACTCCTTCGCCGCGAAATCCGCGATGTCCTGGATGGCAACCCAAGGAGCTTTGACGTTGGGGTCAAGCGACCAGCCGATCCCATTGTGCTGCGCGATCGAGTCGACCCACCTGGACAGGTCCTCCATGAACCAGCCACCCTGCAAGTGCACCAAATTGATGTCGCGTAGTCGGTTGAGGATCTGATCCAGGATATGGAAGCCCTGGAAATGGCCGGTGTTCCCGCTGACCTCGGATCCCATTCCGGTCAGGCTCACGGCAAGTTTCACCGGGGAATCCCGAAGTGTGTCGAAAAACCGAAGTGCTACCGTAGGGTAGTGCCCATGAAAGTCCTCGGCAGCCCAAAGGGTTTTGACCAGCAGGAACGCAGCGTCGGCGTCTTCGAAGAACCTGCCAAGCTCACCATCACCTGTGTCGAAGCTACCAAGGAACGGCTCTGCTCCTTTCGCGACAAGTGCATCGAGGGCAGGCCCTCCTCTCGAAAGGGCTTTGACTGAATGGCCTTTGGCCAAGAGGTTCTCGGTAAGTTTGGCACCGATCCTGCCGGTCGCGCCAACCACGGCAATACGCATGGCTAATCTCCTAGAGTTGTCTGACCAAGATCCTAAAGGATTGCGTCGCGCGTCAAAATTGGAGATAATACCATATGATCTCGAAATCGGGCCAATCGTTGAATAAGCGACCTCCCTGCAGTACCGCTTGCGATCTGAGCCTCTCGCATGGGCCGGCGATGGCAATCAGGATGGACTTCGCCGACTATGAAGCCGAGGGGCTGCTGCACCAGCACCGGCAGGGTCAACTGATCGTGGCGCTCCATGGCGCGGTTACCTGCAGAGCGGAAAGTGGGGTCTGGATCGTTCCTCCCGACTGCGGATTTTGGGTGCCCGGTGGCGTTCCTCACAGCAATCAGGTCACGTCCAATGCTCGTCTAACCTACCTGTTTGTCGAGCCCGGCGCGGCCATGCTTCCGGCTGAATGCTGCACGCTTTCGGTATCGCCGATGCTTCGGGAGATGATACTTCGGGTAGCGGAACTATCAGATGGCGATGTGCGCGACGCTCATGTCGATCGCCTCGTGCGGGTCATGCTCGATGAGCTCGCGCTAATGCCGCGTGAGGGGCTGGAGCTACCTATATCTGACCATCCAAAGATCGCCTTGATCGCTGCGGCTCTTTTGGCAGACCCGAGCGACCGCCGTACCCTCGGCCAATGGGCTGAGTATGTCGCCGTCAGTGAGCGATCGTTGAAGAGGCTTATGGTCCAACAGACAGGATTGAGCTTCGGCCGTTGGCGGCGCCAGCTACATCTCGTCATCGCGCTGCGGGAACTTGCCGGCGGTGCAACAGTCCAGCAGGTGGCAGGCGACTTAGGGTACGAATCAACGACCGCCTTCATCGTCATGTTCAGGAAGGCGCTCGGGACCACGCCATCGCGCTATTTTGCCGATCGGCTTTTGAGCACCGAGCGCGCGTGAGACGTTGCCCATCCGAGGTATCGGCGGCGACAATCCTAAGTCTACTTTCTGCCTAAAGCCTGAGGACGTCAGCCAACGGGCGCTTAGCAGTGGTCTTCGCGGACTTGGCTAGCGTGCCCAAGCCGGCCCGATCCAGTGCCATCCATATCCGATACGATCGACGCGCTCACACCTTCCTCTCGGCAATTGCCTTCGCTGCAAGCCTCATCTTCTGGCTCAATCAATCAGCCCTGACCCTCGATCACGACTTGAAATTCTTCTTCGTCAACAATATCTGAGGGTCACTTCCTGTGCGGACGATATCCTGCTCGCTGCAATCGCCGCGGCGTTTGATATTGTCCCGGGATACAAAAGAAGGCGCTCCCCTCACGGGTCGAGCGCCTTTTTTGTGTCGGAGGCGACCGCAAACGAGGTGCTGCATCTTGACCGCGACCGCTTTGCGGATGAGATCTGTAGTCAAACACTCCGTGGGAACACATGCCATTTTTTCTGGTGACGCAGACATCGCTGGTCGAAGCTCAAGATGAGCAGGAGGCCGCTCAAACGGGCGTCGACCGCCTCCGCTCCGGAGGACAGGTCACCGTCGCGGTAAAATCGGATGAAAAGACGATCACGCACGTCGTTGTTGCCGCAGTGGTCGAAGAGCCTCTCCCGGTCTCGCCCTCCGAAACCATCAATCCATCGCCCGCTGCTGTTGCTATCCCCGAAGCTGCCTTAGCCGCACCGGAAAGCAGGAAACTGATCTTGAAGCGCATGATGGCTGACGCGCTGGCCCTACTGGGGCGGCGAACCTAGTCGCATCCTCAAAAAATTGCTTTCCACCAGCATTCTATCGTCTTCGCGCTCCGGCTCGAACTGATAAGTGATGATCGAAAAAGAAAAGCAGGAAGGATGAACCCGTCGCAGATCGGCCTCCTGCCGACGCTGTCGCTCAACAGCGGCCTGCGTCATCCCGGCCACTTGTCCTGCGCAGGGCTATTAGCCCCGCTCGTCCTGCACAGCAGGGATGCTCGGCCGCAGCTGCGGCAGTCCGGCCGCTCGGCGGTCCGGGAGGTGTCTTCGAGAAAAGATGAAGACAGGAAGGGCCGGCAAGGCGCCGGTCCGGAACCCTCCAGACAAGGACAAATCCCATGCAGATCATGAAGGTTGACCCACGCGCGCTCAAAGAAAACCCCGACCGGATGCGCCAGTCGAAGTCGTCGCCGCAGGCCGATGCGCTGATGCTGGCGACGATCAAGGCCGTCGGAATCGTGCAGCCGCCGGTCGTCGCACCGGAAACGGATGGCGGAAACGGCTACGTCATCGATGCCGGCCATCGCCGCGTGCGCCTTGCCATCGCCGCCGACCTGGAAGAAATCGAGATCCTCGTCGTAGATGCCGCCAACGACAATCCTGGTTCTTGGGGCGCCATGCGCTCGATGGTCGAGAACTCTGTTCGCGAGGCGCTCAACCCGGTTGATCAATGGCGAGGCATCGAACGCCTCGTGGCTCTCGGCTGGACCGAGGAGGCGATTGCTGTCGCTCTCGCGCTTCCCGTCCGCCAGATCCGCAAGCTGCGCCTGCTTGCCAACGTGCTTCCGGCCATGCTCGAACAAATGGCTCTGGGCGACATGCCGTCCGAGCAGCAGCTGCGGATCATTGCGGCCGCCGGGCAGGTCGACCAGAAGGAGGTCTGGAAGGCGCATAAGCCGAAGAAGGGCGACACGGCTCCTTGGTGGCAGATCGGCAATGCGCTCACGAAGAAGCGCATGTATGCCCGCGATGCGAGCTTTGGCGACGACCTGGCCCAGGCCTATGGGATCGAGTGGGTTGAGGATCTTTTCGCGCCAGCCGACCAGGACGGGCGCTACACGACGAATGTCGAGGGTTTCCTTGGCGCGCAGCATGAATGGATGACCGCCAACCTACCGAAGCGCGGCGCGATCGTCGAGGTCAACAGCTGGGGCCAGCCGGAGTTGCCGAAGAAGGCGGCCGAAGTCTACGCAACTCCCTCGTCTTCCAGCAGTTGGCCAAAGCGCCGCAGGAGGTAACGATAATTCTCCACGGTGGCAGGCTTGTAGCTTTTGGCGGAGAGGCTTTCCTCGAAAGAGGCGAGGTACGGCTCAAGGCAGGTAAACCGGTTGGATATGTCCATCATTGTGCTCCGGGTTGGTGGAGCAACAATTTTCTTCAAAAACCTCTACATCAATTCGATACCGGCCTTTGCTGACCTGCTGGCAGACACGACGTGGTCGAGTTGATTAAGTCACGCCATGAGTGCCGTAAGAGGGTGGTTTGCCACATATCGGCAGGGAAGAGATATCGATGTTGACAAAATAGGACAAGCGACCTAATCATCGGACTAGGACAAATGACCTAATTCGAATTTGGGGAAAGCTTCTTGATCGCCGATCTCTTCAATACCTTTCAGCTAGGCGATTTGCCTCTGTCCAATCGCATGGTGATGGCGCCGATGACGCGCAACCGCGCCGATGGTGAGGGCAATGTGACGCCCGTTATGGTTTTGCACTACCAACAGCGAGCTTCTGCGGGTTTAATCATCGCCGAGTCCGCTACTGTTTCTCCTGAGGCTGTTGGCTACCCCTTTACTCCCGGCGTTTTCACCGACACACACGTAAGCAGTTGGCTGCGACTGACCAACGCCGTGCATTCCGCAGGAGGCCGTATTTTCGTCCAACTGCAACACTGCGGACGAATTTCCCACCCGAGCCTCCAACCAAGGGAAGCCGTTCCGGTCGCGCCATCGCCCGTTCGCCCATCCGGCAAGGCAGTCACGTACGCCGGGATGCAGGACTTTGTGACGCCTCGTGAACTCATGCTTCAGGAAATCACAGGCCTTGTCGCTCAGTTTCGCCATGCCGCGGAATTGGCAAAACGGGCAGGATTCGACGGGGTCGAGATTCACGGAGCGAACGGATACCTGATCGACCAGTTCCTGCGCGACGGCAGCAACCGGCGAAGTGACGCGTATGGCGGCAATGTTGGCAATCGTATGCGATTGCTAAATGAGATCCTTGCCGCCGTCAGTGAAGTTTGGCCCGCAGGGAGGATTGGTGTGCGCCTGACACCAGAAAACAGCTTCAACTCTATGGGGGACTCCGACCCGCAAGCTCATTTCGAATACATCGTCCGGGAACTTGGCGCTCGTGGCCTTGCGTATGTCCATGTGCTTCAGGGGGATATGTCAAAAAAATCGTCCGCAGTTGACTATCGCGCTCTGCGGTCGTGTTTCGGTGGCACATACATCGCGAACAACGGCTATGACTTGGACCTGGCAAGACAGGCAATCGCAAATGGCGATGCCGATCTCGTGGCATTCGGCCTGCCCTTTCTCGCCAACCCTGACCTCGTACGGCGTTACCGGCAGGGATTGCCGTTGAACACGGCTGATCCAGCGACTTTCTATGGTGGGGGTGACGCCGGATATACTGATTATCCGTTCTTCACGGGCGAAGCGGCCTCCGCTGCCTAAAGCGCCGAAGACCAACAGGAGGCACTGCAATGGTAAATCGGGCGACACGCGAGGAGATTGTCGGCGTAGCGGACGATCTGTTCTATCGCAGAGGATATGATCACACATCCTTTGCAGACATTGCCGAACTGGTGAAGATTTCTCGCGGCAATTTCTATCATCATTTCAAGACGAAGGACGACATTCTCGAAGCGGTAATCCAGAAACGCCTGTCTGATCGCAATGCTATGCTGGAGCGATGGGAGATGGAGGGTAAGACACCGGTAGAGCGGATCTCTAGCTTTATCGATATCCTGATCGTGAATGGGGATAAGATCAAACTGTATGGATGCCCGATCGGAACCTTAACGAGCGAGCTTGCGAAGCTGAACCATGCAGCGCGGGCAGACGCCGGCAGACTGTTCATGCTGTTCCGGACGTGGCTCCGCCGTCAGTTCGTCGCACTCGGCCGAGAAGCCGATGCGGATGCGCTTGCGATGCATCTTCTCTCTCAAAGTCAGGGCGTGGCGACCCTTTTCAATGCCTTCCAGGATGAAGACTTCGTTCAGCGCGAGGTTGCTCAGATGAAGGAGTGGTTGAAGGATACGGCGGCCGAAAGCTCCAAAGCTGATCGCGGATAAGCTGCCTCCGAACATACCTACTACGCGTCGTAGCGCGGCGAGGCATTTCTCATTCCATCACAGCTCAAAAAGCAGGACGTCTATGTTTATCGTATTTCTCAGATTTTCGGACAACAAGACGCAGGCCTCCCAATTCATTGAGGGACACAATGTCTGGATCAAAAGAGGTTTCGACAGCGGGGCTTTTCTTCTTGCAGGCAGCCTCCAGCCAAACGCGGGCGGGACACTCCTTGCCCACAATATTGATCGGGAAAGCCTCGAAGCGTTGGTTCAGGAGGATCCTTTCGTTGCAGAGCGCGTGGTGAGCGCCGAGATCCATGAAGTCACGCCAGGCCGCGTTGATGAACGGCTTATTTTCCTGAAAGGGTAATCTATGAGCGGAACTGTCCTGGGTCTTGACGGACGGCTGCGCTGCCGTTGGTGCGCTGCCGCACCGGAGTTTCTTCATTACCATGACACCGAGTGGGGCTTTCCGGTCTCCGACGATTTTCGTCTTTTCGAAAAGCTCTGCCTCGAAGGCTTTCAGTCGGGCTTGAGCTGGCGAACAATCCTGGCCAAGCGCGAGAACTTCAGGTCCGCCTTTTGGGCCTTCGATTTCAACCGCATCGCGCAATTCAATGACGCCGACATCGAACGGCTCTTGAAGGACGAGGGAATTGTACGCCATCGTGACAAAATCAATGCTGTCATCAACAATGCGAAGCGTGCGCAAGAACTCGTCAAGGCGGAGGGCTCCTTCGTCAACTACATCTGGCGCTTCGAGCCGAGACGTGAAGATTGCGCCGAACCGCAGACTGCATCGACTTCCGCAGCTTCTATCGCGCTATCGAACGATTTGAAAAAGCGTGGGTGGTCCTTCGTCGGGCCAACCACCGTCTACGCCTTCATGCAGGCGATGGGGCTCATCAATGACCACGCTTGGGGATGCGAGATCAGGGCTTCGGTCGAAGAGGCGAGAGCGGATTTCCAGCGACCAGCGTAGCCAACGGAAAGCAAACCGGTAGCTACTATGCCAACCATCAAGGCGGAGTTGGTGTTTAATTTCAGTGCCGTTCTCATCAGATTCGGCATAATGTTCACTGGACGGCAGCAGAACATCGTGTCGGACGCGACCTGTCGCGCTATGCCAAGGACCGGACGGAGCGGGTGCGGTAAGAACTCGTTGCCGAACTTGGCAGTTGCTTCCTCTGCGCCGACCTCGGTATCGCGCCGGAGCTCGAGCCGCGTCCGGATCACGCTTCATATCTGCAGTCGTGGCTCTCGGTGCTGGCCAACGACAAGCGGGCGATCTTCCAAGCAGCAGCCCATGCGCAACGCGCCGTTAGTTTCCTGCATTCCTTGCAACCGGGAGCGGATGTGAACGTTGCGGCCTGACGTTCAGGCGCGGTCGTCACTACCGGCGGCGGCCGCGTGATCCATAACCTGTTGGTCCCCATCTCGTTGATCTTGGAGACCTTGCGCAATGTCGGCATCCAGCCTTCCCCAGATCGACGGTTTTGGAGCGTCGGATTTGGATTTACGGGATGGTTTGCGTTCGACGATGAACGGCTTGGTCTGCTGACGCATTGATCCTCCAGGCTGTGATTCGCGAGCGCAACGATATCGCACCGGGCGCCGTCAGCAAGCGGACCAATGTTTGCAGGAACGCTTGTCCCCGATCGAAGCAGGCAACGACAGCGGTCCAAGCGGGGTGGCGCAGGATACCATTCGTGCCCAAGGCGAATGCGGCGGAACACCATTGCCATATCCCTTCCCGTCAGAGTCTCCGGCGACCCATCTGCGGGCTCGATGCGGCATGTCTGACCGGAGACCGGCTGCGCCTCGATCGTTTTCCCGCAACGACAACTCGCAGATTTCTTACCCCGGAGCCCAGTCTACCCCACTCGACAGGTCGAGCGGGGTAGACTGGGTGCGGTCCGATCGTCACCGGTCTGTTCGACAGCCACCGAGGCCGCGATGGGCGCGGCTCGAACAAGAGAAAAGGAATACGACAATGGCTACCATTGGCACCTTCACCTCCACCGAAAGCGGCTTCACCGGCTCCAATCGCACTCTCGCCTCAACGTCAAGGCCCGCATCGCCCGGGTGGAGAACCCCTCAGACAAGGGCCCACAGTTCCGCGTCTACGCCGGCAGCGTCGAGCTGGCGCGGCCTGGCAGAAGACCTCCGAGCAAGGCCGCGACTATCTCTCGGTCGAGCTTGACGATCCGAGCTTCCCGGCTCCGATCTACGCAGCGCTCGCCGAAGTCGAAGGCGAAGATGGCCTCCAGCTCATCTGGTCCCGCCCGAACCGGGATTGATGAAGATCACGGGCTCCGCCTCGGGCGGAGCCTTTCCCCGTCGGGAATGGCGGTCTGCGATTAGCGCACGTCGAACCTGGCGAGCATCTTGCGCAATTGCGCGTTCTGCTCGATGAGCTTCTCTGCAAGCTGACGTCGCAACGCATCGACTTCCGCATCGAGGTCGGCCATTTCGTCGATGAATGATTTTGGGCCCGCAGCGACAGCATGCGCGACGTCGCCGGTTTGGTCGACGGAGACCACCGCCTCCACAACCGGCGCAACCTTCTTTCTGCGTGTCGGCACTGGCTTCACCAGCGCCTCAGCAGTTTTAGTTCGCGTGGAAACAGGAACGTCTTCTTCAATCGGAGGCGCTGTTTCGCCGACGGCGGTCGCAGGTTCTGGGTCGGAGTGCGGCGCGGGTGAAGTCTCTTCGACTAGCGTCGCTGGGACGAGATCGACGGCGGTTGTCTCGGGGCCCGGATGTTTCTCTTCGGGGGCAGGTTTGTATTCGAGAGCAATGGTCTTGGGTGCGGCTGCGGGGCTTTCGTCTTGACTATGTGGTTTCGGTCTACGCGACACCAGGTCAGCCACAAATCTCCATGGTGTTCTCATCACATGTAACCTTCAAAGCGTGGCGGCGGGACATTGCCGCGGTCATTCATTGTCAGCAGGACCGCATTCATCCTGGCCCTATCAGACGAAAGATCAGCGGCGCCATCACGTGTGAACGCGCGACGCCGCTCCAAAACGAAAATCAGGCCTTGCCAAGACGCTTGCGCAGATCCGCATTCTCGGCGCGCAGCTTTTCGGAGAGCTCCTTACGAAGCTGCTTATTCTCTTCCTCAAGCTTGATGAGGTCGGCGATATCGTCAATGCTGCCCACAGGGGCGGCGACCGGAGCGGAAGCAGCAGCACCAACGCGGGGCTTGCGAGTGGCGGCCGTTTTCGGTGCGGCAGCTGCCTTCTCGGCCTTGACCGGAGCCGTCGTGGAACCACGCTTCGCACGCGTCTTCTTGCCCGGCTTTTCGACAGGCGCAGCGGTAGCATCGACGGTGCTGGCTTCAGCGACAGCTTTCGGCGTCCGCGGCTTGCGGGTTTTCTTTTCGGCGGGGACTGCGGCCGGTGTTTCCGTCGTCGCAGTTGTTTCAATCGTGTTTTCGTCGGCCATCAGTGTTCTCCTCTGTCAGGCGGGTCAAGCTTTTGATTCGTTGCGAATTAAAGTCAATGCGGGGAGCCGTGTTTTCGCGTGCAATCGGTGCTTGAGGTGCCGCCATATTCGAATTCCTTTCATTGCGCGACAAGGGAAGGGTCCAGGGCGGACTCGATGTTGGAGAAGCTAATCCAAGTGCATCATGGTCAGTTTTGAGGGTAGGGGATCAGCCTCCCTCTTGCAAATGCGCCACGAACACTTCGGTCGGTGTCTTGTAGCCCAGGCACTTTCTCGGTAGGTCGTTCAAATGGTGAGCGAGTTGAACCAGCGCCGATTGCGGCACTTCGGCCAGGTCAGTGTCGCCTGGCATGAAGCGGCGAATGCGCTTGTTGGCGTTTTCGACCGCACCTTTTTGCCAGGGTGCGCTGGGGTCGCAGAACCAGCTGCGTGCGCCGATGCCATCTTCCAAAGCCCTGAACCCGGCAAACTCCGTGCCGCGGTCAAAGGTGAAGCTCTGGCGTGCGAAGCCCGGCAAAAGGAGAGAATGTCTCGATGATCTTATCCATGATCGGACGCGAGTGCCGGCTTTGGTTCTTGATCATCACTGTGTAGCGGCTTTTGCGCTCGACCAGTGAGGTGAGGTTGGCATGGCCGAAGTCTCGTTCGAAGATCAATAGGTCGCCCTCCCAGTGGCCAAACTGCGTCCGATCGTCAATAAAATCAGGTCGTTGTGATATCCGATGACTGGCCGGAAACACGCTGTTTCGCGGCTTCCGCGATCCACGCGGGCGGCGTTTGCGGCGTGCCTCCGGCAGATATCGATAGAGGCCAAGCCCGTAGTCTTCCTTGCCGTAGATGAAGCGGTAGATGGTCTCGGCGCAGATGCGAACCAGACTGACGCTGTCGGCCAGCAGACGGCCAGCGATCTGTTCTGGTGACCAGTATGCTTTCAATCTCTCAATCACCATACGACGCAGATGCGGATGGCGCCGGAGCTTTCTCAAGCGCCGGCGCCGCTCTTTGGCGATGTCATCAGCAACTGTCGAGAAGTAGCCACTGTATTCGGGAAGCTCGTGATCCCGAAAGGTATTGCGTCGGATCTCACGATAGATGGTCGAGCGGTGACGGCCGAGCAGACGGGCCATCTCATTGACCGGAACCTTGCGCTCGACCAGATGATGAAGGCGGCGCCGATCGGCGAGGGTCAATTGCGAATAGCATCGGGACATGCCAAAATCTCCAAAGCGAAACCATTGAAATCACTGGCATGTCGCACTTCATTCTTGAACCCACCCAGGCTACATAGAAAGATCAGATAAGATATATTATGGAACTTTTGGCTGCTCCTTGGCCAAGCGACCAGGCTTGGCCCTCGACAAATGTCGCGTGAGAAATCGCTCCACCTGGTTCACGACAGCGCCGACGAACCCGACGATAATCAGATAGAAAATTGCAGCCCAGATATAGGTTTGGTAGTCAAACGTTTGTGAAAACGCGTACCGCGTGTGCCCCATCAAATCGAACACGGAAATAATCGCGACGATCGCAGAGCCTTTCACTAGCAGGATCACCTCATTGCCGTAGGGTCTGACTGCAATTATCAGGGCCTGCGGAAGGATAACCCGTCGCATCATTGTAGTTTTCGCCAGGCTCAAAGAACGCGCGGCTTCCCACTGCCCGCGCGGGACGCTTTCTATTGCCCCGCGAAGAATTTCCGTCTGGTAGGCGGCGGTGTTCAGCGTTAAAGCAAGCAGACCGCAATTCCACGGTTCGCGAAAAAACCACCAGAGACCAGCTTGCTGCAGCGCTGCATGGTATGATCCAAGGCCATAATAGATGAGAAATAGTTGGGCAAGGAGCGGTGTGCCGCGAAAGGCGTGAACATAACACCAAGCTGGCCAGGATAGCGCAGCCGACTGGCTCATCCGCCCTCTGACAAGAACGAGCGAGAGGGCGAAGCCGAGCGCAGCCGAGACGGACACCAAGCTAAGTGTTGTCGCCGCCCCTTCTAGATACCGCGGTGCAAACTTGGCGACTTTGCTGGAGTCCCAGCCGCTGCAAACTGTATAGACGATTGCAACAAAAGCGCTCGCCCAGATGAGATAAAGCGTAACTCCCATGCAACGGGCAAGCGACGGTCGGCGGCTTTTGCGAGACGAGGGGTCAAACGAAAGGGCGACGGTAGTGCCGGCCATCAACGCACCTGCCCGCGATTCAGAATTACCCCGAAACGAGATATGATGCCGGCTGAGAGAACTGCAAGCGCGAGATAGATGGCGCACGCGATGCCATAAAAGAAAAAAGCGTCCTTGGTTACCTTTGCGGCAATACCGGTCTGGCGCAGCACGTCCGCTAGACCGATCGTCGATACATAGGATGTGTCTTTCAAAAGATTCATCCATAGGTTCCCAAGACCAGGCAGAGAAAGTCGTAGCAGCTGCGGTAAAATCACTGATTTGAAAGTGCGGTACCGAGGTAGCCCAAGGGCATATCCAGCTTCGTACTGTCCCTTTGGGATGGCGTTGAAAGCGGCGGTAATCACCTCGGCGCAATAGGCAGAAAAAACAATCGCGAGCGCGCATACTCCAGAAAACAAGGCATCGATCTGAACTGTGATGTCTAGGCCGAGCCACGTGACCGCACCCTGCAAAGCAAGCTGTAACCCAAAGTATATGATGAACAAGGTCAAAAGTTCGGGCAGAGCTCTGAAGAGGGTGGTGTAAAGCGACGCAGCTGAGCTCAGCAATTGGTCGGAACTACGTTTAGCGAGAGCGACGCCAACCCCAACCAGGAGGCCAATTGGCAAAGTCAAAACAGCACACGCTACTGTTACCCAAAGCCCGCGGGCGATCTCGTCCCCCCACCCAACGTTGCCGCAGGATAGCATCCCGCTGGGTGACACGAATGAGAATATCCCAACGGGTCCGCACAGGGGATCGAGGCTAGAAGCGACAGCCCTTCCATAGTGCAGGAAAGCAATCGCCGCCTCGATCATGTTCGGACCTCGCATGTCAGCATAACCGCCGAGGTGTCAATTCCCGTAGGCATCGAAGTCAAAGTACTTGTCGTTGATTTTTTTGTAGGTCCCGTTGGAGCGAATTGCTTGGATCGCAGCGTTCAAGCGGTCCCGTAACGTGCTCCCCTTCTTGACCGCGACCCCGACACCTTCACCATTAATGACAGGATCAATTGGAAGGGTAGCCAGTACCTTACAGCAGCTGCCGGCTTCCGACTTCACCCATTCCGTCAGCACCACAACGTCATCGACCGCTCCGTCGATGCGTCCATTTGCGAGATCGAGCTTGTATTCGTCGGCCGTCGGATAGACGCGAAGCTCTGACTGGCCGAGATGTTTTTCGGCGTAATTGGCGTGCGTCGTAGCCGACTGCGTACCGATGGTTTTTCCGGCAAGCGCCTGGATATCTGCAATATCTGAAGATTTCGAAACCGCAACGGCTGGCGGAGTGTTGTAGTACCGGTCGCTGAAATCGATGAGTTTCAACCGTTCAGGCGTGATCGAAACAGACGAAATAACCATATCGAACTTGCCTGACACCAGGCTCGGGATCATTCCGTCCCACTCATTGTTGACGAACTCGCACTCGGCTTTCATCTCGGCACAGATTGCCTTGCCAATGTCGATATCGAATCCTTCGAAGTTCCCCGAAGCATCCAAGGATTCAAACGGCGGATACGTGGCGTCTGTGCCAATCAGGAGCTTTTCCTGACCGATGGCCGAGCCGGCAGCAAGGAGAACAGAGGCCAACACCGCTGATGCGTAGAAACTTCTCATATCCATCACCTCGGGAACGAAAATAGGAAACGCTGTTCGCAATACGGCTACGTTAATCCCTCGCCCTGAGATGTCAAGTGCCCGGCTTGCAGAACGTCACGCTCACTTTGATTTATGAAATTACTTTGATTGCCGTGTTCCCGACTGGAGGCGCGCTCGCGAGCAAAGTCTCGACACCACATTGGTTACGAGCAGCGTCGGTGATCGCTCAAGGTTGCGGCCTGGGTTCGCCACCGGCGCCCGGATCGAGTAGCTACCAGAACGCGCGCGGAGAACACTATTGCAGCAAAAAACAAAACGTCGTATGCGGATTGAGAACGAAGCATACCTTTCAAGGAGAATTTTTGATGCGTGTCGTAGTTCTTGGTACAGGCAAGGTCGGCGCTACCGTGGTTAGAAAGCTCAGCGCTGATGGCCGGTTCGAGGTAATCGCTGTTGATAAAGTGCCCAATTCAACCCTCGCCGGGACGGCCACAGTAGAAAAACTCGATGTGTCCAGTGTCGAGGCGCTAAAGGGCTTTCTAAAGCCAGGCGACGTCGTCGTTAGCGCACTGCCGTATTACCTTAACGGCGGCGTCGCCGAGGCAGCGGGCGCTATCGGCTGCCATTACCTCGACCTGACGGAAAGCGTTGAAAGCACACGAAGGGTACGGGCAACAGCCGAACAAGCGCAGACCGCCTTCATCCCGCAGTGCGGTATCGCGCCGGGCTACATTGGAATCCTCGCCAGCGATCTCGCCTCGAAATTCGATTCCGTCGAGCGCATCTCGCTGCGCGCGGGATGCGTCCCAGTGAACCCGACGAACCGACTTGGTTACAACGTTATGTGGTCAATCGACGGTGTGGTTCATGAATACTGCGAACCATGTGACGCCTTGCGTAACGGGCAGCCCGTGCAGATCGCGCCGCTCGAGGACCTCGAACAGCTTGTTATTGGCGGAACCACGTTTGAGGCATTTAATACATCCGGCGGCTTGGGTACCCTCCCGGAAACCTACCAGGGCAAAATCAGGTCGATGGATTACAAGTCCATTCGCTACCCGGGCCATGCCGAGCTGATGCGGTTCTTAATCGATGATCTTCGCTTCATCGATCGCCAAACCGATCTTCGTGATCTCCTGCTGCAGAACCTGCCGACGTCCTTGCAAGATGTTATCGCGCTGCAGGTGGTTGCAATCGGCGAACGGAATGGTCGCCGCGACCAGATCTCCGCAAGTCAACTGTTCAGATACAAAGACGAGGTCGGCGGTACAGCCATCGAGGACACCACAGCTTCGGCCATCTGCACAATGGTCGATCTCCTCGTCACCAAAAAACTTCCTCAGTCCGGCTTCGTCAAGCAAGAGCAAGCGAAGCTTAGTGACTTCCTCGAGAGCCCTTTCGCTGCGATTTATCGCGACACGCCTTGGTGCTGACCTAAGCTGCGGTGCCGCAGCCATCCGGGACTGTGAGCGCACAACAACGCAGGGAGGACCGGCCACTGCCGGTTCTCGCCCCGTCGGGCCATATTTAAGGGAAAAACACCGCGCTCTTGGAGCCCTGCCTGGCAGAAACTGGCTGTTCGTGCCGTTGACGCCCGCCCGGTTTGCGGGCGTTAAGAGAGCACGTCTGACACGTGCGGGTCGCGACTGCTGATATCCATCCTAACCAGGGACACTGACGAAGAAGTTCGAAGCCTGGGAATATCCGCGTTTCGCAGTCGTTTTCAGCAACCTCCTGGACAAGGAGGTTGGGAGCGGACTACGCAAACCTCCTCATTTGGCGATCGCGCCGCGACAGATTCGCTGATAAAGACACCTGAATATGGTCGGCAAGTAGACCACCCTCCCCGAGCTCAGTCGGCTACGGGTACAACGTAATTCAGTGCTCTTCGTCCACCATCAATAAACACAGTCTCTCCGCTTACGTATGCAGCGTCATCGCTCGCAAGAAAAGCGACAACGGCCGCGACATCTTCGGGCTCTCCGAACCGTCCGAGCGGCGTTCGAGACAGAAGCATTCTTCGTGATGCCTCGTCAGTAAGGACATTGGTCCTGACCATGTCGGTCAAAATTGTGCCAGGTCCTACCGCATTGACACGGACTCCCAGCGGGGCAAACTCAAGTGCCATCACGCGCGTAAGTTGCTCAATAGCACCCTTAGAGATGTTGTAGATCGTGTATCCCGGCATTGCCATGACGCCATTAACCGACGACATATGCACGATTGCTCCGGGCGTCCCCTGCAACTGGATCTGGCGAAGGAAAGATTGGGAACACAGAATGCCGGAAAGGACATTTATCTGAAGCCCACGTACAAGATCATCCTCTGTGAGGTCGAGGAACGCCGTCCTCTTTGCCACGCCAACGTTAGAAATCAGAACGTCAGCACCGCCGAATTTTGCAACCGCTTCCTGCACCATCGCATCGACGGCCTCACGCGAGGTGACATCAGTTTGTTTGAAGGCGAGCCTCTCATTGAGTTGGAGAACGCTGGACGCCGCGCTGCCCTCCCACTCCTGAATGTCTGCGGCCAAAACGCACGCGCCTTCAGCCAGAAGTCGTTCGACGCAGGCAAGACCTATCCCCTGTGCGGCACCCGTGACAATGACCCGCTTACTCTGGAACCGGTTCATAACGCCTATCCTTATGTCTCTGTTGAAACAACTGTTCGCGACAGGAGTACATCGTACACCAGATAATTCAACAAAAAAATTGCGGCAGTCGACTCTCCGCAGGCGGCCCTGCTGAGAGTCCGGTAAACACGGAACTTTAGAAGCGTTAGCTCACGGTAGGCCTTGGGTATGAACCGCGATATCCAAGCGAGGCCGAGATACGTTCGCCAGCTGCGGCCAGCACCTCAAGCTGTTGAAGCTCTGGCACTTCTGGAAGGTATTGAAGCGACCCTACCAGTGTGACGGCTGCAATGCAGTCACCGTCCGCCGCAAACAATGGAACAGAGACGGCATTGATACCGACAACGGTTTCCTGAGGAGCAGCCGCCCACCCTCGCTTTCTCGCAAGTTCAACTTGCTGCTCCATTTTGTTGGGGTCAGAAGACGTAAACTGGGTAAACTTGTCGGGCTTCTGTCGTTTTGCCGATGCTAGCAGGGGGCGTCTGCTGAAGGCCATAATCACGCGGCCCTGCGATGTCACACCGAATGGCAGCTCGGAACCGACACGAACTCCAATCTCCATAACGAGGGTGCCAACAAGTGATTTAAGGATCACAACGCCATTGTTGCCGATGCCGGCCAAGTTGACGGTTAATGACAACTGATCCCGTAATTGTCTCATAACGGGCTCTGCCACCATCAACAAATCTATGCGGCTCGAGGCAAGCTCGCCCATGATATGCAGACGAGTGCCGAGACCATATCGCTGCGTGATAGCGTTTTGATTGAGATATCCGCGCTCGGTCAATGTCTTCACATATCGGAACACTGACCCTTTGGTCAGCCCCAGGCGGCTTGAGAGTTCAGATATTCCAACTTCATCACGCGCATCGGAAATCGCCTCAAGGATATCGAGCGCGACCTGCAAGGATTTAACCGACGATCCCGCTTTTTCTTCCTGCATGAAAAATGCCTCCAAATGACCCACCCGGGTATTTCTAATCTTGTTCTTTTAACAGATTGGATTGGGAAAACAGTAGGTTCCCCTCCTTTGCAGCGGTGAGCAAACATATGTGCACCGATCCCCCTTGACAAAAACCACTCGCCACCCTCCAATATCGCGTATGGCGTTCGCCTATTGCGAACATAATGAATTTAACATGGTTGCCGCCATTTGCTAGGAGTGAAACGGATGACGGACGGAAAACTTGCGCAGAGCAAACGAGGCGCGCGCCTTGGCGTCGATATCGGGGGCACATTTACTGACGCAGCGCTGGAGATTGACGGCACCCGATACACCGCCAAAAGCCTGACCACCCACAAGAACCCGGACGACGGCGTTCTGACTGCCATGGATCTGGTTCTCAATGAGGCGGGCATTGGGTATGGCGAACTCGATCTGGTGGTGCACGGGACCACGCTTGCGACGAACGCGCTGATCGAGCGCAAAGGCGCAAAAACCGCAATGATCACCACTGCCGGTTTTCGCGACACGATCGAGATCGGGCTTGAATTCCGCTTCGACCTCTTCGACCTCTTCCTCGAACTGCCTTCCCCGCTGGTCGACCGCGCCCTGCGTATCCCGGTGAAGGAGCGACTTGGTGCCGGCGGGATCGAACTTGCGCCTCTCGACGAGGCCGATGTCGCGGCCGCGATCGAGCGCCTCAGAGATGAAAACGTGGAGGCGGTTGCAATTTGCTTCCTTCATTCTTATGCAAACGGTGCACACGAGCGGCGCGTTCGAGACCTCGTCCAGGCAGCCCTCCCCGATGTCTCAATCTCGATTTCGAGTGAAGTCGCGCCGGAGATGCGCGAATACGAGCGGTTCTGTACGGCGGTCGCAAACGCCTACGTGCAGCCAAAAATGGCAAGCTATCTCTTCCGTCTCGAGCGACGACTGCGCGATAACGGGCTGAAGTCATCGCTCCTTATGATGCTTTCGGGTGGCGGGCTAACCGATATCGCAACTGCCGCGGCCTTCCCGGTCCGTCTGGTCGAGTCAGGCCCGGCCGGCGGCGCACTGTTTGCAGCCTCTGTCGCTGCCGAGAACGGTCTTTCCGACGTCGTCTCATTCGACATGGGTGGCACGACGGCCAAAATCTGCCTTATTGACGACGGACGACCGCAGACATCGCGTACCTTCGAAGTGGCAAGAATCTATCGCTTCAAAAAGGGAAGCGGCACTCCGATCCGAATTCCGGTCATCGATATGGTGGAAATCGGCGCGGGCGGGGGTTCGATTGCGCATGTCGATAGCCTCGGTCGGGTCAACATAGGTCCAGAAAGCGCGGGATCGGAGCCTGGACCTGTTTCTTTTGGCCGCGGCGGTACGGAGCCGACAGTCACAGACGCCAACCTGATTTTGAGCCGTATCAACCCGAAGGGTTTCGCCGGAGGTCGCTTTCCGCTTGACCGACCAAGTGCAACCGCAGCGATGAAACGCGCAGTTGGCAACAAGCTCAATCTTGAACCCGCCCAATCGTCCGGCGCTGTCGCCGAGATGGTCGAAGAGAATATGGCTTCGGCGGCGCGAGTGCATGGCATCGAGAGTGGTAAGGAAATCCGCGGTCGCGTCCTGATCGCCTTTGGAGGCGGTGCTCCGCTTCATGTCGCGGGTGTTATGCAGAAGCTAGGTATGCGCCGCTTTCTGGTGCCGAACGGGGCTGGCGTCGGCTCGGCAGTCGGCTTCCTTCGCGCACCGGTCTCGTATGAAGTTGTGCGATCGCTACACCAGAAGTTGTCGACGATTGACGCTGCCGAAGTCAATGAGCTCCTGAGCGAAATGAGTGTGTCTGCAAGCTCAATTGTGGAGAAGGCGGCAAACGGCAAAGAACTGTCAGAAATCCGGACTGCGTCAATGCGCTATGTCGGTCAAGGTCATGAAATTAATGTCTCGATCCCGACGCGCGACTTTACTCGACAAGACGCCGAAGCGCTGCGGCAGGCCTTCGAATTGCGATATCGCGAAGTCTATCGTCGGAACGTTCCTGGCGCGGATATCGAAGTACTGACTTGGTCAGTCCTCATCACCACTGCAACGCCAGCGATACAGATCTTTTCAAAACCTGGGGAAGCATATGATGCCAAGCCGACTTCGCACCGCGAGGTATTCGAAAGCAAGGCATCTCAGACATTGTCTTATGCAATCCATTGGCGCGCCGATCTGCGACCGGGTGCGCGGATTGCAGGGCCAGCGATCATTGAAGAAGACGAAACATCGACTGTGATTCCGACCGGCATGAATGCTGTCATTCTGCCGTCGGGTGCAATCCTCGGCGAACTCACTCAATCCGAAAATGCTGTCAAATTCGTCAAGGAGAGCGTTAATGCGTAGCGCCATCGATCTTCAAATCATTCGGCGCGCTTTCACCCTGTCTCGCCGATCAGGCCCGCCAGCTCGGAATGACCGTACTATATCTGGGGTCCATAGATGTTCCCTCCGATGGCCAACTCCTACCTTTGGTCGAAGACAGCGGTATTCTCGGCCGGTGGTTCGAACAACGAAAGACGAGCGCGGCGATCATCCGACCAGATCACTATGTCTACTCTGTCGCCGCGAGCGAAGAGAGCATCGAACGCCATCTCCACGATTTGGCGCCCGTTTGCGGCGCGTCACTCCAGCATCAGTCACCATGGAGCGGGTGGCTTTAGGTTAAATGCCAAGCACGACGCTGCGAATTTCCTTTGCCACATGCAGCTCGGAACAAGAATTTCGGAAAGGAAAACGCAGGCTTGTCGATTGCGACGAGGATTTGCCCTACTTTTCTATCTTGCTGTGATCCACACGAACTCAAAAAAGCTGTTCTTGGTCCCGCGAGCAGAGAGGAACGCGGCAAGTGCCCAATGCCTGGTTTGCCCGAGATGACGGAAAATCGCTGATGTTCTTAGCCGGCATCCATGTGCCGCAACGGCAAAGCGTCTGGAAGGTTCGGGACGGGCTCACGACCGACGATCTCTATGGTTTTCTAACCACGGATCCCAACGATCTCGTGAAGCCAATCCACGAGAAGGCAATGCCGGTCCTCCTCCTGACAAAGGAAGAGACCGACATATGGATGCGAGCGCCGTGGGACGAGGCAAAACTCCTTGCCCGCCCGCTTCCGAACGATGCACTGATCATTTTGTCGCGAGAACCATATGGGTCATCGATAGTCTCGAAGTCAGGAGAGCCACAAGCACAAGGCAGTTTGCTGTAATCTCCACTTTATGCGGCCACAAACGAGGGGAGCGAAATTCCGCCCCAAAATATTCTCGATCGACGTTGAAAATAGCTGACCTCGATCGAGCAGCTCGGCTATCCGCCTGGCAACAAGCCTGCCTCTTGATAGCTTTGGATCATCGTGTCGAAAAGCGAGATATCGGCCCGGCTTCGGGCAAGAAGCTGCGCTCCCGCGACGGCGGCGAAGATCGCGCGCGCCCGCGCCGCGCTCGCCTTCTGATCTGCCAGGCCAGCATCGACAAGCCGTTCCGCTAGCCAGGCGATATTGACGTCAGCGAAGGTCTGCACCTCTGTCCTGACCTGTTCAGGAAGATCGTCATACTCCGCGCCGAGGAAGCTACCGAGGCACAGGCGATTGCCGTTCTCCAGCGACATCCGGAACGTCTCCGGATACTTTCGGAGAGCAGCCTTCGGATCGCCTTTTATGTCGGCGACTTCTTCGAGCCACGCCTTCGTGTCCTGCCAGTAGCGCTTTGCGATCGCGGCTGCGAGATCGGCCTTGCTTGGAAAGTGGTGATAGATGCTGGCCGCCTTGATGCCGACTTCGGCCGCTAGCTCGCGCATGTTGAGCCCCCCATAGCCGTGCGCTTGCGCGCTTAAACGCCCTGCGGCCAGTATGGCTTCCCTCGCATTCCCGGACATAATCCACAAACTCCGCTTCATCCTAACAAATGTTAGATAGGGCTTGACGGAGGATTTGTAAAGCACTAGCTCTGACTAGCCTACCAACTGTTAGTTAGAGAGAGCGCCATGAGCAACGAACTGATTTTCGCCGATGCCACTAAGCTGGCCGAACTCATCCGCAATAAAGACTTATCGCCTGTCGAAGTCGTTCGGGCACATCTCGACCGCATCCAGGCGGTCGACCCCCAGGTCAATGCAATCGTGACTGTTGCCGACGGAGCGCTTGAAGCCGCCCGCCGAGCAGAAGCCGCAGTCCTTGCTGGTAACGAACTCGGCCCACTGCATGGCGTGCCGTTTACCGTCAAGGATTCGATCGACACCGCCGGTGTCCTCACTCAGCGTGGTTCACCGATCTTCAAGGGCCGCACGCCCGATCACGATGCGACAAGCGTCGAACGCATGAAGAAGGCGGGTGGCATCCTTCTTGCCAAGACCAACCTCCCGGAATTTTCTTATTGGATCGAGAGCGACAACCTGCTGTCCGGGCGTTCAAACAATCCATGGGATCTTGAGCGCACGCCAGGCGGATCGAGTGGCGGTGAATCCGCTGCGATCGCTGCAGGCATGTCGCCGATCGGCCTGGGAACTGACCTTGCAATCTCCGTCCGCGGTCCCGCCGCGCAGACCGGCATCACCTCGATGAAAGCGACCCATGGGCGCGTGCCGATGACAGGCATCTGGCCACGTGCGCCGCGTCGCTTCTGGCACGTTGGCCCAATGGCTCGTTCGGTGCGTGACATCGCACTGGCCTTCACGCAGCTGGCAGGCCCGGACGGGCAAGATGCATTCGCCTCCAGCACGGTTCCTTTCGACGCAGGCATTGGCCGGCAGCCATATCGGCAGCTTCGCGTGGGTTGGATGGTCGGACCGGGATTCGGCCCTGTCCATCCGGAAGTTGCCGCCACAGTTAAGGCTGCAGCCGAGGCGTTGAAAGACCTGGGTGTCTCGGTCGAGCATGTCGGAATCCCCGCACTGGAGAAGGACTTCGCGCTTGACGTCTTCAACCGTCTCCACGTCATGGAGATGAAGCCAGCCTTCCGTGAGGCGACCGCTGGTCGTCGGGAAGACGAACTTTACAAGATGGCAAAGACAATGCTGTCCCTGCCCGACACTTCGATGGACGATTATATCGACGCCGAACAGGCCGCCGAGCGGCTGCGTGATGGCTATGCCGGTTACTTCTCACGCTACGACGCGCTCATCACTCATGTCTTGCCAATTCCAGCCCATAAGCATGGCGTCGAGGAATTTGTGATCGATGGCCAGGCGGTCGACGCAACCTACCTGCAGGGCGCTACCGTGCCTCTCAATATTACAGGTCTTCCAGGCGTGTCGATGCGGTTTGGAACAAGCAAGGAAGGATTGCCGATCAACGTCCAGATCGTAGGCAAGTGGCAGGCTGAATCGACTATTCTTCACATCGCATCCCTGCTTGAAAACGTCAGCCCGACACGGGCGATGCGGCCTCAGCTCTGAATTCTACTAACTATTTGGCACGGCTTTCTTAGTGGGAAGGCCGTGTTCCTTCGCGACATCGGCGATTAGACTAGGGATTGCTTTTAGGGGCGTTCGCCTTGAACTGATTTGAACCTACGACCCGTTGCTCGGCTGCGACCCATCGGAAGAAAGCCAGGATTTGTCGGTTTGCATTTAATCGTGAGATTCCAGTCCTAGCAGTCTCAATAAGATAGCCGGGCACTCAATTTGAGACTGGGCATTTAATTTGAGAACCTGACGGTTTTTTTTGGCACTTAAGTGAGATTCGCCGCCAGGGAAAGATGGTTGCTTACGGGCACGCTTCCATAAGAAAATGACCTACATCACAGATGGTTATCGGCGAACCGGAAGGCGTTTGGCACGGAAAATCACACCGACCAATCTCAAATTGGGTGCCATCACTAGTCTGAACCGGCGCATTCCTACAGTTAAATGCCAAATGACACTACTTGCCCATCTGGCCCAATTGCCTATCGAAGTCCGCCGGATCGAAATAGTCGCGCCAGACCGTGATCATGCCATTCTCGACAGTCACTGTCCCCATGACGGGCAGCGTAATCCGTCCGCCGTTTTCGTGGATGAAGATGTCGACTCTCTCGTTCAGCACAACGTTGCCTGCCGCCGCGATCTGCACCACTTTCCAGTCGACTGTAAACTTGCTGCCGATGCCGAAATCGCGGTGGAATTTTCGAACGTTTTCGCGGCCGGTGATATCGGGAAAGGGCACGTTGTCGTAGAGGACGTCTTCGGAGAGCATGGCGATGGCCTCGTCGATCCGATTGGCGCTCCAGTGGTCGAAAAACGTCTGTGCTGCTTCGATGGCCGTGGTGGACATAGCGGGCTCCTGAGTTGGGCAATATAGGCGGCGAGGAAGGCTATAGAACCTCAATCGAATTTGACGAAGTTGTGCGCCGGCAATGGACCGCCGGGAAACTGGACGAGGCGGCTCCCAATGGCGAGGTCTCCGAGATCGATGCCGAAGTAGCCGAGACGGTCGATCAGAGCGCCGACCTCTGCCTTGGCGGCAGCATCGTCACCCGAATAGAACAGCACGCGCCTACCACCTTCACTGGTCGGGTCACCGGCAAGCACGGCGGCCAGCAGGTGGTTGAACGCCTTCACCAAGCGTGCGCCGGGAACCATGCCTGCGAATACGGCGGAAGACGTCCGGCCGCCGAGGTCTATCGGTTGGAACAGCGGCGCTTCGATCGGATTGTTGGCGTCGACTACGATCCGACTGTTCCAGTCCGGCAGACCGGCCATCGCCGCCGGAAGCTTCGACCAGTTGACGGCGACAAAGACGATGTCTTTCGCTGCGGCTTCCGCGCGAGTGCCGGCAGTGATCGATGGGCCGAGCGAGGCGACGAGTTCGGCAAGCGTTTCAGGGCCGCGACTGTTGGAAAGCGTGGCTGCTATGCCCTTCCTCGCGAGCGTTGCCGCGATGGCGCGACCAATGTTTCCAGCGCCGATAATTCCGATGGATGTCATGGATTTGTCTCCTTGGTGAGAATGGTCAATCAGGCGGTCTGGCCGCCGTCGACGTTGAGTGTTGTTCCGGTGATGTAGCTGGCGTCCGGGCCGGCGAGGAATGCGACCGCCGCGGCAATGTCTTCCGGCTGGCCATAGCGCCCTAGCGCCGCAAGTCCCTTCAAAGTGTCTGCAAAGGGGCCGCTTGCCGGGTTCATGTCGGTGTCGATCGCACCGGGCTGGATGAGGTTGACGGTGATGTTGCGCGGGCCGAGATCACGGGACCAGCCGCGCGTATAGGCGCCTACTGCCGCTTTCGTTGCGATGTAGTCAGCCGCACCCGGAAAGGGAATGTGAACCGCGCCCGTCGTCCCGATCGAGACGATCCGCCCGCCGTCCGACATCAGAGGAACAGCAGCGCGGACGGCGGCTGCGACACCCTTCACGTTGATGTCGATCTGTCGATCGAACGCCGCGATATCTGCATTCGGGTCGCCGACGCTGCCTGTGATGAAGACACCGGCCGAATTGACCAGAATGTCCAGCCGGCCGAACGCGTTATGCGCCTGTCGCACAAGGTCTGCGACCTCGGACGTATTGGCCTGATCCGCCTTGATTGCCAGAGACCGACGCCCAAGGGCTTCGACCGCGCGGACGATCTCCTCTGCCTTGTCGCCAGAGGCCGAATAGCTAAACACCACATCCGCTCCGTCATGGGCGAGGCGCCTGACGATGGCTGCGCCGATGCCCCGCGACCCGCCTGTGACGAGAGCCACCTTGCCCAGGAGAGGGTGAGAAGTCCGTGTCATCTGTTCGCTCCATGCCATGTTTGATGACGCAGATATGGACGATCCATTTCCCTTTGATTAGCGGGGTTTGACTTGTTATATCTTCAACGATCACTTGAAGGGCGCGGCGATGGAGACACTGGCAAATCTTGAATCCTTCGTGCGCACCGCCGAGCACGGCAGTTTTTCCGAAGCGGCCAGACGCATGTCGCTGACCCCGGCCGCCGTTAGCCGCAACGTCGCCATGCTGGAGCGCAACCTTGGTATCCGGCTGTTCCATCGCTCGACGCGGAAGCTCGTTCTCACCGAGGCGGGCGAAAGCTTCAGATTGGCGGTCTCCGATAGCCTCGACACCATACAGGCGGCGATCGGAGGTGCGGCTGTGCAGGGTGAGCCGAAGGGTGTACTCAAGGTCAGCCTGCCGCCGACCCTCGGCGTGCTGCATATCCTTCCCCATCTGCCGAAGTTTCTGAGCCTCTATCCGGGTGTGAAGCCGGAGTTTCATTTCGACGCCAGACCCGTCGACCTTGTGGCCGATGGCTATGATACAGCGATCGGTGGAGGCTTCGACCTCAACCCCGGCATTGTCGCCCGAACGCTCGCTCCGGCGCACATCATTGCGGTGGCGTCACCCGGCTATATGGCGGGTGACGCCGTTCGATCCGGCAGGGTTAAAAGCGTTGGACAGCGTCGTCATGCGTTTGCGGCAGAGCGGTCGCATCCGCCAATGGACGATGCGCGATGCGGCTGGTCGTCAGGCGGCTGCGGAGTTGTCCGAAACCCTGGTCGTCAACGACCCTGCCGCGATGCTTAGTGCTGCCGTTCTGGGCGTCGGCGTCGCGCTGGTTCCGAAGGCAGACGCCCAACCCCATCTGGAGGCAGGACATCTGGTCCGGCTGTTGCCGCAGTGGTATTCCGATGCAGGTGCGATTTCGGTGTATTTCGCAAGCCGATCACAGCTCCCTGCAAAGACCCGGGTGTTTATCGATTTTGTGACGGCTCTGGCAGAGCGCAATCACTGGCCAGAGCAGTTTGCCGGCAGTCTGGGGTGATTGGACTTGGGGCGCCGCGGGCCGGATGAACGGACAGGCTATTGAAAGGTGTCCATTCGAATAGCTTCCTCGGTCGGAACATGGGAGGCGCAAAGCCGCAAGTTGCTTTGGTCAGCCATGTTGATTGGGCCCACAGAGATTACGGTAGTCGCCGGAACTTTGAGCAGCAGTACGACTGGCATAGGATGGCATCAGTCTCCGGAATGTGCGAGCCGTCCGGCAGCGAAGTCGCGCGCGAGCGCGATAAAGGCCTGGAAGGCCGCGGAAGAATTTCGCCGATTGTAATAGTAGAGGCACAGCGGCACGAGCGGCGGCGTCCAGTCTTTGAGAATGCGCACGAGTCGTCCCGCAGCGATGTCTTCGCGGACATCGGTCTCCATGAAGTAGCCGATCCCCACGCCGTTCGTTACTGCGATCCGGGCAAGGGAGGCTTCGTCGAGAGTGATCGGTCCTTCGACGTCGAGTTGCAGTTCTTCACCGCCCTTCTCGAACCGCCATCGGAACAATGCGCCGTTGGGAAGCCGAACGCGAACGCAGGGGTAAGAAAGCAAATCCTGCGGTACCTGGGGGATAGCTCTGCTTTGGAAAAAAGCTGGCGATGCGGCAACCGCCATTCGTCGCATCTGGCCTAGCGGTATGGCGATCGCGTCGCTTGGCACCAAATCCGCACTGCGCACTCCCAGATCGAAGCCCGCCGCCACGACGTCAACGAGCCGCCCTTCGGTGACGATGTCGATATGAACCTGCGGGTAACGCTTCAGATAGCCCAGGACCAGCGGCGCCATGATCTCGCGCGCCGCCGTCGCGAAGGCATTGATGCGCAAGATGCCGGACGGCGTCTCCTGCTGGGAGCGCGCCGTGTTCATCGCTTTTTGGATGCCCTCAAGCGATGGCTTGATCTGTGCGACGAAGATCCGCCCCGCATAGGTGAGCGAGACGCTGCGCGTGGTGCGATTGAACAATCGCACGTCAAGCTGACGCTCGAGTTTGCCCACCGCGTTGCTGATGGCCGTGGTCGACATGCCGAGATCGAGCGCAGCCGCTCGAAACGAGCCGCACCGAACGATGGCGAGAACCGCCTCAAGCTCGATCAACGAATGGCGCGTCATTGTCCCGTTTTCTGTGATGCCCCATGCTGGTTTGTCTCGCTTATCGGGCGAAAAGTCCATCGCTAAATTGGCCTCGTCACGATCAAGGAGATGGACATGACCAACCTACCCAAACCAATCGCCGACTATATTGAGGCAAATGCCCGTCTCGATATCGACGGCATGATGAGGCCTTTCTCGAATGACGCCGTCTTCATCGACAACGGCAAGCGTTACGAAGGCCTGGCTGAGATCCGCAGGTTACTGAAGGACGAAGCGATCGCGGTCAAGGCGATCTTCACGCCCGACACTATGCGGGAAGAAGACGGCGATGTCGTGCTCGAAGGTCCCGCTCATGGAGATTTCCCGGGCAGTCCGATCCGCTTCACCTATCGCGTAACGCTGGCGAACGACGCCATCAAGAGCATGGAGACCACGATATGAGCATCCAGGCAGATCCAAAGGAGTTCGCTGGCAAGCGCGTGCTCGTCAGCGGCGGCACCAAGGGTCTGGGCCGCGCCACGGTCGAGCGCTTTCTCGCCGGCGGAGCCCGTGTTATCACCGCCGCCCGCACGATCAAGGATCCTATCGAAGGCGTTGAATACGTCCAGGCGGACCTGACCACTGCGGAGGGTGGTGAAGCGCTCGCCAAGGCAGCGGTTGAGCGGCTGGGCGGCATCGACATCCTTGCCCATGTCATCGGTGGCTCGGCTTCGCCGGCGGGTGGCTTCGCCGCGCTGACGGACGACCACTGGCTCGCCGAGCTGAACCTTAATCTACTGGCGACGGTTAGGCTCGATCGCCTGTTGATCCCGCAGATGCTTGAGCGGGGCAAGGGCACCGTGGTGCACATAACCTCAATTCAGTCCGTCCTGCCGCTGCCCGAATCCACGACAGGCTACGCCGCCGCGAAGGCCGCCCTGAGGACCTACAGCAAGTCAATTTCCAAAGAACTCGGTCCCAAAGGCGTGCGGGTCAACTCCGTCTCTCCCGGCTGGATCATGACTGAGGCCACTGGAGACTTTCTCGGAATGCTTCGGGCTGCCAATGGCGGCACGATCGAGGACGCGCGTCAGTCCGTGCTCGATGCGCTGGGCGGGATCTCCATTGGGCGCGGAGCTGAACCTGAAGAGGTAGCCGACCTTATCGCCTACCTCGCCTCTGACCGTGCTGCTGCCATCCACGGCGCCGAGTTTGTCATCGATGGCGGTACGATAAGGACGGTATGAGCGAGGGTCCCGGCGTTCGCGGAAGTGAGGACGCCGGCAGCCCTCCAGCCTTGGCCGAAGGATGAAGCCGTCAGGGAGCCTCGGCCGCACCGCATCAAGATTCAACCACCTGAATGGAACGACAATGTTTGCCGTCTACGCGAAAGAAGCCAATTTCAACGATCCACTCGCCTCCCTTGTCGTCGGAGAACGTCCGGATCCGATCGTGAGAGAGGGCTGGGTCACAGTGAAAGTGACACATGCCAGCCTGAACCGGCACGACATTTTCACACTTCGCGGGATGACCTCGCAAGAAGAGCCGATCCCATTCCCGATGATCTTGGGCAATGACGCCGCTGGATTGCTCGAAGATGGGACGCCCGTGGTGCGGGCTTGTCGCAAATTTTCGGGCTTAACCGTATGTTGACCATAGGCATCGAGTTTGCTGCTCCGAAAGTTGCGGAGCGAGCCATGATTCTGAATACCATTGCCAAGAAGCTGAAGCGCCAGTCGAAAGATGATTTCAAGGGCAGGCATTTCGAGGCGTGGCTGATTGTACAGGCGGTTGCCTGGTACTTGCGCTACCCGCTCAGCTATCGTGACTTGGAAGAAATGTTCGCGGAGCGCGGCTTTGAGGTCGATCATAGCACGATCAATCGCTGGGTATTGGCTTATGCGCCGATGATCGAGAAACGGCTGCGGCACTTTCGGCGACCCCACTGCGGCTCGGTCCGGATCGATGAGACCTACGTCAAGATCCGCGGAAAATGGCGCTGCCTGTATCGGGCCATCGACAAGCATGGCAATCCGGTGGATTTTCTATTGACCGCTAAGCGCGATCTCGACGCCGCCAAGCGGTTCTTCCGCAAGATGCTCAAAGACGAACCCTTGTTATCGCCGAACAGGATCGGGACGGACGGGGCCAACACCTTCCCATCAACGATCAAAACTACGGTTGATGATGGGCTTCTACATCCCGATCCCGTCCACTATGTCACCAAGCACCTCCAGCAAGGCATCGAAAGTGACCATTTCCGGGTAAAGAAGAACATGCCAAAGATCGGTGGCTTCCAATCTTTCAACACGGCGCGGCGAACCATCGCGGGTTTCGAGGCGATGCTGTGGTTGAGGAAAGGCTTTGGCTTTTCCGGAGGCTGGACCATCAACGATCAGAACGATTTGCTAGCGCGCCTCTTCGGACTGCAAAAGGTTAACAACGCATGAAAATGAGGATCCTCAGGGGATAATCGCGAGCTTCGAAAATGTTTGCGACAAGCCCGTCGCAGGTGCGGCCGTTACCGCTGGCTCCGTTCAAGTCTGTTCTGAAGCTGGAGCGCCGGGTGTCGCGGGAAGGTATGGTCAGCGTCGGCGGCAACACTTACAGCGTCCCGGATGCCACGCGAAGCCGAATGGTGGAAGTCCATTCTCTCGCCGACGAGGTCCGCATCTTTGAGAACGGCACTTTGATCGCCGCTCACCCCGTCCTGGAGGGACGTAAACAGCGCCGAGTCCATCCTGACCATCGACGAGCACTCGCGCAGCGACATCGGTCCAGGACACGCGACGACGCCATTGTCGTCAAACCCGCCGGTGACACTGTGCTGCAGCGGTCGCTCGCCTTCTACGACGCCGTCGGCAAAGTCCTGGCACAGGAGAACCGCCCATGAGCGCGGCCCTCGATGCCATTCCGTCCATGATCGATCGGATTCGTCATGATCTCGTCGGTCTGAAGATGCCGCGCGCACTGGAAGCACTCGACCATGTCGTGCGCCGTCTCGAGCACGGTGAGCTCTCGGCGCTCGAAGCAATCGATATCCTCCTGTCCGAGGAACTGACACTGCGTGAGAAGAGCCGCATCAAGACCGCCTTGAGGATGGGCAGGCTGGCGACGATCAAGACCCTCGCTGGTTTCGACTTTACCTTCCAACCTTCCCTTGATCGGGACCGCATTTTCACCCTGGCGCAGCTTGGCTTCGTCGATCGTCACGAAGCGATTCATTTCCTTGGCCCGCCAGGAACAGGCAAAAGTCATCTCGCCACGGCGCTCGGCGTCGAAGCCGTAAAGGCCGGAAAGAGCGTCTACTTCACGACGCTCGCCGATCTGATCAGCTCACTTGCCCGCTCCGAGCGGGAAGGCAGATTGCAGGAGCGCATTCGCTTCTTCTGCAGGCCCAGCCTGCTGATCGTCGACGAGATTGGCTATCTGCCGGTCGTTCAAGGCGGCGGCAATCTCTTCTTTCAGCTCGTCAATGCCCGATATGAACGTGGTGCGATGATCCTGACGTCAAACCGCGGCTTTGCCGAATGGGGCGATGTTTTCGGAGATCCCGTCGTCGCCACCGCGCTGCTCGACAGATTGCTTCACCATGCCGTCGTCGTGCAGATCGAAGGATCCAGCTATCGGTTGAGGCAGCATGCCGAGCTGATGCCCGAGCATGTGCGCTCCAAAGCCCTCATCGCGCCTCCGGCGTTCGCTCCACCTCAAAAACCACGCGGGCGGCCGCCAAAAAATACCCAATTCTCCCTAGCGCCCACGTCGGCATAAGTGGGGAATTTTACTTCGGCACTTATGAGGAAAATTCACCCGGCATTGACAATCGATAGAATTCTCGATGATTTCATGGCGTTCAGTTTCCAGGCTGGCCAGTACGAAACCGCCTTTGAGGAATATAAGCGACATCTGGTGCCGAAAACTCCGTCGCTCAAGAAGACGTTAAAACCACGGGAGTTTGCTTATGCCCTCTGCTTGCAAAAACTGGGGCGAGCGAAATTCGACAAAGATGACCTGTTGGAGGCTGGGCGGCGGATGTTGCAGGCAAATCTGCAGGACCTATGGATCAGAGGCGGACAATATACCCGGGCGGCCACCTGGCTAAAAATCGTGTACTGGCATCATGATCAGACCCTGATGCCGCTAAAGGTGGTTCTCCGCGCTTACGACGACATGCCAGACGTACCACGTCCCTATTTTCTGTGAGCCCATAAGGCCCTGCTTCTACCAGCTGCACTGAGACAACGAATGTTGCTGGGGCTGCGGAACTGACTGGCGGTTCAATAGAGGCAGTAGTCATGCAGATTGAACCGAATGGGCGTCCCTATATGGCTTGTCCAAAATGCAAGTAGAACGTCGTCTGGCCTGAAGGCTTGTTACCCGGTTGTCTACCTCACGACGCCCAGCGTTACGACAAACCAGATCGGAATGAGTGCACCGCTGGCGAAGAATTTCCAAAGCGATGGCGAGATCGCGTTTTGCCTTCTGGATCGGATGAACACCAGAATTGCAGCGGCAAACCCAAATAGGGCCAGCACAAAACTTAAATTTAGCATCCAAGCGCCATACGACACGCGCGTCCAGAAGAGACCTTGGTCCGCCAGTGCCTGGCTTATAATCCACCAAGTGCCACCAGCGCAGAAGACAACGAAGCTCCATGACCAAATCCGAAGCCTTAGCCCCATATAGCCGACGACACACGTCAGCACCGGAAGAGCCGCGAAGAAAAGCAGGTCACGTATTTCCGGCAGTGGCCCGCCGTTTTGAGGTCGCGCCCACCGATAGCGGACATTAACGACATAGGCCTGAACTGCCATAGAGAGCAAAATAGCGCAGAGCCGAATGGTCTGCTCCATGGCACTATCGGAAAAAGGTATTCGCACATAGTTCTTGAATCGCAGCGCTATCTGGCGAACGAGATCCAAAGCTGACATTGGCTTAAAATGCCTCGAAGGCATGGTCGATATTTCCGTTCATATCTTTAGCAAGCTGCCCATTCCTGTCTGATGCCTGATGTGCTCCGAAGACGGCAGAGGAGATCGCGTGACATTAACAGCTTCCGCCGGGGCAAGCTGCTGTAGAGCCTGAAGCTTCCTAATCAGATCGTTTTGCATTCTTTCGCGCCTTTTCTTCCCGGCAATTGACCCAAGCCGAAACGGAGAGCAATCGGCCACCTTATGACGGCAGCCCAATACCTTGCATCGGAAGTCGTTCGACAACTATCCAGCAGAAATTTCAGGGAAAGCATCAGGTCGCCAGTGATGCGGCCTTATCCCGCATAATACAGCCGCAATGCATCAGCCACCGCCGACCAACCGCCCACGCTCAGCCAATCCGTCAGCCAGTTCGTTGCCCGCAACACCGACATGCGCCTTGCACCACCCGATTTTGATATTCGGGTTCTGATTGAGCAGCAGGTCAATCGCTTGCCAGTACGCAGCATCCGGGACAGAGCGACTACGACCCTGCCCGTTCGGCGTCCGCTTTCGCCATTTGTTCGAGCGCCAGATGTGCCGCCATCGGTTGCAGCCGTTCACGGCATATGCGGAGTCGGTGTGGATGACTGCCTCCTCCCCGGCCGAATTATGGGCGAGCCATTCACATGCCTTCAAGATCGCAAGAACCTCCATTGCATTATTTGCCGTTTGAGCCTCGCCGCCAAGGGCCGCAAAGACCTGAACGGATCCGCGAAAAACCGCGAATGCCCAGCCACCAGTTTTGGACACGGGATCATACGAGCCGTCTGTAAAAACGTGGAGCAATAACCCGCCGTCAGTGTAATTCTGGGTATCGCTCATGGCCGCTTCCGCATTCGTCAAAATTGTATAAATCTCGCTCAGCTGATGTGAAGAGACCGTTTGATGCATCGCGAGACGCCTCGTGTACTACAAGTTGACGTCATCACGGCTGAACCTGCAAGCCAAGTCGAAATTGTATTCGAGTGCGAGCTGCGTGGTTGCCCGAACTGCCGGCCCCGATGGCGTCCAAGCGACTGTTCATATTGCCGATGCCTTGGAACGGCAGGCCATAAATTTTGCAAAGCACCAGTATGCCATGGATATAGACGCCATTTGCTCTCATTGCCAGGACACGGCGCACTTCAAGGTGGCGTCTCCGAAGTCTATCTTTCCGATACTTGGCTACTGCTAGCCGAAGTCCATGCCGTCGTCGCGTTGGCACTTGGCTGTCGCAATCCTGCCGTAGGAAAGCCAATGCGTTCTCCAGAGATCGGGAAATCGCTCAAGCCATATAGCCACCATCTAAAACCAGCGGACTACCCAACATGAAAGAGGCTGCGTCCGAACACAGCCACAAAACGCCATTTGCGACTTCAGCAGAGGTCCCCAGGCGACCGATTGGCTCCTGCGCGATGATGCTATCTCGAAATTTATCGTCTTTTTTCGCAGCGTTTTCAATGGAAGGCGTACCGATCCAACCCGGGCAGATGGCCGTGATCCGTATGCCGGTTTTTGCGTATTCAAGTGCAGCGCTTCGAGTCAGGCCAAGCACACCGTGTTTCGCGGCAGCGTAGGCGGCACCACCCGGAAATGGGTAGCCGCGCAATCCGTCGACCGAAGAATTATTTACGATCACACCGAAGCCATTCTTCAACATCACCGGAATTTGGTGCCGCATGCAAAGGAAGGCAGACGTCAGATACCCGTCGATTGTCTTTCGCCAGGCGTCCTCGGACATTTTACCGACAGGACCGCCTCCACCGCCACTCCCGCCATTGTTAAAGGCGTAGTCCAACCTTCCGTGCCGTTGCAAAATTGACGCGACCATTTTCTCCACCTGCTGGCCATCGCTAACGTCACAGGCGACCCAACTTGCCTGCCCTTGCATGCTTGCCAACGCAGCCTTGGAGCGTTTTTCATTGCGGCTCGCTATCACAACTACCGCCCCTTCATTCGCAAAGGCCCGGGCAGTCGCCAAGCCGATACCGCTCGTTCCTCCTGTAACAAGGGCGACTTTCCCCTCCATCTCTGGATAGCGTCGTGGCAGATTCGTTGATGACATGGATTTTACCCCTGAATTTGTTCAGCGATTTAATGAAACACGTATTGGCTTCATGCTGCAACCATTCGAAGAAAGCGCCTCGTCACACAATGATGTTGTGAGGATAAAGGCTGGCATGGAAATCGCGTATTGGGGCTAAATCAAGCCAACGGAATGTGCTTGACCCGAATCGGGGGCCAGTTCAAATTTTGAGGCAAGGTTGATGCTACCAGCCGCTCACGCCTGACAGGGATGGTGAAAGCATCGGATTGACCATTAACGTCTCGCGACAGATCGGTCCGTCAGCAATGTGGGCACTGGCCAAATGGTCCGATCCATCACGGGAAGAACATGCATACCTATCGAGACGCCAAGAGCATGGCGAAGGCACTGGCGGCGATATTGCGCGACAGAAAGGTCGATATCACACACGGCGAAAGTCTAGACATCGTTGCGAAGCAATTCGGCCTCAACGACTGGAATACGCTTTCTGCTCGAATCAAACAGGCTGAGGCCACCGATACCAGGCGATTGCAGGCGTTGCTCAGCTGGGATTTTGTCGGCGAGCACCCGACGGAGTTCGACTATGGCGTGGATGACAACGCGCTTGGTTCAGGTCGCCGTGCCGCACTTATACGCTACAAGGGAACAAGGCCGACCCGATATGCGAACGTAAAACGAGTATTCGGGACGCTTGCGCAAACAGTTTCAGCCAGACCGTATCGCGGACAGCGTTTAGAGGTTAGCGCTGAGATCGCCACGGAAGGGGTATCACACGGTGCGACGATCTGGGTGCGGGTTGATCGGTCGCCTGGCAATACCTTGGCGTTCGACAATTTAAAAGATTCCCCTATCCAGGGTTGGCTTTTCGGCGACAATGGCTGGACCCAGAGAAAGGTTGTCATCGAAGTGCCCGAAGACGGGGTCTCTATGCAATTCGGCTTCTTTCTCAAAGGAACTGGTACTGTCTGGTCGAGGCCGTTTGCACTGCGCGATGTAAGCGAAAGCGAACCTCTAACCGGCAAACCGTACGAGAAATCCGCCCCTATTCAAGACTGGCTTATGCCGACCAATCTCGACTTCTCCAAGCTCGTTGAACTGGCCCGATAAGGACTGATGACGGGCGCGAAACCTCTCGCTCGTCACTCATCTTTCCCGAAAGCACCAACCTCATAGGTTGCGCAACGATTCACTCACCCCCAACCAGTTTTGCCCACGTGTGGCTTTACCCCAGCCAATAGGCATAGAATAATGGCGCGGTTCGCACGATCACGTGCCCCCCCGAAAATGGGAGCTGTCGGCCGAGTCTGTTGATTTAGGTTTGCGATTGAGATCGGCCTGCATTGCGTCCAGCCAGGCGGCTGACGAGCAGCCAAATCACTGTAATAAAATAACCAACGGATATGACCGCTGTCTCCAGCAATATTGGAAGCACCAGTAAACCACCGCCCGGACCCATTTCCTCGTCGGGTGCTAGCTTCGGCATGCCAACCAGGTAGAAGGTGTATTCTGAGGTCAGCACCCAGAGAAACGCGAGTGTATGCGGCAGCCACTGACGACACTTGATAGCCCTCGCACGAAAAATCGCCGCAATGGGTACGAGGATGTTCAGAACAAGAATTAGCGGCAACGCGACAAGGGGAGGCAGAAGTGTCGGATAATACGGGTCATAGTACACAAGGTTCTCCCGCTGAATGCATGTCTATTGCGAGCCGTGCCATATTTTAAATAGGGCCTCAACCTTCTCTTTCATTGGTGCTGTCACTCCAGGTTGCGAAAAAATGCACAAAGTCTGTCCCGTCGTTTACAGAACGCATACTGGCGACGTGGAGGTTCTTGCCTTCGCTCATCCGTCTGCCGGAAAGCAGTTTGTGAAGGGGACCGTTGAGCCGAGTGAAACGCCCCTCGCCGCTGCCAAGCGCGAGCTTTGGGAAGAAAGTGGCCTGACTGCGCAATCGCCCATGGCTCTCTTGGGTCAATGCGAAATCGGCCCCAGCCGCCAACTTTGGCATTTCTTCAGATGTCAAGCCGTGGGTCCACCCGATACGTGGCAGCATCTGACTGCAGATGATCACGGCCATACGTTTGCGTTTTTCTGGCATCCCATCGATCTGCCGCTCGACCAAGACTGGCATCCAATCTTTCATGAAGCCTTCAATTTCTTCGCCCCTCGCCTTTGGCCTTGAGTTACAGAGAGGCTTATTGAAAGCTCGGCCTGTGATCTCGTGGACAGTCAAGTGTCGAACCTGTCGGGCAGCACGGAATAGCCTCATCGGATTGTGACCGGGCGCACGAGGACCAAACAAGGAGGATTTTTGCCCCAAAGCGTCGGAAACTCTTCAAACGGGATAAACCCAACGTCTGTGTAGAAAGCACGGGTCTTGGCGTAGTTTGGGTCCGGGTGCTTATCGGAGATCGTTTTGACGCTTAGGTAGCCAAATCCGCGAGCCGCCACCCACCGAGCAGTTGCGGTAATAAGCTCGCGGCCAATTCCTTTGCGATGCCAGCGAGGGTCGACGCCCATCGAGTGAATTTCGCAATTGTTTCCAAAGTGATCTGCCAAGGACGCGTAGCCAATTACCCTTCCCTCATCCTCCGCGCCGAGCATAGGGGCATGGCTTGCATGATGGATGTATGCCTCCCGCGCGGACGGGATACCAAACCACTCTGGCAGGGTATCAAGTATGCTTCGCGCTACCTCTTCTCGGTCGGTGAGGATTTCTCGGATAATCACGGCAAGCCGCCCTCCAACGATGCAGCATTTGTCAACGGGCCGAAATGGTCTTGTTCGCCGCTTCCATCACAGTATTCACGCATAAGTTTTTATCAATCATCTTCACCTCAACTTAGCCCGTACTGGCTATTTTTGGTGATCAACCAGGCGCTGAGCCGACCGGCGAGTGGCTTTAAGGAGTCCCCATGAACACCGAAGTCTTCATCAAACAGAAGAAACTGGGGCACTACAGGGAATTTCGCTTCCTGGACGGGCAACTGGCTTACAAGGTGAAGGATCTTACCGGTGAGCGGACATTCAATGTCCCGTATGAAGCGATAGACATGCCCAACGGGTCGGATGTGCGTACAAAGAATCCCCGTTGCAGCCATCAGCTTTATAGAGCCGCGACCGTAGGCTTGGTTGCCGCATTTTTGATCGGGCGAGTGAACACGACTGCAGGAGGAATTGTTTGTTTCGTGGCTTTGGCCAGCTATGTCGGGATATGGATTGCACAGACACTCGGATGGCTCTCGGTCGATCTAACGCACATCCCCTTGCACGCCCCGAAGGCAGGAACCCCAAAAATTATTTCCGTTATCGGGGACCGGTATCGGGAGCAGGTGACCAAAGAGTTGACCGACCGATGGCGGAAGCGCGTCCGGATATTGTTCGGTACCGCGAACCTGAATGCAGACCCCGAGCAGGAGACCAGGCGTCTTCGGCACCTAAGGGACCTGCAGGTAATTTCCGCTGGGGAGTGTGAGGAGCAGATCCAGCGTATGTCCGCCTCAGCCAAACCCGACCTTACGCGGCGATATCTCAACTGAGCCTTGCATGACAGGTCAAGGGCTCAGGCATCGCCCTTTTTGATAACCGTGCAATAACCCATGGCACGCTGGTCAGCGGCCAGGTCTACCGAATTTTCAAAAGGAACCGGCGCAGGGCTTCGCCAATATAGCCACGGTAAGGCTCGAACTCCTGCGTGGTTGTCATTCTGACTACGCGCCTGAAATTGAAGGCAAATTCTATGGGGCGGAGAACCCGAGCAATTTCGAAAACGTGCTCTTGTCGTTCCAAGCTTTCGAGGTTGAGCCAGACTTCGAAATAGGCGTGCTTGAGATCAGTATAGACCGGCGAACCGAGATCAATTCCATGATTTCGCGCGGCGCTATCCAGGAAACCAACCAAGGAGAAGAATGGATGGGTAATGACCGCATCGCCCCAGTCATTGATAAGGAAGCCCTGTATGTTGGAGAGGACGTTGTTGTCGTGAAAATCGCAATGTTCAAGCGTTTCCGGAATTTTGAATTCAGCCAAGGCGCGGCATAGTCGGCGAACGTCGTCTCCGCTCCGTTGTAACTGCTTGATCTCGGTAGTTTCCAGACCTTCGCGCCGCAGCAGCTCTTCGTGATGAACCAGTTCATCATAAAGACTGGGAAAGACAGCCATGCGCCAGTCGTCAATTCCCAACGCGAGAAGCGCATCTACATTAGAAGATGTGACGCTCTGAATGCGGGCATATTGGCCGAGGATCATGCCGACGAGTTGCTGATCAAAGGATTCTTTGAGCTTGCCACGCAGTGGCTCACCGCCATTAGGCATAAGGAATGCGTCAATGGTCTGGTTCCGGGCAAGGACCGGGAGAATGGCAGTTGGGAAGCGTTCGGCCAGATGCGCCATCAACGCCGCCTCCCGTGCGTAAGCTGGCGCACTCCATTTCAGGTAGATGTTTCCCCGACTGGTGGCGAAACGGTAGATCTTTGACCATGGTACGGCACGGATAAGTTCCGGCCCGTTAAATACCTGATAGTTATGAGCCGTGAGCCAGCCTTCCGCCCAACTAATCACTGCATCCATGGCGCTATTGTGCTCCTGAGGCCGCCACTGGTCGGCGTGCACGACGGTCAAAGTTCGATATCGTGCCCGACGCCGACGCAGTAAGGAATATCTGCCAACCCACCTCACTCTCGACAGCATGTACAGTCGATCCCACAGCCGCAAGGACTCCGTCTTTGATTTGAACAAACATCCCCGACAAGGCAGGATCGTACGATACGATAAGAGTTTTCTACACGGCTTTCGATTTGAGCGTCCATCATGTGCCCAGCATCTTAAAGCAGACGATCAACGAATTGCTCGGTCTCCCAGGTTTTGAGAAAATTCGCTTCGGTCGCAACCCAACCAACAGTGTTGCTTCCCCACTCCTGCGCGCGGCTTGCATACTCGCCCATTAGCCAAAAGTGGCGCACGATCACAAACCGATGCGCTGCTTCAAAGTCATCTGGACTGATCGGTCGCACGGCTCGATACCCCTCGATAAAGGCATCCCACATGGCGGTCAACTTCCGACCAAAGGATACTTTGGCCCAAAGGGACACCGACAAATCGTAAGCGAGGTATCCCGGACCTCCGTCATCAAAGTCGAAAAATACGGCTTCGCCAGCGTCATTGATGCGTGAATTGAAGCCGTGGCAGTCTCCATGACAATAAGTCCACGATAGATTGGGGAACGCTTCTATCGCTTTACCGGTCCGAGCAGCGATGCTTTCGAGATCGCGGCGGCTTTCCGCGTGCTCCACGATTCCACTGTCGAATATTCGTGCCAGGGGCCGGTGCAGCAAGTGTTCGAGGTCAAGCCGATAGACCGCTCCGTGAGATGAGAATGTCTCGGCGGCATTGTGCATCAGCGCAAGGGTCTTTCCGTTGGCCCAAGCATCGCGAGCGCCCGTCGCTTGCGGCTCTCGACCATCTAGCGCCTGGAAGAGCACTCCCTCACGCCAGCCCTCCGGCGCATATCCGCCGGTGAACAAGGTGCCATCGCGTGTCGGAATGGGTGCGGCGACCGGAACTCCTGATTGCGAAAGATGAGTCAGGAAATCTGTTTCGGCTTTTACGCCAGCAGGACCACGCGCACGGCGGTGGGAAAGGCGAAATACATAGCGCTCGCCGTTACTCCCCACGACCAGATAGACATCATTCAAGCCGCGCTGAAGCATTCGGCAGGAAATCGGGCCCGGAAGCGCATAGTTCTTATCGATGAATTTCTCGATTGCCTCGATCTGAGGGGTCGAATATCGCGGTTCAAAATCGAGCATAGTCGATGTTCCATTGACGAAGCCGTGAGAGACCGTTCTGGCCTGTTGCAGTCGATTTTTACAGCGTTGCAGAATAAGGAATTCTGAGAAGGCCGCAATGACCACACCAGCGAGTTGTGGCGGGTCGCATATGCCTTGGGAGATGACAATGTCTACCGACATCAAGAAGGACTTCCTTGAATTCCATGGCTTCCCGACGGACGTCATCCTATCGATCATCGACCGAGCCCAATTCCTGGCCGCAGCATGGGCCGACCGCGCCATGCCCCAAAGCCTGTCCGGGAAGCGCTTTGCCCTCATCAACGACGACAGTGGTTGGCGGAACACGACCGCCTTCGACTTGGGCATACAGGCCATGGGCGGCATATGCGTGAAGTCACCGGTCGGTCTCAATCTGAATGAAGAACCAGCCGATTTGGCGCAGTATCTCGATAACTGGTTCGATGTCCTTGTGATCCGCACCAAGGAGCTATCGGTACTGAAGGATCTGGCATCAAGCGCCCTGGCTCCGGTAATCAATGCCCGCACAAAGTCCAACCATCCCTGCGAGACGCTGGGTGATCTCGCTTACATCCAGGGCAAGCGGGGCACATTGGAAGGGCTGAAAGTGGCCGTGGTCGCTCCCGAGGCGAATATCCTCCGGTCCTGGGTTGAGGCTTCTATCTCCCTGCCGATCCACGTCACGCAAATCTATCCGGGGCATTGGCACGTCCGCGACACTTCGCTGATGAACTCCAATTTCACCGCGAGCAGCGATCTCCAAGAAATATCGGACGCGGATGTCATCATCACAGATTGCTGGCCGAGCGGAGCAAGCGAAAGTTTGCTGCTCGAATATCAAATATCGGGGTCACTTCTTGAGGGATGCCGTCGGGATGCAATCTTCCTGCCCTGCCCTCCGGTCGCAAGAGGTCGGGAAGTGTCCGCAGACGCAATGAGCCACGCAGCCTGCCAGAGCAATGTCGCGAAGGCATACCTCCTGCACGCACAGAATGCTTTGCTGGAATGGGTTGCTTCCCGGCTACCCTGACGCCACCTGGCAACAACCCGCGAAGTCGAGATTAATTCGCCTTTTACGCGAACCGTATATCGGTGGATCGTGCGAACTCTTGATCCCGAAGTGACGAATGCTCATTTCCAAAAAATCGCATCTAAAAGTACTCGCAGCGGCACTTGCGGCAATTTTCCTTTGCGCTTCGCATGCTGGCGCGACCAACACGCCATGCAGCGGAAAGAAGGGCGGCATCGATCGTTGCCAAGGATCGACCTTCGTCTGTCGGGATGGATCGGTCAGCGCGAGCAAGAAGTCCTGTAATATGGAGACGGGCACTGTGGGGCTTTTGGGGACACCTACCGGTGACATGGAGCCAACGACCTCAAACAGTTGTTCCTGTCGAGATGGGTCGTATTGCACCGGTCCGCGCGGCGGCCGCTATTGCATTACGGACAACGGCTCGAAAAGCTACCTTCGGAACTAACGAACAAGCCAAATCCGAAGTTGGTCTTGCTTCAAATCGAATTCAAAGACCCTTTTGGTTCGAGGGACCGAATTTCCCTTTCCTTCGCTGTTCACGCGAAGGATCGTGGGGCCGAACATCGATTGTTCGTTCAAAGCGATAAGCCTTGTTCAGATCGGATACAATTTCGATATTACACAGCGCGTTCGTCGGCCCGACTACCGCCAATGAGATAAACCCGTCCGAGAACCAACTGCGCGGCATGCCATTGGCGTCCATCATCCGGAAAAGTGCTTCTTGATAGTACGTGGCTGAGACGTTGAAATTGGCCTTTTCGGGTGAAGTCAGAGCACTGCTCAGATTGAACTGAATTTGATCCGCGCCGCCCAGCCGTTTGAAATTTAACGCGTCGGCTCCTATGTCTCTGCCGCCTGCTTTGGGAGAGACAATGCGAGACTTTGTGAATGCGACGTTCGGTTCGGTTGAACTCGATATCATCAGCCAAGCCTTAGAAGAATGGCGGCTTTCCATAGGTGTTAGCCGAGACGCGCCTGAATAGCGCCGTTGTGTCGAGTTTCACAACGCTCTGAGCCGTATTTCCATTTGACGTTGATCCATCTAGACGCCAAGAACCCATTGATGAATTTGCAATATCGATATCGAGGCAGGGTCAAAGCGGAATGCAAGACTGGGTGAGATCGTGGCGCAAATGAAAAAGCAGACGATGCAGGGATTTTGTTCGTCAGGTAGGCGGCAGCACTCTCTGTATGAGCCGATCACAACCGCCAAAAACGATTGTGAAACGATCCAGAGGATCCCGACCACGAAGCCTGTGAATGCGGGCACACGAGTGCGGACGGCTTTAGCAATTTCACAGAAATAAAAAATAACTAGTATTTCCAGGCGTCAAGTAGTATACAACCGTATGCAACTGATCACCTCTTCTATTCGGTTGAATCAGAAACCTAGCCAACTTAGGAAATATAAGACAGTTTAGGGTTGGCACCTGAAGTACACATTCAAGGATTCGATATTTAGTAGTTAGGGACCTACTGAATATACGCTCAGATACATAACATCATTCTGAAATGTGAGCCCTTCTCTCGTTAAGCGATGAGGTCCAGCATGACTGTCGATGTCTGGTCAGCGTTAATCCGAGGTGTCCTTGGTTTCGCACATTCGCGCGCAGGCGACCTCACCGGTTCTTCCTTCAAGGACACAGGCTCGCTTCTCGCTTCGCTCTTCGACAATTCCCCAGACGGCACCACCAAGACGCGGCTCGGCGCACTTAAGCAGGACGTTAACGACCTCAAGCCGCTCGTCCAACAAATAGCCGATGCGATCAAAGGCAAGATCAACGACGCCAAGACGGCCGTGACCAACATGGCCAACGAACTCGGTACCGATCCGTTCACCATTGAGGCCGCCGGCCGCGCCGCCACTGAACTTGCCTTCGTGCTGATTGCCTTCGATGAGGCGCTCGATCTCATAGCGAATAAACTTGCCGAGCAGGAACCCGCGGGGCCTAACCACGACGCCCATGTCACGGAAATCAAAACCGCAATCAAGGGCATAGACGAGCCTTGGAAGAAGCCTTTCAGCAATCTGGCGGGCGATCTTACGAAAACCTTCGATGCCTTCTGTCAGGCGGTGCTCGGCGTCGACAAGGCAGGCTCGAAACTCGCCACCCAGATCGCCTGGAGCCGCCCTGACAAGCGCCTCGCCTTGACGCTGCAAAGCATGGGCGCGCGCCGAATGGGCCCGCTCGGCTTCGATGGCGCCTCGGTGGAAGCGTTCTTCGCCTACAAGACGGACGCGACGCTCGGTCTTGCCCTGCGTGCCAAGCTCCAGGCCGGCCTTCGCAACGACAAGCTCCTGGAAAAGATCATACCGGGCGAGGCGAAGACCGCAGATTCCAATCCCGTCGCCATCAATCTCGACACGCATGACGGCCTCACCTTCGGCGAGGGCAAAGATAAGCGGCTGGTCCTGCCGGTGCGATTCAGTTTCCCCGGTATCGAATTGCGCGAATTCGCCATTGCCCGCCCCCAGGGGAAGGACGAGAACAGCGGCCGCATCGACCTGATGACCACCATCGCTGGTAAGATTGGCGATGTCTTTGGCGTGGTGACCGAAGGCGGCGGCGTCACGATCACCTGGACAGGCGGCGATAGCGCCATCGACGTCAAGCCGAAGCCGCCACCATCCACCGGCGTGCGCATCAACACGGGCGTTGTCCGCGGCGGCGGCTTCCTGCGCTACAAGGAAGATACCAAGGAATATGGCGGCGTGCTCGACCTGCAATTCGCACGGTTCGGTATCACCGCGATCGGCCTGATCGGCACTGACCCCTTCTCATTCGTCGTTGTGATCGGCGTGCATTTCCTGCCAAAGATCGAGCTCAGTTTCGGTTTTACACTCAACGGTCTCGGCGGAATCCTTGCCATCGAGCGAACGCTTGACAGTGATGCTTTGGCCAAGGGCCTTAAGGAGGGCGCGGTTGGCCAACTGCTTTTCCCCGAAAATCCTATCGATGCAGCACCCAAAATTCTCGATCGCCTGGCGCAGGTCTTCCCGCCACGCTCGGGCGGCTTCGTCATCGGACCGATCGCTGAGCTTGGCTGGGGTTCGCAGGCCGGTTTCCTCAAGGCCCGGCTCGGTATTGTGCTGTCGTTGCCCGACCCCAAGATCGTCATTCTCGGCGCCGTGCAGATCGGCGTGCCCTCCGCCGATGTCGATCCCAAGCTGCGCGTCGTCGACATCCATGCCGAATTGCTGGGCGAAATCACTCCCGACTTCTTCCTCATCAGGGTCTCGCTCGCACCATCGAAACTCGCCGGACTGACCCTCAGCGGCGACCTTGGCATCCTGATCCAATGGTCGGGCGAAGCGGCCTTTGCCATTTCTGTTGGCGGCTTCTTCCCAAAATATACACCGCCGCCCCAGCTCGCCGACCTCAGGCGTGTCGCCATTGAGCTGTCGCCGCCTGTCAAATGGCTGACGGTCCACGCGGAAGCCTATGTGGCGGTGACCTCGAACACCATCCAGTTCGGTGGCAAGATCGTCGTCAGTGCCGATCTCGATGTTGCCTCCGCCAAGGCCTGGATCGGGCTTGATGCGCTGTTCCAATGGTCGCCGCGTTTTTATTTCGTATTCATCGTCGATGTTGGCATCGAGGTTAAGGCACTGGGCCATACCGTCGCTGGCGTCGCCTTCCACGGCGAACTGCAGGGCACGAAGCCATGGCGGCTAGAGGGCAAGGCTAGTGTCGACATTCTGTTCTGGACCATCGATGTCCCCATCGGACCCGAGGAATGGGGCGAGAAGGACACTACCGTCGCCGAGACTGTCAATCCGCTGGAAATCGCCTGGGCTGCGCTGACGGCGGACTCGGCATGGACGCCACAATTGCCGGCAGGCAGTGACATGCTGGTGCGCTTTACCGAGTTTGACCTGCCGCTTCTCGTGCATCCGCTCGGCTCGCTCGAGGTCAAGCAACTGGTGGTGCCGCTGGAAACGGATATCGATCGAATCGGATCGAGCCCGGTTTCGGTCAGACGCATCAACCTGTCTTCTCCGAAGGTTGGTGGGCACGACGCGATGGCGGTGTCGCATTCGCTCGATAATTTCCCGCCGGGTCATTTCATCCAGCAACCCGACGACCAGCAGGCCACGCGACCTGACTTCGAGGCCTTTCCCTGTGGCATGAAGCTGGCGACCACTCAGGTGCCGGACTTCGGCGGTTCGGCCGATGCCGTCTATGAATGGAACACCGTCTTCCCGCATCAGACATTTGCCAGCAATCGCGACAAATGGATCCTGGATGCAATCGCCCGACCAGTGATGCGCACGAGCGCCGTCGCTGCCGCCCAGCGCCTGCGCGATAACCCCTATCAGCAAGTCACACGCGCTGCCGATGACATCATCGGCATGGTCGATCCCGGCCTGTGCCAGGTCTGTCTCAAGAGCGATCTCAAGCTTGTCGCCGGCCAGCCGTCGGCGATGACCACCACGGCCGCAGCGCAGTTCGTCATGGCCAATCGTGCGATGGAGCAGGCACTGGAACTCGTCTCATTGGGAGTTGCGGCATGACTGGCTCGCTGGCGTTTTCCAAGAACTTCGTCGCCGATGCCTTCAAGGTCGGCGCCACCACCTTTTATAAGCCTGAGGACATCGTCCTTGGCGAATACACCTTCTTGCCGTGGGTGCGCACAGGCCTTGCCGCGGCGATCCAGTCGCCAGCAGGCACCGATCTTCGTGGCGTGGTGGAGGTGACCGCCGATCTCGTTGCCAGCGACGGCTCGCAGCCGGCTCAGTCAGTCAAGAAGACGCTCATCCTGCGCGGGCCTGGAGACGTCGTCGGCATCGATCCGAGCCAGATCATCCGCCGGGAGCCGAGCGCCAACACCGTCAATGCTGAAGAAACATTCCTTGCCCATATCGAATTCGACCGACCCGAACTGCCTTGGCTGTTTTCCCCCTTCGCTCCGACGGGTGACGCTTTGCTGCCATGGCTAGCCCTAGTGGTCTGCAAGGCCGACAGGGTGATACTGCTTCCCTCCACGCCCGGTCGACCCATCCAGCTCGCCACTATGCTTGGCGAATTGCAGCCGCTCACAGATGCCGCGTCCTGGGCCCATGCCCAGGCCATCGGCCGCGCGGCGGCCAAAACTCCGCTTGCCGACCGGTTGAGCGATGACCACGCGCCGGCCAATCTTTCGCGTATCCTGTGCCCACGCAAGCTCGAGCCGCAGACAGACTATATTGCCTGCCTGGTTCCAGCCTTCGATTGCGGCGTACGAGCGGGGCTCGGCCAACCCGGCGGCACGCTGGAGCCGGCCTGGACGCGAGCAGCCGACAATAGCGATGCCGCAACGCAGATCATCCTACCCATCTATGACAGCTGGACTTTCTCAACCGCGCCAGCCGGAGATTTCAAGACCCTGGCCGAGAAGCTGGAGGGTATCGCCGCGCCCTGGACCATCGGCCGGCGCATCATCGATACAAGCCGTCCGGAAGGGGGCCTCCAGCCCCTACCGCCCCGTGAGGAAGGCACTGTTCAAATACTCAAATGCGCCCTAGTCTCACCGCAGTCGCCACCCGCGGGTGGCCCGTCGGAGACCAGCACCTGGAGCCCGGCTCGGCGTGATGACCTCCGTGTGAAGATCGACCAAGCCAACGAGCCGGGGCATGAAGATCTACCACGCGTCGGTCCGCGCCTCTATGCGCGCTTCCAGCGCGGGGCCTCTCAACTCGGCAAGATCTTCGGTGATCCACCGTCTGAGACGGCCTCCGCCGACGCCGATTGGTTCTCGCAGCTTAACACCAACCCGCTGAACCGTATCGTAGCCGGCCTTGGCACGCGTGTCGTTGTTAAGGATCAGGAGCAGCTGATGCAGGCGGCCTGGGCGCAGGTCGGCGAGGTGCGTAAGGTCAATGCTTCCCTCATCCGCCATCAACTGGGCCGTTATGTCGGCGAGTCGCTGTACCGTTTGCATCTATCCAACCTCGAACTGGGGCCGTTGACGCAGGTGATGCGCGGGGTGCAGGCTAAGCTCAAGCTCGATGGCGACGCGCTAACGGTCTACGGCAAGGTGGAAGCTAGCCGCACCGCTCCCGTGGCGATGACCACCGCCTATCGCCGTGCAACCCGCCTGCGAGGCCCCGTGGCCCGTTTTACCAAGGATGCCGGCCCGGCCGCCCTCAAGGGATTGGTCGCAGGCATGGCCGGCTTCAACGATTTTCGGGTTACCTATGTCAATCCAGATGGCGTCGGGAAACTATCGGTGAAGGCCATTAACGCGCTGTCGGTGGACATCGTCGCGCGCCGGCTGGGTGTCGACCCTTCCGTCGCGATCCGGACGCTGACGGAGCGTCTCTCCGTCTTGGAACGCAATCCCACAATCGCCGATCTGGCGCTGTCACCGGCCGGCATATGGCGCGTGCCAGCCGGTAATATCGACCTTTCCGCTATTCTTGCCGAAACCGTGGCGACCAAGGTAGCGACAGTCACCCCGGCTACGCCGGAACGTGATTCCGGGCGGGCCGAAGCGCTCAGTGGTCTGCTTGTCGGGTTGGCAAATTCGGGCATAGCCTCAGTGGCGACCAAGGCCGCCAGTCAAGTGCAGGTGTTTAGCCAGAAGATCCCTTTCAAGGCGATCAATATCACACCTGGTCCGGTGCTGACGCCAAGCCCGATCACACGCCCGCTTCTTCCCGGCACGGGAATGGTCACTCCCCTGCCCCATAGTGGTGTGCGTGTTCAGACGCCGCTGCGCCCGCCGGTCGTCACCCGCCCGGTTGGCTCCATCTCCGACACGGTGACCGCCGAGGCTGCCACGCGCGTTCCCGCCACTCCTGCACCGCTTGTTCGTTTCGAGACGGCTACATCGCGCGCGCTCACCGGCGACCTCACCAAATTCCGCGATACACCGGCTATGGATATCGCCGCAGCGATTTCAACGCTCGCCGTCGACAACGGCATGACTGTGCTGCCATTGACCCCAGATCGGCCGGCCCTGGCGGTCGCCAGGACATCACTGCTCCAAGCCGTGACGCCAGCCACCACGATGACCCGCTATGTCACGAACCGCCTGGTTCGGATGCCCTCCTGGCTCCCGTCTGACTGGTTCGTGAACGGCCGTATAGATCCGATTATGGCCGCGCCGCATTTCGACCGGCCAATGTACGAGGCGCTCGACGCCTACGACCGCGACTGGCTCATTCCGGGCATTGGCACCATCAACAAGACTGATTTCGTCACCTTGCTCAACACCAATGCCGCCTTCACTGAAAGCTTCCTGATCGGGCTCTCGGACGAGATGGGGCGCGAGCTTCTCTGGCGCGGCTATCCGACCGACCAGCGCGGGACTTATTTCAGGCGTTTCTGGGACGAATCGGAGGATGAGCTGAGCTCCTATATCCACAAGTTCTCCAAGCAGCCGCTCGGAGCTCATATCAGCATCGGCGGCAACAATATTGTGCTGGTGGTGCGCGGCGAGATCGTCAAGCGCTATCCCCATGCGATCGCAGCCGCCGTCCTAGCTCAAGACGACAACGATCAACGCCCCACTTTTGTTGACCATACCGCGCAGATCCTCTTCCATCACCACCTGGATCCGGATTTCCTGCTCGTCGGCTTCAAACTCACTGAGGCGCAGGTCCGGGCTGAGCCATGGTGGTTCATCATCGCCGAACATCCGACCGCGCCGCGTTTCGGCTTTGCCGCGGGAGCACCCCAAGGCTCGGCTGCGGCGATCGCTGCCGCCCGCCTGAGAGATCCGGTACGCGCCGCCTTCCGGGGCAAGCTTCTGCTCAACCAGATTCAATCGGCCGGGGGTCCCAATGCCTGATCCCAACCTCACCGCTCTGAAGAATGTCCAGAAGACGGTCAAAGTGCAGCAAGATAAGCGCGACAAGGCCATTGCCCATCTCGCCAATGCCAATGCCGAGATCGCAAGGGTAACGGCCGAGGCCGCACGCCTTGAAGCTGCGGGCGATATTATCGGCGCGCAGCGTCAGCGTGCCGCGCTCGATCCACTCGTGACCAAACGCCGCAATGCCAATACGGCAATTTCCGATACCGCGGCTGCGGTGACCGGCGCACTCGACGGTCTGCGCGACCTGGTTGATCCCTGCGATGCCGATCCGGCTTTTCCGTTGCTTCTCCTTCCTGTGCGCGTCGAGACCCGTTTCAGCCCAGACGGCAAGTCTCTGCGAATCCGCATCATGCCAGATGACATCCATATCGATCAGCTCGACCATGGGCTCAGCAATGCCGAACGAGATGCCGCGACCATCTACTGGCACGCCTTATGGACGGCGGCTGACGATGCCCTCGATCCGCCATGGCAGGTCTTGGTCAATGCCGTCGGCAAGCAGCGAGCGGCGTGGGCTGCGCTGGCGATGGAACCCACCAACCTCAACCAGCGCGCAACGGCAGCAGCGCCGGTGTTTCCGGATGTGAGCGCCAGAACCAAGCGCGCGGCCGTTGCCCGCCTGCTGCCGGACCATTTCACTGCGGTCGCCATCCAAGCCGGCAGCCAGAGCCGAAAGACCGGCGCGAGCATCCCACCGGAGCTCGTGGTCGGCTTGTTCGCCGGCGACGGGTCGGAATACAAAGAAGTGAGCGGGCTGCAATTCCTGCCCGGTGCCGAGTGGCTCGCCGATTATGGTGCCGCCGAGAAGAACGGTATGGCAATCACTCTACCGCTTGCCAGCGCTGGCCAGAAAATCGACGATCTCTTCGTCTTCGGTGTGCGCCGGAGCATCGATCCCAAGCGCGCACCCGCCGAATTCGAGGATCTCCTTACAGCGCACCTGTGCACCAAGGGACTTGCCTTCGTGCCACAAGGCGCCCCGAGCAACAACACCGAAACCGATCGCGCCGCATGGCAGCGCCGGCCCGATATGCGCCAACCACCACGCGACGCTGTCAATCTGGACCCCGGCAGCAACGCGGCGGTGCTGAGTGCGGCGCTCGGCATCAGCACCTCACTGCTGTCCGCGCTCGATTACGCCGGTACCCGCGAACAGGCGCTCGCCAAGGCGATGAATGTCGCGCTGTGGGGGCCGAGTTGGGGCACTTTCCTCGACCGGGCCAACAATGTCGACGCCTCGGGCTCCACCCTCACGACCGCCATGCGCGAGCAGGCACGCATTTTCCACCGTGATTTCGTGCGCGGCCGCGGACCGCTGCCGACGCTGCGCATTGGTGCCCAGCCATATGGCGTCCTGCCCGTGTCGAGCATTGGCAGACGCTGGAAGAGCGCACGAGGCGACACATTCGAAAACAACATCGCTGGACTGCTGCAACGTCTGCGCCGGAAATGGCTCGGCTGCGTCGACGATCTGCCGCGGGTCGGCACCGGTGCAATCGACGGGGTGATCGGCAAGCTGCTCGGCACCAGCCCGGTTTCGGTATCGTTGCGGGTGCGAACCGTGCTGTCGGCCGAATTGGCTCTGCTCGCCACCAAGGCGGCAGGCGCCTCGCAAGCCGATTTAGATCTCGAATCCCTCATCGAGACCGTGCTGGTCGAAGACTTGATCGGCAACCTCAGTTTCATCCGCCCCATGGGCTCTTTGTCGGAAGATTCGCGGCCGCTGGCGCTCCCCTATGTCGACGATGCAAGGGACGGCACAGTGATCGGTCAAATCGTCGCCGACCAGGCACCGCAGATCTCTAGCGTGCTGCAGGCACTTGCGGCACTCGCCTGGGACCGTGCCAAGCGCGAGCTCAACGACAGCAGCGGCCAAGGCCGGCTCAACGATATCATCCAGGCGACAACATCGATGTCGCCACAGATCAAGAACGATGTCGCAACGCTCGTGGCCCGCCCTGACAGTGCCAGCGCCGATCAATATTATGCCGTTGCCACCACCGTTCTTGCCGCCAATCAAACCGCGACCGTCCCGGATATTGCCGAAGTCCAGCCTGTGACTGCTTATCGCTCTTCCTTCGCCCAGTTAGCATTGGAAAGCACGGCTGATGTTTCGCGTGACTATTTCGGCGTGATCACGGCAGCGGCTTGGGCGTTGGCCTCCGGCCGCCTTGCCGAATTGAAGACAGCACTTACGGAACTTTCGGCCGCGCTTTCACCTGACGCGCTTCCCGGCGAGCGGCGGATTCTCGTCGCCGAGACGCTCGACACCGCCTCCCACCGCCTTGATGCCTGGCTGACTGGGCTGGTGGAGCGGCGGCGGCAATCCTTGCGCAAGGCCAATCCGATCGGCCTCAGCGTCGGTGCCTACGGCTGGGTGCAGGAGATCACGCGCGCCGCTGATCAAAACGGTGGCAATGGTGGTTACATTGCCGCGCCAAGCCTGGATCATGCCGCCACCGCCGGCATCCTGCGCAGCGCCTATCTCAGTCATAATCCAGATGTTGGCGGCAACAATGCCTTCGCGATCGACCTGACTAGCGAACGCGTACGCACGGCGCTGCACCTTCTTGACGGCATCCGGCAAGGCCAACCACTCGGCGCTCTGCTCGGCTACCGCCTTGAGCGCAAGATTCACGAGGCGGGGTTAGACCGGCTGATCCTCTCGCTGCGCGCCATTGCACCGCTCACCCAGGGCAAGTTGACCGATCGCAGTGACGGCACGGATATCCCCGCGGTCGAGGCGCTGGCCGCGGCCAATGTCACCGACGGCCTGCAATTGGCCGAAAAATACCAAGGTAAGGTGGCCAATTGGGACAAGCTGGCGGTGCTCCGTCGGCTAAACGACAGACCTTCCAACAACCCCTACCTCATCGGAGATTGGCCCGCGCTCAGCCCCGACGAATGGCGTACGGTGTCGGCCATCATCGAGGATGCCGGGCAAGCTGCGGATGCGGTCGCCGATCTTCTCATGGCCGAATCGGTCCATCAGATGGTTCAGGGCAACATGCCGCGCGCTTCGGCGGCGCTCGATGCCGCCAGCACCGGGGACGTGCCGCCGCCCGAACCGGATGTCGTTGCCTCGCGGCTGGAAGGTATTCCACGTGTCCACCGCCTGATGCTCGTCGCCGGTGGCGATGGCGGTTGGAACTCCACCCGTCCACGCTCGGCCGCCGCTCCGCGCCTTGAGGCCTGGTCGGGCGCCCGGCTTGGATCGCCCGCAACCATCCGGATCGGCAGCAATATCCACGGCGCGGTCCTGACGGCCGCCGATACCGGTCTTTCAGCGCTCGATCTCGTCTATATGGCAACCGATCGGCCGAACTTCGAACGCGTCTTGCGCGCCAATCTGCCGGCCCTCGCCCCCGATGCTGCTCTCTTTGCCGAGCCCGCCGACGACTGGCCGGCAGACCAGCGCGCCATCGGCAACATCTTCGACCTAGCCGCTTCCATGCGCGCGCTGCTGGTGGCCAGCCGCCCCGCAACGGCGGCAGACCTCGCCGTCCCCAACACCCCACCGGTGCGCACTATTGATCCGACTGAACTCGATCTGGTGAAGACGCGCCTTCAGGCGGCGACCGGCATGTTGTCGCTGCGCGCGCAGGCGGCTGCCGCCCAGCTTTCCGTCAATCCCGTGGTTCACGAATTGCTGGCTTCAGCTCTTGCGGGGCTTGCCGATTTCGGGATCGTCCTTCCCCAACTCCAGGGCGATGCCATCATCAACGCCGGCCATCTTGTGCTGGCAGACGCCAACAAGCGCCTCACGGAGGCCGAACAGGCGCTGGGCGACCCCGCCTCAATCACCGCCGAAAGCCTGGCGAAAATCGGCCAGAGCCTATTCGGCGACGGCTTCTGGGTGACGCCGCGTGTCGGTTCGCCTTCCGGGCCGGATGCCTGGGGGCGGTCGGTCGGGGCAACGCCGTTGATTACCCAACCCACGCACTTTGCCATCCGGCGCTACCTTACCGACATGGCCAGCGTGCGCGATAATGTCCGTCGCTATCTCGAGATTCTCATGCTGGGTGAGGCAACGGGCACGCCGGCGGCGCCTCGCGCCACTCAGATGACAGGTATTGGGGACGATCCGCCGACGACGTGGATCGGCGTCGCGCTTGATCCCTCACAGCCGACTCCCTTGGTCCCATTGGTCAGTACGGTACTCGATACCGTCACCGCCTATGACGGCAGCGCGGAGACGCTCGCACTCGTGATCGACGAATGGACAGAGGTCGTGCCGCTACGCGAACGGCGCAGCAAAGAGCCGGACACGCCAGTCGACATTCGCTCGACCGCGGGCATCGCCGTCAACGCCAATGCACCCGGGGCACGCGCGCCGCAGGCCATGCTGCTCGCCATCTCGCCCGACGGCAACCGCTGGACGACTGACGCCATGGTTGATCTTCTTGCCGAGACTTTGGAACTTGCAAAGATCCGCGCGGTGACGCTGGAAACCACCAATGGAGCCGCGCGCATCCTGCCGGCACTTTACCAGCGCAGTTGGTCGCTGCAGGGGGAAAAGGTTCTCGACCTGCGTTTCATCGCCGAGAAAGCGTACAACAAGGCTGCGGTCGCCGCCTTCGTAAAGGACAAAGGGCCATGAGTAACACGGTGAACGTCATTGCCGCGCGTCCGCTAAGCGGGATCCTCAAGGCCATCTCCCTGGAACCACCGGCCTGGAGCCGGCTGGAGCCGCAATCCTTCACCGGCGATCCCAGCCCCGGCATCGAGGCGCGCATCCATGATCCCCTGTGGCTGATCGCCCGCCAGTGGCAGTTCGGCGAGTTCCAAGGCGAGGATGCAGGTACACCGATTGCCATGCATGTCTCTATGACCAGCCGGCGGATCAGTGCTTGGAAGCCCGGTGGCCAGAACCCTGAAACCCCGGGACGGCCTCTCGGAGCCGACCACTCGATCGAGCCCGAAGTGGAGCGCGAACCTCCGGCCAGCCACGGTGTCGGCTTGCGGCAACGAGCCGAGGCTGGAGCTCTGCTCGTTTCGGCTTTGGCCGAGGCCGGTTTCGAGGTCGGCAAGGCTCTGTCGCAGGCGTTTGCGCTGCCCGTCGATGACGAGCCGCCGGCCGATGTGCCTGCGGCTCTCTGGCAGGCCGATCCGATGTGGCGCACCATCGCCCGCGCGAGCCCGGATGGAGAGGCGGTCGCTGCGTCAATCGAGGCAGCCGGTGCCGGAAATCCGGCTTGGCTGAGCGGTGCTTCCGCCGATGCCGCTGCGGTATCGCGGGAGTGGCTTGACTGGTATCGCTCCCAGGTCTCCAGGCCGGCCGGAAGTAACGATGCCTGGCTGCGCGAGCGGCTCGAGTACCAATTCGCCATTCGAACTGGCAATCCGAACAATCAGGCGGTCTTCCGTGCTCCGGCCCATGATGGCGGTCCTGTCGACTGGTACAGCTTCGATTATCTCCCCGACGAGACGCTGGCAGTGGACGGCGAAGCCGCCGATCCTGCGGCCGAGGTCGCCAAGACGATGACAATGCTGGCAACGCCTTTGCGCTACGCCGGCATGCCTGCCGACCGCCTTTGGCAATTCGAGGACGGCCTCGTCAATTTCGGCCGCATCGAGACCCAGCCCCACGATCTTGCGCGCCTGTGCTTCGTCGAGTTCTCAACAGTCTACGGCAATGACTGGTACACGATTCCAGTCGACCTGCCGGCCGGCAGCTTCACCCAATTCTCCGAGGTCGCCTTCACGACCACATTCGGCGAACGCTTCGTGGTTACCCAAGCGGACGACAGCGGGCGCAGCGGCCATTTCCGCATGTTCGGGCTTAGCGTCTCGGGCGGGCCTACTATGCTGCCTGGCCTGCTGATACCACCTGGAGGCAGGGTTTCGCAGGAAGGAAAGGCGCTGGAGGACGTGGTGTTCTTGCGCGACGAAAGCGCCAACATGGCCTGGGCGGTTGAAAAAACGGTGCAAGGCAAGAGCGGCGATCCACGCAGTCGCAGCAGCGAGCCACAAGTCCAGCCGCCCGACGCACCGCTCGCCGAAGGGACGGACCTGCGTTACATCCTGGAGACGACGGTGCCGGCCAACTGGATACCGCTCGTGCCGCTGCCAACCTCTCCGGCGCAGGGCGGGTTCGAACTGCGCAAGGGCACAATGACCGACAAGGATGAATCGCTTGGAGAAATACTCGATCCTACGCCCTTCACACTGAAAGAGGAGGAGGTTCCGCGTGAAGGCGTGCGAGTGCGCCGCGTTCCAGCCGTTTGTCGGACCGCTGACGGCCAAATGGTGCGTTGGATCGCCCGCCGCGTCAGCATCGCTCATGGTGAGGGAGCAAGCCGTCTTGCTTTCGACGGCACGACCAATCAGCCCGGAGTATAAACGGCTCTGTCGCCGCAAACCGCACGGTAACGTTGGCTGGAGCACGAAGGCTGCCGCTCAATCCGGTGAGACGCGCTTTCTAATATTTTTTTGCGAGGCCGCTCTTCCGACTGAAGAGTGATCCTCCTTCAGACGAAACAAAGCATCGGCTCGCATCATTAGGAGGAGCAATGGGCAAACTGACGAGTGCACACGCTTGGTGTAATGGTGAGGTTGCCTATGTTGCATGGGCCGCCGACGGCCCGATCGCCGGCTGCATCGGGTTCATGGTGACAAGGGTCCATGAAACCGGAGACGATGCCGGCACAAAACGAATTCTGCCAACCTGGATCGCCTTTACCGACCAATCCAATCCCGATTGGCTGGAACAGGACAGTTCCGTTTGGCCTATCCAGCAATATCAATGGCGAGACCTAACTTTACGGCGCTCACGCAACACTACCGATGTCCGTCCGATCGACTTCAAGATCCACTACGAGGTGGTCCCCTTGGGCTTGGCGGGCAAGGCGGAAGACAAATTACCGCCTTCGGCTACCGCACCTTACCTCGATGAACATGGCAAGCCGCGTTACGTCGGACAACAAAAGCCGATATTCGCGCTGGGACCAGCGATTTCAACGCCGACGATCGATGTTAGCCATGATTTTCCATCCGGAGGCTCTATCAAGGCGACCTTCACGAACGGGATTCTGTCGACCCAGAACCTCCTACGCCAACTGGAAGACATCCGGGGTAAGAAACCGCAGGCAGTTGCTGCCGGTCCGATCGACAACGGCAAGGCCACTGGCATTTTGTCGACGCTCAAGAAACATATCCCGGTCAGGAACGACAAGATCCGTCTCTTCCTGACCGCAGACGTATTGAGCTTCCTCTTGCACCTTATAGACCGCACAGAGCAATCCGCGACCGGCGAGCTCTATCTGGCGCTTTACGAGCTGCATGACCCTGAGTTGATCGACCGCCTGGAAGCTCTCGTCAAGACGGGCAAGGCCCGCGTCATCCTATCCACCGCAAGCTCAGCGGATGTGAATCCGAAGGGAGCGCCCCCGCCAAAGCAGCCGATCGTCTGGGACGTCGAAAACTACCCGGCGCGTTTGCGTCTGCACGCAGCGAACGGCTCCAACGTTCACGACCGTCTGTTCAACAACGATGACCATATCGGCCACAACAAGTTCGCGGTCTTCGTCGAAGGCGGAAAACCCAAAGCCGTCATGACAGGCAGCACCAATTGGACGGAAACTGGGCTTTGCACCCAATCGAACAACGTGATCCTGCTTGATGACGAGGCGATTGCCGAGCGCTATTTGGGTTTCTGGAACGACCTTCTCGCGGACAGACAGCCAACCGGTGTCCCGCTGACAGCAAAGGCAGGCAAAAAAAGCGCGACAGGCTTCGCTGCAAATAACGCTGTGCAGTCAGATACTCTTCGATCTGCCAACGCCAAACCCAAGCCGGAAGTCACGGTCGCAGCTGGCTCAAAGGTGGAGATCTTCTTCTCACCGAACACCAAAGAGCCGACCAAAGATAGTGACTCCCCGACGCCGATCGACCTCGCGAGGGTCTACTCGCTCATGAAGCATGCAAGCGACGCGATCTTCTTTCTCACCTTCTATCCCGGTGTTCGAGGTGAGCAGAACATCATCGGCACGGCTGCGGATCTCGCGAAAAAGCGGCCGGATCTGCTGGTTCAGGGCGCGATCAGCAACCCCAATGCATTGCCGGCGCCAAAGCCGGGAACGCCCACAACCTACAAGACGCCGACCGGCGAGGTGAAGAAGCTCCCACAACCTGCCATCTGGTGGCCAGATGGTGACGACAGCCGCGTCGCGATGATCCGTGCCTCTGCCGTAACGCTTCGAACCGGTGATCTTCGTCCGGAACTTCTCAGTGCGGGTTACGCGATCATCCACGACAAGATCATCGTCATCGATCCACTGCACCCGACGAACTGCACGGTGATCACCGGCAGTCACAATCTTGGTTATAAAGCGTCCTATCAGAACGACGAGAACTTGCTGATTATCCGCGGAAACCAGGCGCTTGCGATCGCTTACGCCGTCCACGTCCTGGATACGTACGATCACTACGTCATGCGTGCAAGGATTGAGGACGAACGGCGAAAGGCCTTGATTGCGACCGGCAAAGAGCCGGTTTCCAAATCCGGGGGCTTCCTTCGCTTGAATGACCAGTGGCAATCGCGGTGGTTCGCTGCCGGCGGCCCGCCGTCCAGCCGCGACTACTTCCTGAGCAAGTGACAGGAGCGGCGCAGACGATGGGAGAGCACGACACGATATTGCCTGCAGATGACGGAGCCGAACCGCCGCCGGTCCTTCAAGCGAGATTTCCAAAACAGGCGATCATCGTTGTTCACGGGATGGGCGAACAAAGGCCGATGGACACGATCAAGGATTTCGTGCGGACGGTTTGGCAGGGAGATCCCGTCGCCACGGCAAATGGCATGCCCGACCCCACCGAGATCTGGAGCAAGCCGGACGAACGGCTCGGGTCCCTGGAACTACGACGCATCACCACACGCGAAAGCGCCCCTTCGCCGGGCGTCTTCGATCGTGGCGTCCGCAACGACTTCTTCGAGCTCTATTGGGCGGATCTTACCGCCGGCACGCCGTGGGAGGAATTCGTCTCCTGGCTCCACTATCTGCTCTTCCGCAACCCCGTCACGAACCTGCCACGCAATGTCGTGCTAGCGTGGATCGCGCTCTGGCTGGTGACCATCGCTTTCGTTGTCCTTGGCGTGCTGGCCGTCATTCCTCCCGACACAGTTCTATTTGGCTGGCACGTGCCCGATTTCGGGAGTTACCGCTGGCTTGTGCTCCCATGCCTTGCGGCGGTCGGCACCTACACACACGCCACCATCCAGAAGACCTTCGGCCGGGTCGTGCGATATACCCGCGCGACGCCGAGCAACATCGCCGCGAGAAAGGCGGTCCGCGATCGCGGCCTGGCGCTGTTGGAAACGCTCCATAGTGACAAGCAGTACGATCGCATTATCCTGGTTGGACACAGTCTCGGAACGATCCTTGCCTATGAGCTGCTCGCCTTTTTCTGGGCGAGGAAAAGCCTGGCACGGCAGATCAAAGAGGGGACAGTTGCCTTTGATGCACTGAAGGTGCTCGAAGAGGTCGCCCCGCTTATCGAGGCAAAGCCGGATGACGCTGCTCTGCTCCTGCGGTGGCGCGATGGACAGCGAAGATTGCGACAGGCCATGGCGGCGCATGATGAAAATGCCGCCCGAGGACCGGGCGATCCTGCCACGCGATGGATCATTTCTGATTTCGTCACACTCGGATCACCGTTGACGCATGCCGAGTTTCTGATGGCGGCCGGCCGGCCGGACCTTGATGCCCGGATGATCGCACGTGAGATGCCCTGCTCGCCTCCGGTGCGTGAAAAGCTCGATCCGGACAACCTGCAGGCCGCTATCGACGCCGGAATGTTTGCGGCAGGAAAAAAGGAAGGCAATCTGTTTTCCTTCCCGTGGCGTGATCCTGATAAGACGTGGGAGCTGCATCATGCGGCGCTCTTCTGTGCCGTCCGATGGACGAACATTTTCGACCACTCACAGTGGATATTTCAGGGGGACCTGATTTCGGGGCCATTGCGCGAGGAATTTGGGCCAGGTGTGATCGACATCGACCTGAGGGAGATTCGCGGACAGGCGCATGGTTTCACCCATACTTTATATTGGAGCAGGGCGGCCGACTCCCGCCAACTCGAAGTTTTGAGACGAGCCGTCAACTTACTTGACCGGCCTCCGGGAGAGGTCTGGTCGGGGTTTGAGCACGCGATAGTCCGCAAATCCTCATAACCTGAGCGGGTTATCCTTGGAGACCTAAATTTGGCTGCCATGATCGTCGGCTAAAAATTCAATCACCAGAGTTCTCACTCGTCAATGGAGCAGGACATGTCCAAAACATTTCGGGCCGTTGTTTTTTCAGCTCTCGCTATCGCAGCCGGAACCCGACCGGCTGCGGCCTGGTGGGATGAGGGCCACATGCAGATCGCGGCTGTCGCCTACGACCGGCTCACCCCCGAAATCCGCGCTAAGGCGGATGCGCTGATCAAGTTGAACCCAGAATACGACCGCTGGGTCGCCGGCGTGCCCGAAAGTCTCAAGGCGCAATATGCGTTCATCAAGGCGGCGACCTGGGCAGACGATATCAAAGGCCTGATCGAGGGATACACAAATAACGGAGACAAGGCGACGAACCCGCAGGCAGGACGGAACGTCGGATACTATGATCATTATTCCCACGGCTACTGGCACTTCAAGGACATCGGTTTCTCCACGGATGGCACGCCGGTGGAGGATGCCGATCCGGTGAACGCTCTGACGCAAATCAAAGTTTTGAGCCAGGGACTATCGTCAAGCTCAGGCCTGGCGGACGATGTGCGATCCTACGACCTTGTTTGGCTGATCCATCTGGTCGGTGACGCACACCAGCCCCTCCATGCAACAGCCCGCTTTTCACAGGCACACAAGCATGGCGACCAAGGCGGTAACCTCGATGAGGTGGTGACCGCGACCGGAGCGAAGATGAAACTACATGCCTACTGGGATGGGCTTTTCGGCGGCTACTCGACCCCATATGGCGCAATTTTCGACGGGTTGGTGAATGCTGATACAAGGCTCCCGGAGCCTGATACGACCTTAGCCGCTGAGCACGATCCCGAGAAGTGGTTTCAGGAAAGTCAGAAGCTCGCGATTGACGTGGCATACGCCGAGCCGGTTCGATCTGGACCTGCCCCGTACATGCTTGACCGGACCTATGAGACCAACGCCCTGACGACGGGGCGAAATCAGGCGGCGCTGGCGGCAGCTCGCCTCGCCAACCTGATTACGGTCGCTTTAAAGTAGCGGCACAGGTCGGACGGTTTTTCGCGGCTCTCCTCAATCGCGCTTGCCACGACGAAGGTCTGCAACCCCGTCAATGCGCTCTGGGAGGCTTTTCCAGAGTCTTGCAGATTGGCGTCTCAGCGCCGCTCACCCCAATCAATTCCAACGCTCCAGAGCCCACGGCGCTTGAATCGGGCAAAAAGGGGGCGGAACAGTTCTTGTTCCGCCCCCCTCTTGCAATGCAAAGGCCGTGATCGCCGATGTCCGGGCACCGTGCCTCCGCTTAGCTGAATCCTCTATCCCTCGCATCCAAGCCTCTTGGCCCCTGAACATTAAAGGGGCACGGATATACGGTAGCGGTTTCAGCCGGGGCGCGGCTTGCTCAAAGCGGCAAACTAAGGTCTTCGGCGGCGATATGGCTGATGGTTTCGACGAACAGGGCACACTCGGCCTGCATGACGTTTCGTTCGATGGTTTCGACAGTATCGGCCGGAGTGATTTCGACCGATTTACGGGCGATAACGCGGCCATGATCATATTCGCCATCTACCACATGCACTGTTGCCCCGGTTACGGTCTCTCCAGCATCGAAGACGGCTTGGTGAACCCTTCGGCCATACATGCCTTTTCCGCTGAACTTGGGAAGGAGTGCAGGATGGACGTTCAATATCCGACCTTCAAAGGCTTCCAGTGTCCGAGGCCCCAGTTTACGAAGATATCCTGACAAAACGACGAGTTCTGCCCGCGCGTCTCGAAGTTCCTGTAGCAAGGCTTCATCTGCAGCATCTTCATCAGGGTGAGTGGGAATGCAAACCGAACGGATTGAGTTCGCCGCTGCGTAATCGAGAGCGGCCGACGTTGATTTGTTGCTAACGACCACGCAGGCGACGGCTCTCATTTCACCGTCATGGATAGCCTGTACAATTGCCCGGAAAGATGAGCCATTATTGGATGCCAGGAATGCGAGGCGCAGTGGCTGCTCCGACCTGTCGGCGATATCTGTAGTGAAGCTCATGCCTATTTTCGCTTTTTGGTTTCGGTGAGAACTTGATCCTGAATCGATATGGGTCCTGACCGCACGGTGGTCCGACGCTGCATGAGCTTTTCGCCGTCGTTTCGCAATTCGCCTCTTGGCCCAACAAAACGGTAAAGGGTCTGGCGGGTAATGCCGAGTTCGGTGCAAAGATCGCCTACTTTCGTTTCAGGCTGACCCATCGCTGCCTGGGCAAGACGCAGTTTCGCCGCCGTCATCTTGAACGGCCGACCGCCATTGCGACCGCGGGCACGAGCGGCTGCCAAACCTGCTTTGGTCCGCTCGATGATCAGCGCCCGTTCAAACTCAGCCAGAGCGGCGAATATTCCGAACACCAGTCGGCCATTAGCAGTCGAGGTGTCGATCGACGCGCCTTCGCCGGCCAGCACCTTCAAGCCGATATTCCGCTTCGTGAGATCGTCGACCAGATTGACAAGGTGGCGCAGATCACGGCCGAGCCGGTCGAGCTTCCAGACGACAAGCGTGTCGCCGCGACGCAACGCCTTCAGGCAAGCCGCCAGACCAGGGCGGTCGTCCTTCTTTCCTGACGCGGAATCCTCATAGACGTTTTCGGCCTCAACCCCGGCCTTGGCCAGCGCATCACGTTGAAGGTCATGGACCTGACTGCCATCGGCCTTCGACACTCGCGCATATCCGATCAAGGCTGTCATTTATACGTCCGTCTGTGTGACATTCTTCATTTGGCCCCGCCAAAGTCTGTAGATTGTCACATAACCCGTCTTGCAATGTAAGCTCCGTGAACGGTTATCTCCGATCTTTTTGTGACAAACGGAGTACCGATGCCCCGCCGTATGATTTTAACGGATGCTGAACGGCAGAATTTCCTTGCGCTGCCCACCGATGACGACACCCTGATCCGGCATTGGAGCCTCAATGACGACGATCGCCGTCTTATCGAAACGCGGCGCCATGATGATACCCGATTGGGATTGGCGCTTCAGCTGCGCGCTTCGTTATCCGGGTCGCCTGATTCAGCGCGGGGAAGTCATCCCTGCCGTGGCGCTGTCGTTTTTGGCCGAACAACTCGGGATCGAACCGGAGGCGCTTGCCACTTTTGCGCGGAGAGCACCAACTCGCTACGAGCAGCTTGCCATCCTTCGCCAGCACTATGGCTTCACCGAATTGTCCCATCCTTTGCGCACCGATCTGCTTGCTTTTGCACGCGGCATTGCGATCGCTTCGACGAAAGATAAATTTGTCGTCGCAACCCTGGCTGATGAGATGCGGCGGCGACGCATCGTTATTCCTGGCATTACCGTGCTCGAGCGGCTGGCGGGGCAAGCGTGCACCGAAGCCGAAGTGGCTCTGTATGCCGATGTTGCTGCAAGATTGACGCCCGATCTCGTCGTGCGCCTGGAAGCATTGCTCGGTGCGGGACGACGCGCAAAACAGAGCGGCATATCTTGGTTGCGGGAGCCTCCCGGCAAAGCAGGGGCAACGGCCATGCGGGGGTTGATCGATCGGCTGGGGGCCGTGCGGCATGTCGATATTTCCAATGCTGTGCTTCAGGCGATCCCGGCTCACCGTGTTCGCCGGATGGCACAGGAAGGTCGTCGTCTAACTGCCCAGAACTTTGAACAGATGCGCCCAGGCCGCCGTCACACGACATTAGCGGCGTTTCTTCTGGAAATGGAAGTCGCACTCACCGACGCGGCGATCGGCATGTTTGAGACGTTGATCGGCAAGAGTTTTCGGCAGGCAGAGTCAGCCCGTGACAAGCAACTCATCGAAAGCGCATCATCAGCGACATCCGCACTCGATTTCTTCGCAAATTTCGGCGAAGCCATAACCGCTCAACGCGAATCCGGGCTTTCGCTTGATGAAGCGGTGACCACTGTCACGAGCTGGGACGCGCTCATTCAGGCAACAGCCTCGGCGAAGGCGGTCAAAAGGCCTCGGAGCGAGGATGATCTGATCACCTACCTGTCGGTTCAATATGTCCGTGTCCGGCGGTTCACCGCTCCATTTCTGGCATCATTCACCTTCGAAGGAAACCGCCGAAACACCTATTTCATCGAGGCTATCGTACAGATGGAAACTGCCTGGAGGAATGGCTCCAGATCGGCAGAGCAGCCCTGGGTCCACAAGGCGCTGCTGCTGGCGAATGCGCGATGGCGCAAGGAAATCGTTGGCGGTGACGGCACGATCGACCGGAAGATGCTGGAACTGTTTCTCATCGTCGAACTGAAGAACAGGATTGCCGCCGGAGACATATGGATCAGGGGGTCCCGCGCCTACCGCGCACTTGACGAGCACATGATCTCACAACAGACGTTTGCTGTCATCAAAGCAGAGGCCCGCATCCCGGTCGCGATTCCGACCGACGTCGAGACCTATCTCGCCCAGAAAGCCGAAGCACTGGATCAAAAGCTGCGTGAGGCGGCACGTCGCCTGGAAGCCGGCCGGGGCGATACCCGCATCGGCGCGAAAGGATTGCGGGTTCCAGCAGTGAAGACCACGGAAACTGAAGCCGCAATAGCATTTGCGAGACGCGTTGCAGCCACCATGCCGCCGATCCGGTTGACGGACCTTGTGGCCGATATCGACCGGATGATCGGCTTCAGCTCGCTGTTCGAGCATCTTCAAACAGGTCGGCCATCATCCGATCTGCGGGTGTTCTATGCGGCGCTGATCGCCGAAGCCACAAATCTCGGCTTCTCGAAGATGGCGCATGCTTGCCCTGGCATCACACGCCGTCAATTACAACAAATGGCAATCTGGCATTTCCGCGAGGAGACCTTCGCGCTGGCACTCGCCAGACTGGTCGAGGCCCAACACTCCACGCCGTTCTCAACTGTGTTCGGATCGCACGCTGTTTCCTCGTCGGACGGACAACATATCCACCTTGGCGATGGTGGCGAGGTGGCAGGCGGCGTCAATGGTAGGTATGGAAACAATCCCATCATCAAGCTATACACCGCGATCTCTGGTCGATACGCGCCCTTCCACACCAAAATCATCGCCGCGACTGCGAGTGAAGCCGTTCATGTGCTCGACGCACTGCTGGAAACCGACGCTGGTCTTAATATTGCCCGTCACCATGTCGATGGCGGCGGCGTCAGCGATCTTGTGTTCGCCTTCTGCCATGCCCTCGGCTTCGCGTTTCTGCCGCGCATCCCCGATCTCGACGGGCGATGCCTTTATGGTTTCGGACCGGCCAAGCAATACGGAATTCTTCAGAACGTCATGGGTGACCGGATCGACCCCGATCTGATCCTGGCGCATTGGGACGATATCTTGCGTCTGATGACCTCGCTGCGCACCCGCACAGTCAGCGCCTCACTCATGCTGAAGCGGCTTTCGGCGACAACGAGACAGAGCGGTCTGGCCCAGGCGTTGCGCCAGATGGGCCGGATCGAGCGAACCCTCTTCACTCTCGACTGGATCAACGATGAGCAACTACGCAAGACCACGACGGCCGAATTGAACAAAGGCGAAAGCCGGAACAGCCTCGTGCGGGCCGTGAATCTTCATCGTCTCGGCCGTTTCCGCGATCGTAGTCAGGAAAATCTTTCGATCCGGGCATCCGCGCTCAACCTGGTTGTCACCGCCATCATTCATTGGAACACAATCTACACCGGTCGCGTCGTCGATGCTTTGCGCAATGCGGGACAGGCCATCCCGGACCATCTCCTCTCCAGCCTGTCGCCGCTCACATGGGAGCATGTGAACCTGACCGGCGATTACCTGTGGGAAGAAAAACCGGATTTCGATAAAAACGGGTTCCGCGCAATCCCGTTCATCCCATGATCCGCCTACCGTATATCTATGCCCCTTTAATGTTCAGGGGCCGTTAAGGCACCAGGCCATTTGGCTTACTCTTTCTGCTCGCCAGTCTGGAACAAGGAGATCGCTATGGTGAAGCTTGCATATGTTTTAGGAGGACTACTCGTTCTGGTCGGTCTCGTCTGGATGGGTCAGGGCAGCGGGTATTTTCCATATCCGGTGGAGAGCTTCATGATCGATCAGTCCGCTTGGATTTATCGGGGAGCTCTGGTCGCCATTATCGGCGTTGTGGTGATCGTGCTGGCGCGACGCAAGCGGCCGCTTTCGTGATTGGCTGCTGCAGCACCTAAACTCTGCGAGCGCCAATAGGCTGGCAGCGTCAGCCATAGATGATAGCATTTTACGTTGGCTTGGATTTCGAACCCAGAACGCCGATCAGCCGCCAGTTTCTGACGCATCTGCGCATTGAGGCGCTTCAGTCTCGTGAGCTCGGGGGGTACCTTCGTGTCTGGAGGGTCATACGATTGCAATCGACTTCCAGAGTTTTTCAAGCGATATTCCGCTTCCCGGTGTCAGATATTGCGTAATTCCGCATGTGTTGCTATGTTAACTCATAGCGGTATTCCGCTCATTGAAAGCAAAAGAGGCGAAATTCCGCATGAGCTCGTCAGTTTACAACATGCTCGGAGAGCAGCTGCTTGTTGCACGAAAGCAGCGAGGGCTCAGCCAGCCCGAACTCGCCAAGCGGCTTGGTCGCGACCGGGCGCGGATATCGGAGTTGGAGCGTGACCTCACCAACAACCGCTTAGGACGAGATCGACTGACGTTGTTTGCCGAAATCTGTGATGCACTCGACCTCTTGCCGGTCTTGGTGCCCAGATCGCGATTGGCTGCTGTGCGACATCTCATTAATGAGAGCAACGATCATCACCACACGACGCAGGCCCCCAATGCATTTGACGAGCTTTTCGTCGACCTCGATGAAGACGAGGCACCCTGATGGCAAAGATATCAGCCATACTCGGTGTCCACATTCTTGATCGGACGCGTGGCACGGTGAGAGCTGGGACGTTGACCCGTGATGCCGACGGTGGTGTTGCATTCATCGTTGCCGAGCCTTACCTTCGCGACGCGAACCGTCCTATCCTGAGTCTTGGATGGTATGACCCCGAGGATGACGCAAGCACGCGCGATCGCTTGGCCAGACGAGGTGACAAGATCGGTTTGCATGGTACGCTGCCGCCATGGTTCTCAGGGCTGCTTCCGGAGGGAGCTTTGCGAGATCTCGTTCTGACCGAGATGGGGCCAGGCAACCACGATGAATTCGATGTCCTGACCCGGCTTGGCGCGGACCTGCCGGGCGCTGTCCTTGTGGTCCCTGAAACCGATGTACCATCGTCGGCAGGGCCGATTACCCTGGAGAACGTGCAGGGGTTCAAGGCACCACTTCCCGCGGGAACCGTGAAGTTTTCCCTGGCCGGTATCCAGCTGAAGTTTACGGTAAATCCTGACGGAGAGCGGCTAACGATCCCCGGTCATGGGGATACCGGTCGCTGCATCATAAAGGTTGGAAGTGAGCGTTTTCCAGGCCTTCCAGAGGCCGAATTCGGCGCCATGCAATTGGCAAACGCAATCGGAGTCAGGACTGCGGTGTGCCGTCTGGCTCCTCGCAACGCAGTGAAAGGAGTGCCCGAAGAGCTATTGGCGCATGGACAGAATGTCTTGGTGGTCGACCGCTTCGACCGGGCGGGAAAGGGCTCTCGCATTCATATGGAAGATGCAGGTCAGATCCTCGGAGCGATAGGTGATCGAAAATACACGATGGCCACGACAGAGACCATCATTAACGTGGTTCGACGCTTCAGCACCGACCATCGTGACGATATCATGGAGGCGGTACGCCGCGTTGTCGCCGACGTCTTGATCGGCAACGGCGACAGCCACCTGAAGAATTGGTCTTTCCTATTCCCGCGGCCGGGTGAAATACGGCTGTCTCCAGCCTACGACATCGTACCGACAGTTCTCTATATGCCGGCGGACACCATGGCACTCCGGTTTGTGAAAACGCATAGTTTCGAGCATGTGAACCTTCATCGCTTCGAAAGGGTTGCAAGCTTCCTAAGGCTTGATCCCAAACCCATTCTTCGCGAAGTAATCAGCACTGTTGAGCAGGCGCTGGAAGTCTGGCCGGCTCTCGCGCCTGAACTGCTGGGGGAGGAAAGGGGAAATCGCATTCTGTCGCGATTACAAACTCTCAGTTTGGTTCGTGAAGTGTCGTGACCCAGCGCAATATCGAGCATGCCATCTCGTTGACTGGACCATTGCGTCCGAAAATGTGATGAAGGCGACGCCAATCGGCGGCGGGCGCTTGCGACTGGTATCCAGCGCTAGTCGATCTGTCGTGTCCAACGTAATGATTCCCTGGCTCACTTTCGGACCGTTGTTTTTCCAATAGAATTCCCTTGAAATCCAAAATAGGTTTCCCCAAATCGCTTAGACAAGCCAAAAAGGCCGGGCTAGTTTGCCGGGCGAACTTCTGTTGGTTTGACGCGGGCGAATGAGCTGCTGAGGGAGGTCGAGTTCATTGCCCGGGTTGGCGGGGAGGAGTTCGGGATCGTCCTGGCTACGGAGGATTTGAAGGAAGCCAAATATCGCGCCGAGTAGAAAAGGCAACGAATGGCTGCTGAGCCCGTTTCATGGGGCGAAAAGTCAATGGCCGAGACGGCAAGCGTTGGCATCGCTATCGGTGATGGGCTCGGAGATTTTGAATGCGTCATGACGCGGGCGGACGACGTTGTGTACAGGGCAAAGCGCGGCGGGCGGAACCAGGTAGCGGCGTGACTGCTTTGGCGAAGCGCGGACGCAATACATATCGCGCCGCCGTAGACTAATTCCCGAAACTCAATAAACTCTAAATCCTTGATGCTCGGAGGGGGTATCCTTGGATTTCGTGCTCTTTTGCAAGCTGGAACTCGGCGCCGCAATCCCGGACTATGGGACGGGATCGACATGCGTTCTCCTAACAGGAGTTCGCCAGGATGATTTTAACGAGAGTGCTTTTGACAAAGGGGTCCAGGCGTACATCATCGAAGCTGATGTCGACCTTTCTGCTCTGGGGCTCTGCGAAGATGAAGAATGCCCCTGCCGGAGAGAACTGCAGGAAAATTGGATAAAGCTGACGCTCGCAGGCGATAACGCTGGACAGACGTGGATCTACAGAGCCTTTCAGGCCGGGCCGCCGGAGCGCTTCAACGTCCTTAACATTGAGGTTGTCAGTGGACCGAAGCTTCCAGATTTCCCGGACAGTTCGGATGTCGAGTTCGAAGGGGGTGCATCAGCACCGTATTCCCTGTCCGGGTTTGAAGTAGGCCAGGGAATGGCGTCTCTCGTTTACAATTCCTCCTTCGGATATCTGGTGGATGCTGGTGCCGGGACGCCGATCAAGCGCCCGGCCTATCTTCTACCGGGCTTTGTCAGTGAACTCCTGACTCTGCTCAACACAAGAACGGTCAAGTTCTTCCTATCACACGCCGACAGCGACCACTGGAGGATGCTGGTCTGGGACGGAAGGATTGAGACAAGGGTTTCAGAGTTCTTTGTACCCAGCGGGATGAAGCCCCTGCTTTTCTTCGATGTAACCGTAAAATCCCGAACACGTCGCTGGAGCGCACCTCACGTTGGCGTGCCCTTACATTCGGGTCAGCAGCTACAGATCATGAGAACGGCTCCGGCTCATCCCACCTCGAACAACGATGGTCTGATCCTTCTTTTCGAGGATGGCACTGAATTGGGATTGCTCCCTGGCGACTGCGTGTACGACGAGATCATCGCGGACGCCAATTCCCACGTCAGCAGTCTTGCGGGCATGTCGTACACAGCCATAGTTGTCCCGCATCATGGCGATGCTGCAAGCGCTCACAGTGTCCCACTGTCATCCACCGCATCCAAAGCGTTCTTTTCAGCGGGTAACCACACGAGGTTCCTTCATCCAACCCCCGCATCGACAAGCGCCCACAGTACGGCTGGCTACACGAACCTGGTGAACAAAACTCCAACCTACATTCGAGAGGTTCCATTGATGTAGCAGATCGGCCGCGACATGATCTCGAAACGCGAATGCCATGGTTGGAGAAGTAGATTGAAGCCGATTTCGTATGTCCTCCTTGCCGCGACTTTCGGCTTCTTTGCTTTCACATGTCCTGATGCGGCCAAATCAGGCGGCTTCGATTGCCGAAAGGCGGTCAGCGCTGATGAGCGGGCGATATGCTCAAACGACGAATTGTCTGCTCTCGATGATGCGATGGCCGCTGGGTTCCGGCAGGCGAAGAAGTCATCACCGTCAGCTGTTAAGTCGCTGTCGCGCTCGCTTCTCGCCGAGCGGAACGCCTGCGGTGGCGATGTAGAATGCCTCAAGTCTGCGATGACAAAGGCTATCGGAGCTTATAAATCAGTGATCTTGGGCGAGCCGGTCGATGCGAACGGCCAGGATAAGAACAAAATCTACGACGGGACCGTGCCGCGATGCAGGTCACCGTTTCCTCGCGGAAGGGCCTGAATTCACCGAACGCAATCATTTCGGTCGAACACTGCCGGGAAGATGCGGTCGCCTTCTGCCGCGACTACGTGCAGAACGTGACCGACAAGTGCATTGCTGATGAGCTGGGGATCAAGTTGAGCGATAACTTCAGTGGCAACTGCAAGACCGGCCGCTTCACGACGATCACGCATCAGACCTACATATTTTTTGGTCGGAACCGGTCTGGCTCCAGCACAATGGGTAATGAATTCATCTTGAGCGGCGCGGACACCAACCAGCCGTTGGACGGTAGCATGGCAATCGGATACTCCCTTCAACTACCATATGATTGTGGATAGACGTGGTGGAGGTAAAGCCCCGACGCGATCGGTTCGGTATAACACCATAGAACCGTGTAGGACTTCTGTTGGGACAGCTCTATTGCCAGACGCTTTGCATAGCATTTCGGATATCTGGATTTGGTGGCGCGCCGAACTGCGTGATCTGCTCACAGTATCCGAGAAGAGAAGCATCGGCGCCCCGCGTGTGCAAATAAGTCGCGCTGGTGCAATCGTAATATTCCCAGGGAGCAATGAGGTACAAGCTGAGCCTCTCCCCTTCGCCGAAGCTTTGCCATTTCTCCGTCCTCGTTCCCAATGCATAATTGAACTGACTGACGAGAGAGGTTTGGTCAGACATCTGTCCGATCGCACAATCCCCTATCATCAAGCCCTTGAGATGGCAGCAATCGATCTGGCGGAAGAGACCCCGTTTGCAGGCGACACGGTCCACCTGGCCATTGAATGGCCATCTGCCAAACGTCGAGGGACCCGGTATTTGATCATCAGAAAGGACCAGATCGACACAATCTTTGAGAGCTTTGCGGACGCAAAAATTTGCTTGAAGGGGATCATCGCAGGGAGCGCAGCCGGGCGACCGTTTGAAGTCTCGAAACACTGCCTTTACCGGATAGTCCCAAAACCCATCCGCCCTCGCACGGGTCGAAGGTTGACATGGGCTCTGCCTGCCATTGCACTAATTTTAGCTGCCGTAGCATTGGGGCAGCTCAATTATCGCTACTACGCAGCTTCAGAAGCGCTCAAGGAACAAGTTCAGTTCCTACAGCAAAGAGCAACAGTCATAAGAAAACGGTTGGATAAAGAAGCAGATCAACAAGCTGCCCTTGCTGCGGCTCAAGGCACGAAAGCACAGGCAATTTCCGTTACGAAGCTTTGGGGTCGTCTTACAGAGGTTCTCCCGCAATCGACCTGGCTCAACGAATTTTCCATCCAAAATAACGTAGTCTCAATCGATGGGTATTCCGATGATGCCGCGGGTCTGATCCGCCTTCTCGACGAGAACACCAAGTTTTCCGCGACACGATTTACCAGTCCTGTCGTCCATATACCTGGCGTCGCTGGCGACCACTTCTCAATTCAGATGAACGCGGCTCTTAGATGAATAACCTGCTATTCACGTTGATGAATGCTTCAAACTTGGTCCGCCGAGTTGCCGCTTTGACGTTATTGTTGTTCGTTGCGATGATCCCTCTGTCGATCGCGGCCATGGCTGCATACAACGTTTCCGATCTTGCCAAGAATATCGATACACAACGCCTATCCCTTGGGCACCTGACCGCGTTCATTTCGAACTCAGCCAAGGCGGCGGAGAGCTCGCCTCCGTCCAGTAGCGCCAGTGCTGGCGATCTTTTCCTTGCCGGTGCCACCGCCGCGATCGCGCAGGCAAATCTGCAGACCCTGGTTACCGATATAGCCAGGAAGGAGAATGTCGAGGTTGCATCGACAAGCGGCCTGCCGTTACTGGAAAGCGGTCGCCTGCGGCTGGCCGGTATCAGACTTTCCCTACAAGGCGGATTGGCCCCTATGTATGGGGCTATAAAACAGATCGAGTTGGCGACGCCTCCCTTGGTCATTCGAGAGGTAAGCATTCGGAACGTGACACCCATTCAATCGTCTGTTCTCAGCGGGCCGATCCAGTTGTCTGCGGAGCTGTCCGTATATGGTTCGATTTCTCCCGCGACGACTATTGAAGGAGGCGTAGCAAAGTGAGGTGGCTAGGTTCCGCAAAACCGCTGAATATTGTTGGATGGACCGCCGCCCTCACCGGATTGTGCGTCTGCAACATTATGGCAATGCGAGACGTCGGTACTTATCCCATCCTTGCTAGTGCTGGCGCTTCGGCACCTAATCCTGTAGTGGCGAAGGAGAAAAACAATGCAAGTGGCGAAGACATCGTCGCTGGTGATATCGCACTTGAAAGACCCGTATTCAGCCCGAACCGTCTGCCCTATCAGCCACCCGTCGTTCCGCCCACTCCGGTCCCGATGGTACCGCAACAAGCCGTTGCGCCGCCCATAGTGGCTGCGCCGCCGCAAATCAAGCTTCAGGGGATCCGCGATTTCGGTGGCGTAACGTCGGCCCTTGTTGGCTCTGGCGACAAGGTTCCCGAATGGGTTCGCGTCGGCGACACTGTTGAAGGTTGGCAGATAAACGAAATCGACAAGAACCGTTTGCGTCTCGCCTCCAACGATCGACACGTCGACTACTATCTTTATGAGGAACCGCCCAAGTGATCCTACAGGGAGGATGGTTGGATCGCCAAGATCGCGGAAACGACGGCTTTGCGCTTATCGTCGTGATCGCCTTCCTGTTGATCTTTTCGTCCTTCCTTGGCGTTTTCGCGATGTCAGCGCATATCAAGGCTTTGACTGGCGCAACGCGCCTCAGCGCTTTTCGTCTGGAGACCACGGCTCAAGCGATCACAACGATGATCGCCTACAAAATTGCCAGCTCTCAGTCCTCAAACAAAATTGCTATCGAGGGATTCGCGCATTGCCGGGTCGGCGATTTCGACGTCGATATAGGAGTTCAGCCGCATTCCGGGCTGATCAGTCTCAACCTCGCCAGTGAAGAAACACTCATGGTGGGCTTTGATGCTTTGGGCATTGCAAATGACGATCAGAAGACTTTGGCCAAGGCGGTCGCCCAGTTTCGATATCCTGGCGGATCATCCAATGAGGCGTCGCTTCCGTCGCTACCGAATGGATACAAGTACGCCCCCTTTGAGGACATCATGGAACTGACCGATTTCAAGCCGCTGGAAGGTATTCCTGCCTGGAAATTGGCGCGTGTTTTCTCGGTCTATGGGTCTTTCGCAACGCTCTCGCCCGCGAGTATGTCGCCGCTGCTGCGATCAAGCCGCAGCGCAGGTCTACACGAAATCACCGCACAGCGGATGCCAGCCCCGGCAGGGACGACCGTCACTATCGAAGCGACAGTGCAAGAAGGTGGCCGCCGGTATTATGTAGGTGACGTTTTCGACATCGGCGGAACATCCATGATCCGTCATATCTCCGCGGTGCCCTGGGATCATCTATCCACGCCACCAACAGGTCCGAACAATCCGGGCCTCTGTGCCGCAGCTTTCGATCCGAAGGACATTCGTCTGCTGAATGGAGCTCTGCAATGATGGTGGGAGAACGGTCTCTTCAGGGGTTCCTCACCTATTTGCGAACCGCGGGCGACCTTTCGACAGAGGCAGCCGAACGCGTGAAAGCTGGCGTGGCCAGAACTGCGCAAGCCCCGGATATCGTCATTCGAGAGCTTGGACTTGTGGCGGAAGGAGCCTTGGCGGCCAAGCTGGCAGAGTATTTTGATGTCGCGAGAACGGACGTCATCCAACTGGACGCCCTTCTTTTGGCCCAGCTCGGAGAGGATTATGCGCAACGCAAGGCTATCGTTCCGATCACAAGCGACGATGAAACGATTGTTCTGGTGATAGCGGATCCGTTCGACGTAGCCGCCCTCAATGCCGTCGCCTATTTGTTCGATCGCCAGGCGGAGGTCAAAATTGCTTCGCGCAACTCTATCGAGGAAGCGATCAAGCGGGCCTCCACAGCGGTTCTTCAAACATCAGAAGACATGATTGGATCCGATCGAGATGACGACGTCGATCGGCTGCTGGATATTTCCAGAGAAGAACCCGTCATTCGTTTTGTCTCTCGGGTCGTTCAACAGGCAGTTGACGCTGGTGCTACGGACATTCACTTCGAACCAGAGCTTGAGAGCCTCAACATTCGACTACGACGAAATGGCATGCTCCAGAACATTGAACGTGCTCCTAAGGCGCTTCAAGCAGGGATCATCAGCCGTATCAAAATTCTTGCGAAATTGAACATTGCAGAGCGGCGGCTGCCTCAAGACGGCCGGATCCGCCTTTCCGTTCGCGGCGAAGATGTCGATTTCCGTGTTTCGGTGATGCCGAGCGTTCATGGTGAAACCATTGTTCTGCGTATTCTCAACAAGACCAATGTCGCCTTGGACCTTCTATCGCTTGGGTATCAACCTCAAGCAGCAGAGCAGCTATTGGCCATGGCCGAAAGACCGAACGGCATCATTTTGATCACCGGTCCTACGGGCTCAGGGAAAACCACAACGCTTTACGCCTTGCTCGATAGGATCAACAAGCCCGATCTGAAGATCTTCACCGTGGAAGACCCGGTCGAATACAGGATGAAGGGCCTGACGCAGATGCAGGTCGATCCGACGATAGGACTGACCTTTGCGGCCGCCCTTCGCTCCGTTCTTCGTCAGGACCCTGACGTCATCCTGATTGGCGAAATTCGCGATGGTGAAACAGCACGTATTGCGATCCAAGCCGCACTGACAGGCCATCTGGTGCTATCCACCCTTCACACCAGCGGCGCAGTCGGGGCGATAAGCCGTTTGAAGGACATGGGTGTTGAGAGCTATCTGATCGAAGCCACCCTTCGCGGTGTGGTGAGCCAGCGGCTGCTGCGGTTGACCTGCTCAGCCTGTCACGATCATGACGTCGGTTGCCAAACCTGTGGCGGAACCGGTTATCACGGCCGGAAAGTGGCTTATGAGATCCTCGAAGTTACCGAGATCATTCGTTCCAAGATCACATCGGGAGCGTCGAATGGCGAAATCGAGGATGCGGCACGCAGTTCGGGAATGGTGCCAATTCGTCAATATGCGCAAGTCATGCATAAACGCGGATTGACGACCCAAGCGGAGGTCGCGCGGATGATCGACTTCGAGGTAGTGTGACATGCCAAAGTTTAGCTACAGGGCATTTCTTACCAGCGGTCGCCAGGAGAGCGGAACTATTGAAGCAAGCGATCTGTCCGACGCTCGCTCCAAACTTCGATTGATGGGCCTTAAGGTCTCATCAATTCTCCCTGCACGCGCCGCCGACCACTGGAAAACCAAGTTCCTGACGCTCGAACTTCACGCAAAGCCGGATTATGCACGGTTCTTCTCCGATCTCGCTATTCTGATGAACGCGGGTCTGTCTTTCGATCAATCGCTGAAGGCCGTTTCCTCATCCTCGGCGCCTGCCACAAGGAGGGTTGCCGACGGCATGCTTCGCCTGATTTCCGAGGGGAAGTCGCCGTCAGACGCTGTCGGCAGCCTTGATAATCTGAGACCGGACATACCCGCTCTTGTCCGTAGCGGCGAGCAAAGTGGTCGATTGCCCTTCGTTCTACAAACTATCGCCGTCGACCTTGTTAAACAAAAGGCTCAACGGAAAGCCGTTGTCGATGCTGCGATCTATCCGTGCTTTCTACTATTCATGATGGTCTGCGCCATACTCGTCATCACTTTTGTGCTAGTGCCTTCGATCGCGCCCGTCTTCGAAGGAGCAGGAAGATCGCCCCCGATGATGATCTCGGTCCTATCAACCATACGGGAATGGCTTTCCGCACCCGGTTTCCTGTTGGTCGTGTTAGGATCCACGCTTGTCGGGATGGCCATGTTTGCCTGGCAGCGGTCGGCTCTCGCGCGGCAAATGTCCGCCATCACAATGCGCCTGCCACTGATCGGCACGATCACGCGGGATATTGCGCTAGGCCGTTATCTGCAGAGCTTGTCACTTTTGCTCGCCAATGGCGTCACCATGACGACAGCCCTGAAACTTTCTGCGGATTGTTGTTCCGTGACATCGTTCAAGCCGAACCTCAACAAGGCCGTTAATCTGGTTTCTGCAGGGACCCGCCTTTCCGAGGCGATGCGACAGTCGATGTTGTTTCCACAGAGTGTCGTCTCGCTGGCTGCCGTTGGAGATGAGGTCAATAATTTGCCCGTCGTTCTGAACAACGCCGCCGTCATGTTGCAGGAGGATGGGCAGCGCCTTCTCGATCGCGCTCTAACGCTGATGACACCAATCATCACGATTGTCTTGGGAGCCCTCGTCGGAAGCTTGGTGATTTCCGTCATGACTGCCCTCCTCAGCATCAACGATTTGAGCCAGCAATGAAGCGGCTTGATCATGCATCCATTCCTGAGGAAGGATTCTCGCTGGTCGAAATGCTGGTCGTACTGACAATATTGGGGCTGATTGCGGCAATCACCGGCCCGGCCTTGCAGCGCGGACGACAGATGAGCATTGCCGACTTCCGCACGCGGATTATGCATGACGCAGCGCTTGCCCGGATCAAAGCGGTTTCAAGACAGCACATGGTCAGGATGGACATCGATCTGGCTGGTCGTGAAATCGCAAGATCGGAATGTTGTGAGCGGCTTCCTTTTCCAGACGGCATTTCAATGACGGTCCTGACAGGCCGTGAACTGGTCACAGCCGACCGAAGCGCTGCCTTCCTATTTTATCCCGATGGCAGCGCAAGCGGCGGCAGGATTACCGTCAAGGACGCTACCGACAGGCAACTCTCGTTCACACTCAACTGGATCGACGGAACGGTCAGTCAGGTCGGCGATGATTGAAGCGAACCTCCTCAGACAAGCGGACGACGGCTTTACGCTTGTGGAGACGATCGTTGCTTTCCTTGTCCTTGCCATCGCAATGGGCGTTGCTACGCAAACCATCAATATCGCTACGATTGGCATCAAGCGATCGATCGAGAGCGATCAGCTTATTGAACTGGCAAACTCGATCCATTTGATCGAAGTGCCGAAGCTTATTGGAGCGGGATTGGCCTCGACAGAAGGCGCCGATCAGCGGGGGCGGTGGAAAGTCAAACTAAGCCCGAAAGACGGACAGGCTTATCGCCCCGGATCGTTTATAGGCTTTACCAGCATCGAGGTTTCTGGCTCCTCGAACATGGAGCGAACGGACAACTTTGTCTATTTTGATATTCTGTCTGTCCGATGAGAAAGCAAGTTAAATCCTTTGCCGAAGAAGACGGTTTTACCCTACTCGAGACACTGATCACCGTCGCAATCGTTTCACTTTTGTCCATGGTCATCGTTGGCGCACTCGGGCAGGTCAGAACGATGTCCGCGGTGTCAAACAGGACCGATCAGGAAGTTCGCTATGGCGCCATCCTCAACTACCTGGACGCAACACTTGCTAACGCCAGGCCGTTGCGGCTGCTTGGAAGACAGGAAGCCGACCCTGTCGTTATGGACGGCGACGTCGATCGCCTGAATTTCGTGGCGATCGTCAAGACTGGAACGTCCATACAGTCATTGCGCGAGGTGATTTGGACAAGTTCTAGTGACGGCAAGCAGCGCCAATTTGCGCAATTGTCCAAGCCACGTCGGCTGCAGCCCGAACTGCAATTGGGAGAACAAAACGTGCTTGCCAACGGCAACTTATCGGTGACCTTCCGCTATCTGAACGACGATCGCCGTCAAGCGGACGACCAGTTGTGGCTAAGAAAATGGAAGAGCGATCGCCTTCCCGCCGCGGTCGAGATCAAGATCCAAGCCGACGATGGTTCCCGACTGATAACCATGACAAGGATCGTTCCGCTAGATTCCGGCTCCGTGCCTAGTCGCTGAAGAGATCCGCATCCTGCCCTTCCCCACCCGGTTTGCCATCGCGACCGAAAGAAGTGATCTCGAACGGCTTCTTGTCCCCTGGGCTTTTGTATTGGTAAGCCGTGCCCCAGGCGTCGGCAAACGCGCCGCTCTGCTTGAGATACGGACCGTTCCATTTGGCCTCGGTGGGAGGCGCGGTTTGCAGAGCAGCAAGACCCTGCTCACCACTTGGGTAGTGGCCGGTGTCGATATAGTAGAGCTCCAATGCGCTCTGAAAGTTCTTGATCTGCGCCCTTGTGGTATCGACACGTGCCGACCCGAGATAGCGCAGGACTTGCGGTGTCGCGATTGCGGCAATCAGACCGATAATAGCCAACACGACGAGGAGCTCGACTAGTGTAAATCCTTCCTCGCCGCGGCAAGAAATGTCCTTTCGCGCGCTGGCCTGAGGGTGCGTGTTTCCGTGCATGGGATTATCCGAGATTGAGCGGTCGAAGATGTTCCATGGCCCAAGTCATCAAGAGACTAAGGCATAGGAACGGGCCGAACGGGATTCGCCTGTCCGCTACGCTGCCATCGACGCTTCGAAAGGTCACGGCCACGAAAACAAGCGCCGAACAACAAGCGATAAGGACGAAGCATGGGATATCTGACAAGTCCAACCAAACGGAGCTGGCAGCCATTAACTTGACATCGCCCATCCCCAAGGCGCTCCTGCCCCGCAGCTTTGTTAAGGCATTTCTGAGCGTTAGAACGCACACGAACACAACGCAAGCGTTAAGTGCACCGACTGACATCGCGTACCATCCCTGCGACAGCCGGACGCCAAGTCCGCCTGCAAAGAGCAAGGCATTGGCAAGGTCAGGTATCCTGAAGCGTCGGATATCCTCCCAGCAGATGATCGCCGAGATCGTTGCCAGAAAACCAAACTGCAAGAGATCGGCCATTAATTGGCAATCCGTTTGAGATCTTGTTGCAGATCATTTTTGCCGCCGCGGCGCTGCTTGATCGCCGAGCCGAAATCAAGCTGCCGGCGAAACTCTTCGGTCACGTTGCGAGCGTCGTTCGCGTCACGCACAATGCGCGGCCGAATAAAGATGACCAGCTCCGTCTTGCCGATCAGATCTTCCTTCTGCTTAAAGGCATTCCCCAGGATAGGGATGTTCCCAAGAACCGGGGTCTGGTTCTTTGTGATGCTGTTCTTTTGTTGAATGAGGCCACCGAGCGTCACCGTCTCGTTGTCATTCACCAGGACCCGTGTCGAAATCTTTCGTCTTCGAATCGTAGGCGAGTCGATACCAGACGTGGTGGTTTTGACAACATCACTGACCTCCTGGTCGATTTCGAGCATGACGCGCCCTGAACTATTCACGTGCGGTATGACCGCCAAGATCACGCCTGTGTCCTTGAGCTCGATCGAGTTGATAACCGGAGAATTGCCGTTGACGCTCGCCGCTTGCTGCGTGACGATCGGCACCTGATCGCCCACCTGCAACGTAGCTTTCTGGTTGTTTAGAGCCATCAGCGTCGGCGCCGAGACGACGTTGACTTTCGTGATGCTCGAGAGCGCGTTCAAGGTGACGGATATATCGTTTGCCGAGTAGCTCCACGCAAAACCTGGGAAGCTCGCACCAGTCCCGCCATTGGACAAGTCCGAGAAGCCGACGCCGAATTTGCTATTCTCCAAGAACCACCGCAGGCCGAACTTCAGCTGATCGTTCAATGTGACTTCGGCAATGACAGCCTCCAGCATGACCTGCGTTGGCTGAACATCGAGCTGTCTCAGGATCAATTGAACACGTTCATATTCACGTTCGGTCGTCGAGATCAAAAGTGCGTTGTTCTCCGTATCGGCGACAACCGAGGTTTTGACTTTGCCTGAGCTGCTGCTAACGGCGGGATCGTAATTGACCGCCTCGGCCACGGAAGGGCTGTAGTTAGTGGCGGCGGTCGCCTGCGCTTGCTGTCCATCGCTGCTTGATACAGTGGCCGGTTGCAAGTTTGGCGCCACTGAGGCTGTGTCGCTCTCCTTGCTTGAGCCCGAATCCTGGGCCTTCAGAACACTTTGCAGAACGTCCGCGAGCTCCTTTGCGGGGCGGTTTTGGATCTGGTAGACGAACAATTGCTGCTCGGTGGAACTCGCGAGCCGATCCAATTTGGCAATCCAGGCTCGCGCTCGCTCGATGTATGCAGGTCGCGATGTGATGACCAGAACGGAGTTCAATCGGTCATTGGGAATGAACCGAATGACGCCTTTGCCGAGCGACGTGTCGGTCGCGAAAATGGTGTCCAATTCCTTTGCAACGGCTGCAGGCTTTGAGGCTTTGAGCGGCGTCAGCGCGACCGACATTCCCTGCATCCAGTCGACATCAAACACGGATATCGCCTCGCGCATGGCGGCAAGATCCGAGCCATTTCCCGCAAGTACGATCAGGTTCCTGGCGGCATCAGTTCTTAGAACTGAACCCTGTTGGCTGATTGGGCCGAGAATGCTTTTCATCTCGTCAGCAGCGACAAACTTGAGGCCGATGACCTGAACTTTGACGCCTGGCCCCTTAAGCGTCGCCCCGGAACCGCTCACAGAGGGCACCGAGGAGAATGCCTCGGATGAGGGCACGATCCGGTAGTCGTTGTTACGTTTGACAATGACGGCTCCGTTCACGGAAAGAGCCGATTCAAGCAGATCGGCGAGAGCGTCCTTCGATACTGGTCCATCGGTTTGCAGCGTTACAGTGCCTGTGACGCGAGGGTCGACGACGTAGCTGGCTCCCATGATGTCGCCAAGAACACTTTTCGCCGCGGCTGCAATGGGTGCGTTAACGAGATTGAGCGAATACCCCTGCTCACCGTTCCGCATCGGTGCCGCGGATACCGGCGGACCGGCTCTTGAGACGAAGTTACCCGAGCCTTCAATACTTACACCGCCGGGACCGGATGATGCGTAGGAAGAGAGAAGCGGGTCTTTCCCTCGAGTGTAGCCTGCTGGAAGTGGCTTTCCGGCGTTGCTCAGCTCATTCACCTTGATCGTGAATGCGTCTTCGATTGAATCGTTCGTCGTGCAACCACTTAGCCCCACCCAGACCAAAAGTACCAAAAGCGATGAGCGACTCATTCAACTGCAACCATGTCGATAATTTCCCCTCCGTAGGGGTATCACACGGAGCAACTGCATCCTGATCAATTCGTCTGAACGCTTTCGGTGTCCACAGTTAATACTGCGAAACGATCCTCTGACTGGAGTCGCGGGTAAAATTTTGGCACTACTTTGGCATAGCCTATTCGGGGGCTCTGAACCTGATACGGCAGTGAGGGCATCGTTGGGATAGATGGTGGCTTGAGAGTGCGCTGACTGTGGCTCGTATCCTACGGTGAGGACCGCCTTGTGAGCCGAGGTGGAATATCGCAGGTCATAGGACTATCCCTAAGAATAATCCTATGACGAGGCACCATATCGAAGTGATCACATGGGTGGAGCGCGGCCGCCACTGGTCTCGTGAAGAGAAGGAACAGGGTTGTAACCGCCTTTCCTAAGTCCAATGCAATTGTATCCGGGATCCCGCGTTCGGCCGCTATGCTCGCCAGTCAACCCGTTTCGCTGGCACTGGAATTCTCCCGTCATCATCCACTTCCTGCCCACGATCAGGCAGCAACCCTTGGCGCCATGGACGCTGGTCGAGAAATAGCCAACGCGAACATTCGGAAAAGGCTTCTTAACCTGCTGGGTCTAGAGCACGTCCATTTCATTCGGGGTCATAACCGCATGCCTTTGGCGAGGCCTGGCCCGCCTCAATGACATCGCCTTCGGCATTTCCATTGGAACTCGCCGACAATGTGGGCAATCGGAAGCCTGACCGGATGGTTACTCCCCATCAACTTATCGCGCCTTGCTGCGCTATACGATGCCACGGATTCTCCGGCTCGCGTGGTCCATTCCGCCATTGCTTTCACATCTCTCCTTTGTCACGGTGCCAACGTTTTGCCTCACGGGCAGTTCGGCTCGAAGAACCGCGCATACAATTATCACCGATAATGCGCCCGATATCCGGTCCCATTTTGGCTGGCTCGGTTGAAAAAATTCTTCAGCTCAATATGCCTATTCAAGTCGCCTGGCTTTTAGTGACTGAACCCACTTATTGGGCGCGCCAGCAAAATAATCCCTCAGCCGATCCTCCACATGAGAAGGGTCCCACACAGCGGCCGCCTCCTTGCCTTCAGTCTCTTCGAACGTGATAGGATGCTCACTACAATCGATATTACTGTAAGAATATATTTTTCCACTAATTTTGTCTTGCTTGTAAAATATTACATCCTCCAATGATGTTTCCGCAGGAAGCACTACGTGATCATAAATTGCCCAAACACCCTTCGTTACCGCATAATCCATTACCCAGAGCGCAAAAATCACCTTACTTTTACATATGTCGCTGACGGATAAGTCATCCTTGGTGCGAATATCAAAAAATGCAAAAAGTGGGCTTTTTAAAGCCAGCGCATAGGTGAAATACCCATTTTCAAGCTGAATCTTAACGATGTCGCCGCGCTTTCTTCTAATTTTCCTTGTGCTATTCATTCTCCAAACTCCCGTCTTGACTCACCCTCATAATACGACTTGTTGGGGTTCGAGGGGGAAATACCATTGTATCGGTTTCCGGACGTTCCACCTATCGAACGCGCGCCTCCCGCTCCAGTAATTAGCTGTTGTTCCCTACCGCGAATGGCCGCAGGGTTCGAACTGCTTTTGTCCAGCAGGGCAGGGGCGTATCCTTCTGCGTTCATATGATGCGCCCTATCTCTGGCGGCAACGTTTTCCTGTGGGCTCTTGGTTCCACTCGTTCTACCACTATAAATCTCTTTAGTTTCTGGGTTTGTCTTGGTATAAGTTTCGTAGGTTTTAGCAACCCTCGCTGTCGGCGCCGCTTTTCCTAACATCGGCGCCGCTGTTCCTAACCCTCTAATCGTTACACCATTGACGTCCTTCTGAAGAATGCCCGCGCCCATCGTCGGCATGTGATTTTGAATCTCGTGAAACTGTCTTTCTTCCTCCTCGGCGGCGTCGTAGCCAGGACCCTCTATTTCGTCGCTGGGACCAATGCCCCCAGCCATTTGCGATCCGCCACCATCGCCATGCTGGTCGTGCCCAAGGAGACCACTGAGACCATTAGAGGCTGCAGAAGCAACTTCCGAGCGCGAGGTGGCTTGATTGTCGTCGCTGCCATAGGCGGTACTGCGAGGATCGATGGCATGTCCATTAGGATCTGACTTGTTTATGGGATCGTTGTCTGCGTAGGCGTATCGGTTCGTTCCGACGCCCTCCTTGGTCGGATCCCAATCGTCTGGTGAGATGAAGCGGCCGAACGCCGGATCGTAGTATCGGGCATTGAGATACATCAGCCCGGTTTCCGTATCGAAACGCTCGCCGATATAGCCCTTCTGCGTCTGCATCGCCGTGTTGGTGCGCTCGCCATAGGCGGCATACCCCGTCTGTTCGACGATGGTGCCGTCACTGCCGGTCACCTGGCGCACGGAGTTCAGATGATCCCGGTGCAGGAAGGAATTCGTCACCGCATGCGTTGTATTGTTGATGACGATCTTCAGATCTGGATGCGGATAAAGCGTGTAGATATCGGTGCCGGGCGTCGTCCGGTCGATCTCGATGTCGGCACCAGCATAGAGCGTCGTCCCGAAGGCCCAACTCTTCTTCGCCCGTGCTCCGTCCGGGCCATAGGTGAGGGTCACCGTTGAACCATTCTGGGTTACCGTCGACAACCGGTTGCTACCATCCCATGTCAGCGTGCGCTTGCCATCGCTCAGCATATTGCCGTTCACATCATAGGTCAGCGAGGCAGAGCCGATCTGGGTGGCAGCATGCGGACGCGCCGCTGTACCTGCCGGATAGACATAGGCCCCAGCCACCCGCGTCCGCGACAGAAGGTTATTTGTCAACGAATATACATACGTCTCATCAAGCGCGTTGTTGCCTAGATTATCGGCTGTTTTTAATCGGCTAAAATTGTCATAAGTGTAGGCCCAACTTTCCGTAGGCGTCAGCCCAGTAATCGTCTTGATGCGACCCACCTTGTCCCTCGTGTACTGATTATCCATCAGCACGGCGGCACCTTTGGCCGTTGTCACCCGCGTCAGCCAGCGCCGGGTCGGGGAATAGGAGAAGTTTGTGGTCACACCATTGGCATAGGTGATCGACCGCGTCTGCCCGTCAGCCTCGTAGGTTATAGAGTTGATGTAGCCAGGAATGGAATACGGCAGATTGCTGGTATTATATCCCCAGCGACTGTTCGTATTGCCGACACTGAGCGGGGTATAGTCCAGCCAGATCTTCTCGTCCTGACGACCGCGGGCTTCATTGTAAACGTTCGTCAGACCATCGATCGTCGTATTGGTGCGGACAAACCGTCCCGAGCCATTGAAGACATTGTAGTAGAGGTTGGTGGACGCTGGGCCTTCGGCCTTCGTCAGGAGGCCGAGATTGTGATAACCAGGCTGCTGGTTCTCATCATAGGTGTTTTTGGCCACCAGTGTCGGCGTGGTCTGGCCGGGCGCCATCGCCTGCTGCAGCGTCAGGCGATCCAGCTGATCATATTGCATCGTCGTGACAAAGCCGCGGGCGTCCGTCTGCTTCGTTAGGCGGTTTGAGGCATCATACTCATATGACCAGTTGCCGAGATCAGGATCGCTCGCTGTTAGGCGATTGCCTACCATGTCATAGGTATAAGCCCAGTTGGCGCTCTCGTTATCATTGACGCGGATAACCCTACCAAACATATCAAATGCGCGATAGTTAGCGAGAATCCCTTCAGGCGCGATCTTTACGACCTCGATGATATTTCCCCTAGTATCGATAAGTGTTCGCGCCTCTTGTTGCTCTTCGTTAATCTCAGTCACTACCCAAAGAGTGGGATTGGGCAAATCCCCGAGCTTTCCGAGATAGAACGATCGGGAGTACGTGCGAAAAGAGCCGTCTGGATTGACGGTCTTAATCAATTTGTCGTCCCAATTAAACGAATTCGTCGTCCACTGAGGGCCTTCATTGCTAAAACGACTGGGTGCTGTTACCCAAGGATTACTGCGCGCATCATACGCGGTTTCTGTGACGGTCGCAGGTTCCCCAGCAGCATAAGGCGACGCTTCCAGAAGCCACGGCCTACCTAGGCCGTCATACCAAGTGCGTTTGTAAACTTCACCGTTCCCATTTGATTGCTGTGTATATGTTATAATAGCCTGTGTGTTGGGATTGCCTTCGTTCTGATATTCCGTCCGCTCGAGTCGGCCATACCCACCATGGGAATATCTTGATGGCCGGCAGAACGGATCGTACTCGAAGCTCTCATTGATATTGTTCGGATCAGTGCGCAGCGATACCAGACCACAGACGGGGTCGTAGGTGGACGTGGAGACGAAGCGCGTATCGGCCGGCTGGTTGCCCGTTACAAAATAGCGAGGGGATCGTTCGGTAATTGGGTAGATGTGGTATGTCGCATCGTAATCCCATTCGGTGCGCTGCCCCATCGGCTCGACTCGGGCAGTGCGATTGCCGTAGCTATCATAGGTATAGTATGTGCTTGCCCCCATTTGCATCGTCATCAGATTTTGCATATGGGTGAGATTGCCTTTGGCAGGTGGCTGCCAAACATCGCTAGATCCATCGTAGAAAAAGTGCTGATATTTCACATAAGGGCCGCCGCCCTGCATGTTTGCCTGACTACGCTCGGCAAGCATACGTGAGACGATGTATTGGTTCGTATTTGGTGAGAAGAACCGCTCGGTAAATAGTTCGTCTCCAGGCACATCAACGCGGCCATAGTCTTTAATCTGTATAATGTTGGCATACGCGTCGTATGCCCGCTCAACCTTCAGTGTGGCAACTTCGTTTTCCGTGAGGACGGTTGTTGTGGCGGTGTTCAGCGCGAAATATGGTTTCACCGAAGCGTTGACGGCATAGTCTTCGAAAACTTGTCGGTGTATTACTCCAGCCCCATCTTTCCAGTTGGTGAACTCTGGCAGACCAAAGCTTGCAACATCTTGACGATATACCGTTTCAACGATGGGTCTTGCCGTCTCACCATTCGCTGCAGGCTTTAGCGTACTAACGATACGGTAGCCGAGGAACTTTCTGGATGCAGGGTCATATAGTCCGCCATAGTAGGAGTAATCCGTAGTAGCCACAACGCCGCGTCCGTCATTGACCGTGATCTTGGAGACGGCATGCATCACCTGCGGCATGTATGTATTCGTCCAGCGCGACGACGGCGCATAGTCGATCGAGATTGTGCCGCCTGTCTCCAGCACGACATTGCGAAGCAGATTCGGATTGCCGGAGCCGGGATTTGACACGGCAAGGCTGGTCGGCGAATCCACCATGTCCGGCATACCGTCGCCATTGAAGTCGCCCATAAGCGACGAACCGCGCACAGCAAAGGGTGACTGTGCCAGGCTGCTGCCTGATGGACCATTCCAGAATCCATAGGCCTGCAGCGTCTTGAACGGCTCTGTGTCGGAGCGGCCAGCGGCCGAGAATACATCGACCTTGCCGTCGTTGTCGAGGTCGCGCAAGATCGGAGATCCGGAGATCCATATGCCGCTTGCAACCTGCTGGAAGGCATAACCCGCCGACAGCCAGACTTCGACGAGATACCCATTCGAACCGCTGTTATATACGGCCTTGACAAGATCTGTCGTCCCATCGCCGTTGATGTCGCCGAGCACACAAACCGGCGCGAAGATTCCTTTATTGAGATCGCCTTGACATCCAATAGGTTGGCTGACGGTGCGCACCCAGGAGTTATTTAGCCACCGGAAGATATTGACCTGGGAACTGCGGGTGTCGGCGGTCACGATGCTCTGCCGACCGTTGCCGGCAAGGTCGCCCACGCCGAGAACATAGCCATTCTGGCCGATCAACGCGCCCGGAAGCACTGCCATCCCATCGACGCCATCGCTCTCGATGTCGAGGGACGCATATCCGGTGCCGATTGTGCTAGGCGGGGTCTGCGTGGTTTGGGCAGCCGGAAGGCCGGCGCAGGCGCCCTCGAAGCCTGGAGCCGGGCAATCGCGCCGGGAAATGACCAGGCTGCCGTCCGTGACGACGACCGAGCTTTGCGTCGTGTAGTTCGTCGTCGTGCCACCATTGCCTTGGTTCTGCAGGCTTGCAACGGTCACGCTATAGCCAATATCCCTCGTATTCTTGCCGGGCACGTAACGACCGGCAAAATAGCGCACGAAGGGCATCGGCAGCACGTCGAGATTGACGGAAAGTGGGGTCGAATAGAAGTTCTGCGTGGCGGCGACATGACCGTCGACCGTAAAATTGGTCATCTGCCATTGCAATGTGCCGGTATTGGCCTGTTGCTTTAATTGCGCGCCGAATAGCTCGTCCCGTCCGTCGAAGTTCAGGTCGCCTGTTTGGCGCGACAAAAAGCTTTCCGTCGTACCGGCTGCCACACCCGGGAATTGGCCACCATAACCAACATAGCCGTAGTTGACGCCGTCGTAGTTCATCTGACGAATGGTCTTTACAGCGGAGCCCCATATCGCACGGGTGGCGAGATCGGCGCCGGAGTTCCTGCCGTAGGCGTCGACCCGCACGAGACGGGAGGCATTGGAGAACGGCGCCTGGTCATAGGACAGCGCGTAGCCTCTGCGCAGATTGCCCGATGTCCACACAGTGATCGATTTGATCCGGCCGGTCGTATAGGAAATGGTGTGGCCATTCGCAGCCAATATATAGTCGGGTCGCGTCTCGAAGCTGAATACGATCTGCGTGCCATTATAGGTAATGTTCGTCGGGTAGCAGACCGGCCCGCCAGGGCAGCTGTAGTTATATTGAACCGTGTTCCCGTTGGGGTCGGTGACGGATGTCCGCATCCAACGGTAATTGCGCTGTAGATTATTATCTACCGAGCCAGGGACAGGATTCGTCCCTGATATCGCCGATACTGATCGGAAAGTTGAGTATGTGCCGTCTCGCTCTGTCACTACCCATTCGTTAGTGCTTCCATTAAAGCTGATGCGACGATAGCTCTCGTTCTCAGTGGTGTGCGTCCCCCCGGTCGCGCAAGAGGGGGAATTTACCCCCGAGCCACAGGCCACGAGTTGCTGACCGTTCAGCAGAAACACATCACTGGCTTCAAATTGGGGCGCACCGTAACCTGGACTCGCCCGCTCAATGACATGAATGCCCTCAAGGCCCCATCCATAGCCGAGCCAGCCCTGATAGAGGCCTCCGATCTTCGTCTTGCGCGAGGAATCGTAGTGCAGCGAAATCTTCGGCTCCAGTCCGCGGAAGGCGGGCACGTCGATGTCGATATCCTGGGTCATGCTGCCAGTACTGGCAATCTCAGGAACCGAGGCCTTCTGAATAGCGCTGACGGGAGGAGCGTCCGCAGGCGCAACTGCCGCTGCTGCGCTCAGGGCAGTGACCCCCGCCTCCGATTGCGCTGATTTGCCGAGCGCTGACTTCATGTCAGCATCATCTCTGGAAGAGGCCCTCCCTGATACAGAGGGGTCCGTACCGGTCGCACCGTTGCCCAGAGCACCCTGGCTTGTCTGCTGCGTTGATTTGCCTAGTGGCGTGCGATCCACAGCTGTATCGATCGGCGACGCTGCCTCCGCATTGGGCTGTCCCGCTGCCGGCGTCGTGCTCTTCGCATTCATGGATGATGGGGTAGCCGTCGACGATGGCGACGCCGCTCCCAAACCGGCGCCGCCGTTGCCGAACCCGCTTCTGGGTGTCATCGATGAGGATGTTTGCTCCGCTGCTGCTGCAGACGCTACCACCAAATCCCTAACTACCGGCGGCGGCCCGCCCGCAAGCACAATAACACATACCCCGGCAGCCACTACGGCTGCCGCCCCTAGACGACGAAACGACATGAGCCCCCACACGCGATCTATGACTTAAGTAATGCAACCAAAAATACACACGCGCATAGCGGAAACGCAAGAGGGTTCCTCACCCATAAGACGTTAAATTTAAGACCGTCCTGGAACCAATTCGCATCCAACCCACGGCATATAAATTGTTCGTGCGCACATCGCCCTATCAACCGCGAGCAGAGGCTGCGCTGTCGAGCAGATGTTTGCAAGGATAAGAACAGACATCTGGGTCTTATCTTCTCGATTTTCGGGCCACACGGAGGCTTGAAAGCTCACGTTGGGCACCGGCATGTTCGTTGGGCAAGCAGGCGTTTGCGCCGATCACCCTTTTACCCCTTCCCGACAGGACGCCGATGAGCTTCTTTTCTGTGGTGGCGACTATCATATCGATATATTCGCCAAAATCGTTGGCCGCCGAAGACCCCAAAAGCTCAAGGCGTTGAAATTTACGATCGACGCGCGTCAAGCGGGAGTCCTGATCCAGATCTTGGATGCGGAGCTTTTTCTATATTGGAATTCTGAAAGCGAAAACTACGAGAGCGAATTGCGAAAAGACCACGAAGTGTTTCCGCTTGAGCCGCCGAAGTTTCCTTCATGGTTCGATCATAGCGGCCATGCTGATTAAAAGGCTTTGGGAACATGCATAGATTGATGATGCAAATAGTTATGCTGGTGCCCGCCTTGATCAGAGTCGAATTTCTGACCACGCAAATTCGTTGCACCGATGAGATGTCCGACGAGAGTGGCGAATGGTGCTCTTGAAAGGACTCGAACCGCCGACCCCGTCGTTCAGTCGTTATGTTCGCGCCGAATATCCCTGTACGGCCAGCTGCTTGCTTTCGGGAATGGCCGATATGGCTCCGGAAGGGGACTGACGGGTTTGACAGCCGAAACTGCGAAAGCGGCCATTCCTGCGCATTAGTCTCAGTAACACTTCCGGCCCTGATCGGTCACTGCGGTGTTTCGCAAGTCATGTCAGCCTTTAGTCCTTCCAGGACCTTCCGCGCACCGTCGCGAACGGTAGAAGCCGAGGCCTGCGAATGTTCCTTCTGGAACGCGTCGGAGCCGCGTGGATACAAAGGGATGACAGCGGCTATACAATCCAATTGGAAGTTATTCCGACCAATTGTCGCATCGTGCCCTGCAATCCACTTGAAGATGCCGACCGGCCGGAAGCAAAAGAGGGAGGTAAGCAAGCGCAGCTTTAGCCACTAAACAAAAAAATACTTGCGCGACGACCAGGGATATTTTTTTATCGCGGAATTTGTTCTACCGTGTCCTCAGGAAATTCACCGATCGAAGGGAGTTTTCAGATGAGGCGGTTTATACCTGTCCTTGGTGTCGTCGTGCTCGGCGTCGGCGCTGCGCTTTACGGATTGGTGCAAGATAGACTTCCCGGCATCGTCAACAAGCATTGGCCGCCGGTCTCGGCTGAGCAGCAGCGCCAAGCGGCAATTGACTCGTCACTCGATAGCCTGAAGGCCATGACGACCCCAAACGTTGCGGTGGGGACTGATGTTGGTACGATCCAAATCCTGCTTGCCGAGCAGGCAAAAGATTTCGGCGTTACGAAGCTGGACATTGAAACCGACCGGCAGCTCCTCAAAGTCACGGCGGAATTTTATGTTGATTTCTCATCGATCAAGCTCAGCGTAAAAGACGATGAGCCTGGATTTATTGAGAAATTCAAGCCACGTGTTTCTGGCACTCTGATATTCGAGCTTGGCGCAAGGCTGGCAATGAAGCCAGAGCCTAAGCGCATGATTCAAGTCACGCTTCTGCCATCACTTACCGCGATCCATGTAGACAAAGTTGTTCTGGAGGACGGCTACGACGCCTCAGCGGCAGGCAAGATCATCGCTACTATGTTAACCGTCTATGCCGACAACATCACCGGGGTGTTTGCGAATAATCCGATCTTAAGCGCCGAGCTTCCGGCCAGTCTTCAATCTGCCTTTGATCCCTCTAGACTGCTCAAAATCGGCCCTGCTGCAGGCAGCGCTCTCAAGTTGGAGCTTAAGGTTAAATCTGTGAGTGTTCCCTACACCCTTCGCGAGGCCGCAACTCTGATCGACCGAGGCGGGATTGTTCTTCTTGGCGAACTATCGGTTGAGGCGGCACCACCAAGCGCTCATGCGTCCGGCGGGACGTTCGATGCGCTTGAGAACGAGTTTGATCAGAGGCTGGACTCTGGCCTTGGCGTGCAGTCCGCGCCGTCCGTCGTGTGGGCTGCGATTGCCAAACCACTCATTGCCGACAGCGTTAACAACGCTTTCGCGCTGGCTGAGGCTTGTCTGGCAGGGACCGGACCCATCCCATCACAGAGCATTCACGCAACAGTCCCCACGCCGGATGCTTCAACTATCAGTTGCGCGCCGAACATGGACTGTACGCCGACGAGGGTATGTGATCTGAAAGAGGATACGCGGGACTGCCGACGCCCGCCCCAATGCACTCACAACCACGATACGCGAGACTGCCACGGCCCTGGTAAAACCGCTTGTGAAATTGCTAAAGCCGCGCAGAATAAAGCCTATGATCGGGCCTTCGATGCTTGCAATGCTGGAGCCTGGATCAGTGATCAAGCCTGCGAGGTCGCAAAAGGCGCTCAGAACGCTACTTACGCGACCCAAAAGGCAGATTGTGAGGCGGAAAAGACCAAGGAAAAGGGAGCTTGCGAAGCTACAAAAGAAAGCAAGCGGCTCGGCTGTGAGACTATGAAGGGTGCCGTGAGCGCGCTGCACCATTTAGGGAATATTGGAATACTCGATGGCTCCGTCTCGGGAAATGCTGACCTCACAATCTGCTTGCAAGATGTAAAGCTCCAGGATGATCTGTCTGCGATCCATCTCAGCCTTGATACTAGCGGGTCTGCCCCACTCCATGTCAGCCTTAAATGGACACCTGTGGATGTTGCAGGCTACGCTTTATGCCAGTTTCCCTGGATTGCGAACAAGAGAATCAACGTAACTGTTCCAGCTCAAACGGTTGGAGTCGATGTGTCGCTGACCAGCGCTGCGGACGGCAGCGCGTATCGCGGGCATCTGGAGGCCACTCCAATTCATCTCAAATTTAGTCCAAGCCCTCTGTCTCTCATTTTACAGAATATCAATTTTAATCTGGCCTGTCCCGCAACAGCCGCCTTAATCAATGGCATGACCTTAAATCTCGCGCCGTTTATTCCTGAAGTTCTGAAAGACTACACTCACAAGCTTGACCCGATGGAGTTTAGCTTCAGCCCTGATATCCCGGAGCAGATAGTCGCTGGACATACAATCAAACCGGTTCTTACAGAAGCCGGGCGGGCGCTCATCGTATCTGGCTCCCTCCGTCAATGAGCAATAGGATCGCTCCGGACCCAGCGCTTAGGAAGGTATGAGGGATGCTGTCTTATCTCAACGCGGAAGCGGGCTTCATTCGGGCCTACGGAAATCGCTGCCTTCTGCTTGTCTTCCTATGTGCACTTACTCGCAGTGCCGAAGCAAGCAAGGTCTCGGCTCTTGGGCTCTCTCTCGACATCTCCCCCGCGACTATAGCTGTGTTCGGACCGCCGCTTGCCCTGTTGCTCTTGATCGGGCTTCGGATGGAATCCGACGTACTCTTGATGTCACGAAGCGCCGTGCTGGATGAGCTGATTGTAGCAAGCCGATATCGTTCGAGATTGGGTGTAATGGTGTATTTGCTCTTTGTGGTTCCGGCTTTGGCCGCGGCTTTCTTGGTTAGCCAGTTTTTCCTAAAGCTTGCTGCTACTAATATTGGCTGCGATGGCTGGCATTGGTGGGACCATCTCATAGACTTTTCTCATTTAGGAGGAACGCCCTCCACATACTGCATCCAAGACATGACCGGAGGTCCGTGGTTCTATCCGCCGTTCCAAGGCTACGTCTATTTGGCGATCGTAGCGTATTGCTTTTTGCTCGTGTGGAAGATTTCACGCGCCTGGCCGCAACTGCGAGGCCGCTGACTGAAAGGGAGCCGGTATGGCTTCCGCGTTCGGGGGCAAGAGCGGCTTCGTCCGCACTGCGCTGTCTTGCGATAGTTCGGAACTCTTCGTTCCGCTTGCCGACATTTCGTCTCTGTTAAGCCGCTAGCGGAACTCTTCGCGCGGTTGATACCTACCGACGCTCTCCCGCGGATTGGGCGAATATCAGTTTCGTTAGGTGCATATCCCCAGACCATTCACGCAGCTTTTGCCGCTTCCATCCGTCGCACAGACTACCAGTCTGCTGCGGGAAATTATGCCAATTGCTTGATTTTTCCGGCCGTCATTGCGCTCTGGCCGCTTTAAGCTTACCTCCCTCAATCCACACATTAGAAGATACCTGCGCGGCTGCGACCTCGCCGACGCTAATTCTGATCTCAATATTATAAGAACCGCACGGCAAGGCTACATAATTGCCGCCCCATCCCCATCCAACCGGTCCGCAAAATACCAACGTTTTGTCGTTTTCGAGCGGTGCCTTTCGGACAGTCCAACTCAAAAATTCAATTTGCTGTATTTCTCCCGGCCGAATGGAAAACTCCTTAATAAGTCTTGGAAAGGCGCGATGCTGATTGTCAAAATCCTTCACAGCTTGAACGTGTAAAACGCAATCAGACAGCGGCCGGTAAGATCTGTTTTCAATTAACACAGCAGCCCACTGCCGTGCAAATAGCTCATCGGGGCCTCCGCCTTCAGAGAAACCAGAGACGATTGTGATCTTAAAAGGATTCAGCGCTCCCACCCCTTTGCAACGTTCGCGGTCATTCTACTGGCGGGATCTGTTATGTTAGAAGGGTTTAGAAGTTTGGGGACACGGGCGGACTATGGCTGAAACTCTGGCGCAGGAAATCGGTTTACTCCGAACCCTTGCACAAAACCTCGAACGGTTGACCATTCCACTGGATCCGGACGTCGAAGCCTTATTGCGTGCCCAGGGACAAGAGCCGTCACCGGGCGGTCTGCCCTCAAAAATGACGATCCGCCCCGGCGGACATGACGCATTCAACCGACTATGCGAATGCCTCATGCGTCGACCGATGATCGAGCGAGGGGCCAGTTTCGACAATCTTCTGAACGAGCTTTTTGCTCAGATCGAGACGTATGCCGGACGCGATCCCGCAAGCATTATCGACGCGGACGCACAGCAGCTAGTTGATCACTTCGACACGTGGTTCACGGCCCTCGCTGCCCCGCGCAGAGTGTTTGTGCCATGTGCTCTCACCCCATGGGCAGCCCCTAACTTCAGCATCGGGCCGGTTACGTTTGTGCATCTCGATGAAATCTCGAAAGTAGGCTTCTACCTTGATGGACCAACGCCAGACGCCCTTGATAAGCAGAGCTTCAAATCGTTGCTCCAGTGTAAGCGGGTAGGCCATCCCACGTAGCGCTGGAGGGACAGATCGCTCATTTTCTGCATGAGTCATGCGGAGAGCCCTATGAGTGATACTGTGAAT
>NZ_JAAZQP010000016.1:0-152733 GCF_012275435.1 Rhizobium sp. SG741
AGGAAACACTAGAGCGAAAGTCGTCGTCGCCAGCAGCGCCGCCGCCCTCGTTCAGTGAGTGGGCTTATAATCCCACCCAACGAACCAAGTCAACACACCAACTGTAAAAATTCTGACATTTTTGTAAGTGATTGATTTTAAACATCATTTTTAAAAGATGAGGCGAAAGCTGGGAAATTTGACCCGATCGAGCACCATTTCCGGATTCATTTTACTTCCTTGGACGGAAACACCCAGGAAACGGCTTTCAAAGAGGCAGACTCAAGCTCCCATGGGGTCGCCGAAGGGCCTGCATTGCCAGTTTCGCGCCCAGGACCTAATAGAAACCGAGCTATTGAAGGAGTGGAGAATGCTGGTCCTCGACGAAGAACAGACGCGCGCAGCACTTGCATGGCCGGCGCTGATCGATGCGATAGCGGCGATGTTTGCCGATGGTTGCGTCATGCCGGTCCGACATCATCACGATATGGAGGTTCCCGGCGAAAGTGACGCGACGCTGCTCCTGATGCCCGCCTGGCTGCCGGGACGCTATATGGGCGTGAAGATGGTTTCGGTGTTCCCGGGAAATGCGGCGCGTGCCCTGCCGGCCATCTTCGGAACCTATCTTCTTTCTTCGGGCCAGACGGGGGAGATGCTGGCGGTAATCGATGGCGGCGAGCTGACGGCGCGGCGCACGGCGGCGGCCTCGGCGCTTGCTGCCCGATATCTTGCGCGCGAGGATGCCGAGGAGTTGCTTGTGTGCGGCACCGGACGACTGTCGCTCAATCTGATCCAGGCACATGCCACGGGCCGGCCCTTGAAGCGGATCGGCATATGGGGGCGGGACCGCGAGAAAGCAGCAGGCATCGCCAGGGAGGCGCAGGCGCTCGGCCTGGCCGCGGAGCCCGTCGCGGATCTGCAGGCCGCGGCTCGCAGTGCCGACATCATTTCCTGCGCGACACTATCGGGTGCACCGCTGATCCAGGGGGAATGGCTGAAGCCGGGCGCGCATCTCGATCTCATCGGCGGTTTCAAGCCGGATATGCGCGAGGCCGACGATACGGCGATACGGCGGGCGCAGGTGTTTGTCGACACGCGTGCCGGCGCGATGAAAGAGGCCGGCGACATCACCCAGCCCCTGAAGAATGGCGTATTGGCAGCCGACGACATCCGGGCCGAGCTCCGTGAGCTGGTGAACGGGGCGCATCCCGGACGGACCGATGACGCGGACATAACCCTGTTCAAATCGGTGGGCGCGGCGCTCGAGGATCTCGCCGGCGCGATCCTTGCCTATGAATATGTGCGGAGCAGGCAGGCGTGACGCATACAACGCCCTCATTGCCCGACCTGCCGGTCTCGCATGTGCTCGCCGATATCGGCGTTGCCCTTGCAGAGCATCGGCGCGCCGTCCTCTCGGCACCGCCCGGCGCCGGCAAGACGACGCTGGTGCCGCTCTTCCTGTTGGGGCAGGCATGGCGCGATGACGGCAAGATCATTGTTCTGGAGCCGCGGCGGCTGGCGGCAAGGGCAGCGGCGGCCCGCATGGCATCGCTTCTCAACGAACAGGTCGGCGACACCGTCGGCTACCGCATGCGGCTCGATAACCGCGTCTCGGCCAAGACCCGTATCGAGGTGGTGACAGAAGGCGTGTTCGCGCGGATGATCCTCGACGATCCCGAACTATCGGGCGTTTCCACTGTTATCTTCGACGAATTCCACGAACGCTCGCTGGATGCGGATTTCGGCCTGGCACTGGCTCTCGACGTGCAATCGGCGCTGCGTGAAGATCTGCGCATCCTTGTCATGTCGGCAACGCTCGACGTGGAGCGTGTCGCGACCCTGCTCGACCATCCGCCCGTCATCGAGAGCATGGGCCGCAGCTTTCCGATCGACATCCGTCATCAGGACCGGCCGCCGGGTGAGCGGATCGAGGATACGGTGACGCGAGCGATCCTCGACGCGCATGCGTCGGAACAAGGCTCTATCCTCGCCTTCCTGCCGGGACAGGCGGAAATTACCCGCACGGCGGAAAGGCTGGAGGGCCGGTTCGGCACTGCCACGATGATCGCGCCACTTTACGGCAATCTCAGCCAGAAGGAGCAGGACGCGGCGATCCGGCCGGCGCCGCAAGGTACCCGCAAGATCGTGCTGGCGACCTCGATCGCCGAGACGTCGATTACCATCGACGGCGTGCGCATCGTCATCGATAGCGGCCTGCAGCGGCTGCCCGTCTTCGAAGCCTCGACCGGCATCACGCGGCTGGAAACGGTGCGGGTATCGCGCGCCTCGGCCGATCAGCGGGCCGGCCGCGCCGGGCGAACCGAACCCGGTATTGCCATCCGGCTGTGGCACCCCGGCCAGACGGCGGCGCTGCCCGCCTTCACGCCGCCGCAGATCCTCTCCAGCGATCTGTCCGGCCTTGCGCTCGACCTCGCACATTGGGGCGTGCAGGATCCGGCCGCGCTCGCCTTTGCCGACCAGCCGCCGGCCACGACGCTTGCCGAGGCGCGGGCGCTGTTGCGGCAACTGGGTGCGCTCGACGCGGAAAACGGGCTGACGGCGCGGGGCCGGCTGATGCGCGAGCTGGCACTGCCGCCTCGGCTGGCGGCGATGGTGATCTCAGCCGCCGATTTCGGCCAGGCGCGCGAGGCCGCATTGCTTGCCGTGCTGCTGACCGAACAGGGACTTGGTGGACAGAGCATCGACCTGGAAGAACGGCTGCGGCGCTTCAAGACGGAAAAGGGCGAACGCGCCGAGGCAGCGCGCCGGCTGGCCGGAAGGCTTGCCTCGGCGGCCAGCGGCAAAGGGACTGCCGGCTCAACGCCACCGTCTTTGGCCGGCTCGCTGCTGCTGCATGCCTTTCCCGATCGCATCTCGCTGCAGCGCGGCGGGCGTGGGCGCTTCGTGATGGCGAACGGGCGCGGCGCCGAACTGCCGGAAACCGAGCGCCTTGCCGGTTCCCAGATGCTTGTCATCGCCGATCTGACCGGCCGCGCGGCACAAGCGCGTATTCTTGCGGCAGCCGAGATTTCCCGCACCGATGTCGAGGAGCATCTGCCGGGCGAGATCCGCACCGAGGATCAGAGCTTCTTCGACAAAGCCAGCCGGCAGGTGCGGGCGCGGCGCGCCACGCGGCTCGGCGCGATCATCTTTGAGGAAACGCCCCTGCCGCGCCCATCCGGCGAGCAGGCGGCAAAGGCGCTGGCCGAGGGTATTCGCGAACTTGGCATCGGCGTGCTGCCATTTCCCAAGGAAACGGCGCAGTTGCGCGCGCGGATAGGCTTTCTGCATCGCACGATCGGCGAGCCCTGGCCTGATATGGGCGACGACGCCTTGCTCGCGCGGCTGGACGAGTGGTTCACACCCTTCCAGGCTGAGGCTCGCGGACTTTCCGACATTTCCGCCGGCGGGCTTTCCAACGGGCTGATGTCGCTGGTGCCGCATGAGCTGCAACGCGATCTCGGCCGGATGGCACCCACGCATTTCGAGGCGCCGACCGGCCAGCGCCATCCCATTCAATATGATGGCGAGGAGCCGCTGTTGACCATCCGCGTCCAGGAGCTGTTCGGGCTGAAACAACATCCTGCCATCGGCGGCGGCCGGTTGCCGCTGGTGTTGGAGCTGACGTCGCCAGCCCATCGCCCGATCCAAACGACGCGCGATCTGCCCGGGTTCTGGGCCGGATCCTGGCGGGATGTGCGCGCCGACATGCGCGGCCGCTACCCGAGGCACCCCTGGCCGGAAGATCCGGCGGATGCCTTGCCGACGACGCGCGTCAAGCCAAGGGGAACCTGACGATGGCACGCTTCTTCCGCGGACTGGAAAAACTTTCCGATACAGAGATAAAGGCGCAGGATGACCACCATAGCAGCCGGCGACTGAGGTTGCAGACGCTGGTTCGCCTGCGCTGGCTTGCCGTCGGCGGCCAGACGGCGACGGTGACGATCGTCGCCTTCTGGCTGAAATTTCCGATGCCACTCTTGCCATGCTACGTGCTGATCGCTTGCCTTGCCTGGATCAACTTCTTCCTGACCCTGCGTTTTCCACCGACGCACCGGTTGGAGCCGCCGGCGGCGTTTGCGCTGCTCGGCCTCGATCTTCTGCAGCTCTGCGGGTTGCTGCTGATCACCGGCGGGCTGACCAATCCTTTCTCCGTGCTGGTCTGCGTGCCTGTCATCATTGCCTTCGCCTCGCAGCCGATCCGCTACAGCATGACGCTGATCGTGCTGGCGATGATCTGCATCACCGGCCTTGCCTTCTCGCCCTTCCCGCTGCCCTGGTATGATGGGGTTGCCACGAGCGTGCACAACGTGATGCAGCTGGGAGTCTGGTGCTCCATTGCCTCCACCATGGCTTTTGCGGCCTTCTATGCCTATCGCGTCTCCATGGAAGCATCGCAGCTTGCCGACGCGCTGTCGGCGACGGAGCTGGTGTTGCAGCGGGAAAAGCACCTGTCGCAGCTCGATGGGCTGGCGGCGGCGGCGGCGCATGAGCTTGGCACGCCGCTTGCGACCATCAGTGTCGTCGCCAAGGAGATGGAACGAGAGCTCAAAGAGGACGACCGTTTCCGCGAGGATGTGGCGCTGCTGCGCAGCCAGAGCGAACGCTGCCGCGATATCCTGCGGCGGCTGACCACGCTCTCCTCGGAGGACGAGGCGCATATGCGGCGGCTGACCCTGTCGTCGATGATGGAAGAGATCATCGCCCCGCATCGCGAGTTCGGGATCACGCTGCAGCTGATCGAAAAGAGCCCGCGAGCCGGCGAGCCCGTGCTGAACCGCAATGCCGGCATCATGTACGGTCTTGGCAACCTCATCGAGAACGCCGTCGACTATGCCCGCCAGACGGTGACCGTCACGGTGGAGTACAGCGCCGATACGCTCACGATCGTCATCGAGGATGACGGCAACGGCTATTCGCCGGAGATCCTGACGCGGATCGGGGAACCTTACGTGACGACGCGGCAGCGCGACGACACGGCTGGCGGCCTCGGGCTCGGCCTCTTCATCGCCAAGACGCTGCTGGAGCGCTCCGGCGCGGCGCTCGCCTTCGGTAATCGCGATCCGGAAACGCCGGGCGCGCGCGTGCGCGTCGAATGGCCGCGCATGTTGATCGACAGTAATTCGACAAAATGATTTTCACGGCTTAAAACAGCGGTCGTCAAATTGGTGGAATATGCAGGCGGATGGTCGCCGGGATAGAAGATAGAATGACGGATAAAGAGCTTGCCGCCTCGCGTGCCGGGGACAAGGATGCCGCAGCCCATATCGGCACGGATGCGACACTGCTGATCGTCGATGACGACGGCCCCTTCCTGCGCCGGCTGGCGCGCGCGATGGAAATCCGGGGCTTCGTGGTCGAGACGGCGGAATCGGTGGCGGAAGGTGTTGCCAAGACCAAGGCCAACCCGCCGCAATATGCAGTCGTCGACCTCCGGCTCGGCGACGGCAACGGCCTGGATGTCATCGAGGCGATCCGGCAGCGACGCGACGATACGCATATCGTGGTGCTGACCGGATACGGCAATATCGCGACGGCGGTCACGGCCGTGAAACTCGGTGCGCTCGACTATCTCGCCAAGCCAGCCGATGCCGACGATATCTACGCGGCGCTGACGCAGCGCCCGGGCGAGAAGGCGGAAGTGCCGGAAAATCCGATGTCGGCGGACCGGGTGCGCTGGGAACATATTCAGCGCGTCTACGAAATGTGCGAGCGCAATGTTTCCGAGACGGCCCGCCGCCTCAATATGCATCGTCGCACGCTGCAGCGCATCCTCGCCAAGCGCGCACCCAAGTAGAAGGCCCTTCGCTTACGCTCCGCGTGCTCGACGCTAAAGCTCCTCGCCCCCATCATCCGCCCCTGGATTGATCGAAGGGCTGTCACCTTCTCCCCGAGGGGAGAAGGTAAAATCCTTGCCCGTTGCCCATTCAGCAAGCATCAGACGCTGGGCGGCGGTGCGGGAGAAATTCAACGTCACCGACTTGCGCGTCGCCGGCGGCAGCCGATGCTCCGGCGCCTCGCGGATCATGTGGGCGCCATAGCCGTCCGACAGGAAGAGCCCGCAATCTTCCGGGAAGATATCGAGCGGAACGTCCTTGTGCGTCGCAAAGTACAACCGGTCGCAATGCAGGCGGTAATCGGGCCATTTGCGGTCGACGCGGAAATCCTCGATCGAGGTCTTGATCTCGATGATCCAGATTTCGCCCTTTTCGGAAAGGCTGACGAGGTCGGCCCGGCGGCGGCTCGCTAGCGGCAACTCCGGCAGGACGGCATGACGCATCTCGTGCAGTAATAATTGCACGCCCTTGCGTACAAGCATAGCTCGTTCCGACTGCCTGCCATCTATTAACGGATTGTTATTGTAAACGTTCAAAATCGTCATGAATTGCCTCAGGGACGGGGCAAGCATTGTTGCAAAAAAACCATGTCCCTCTAATTTGCGCGCCGGAGCTATTTTTGAGCCCAACAGCAGCTTGCAAAGCTTAGTTTAATGGAAAATAAACCGTAGACAAAGATGATTGATAGTCATCCATCCCCTGCCACGAAATTTCAAGAGTCCTCCATGCGCATCCGTAATGCTATGACCGCACTCGGCCTTGTCGCAATGCTCGCGTCGGCTGGCTATGCCACCACTGCCGCAGCCGCGCCGTCCGCCACCGCAAACTCCGCAGCCGATACCATCAAGACTTTCGATGGTGACTACGGCATCACCAATGACAACGGCTTCGAACTGCCGGCGATCCCGATCCAGAAGGTGAAGCCGCAGTTCCGCCGCCAGATCGTTGCCTATAAGTCCGACGAGGCTGAAGGCACCATCATCGTCAACACGCGCGAGCGTCATCTCTACTACATTCTCGGCAACGGCGAAGCGATGCGCTATGGCATCGGCGTCGGCAAGCAGGGCTTCTCCTGGTCCGGCACGGCCTACGTAGCCTGGAAGCAGGAATGGCCGAATTGGCATCCGCCGAAGGAAATGGCGGTCCGCCGTCCGGAAATCGCCAAGTATGTCGATGGCGGCATGAATCCCGGCCTCTCGAACCCGCTCGGCGCGCGCGCCATGTATCTCTACAATGACAAGGGCCAGGACACGCTGTTCCGCCTGCACGGCACGCCGGAATGGGCTTCGATCGGTACCGCTGCTTCCTCGGGCTGCATCCGCCTGATCAATCAGGACGTCATCGATCTCTATAGCCGCGTTCTGCCGGGCCGCAGCACCAAGGTCGTCGTCATCCAGTAATCATTGCTGCTATTCAGATTGAAAAAGGCCGCCGGATATCCATCCGGCGGCCTTTTTGTTCGAGAAAGCGGGGTGATGCTATGCCGTCCCACCCGCCCTCGTCCTTCGAGGCTCCGCCTTCGGGTGCGCACCTCAGGATGAGGACTGATCTTTTCCGCTGGCCGTAGGACTCTCCCCACCTCATCCCGAGGTGCCTTGCCGTCAAAGCATCAGCGCAGACGACGAGGCCTCGAAGGATCGAGGTGGCCTCTGAGCAAGAGACGGTATCACCCTGCCTGCCTTGCCTTCAGCTCGATACGGCGGCGATGCAGCACCGGTTCCGTATAGCCGTTCGGCTGCTCGCGACCCTTGAGCACGAGATCGAGCGCCGCCTGGAAGGCGATCGAACCGTCAAAATTGCCGGACATGGCGACGTAGAGCGGATCGGAGGCATTTTGCTGGTCGACGACGGCAGCCATGCGCTTCATCGTCTCGACGATCTGGGCCTCGGTGATGACCTTGTGGTGCAGCCAGTTGGCCATGTGCTGCGCCGAGATGCGGAGTGTGGCGCGATCCTCCATCAGGCCGATATTGTTGATATCGGGCACCTTGGAGCAACCGACGCCCTGGTCGACCCAACGGACGACATAGCCGAGGATACCCTGACTGTTGTTGTCGATCTCGCGCTGGATTTCCTCCGGCGTCCAGTTCGGCCGCGAGGCGACCGGCACCGAGAGGATATCGGAAAGCTTGGCGCGGGCGCGGCTCTTCAGGCTCTTTTGGACATCGGCGACATTGACGCGGTGATAATGGGTCGCATGCAGTGTGGCGGCCGTCGGCGACGGCACCCAGGCGGTGTTCGCTCCGGCCTTCGGATGGGCGATCTTCTGTTCCAGCATGGCCGCCATCAGGTCCGGCATGGCCCACATGCCCTTGCCGATCTGAGCGTGGCCGGAAAGGCCGCATTCCAGGCCGATATCGACATTCCAGTTCTCATAGGCCGCGATCCAGGCGGCCTGCTTCATGTCGCCCTTGCGGATCATCGGTCCGGCTTCCATCGAGGTATGGATTTCATCGCCGGTGCGGTCGAGAAAGCCGGTGTTGATGAAGACGACGCGCTCGCCGGCGGCGCGGATGGCTTCCTTGAGGTTGACCGTGGTGCGGCGCTCCTCGTCCATGATGCCCATCTTCATGGTGTTGCTTGGCATGCCGAGCACGTCCTCGACGCGCGAGAAGATCTCGACGGCGAAGGCGACTTCTTCCGGTCCATGCATCTTCGGCTTGACGACATACATGGAGCCGCTGCGCGAATTCTTGCGGCGACCGTTCGGACCGATGTCATAAAGCGCGATCAGACCGGTAATGACAGCGTCCATGATGCCTTCCGGGACCTCGTTGCCATCGCGATCGAGGATCGCCGGATTGGTCATAAGGTGGCCGACGTTACGTATCAGCATCAGCGAGCGGCAGTGCAGATCGAACGTGCTGCCGTCCGGCGCCGTGTAGGCTACGTCGGGATTGAGCCGGCGTATGAAAGTCTTGCCACCCTTGGCGACTTCCTCTGTCAGATCGCCCTTCATCAGGCCGAGCCAGTTGCGGTAGACTTCCGCCTTGTCCTCGGCGTCGACGGCGGCGATGGAATCCTCGCAGTCCATGATCGTGGTGATCGCCGATTCCAGGCGGACGTCGGAAATATTGGCCGGATCGGTCTTGCCGATCTCGGTGGCGGTATCGATGACAACTTCGATATGAATGCCGTTCTGCTTCAGCAGGATATGGGACGGGGTGGCCGCATCGCCGAGATAGCCGGCAAAATGGCTAGCATCCGCCAGCGCTGCGACGCCGCTCTTGGTCGTGATCGCCAGAGCGCCATTGTTCACGGCAAAGCCGCTGACATCCTTCCAGCTTACGCCGGTAAGCGGCACGGCGGCATCGAGGAAATCGCGCACCCAGGCGATGACCTTTTCGCCGCGCTTGGGATTATAGCCCCGGCCCTTCTCGGCGCCATCGGTCTCGGGGATGGCATCCGTGCCGTAAAGCGCGTCGTAGAGCGATCCCCAGCGGGCATTGGCGGCATTGAGCGCATAGCGGGCGTTCATGACGGGAACGACGAGCTGCGGGCCGGCAATATGAGAGATTTCCGGATCAACATTGGCGGTCGAGACCGTGAAGGCCGGGCCTTCCGGCACGATATAGCCGATTTCGCGCAGGAAAGCCTCGTAGACGGCGATATCGACCGGCGCGCCATTCTTGCGATACCAATCGTCGAGCGCCGCCTGCATCCGGTCGCGCTTGGCGAGCAGCTCGCGGTTCTTCGGCGCGAGATCGTGGACGATTTTGGAGAAGCCGGCAAAAAAGGTGTCGGCATCGATACCAGAACCCGGCAATGCCTCCTTGACGAGGAAATCATAAAGTACCGGTTCGATCTGCAGCCCGTTCTTCTCAATACGGCTCATGCCAAATACTCCTCAAGGCCGTTTCACGGCTCAATTTTCACATGCTGCCACTTTGCTCACGGTTTCGCTTTCCGTCAATTTGGCAATAGTTAGAAAGATTTATGCGCCGTCGGAAACAATCAGTCCATGGCAATGCGAGGACGCCCGCTGGCGGTTGCGATGAAACGTGCCTCGATCAGCTTGCGGCTCCCCTCGACCTCCGGTGCGTCCACCTGCTCATCCATTGCCACCACGAGATCCACGGCGCCATTGAGCCGCGCCTGCGCCATCGCAGCCTCGACGGCCCGCGCCCGCGCATCGGCAAAGCTCCTGTCCTCATCGGTGAACCGCAGACTTTCGCCGGCTCCGTTCAAAACGTAGATACCATCTTCCGGCATGGTGACGAAGACGGTGGCGCTGGCTCGCACCTGGCCGACAACGGCGCCGACCGCATTGGCCACATCCGAGTGAGCAGGAATGGTGGTTTCGCTCGCCAGCATCGCGGCGATAGCGGGATAGTAGACCGGTGCCGAAGCGCCGAGCCCGATAAGGGGGCGGTCAAGCGAAACAGCGAAGCGAGCAATCCCCGAGGCGCGGCGAAGGGCGCGATCGATCGAGATCGACCTGGCCGGATCCAGATCGGCAACGCCGTCCTCGGCAAGACAGGCGGCAAGAATGACCTCGGCCGATTGGCGGGTAAGGCGATTGACGATCTTCTGTGCCAATTCCTCGATGGAAGAGGCGATGGCGCGTCCGGAGCCATCCTTCAGCCGCATCGCCAAGGCCAACCCAAGCTGCGCAGCTTCCGCATTCCACTGGTTCTGCCGACCCAGCACATGCATGGCATCCGACGGCGTGAGACCACTCAGATGCACTAGCCCCCGCGCCACCAGCCGGTCCAGAGTAGCCTTCTGCGAGGTTACGGTCAGAAGCTTGTCGAGTGCCAGGGGAGTATTGCCGATCCTGTCGAATAGCGCCTGTTCGAGCGGCGTGAGGCCGCTCGCCAGATGATCCGGCACGCCGGTGCGCATGGCGAAGCGGCCGGCATTGCGGGCAAGATGCGGCGCACGCAATTGCTGCTCCAGCACGTCAAGCACGGCCTCGCCATGCGCATGGGCGGCAAGGCTGAGCGGCAGCAGGCGACGCGGCCCGAGCTCGAAGCCAGCGACGAGGCCGCGATCGTTGATCTTCACCTCCGAATCGCCGCCAAGGCCATAGGTGCGCATCGCGACGGCCTCGACCATGGTGCGATAGCCTCCGACAACAGCGCCATCGGCGTCGAGCCTCGGCCGGCCGGCATCCATGATGGCAACGTCGGTGGTCGTGCCGCCGATATCGGAAACGACAGCATTGTCGAGGCCTGTGAGATAGCGCGCGCCGACCAGGCTCGCGGCCGGGCCGGACAAAATGGTCTCGATCGGCCGAAGCTTGGCCTCGGCAGCCGAAATCAACGCTCCATCGCCACGAACCACCATCATCGGCGCAGCGATGCCGCGCGTTGCCAGAAACCCTTCGCAGGCACCGACGAGACGATCGATCATCGATACCAAACGGGCATTGAGCAGCGTCGTCAAAGCCCGTCGCGGGCCTCCGAGCTTGGAGGATAGCTCGTGGCTGCAGGTAACAGGCAGATGCGACAATTCGCGGATACGATCGCGCACCCTGATTTCATGAGCCGGATTCCGCACGGCGAAATAGCCGGCAATGGCGAAGGAGGAGACCGTCTTTGCCAGTTCCGGCAGTGCGTCTTCCAATGCCGTCAGATCGAGCGGATTTTCGTTGCCGTGAACATTGTGGCCGCCCGGCAGAAACAGCACGGGATCGGACCCGAGCGCTTCCGCCAGGCCATCGCGCTTCAGATCATCGGGACCGAAGCCGATCATGACCAGCCCGGCGCGACCGCCCTGCCCTTCCACCAGCGCATTGGTGGCGAGCGTCGTCGACAGCGAAACAAGGCCGATCGCCGTAACCGGAACGCCGGCATCGGCAATGACGGCATCAACGGCGCCGGCGATGCCGACGGCCAGATCGTGCCGCGTGGTCAGCGATTTCGCCTTGGCGATCACACCATCGGTTTCATGGAAGAGAACCGCATCGGTATAGGTTCCACCCGTGTCGATGCCGAGCAGCAAATGAGACGTCACTGATCAATTCATCCTTGGGGATTGAGGTCGAAGCGGCAAGCGCGAAACCTATCTCGCCCTTGGCGGGCGAGAAAGCAAAAACTTAGGATTAGGCAGGGGCTTGTCCGCCGTCTAATTCTTAGTCTTTGCAAGAGAGGGGGCAGGTGGGGCGCGGAGAATCTCGACAATAGGCAAGATACGGACCCCCGCTCTTGCAATTTCAATGGCTTAGAAATTGCACCGAGATTTTGAACGTATAGAACTCCTGTTTCGCAATTCCTAAACCAGTGAAATTGCTTTCTCGCCGCCAGGGGCGAGATAGGCCCCGCATTCTCAGCCGCTGGCCCTTCGCTTCCGCTCCGGGCGTTCGTCACTGCAATCGATTCACCGGATCGATTGCTTCGGCTATGCCGAACCGTTCCTCACCGTAACCCGCATCGGCAAACCACCGCGCGGCTGGGTCGTCAGCTTCTGCACCGGCCAGGGATCGGTCTCTTCAGTCGTGTCGAAGCGGAAGCGGCGCATCATGACCGCAAGAGCGATGACCGCCTCCTGGAGGGCGAAGGTGGCGCCGATGCAGACGCGGGGACCGGCGCCGAAAGGCAGATACTGGAAACGGTTGATCTTGCCGCGGTTCTCCGGAAGAAAACGCTCGGGCATGAAGGCCCGCGGCTTTTCCCAATAGAGCTCGTGGCGATGTAGCGTCCAGGGCATGATCAACACGGTGATCCCCTTCGGGATCGTCACGCGCTCGCCCTTCGTGCTCGTCCATTCGTCGTCGGCGATAGCGGCACGGTTGATCGAAGGCGCCGGCGGATAGAGGCGCATCGCCTCTTCGAAGGCGGCACGGACATGCGGCATCAGGTCGAGCCAGGCGACGGGCTCGGCATCTGTTGCCAGCACCCGGTCGATTTCCTCTTCCATGGCTTCGCGGATATGCTGGCTGTTGGCAACGCAGTAGAGCGTCCAGGCAAGCGCGCGGGCCGTCGTCTCATGACCGGCGCCGATGAAGGTGAGGATATTATCCTCGATCTCCTCCATCGTGAGCCCGTCAGGACCGGCCTTTTCCAGAAGCAGCGTCAGGAAATCATCCGGCGCGCTGGCGCGATCCCTGCGCATCTTGTCGAGACGCTGGTTCATGGTATTGCGGACGATGCCGCGAAACTTGTCGAGCATCTTCTGGCCGCCGATGCGGGTGACGCGCGGCACCCAGGCGGGCGCGCGCAACAGATCCATGGGATCGACGCGCCCCATGCGATGCAGCAGCTCGTTGACATCGTCGGCAAAATGCTCGCTTTCGGTGACGATCTCACCGGAAAACAGCGTCTCGGCCAGAATGGCGAAGGTGAGCTCGGTCATATCGGCGGCGATATCGAAAGTCGCGCCCTTGTCGCCGACACCTTCGTATTTATACACATATTCCAGGCTCTGACTCAGCATCTGGCCGGCAAAGCCCTGGGCGTGGCGTGGCGTGAACACCGGTGCCACGGCCTTGCGCGAGCGCTTCCAGACAGGCCCTTCCGCGGTCAGCAGCCCATCGCGCAGGATCGGCCGGAGCACGAGCTGGCGGATATCGGCCATGCGGTAGTTGGCGGCGTTGTCGACCAGGATATGCTTGATCAGGCCGGGATCGTTGACGATCAGCGTCCTCTCGTTGAAGAATTTGGTCTTGATCCAAGGCAGCGTATAGGAGGGCTCGCCCCACAATTCGAGCGGATTGCGCAGGATGGTACGGATGATCGTCAATCGCGATGGCGGGACGGTGCGCGGGACCGGCGCGGGCGGAGAAAAGGCTTCCGGGATCATGTCCATGAGATCAATTCTCCTCGAAAGCCGGGCTCCTGCTTGGCCCATGTGGCCTGAACGGCATCAGACACCCGATATGGTGAATGCCGCCAGCAAAATCTAGAGAAGCGACTTCAGGTCACTCAGCTTATCATTGATAAGCCAGCCATAGTAATTTTCCTCCGGCCAGACCGGCTGCGCGGCGCCGCGGTTCTTTGCAGCAAGTGCTGCGGCGCGCTTGCGGGTGTTGCCGAGATTGTAGAGCGTCGCGGTGATGCCCGGATTGCCTGATATGTCCATGCCGGCGATCGAGCGATAGTCGTCGATGGACTTGCGGATCGATGCGGCAACGAAGGCCAGCGACAGGTCGGGATCCATGATGGCCTTATAGACGCCGCCGGCATCCTTCTCATCCAGCTTCGGAATGCCCGAGGTGCTGCTGACCAGATCGGATAGCTCAAGTGCCGTCAGCGGATTGACCTGGCCGAGGCCGAAGGTCTGACCGGCATAGAAGGGCTGGAAGAAAACCGCACTGAAGCGATTGTCGGGATAGGATTTGCCGCCGACCGTCTTGCCGCGGAAATCGTCTTCCCAGACATCGTCTCGGCAGGTCCAGAGGCTGTAGGAGTCCCTCTTGCTCTTGCAGACGTCGAATTGCGGCCGGGTGATGAAATCGTCGACACTTTCGCCGTCATAGGCGAAGCGGAAGCTCTGGCCGGCATAGGAGGCAGCCTTGACGTAATAGGACTGCAGACCGTCATACGCATCGACGTTGTAGGTGTGCTCGCCGACGAGCGCGCCGATGATATGGATCGGATCGATGCCATAGGCGCGTGCCGTCGACTTGATCTTCGACATCAGCTTGGTGTCGGTCGCCAGCAGCTCGCGGACTTTCTGGTACTTGCGGTCGAAGGTCGAATTCGTGCCTCGGGTGCGGCGCACGGAGGCGCCGGGAACCGGCGGCTGCTCGGCATTTCGGTTACCGGGCGGCACCGCGACTGCCGCTTCCGCAAATGCGGGCATCCAGGAGAAGCTGGCGACCGCCAGAAGAAATATGATCAGTATGCGTCGCAAGATGGCTGTCCTGTCGAAGTTTCAACCGATGTTTCCGTGCGGCTGCCTGACGGATAAACTTGGCCGAATAAAGCCATCCGACACAAAGAAACGGGCCCCTAACTAAAAAGTTAACGGCCCGCTGTCGAGTGCTTACTGTTTTAAATCGCCTCTGCCAGCCTGCTACAGAATGAAGCGGGAGAGATCGGTGTTGTTGGCGAGATCGCCGACATGCTCGCGAACATAGGCGGCATCGATGGTCACCGATACGCCGGCGCGGTCCGAAGCGTTGTAGGAGATCTCATCAAGCACGCGCTCCATGACCGTCTGCAGGCGGCGTGCGCCGATATTCTCGACTGTGGAGTTCAGATGCACGGCAACATCGGCAAGTGCGTCGATGGCGTCGTCGGTGAAATCGAGCTTCAGGTCTTCCGTTTCCATCAGCGCCTTGTACTGGCGGATGAGGCTGGCTTCCGGTTCGGTCAGGATGCGGCGGAAGTCTTCCTTGGTCAGCGGCCGGAGCTCGACGCGGATCGGCAGGCGGCCCTGCAGTTCCGGCAGGAGATCCGAAGGCTTCGACACGTGGAACGCACCGGAGGCGATGAAGAGGATATGGTCCGTCTTGACCGGGCCATACTTCGTCGAAACCGTCGTGCCTTCGACCAGCGGCAGCAGGTCGCGCTGCACGCCTTCGCGGGAGACGCCGGCGCCTATGCCGCCGTCGCGGGCCGCGATCTTGTCGATTTCGTCCAGAAAGACGATGCCGTCATTCTCGGCGGATTGCACGGCTTCGCGCTGGATCGCCTCGTTGTCGATCAGCTTGTCGGATTCGTCGCGCACCAGTTCCTTGTAGGAATCCTTGACCGTGGTGCGCACCTTCTTGGTGCGGCCGCCCATGGCCTTGCCGAACATTTCCGACAGGTTGAGCACGCCGATATTGGCGCCGGGCATGCCGGGGATTTCGAAGCCGCCGGGCATGCCGGAACCGGTGTCGGCAACTTCGATGTCGATTTCCTTGTCATCAAGCTGACCGTCGCGCAGCTTCTTGCGGAAGCTGTCGCGCGTCGCCGGCGATGAAGTCGCGCCGACCAGGGCGTCAAGCACGCGTTCCTCGGCGCTCATGTGCGCTTTGGCCTGAACCTCGGCGCGCTTCTTTTCGCGCACCAGGCCGATGCCGACTTCGACGAGATCGCGGATGATCTGTTCGACATCGCGGCCGACATAGCCGACCTCGGTGAACTTGGTGGCTTCGACCTTGATGAAGGGCGCGCCGGCCAGCTTTGCGAGGCGACGCGAGATTTCCGTCTTGCCGACACCGGTCGGGCCGATCATCAGGATGTTCTTGGGCATGACTTCGTCGCGCAGATCGGGCTCGAGCTGCTGGCGGCGCCATCGGTTGCGCAGGGCGATCGCCACGGCGCGCTTGGCCTCATGCTGGCCGACGATATAACGATCGAGTTCGGAAACGATCTCGCGGGGGGAAAAAGTGGTCATTTCGTGTGTTTCCCGTCAGGGCTAGAAACTATCAAGAGAGGAAATTAGGCTTCGGCGTCGAGCGTTTCCACAATCACGTTGTGATTGGTGTAGACGCAGATGTCAGCGGCGATATCGAGGGCGCGGCGGGCGACATCCTCAGCGGATTTGTCGGTATCCATCAGCGCACGGGCGGCCGCAAGCGCGAAATTGCCGCCGGAGCCGATCGCCATGGCGCCGTGTTCCGGCTCGAGCACATCGCCGTTGCCGGTGATGGCGAGCGTCACGCTCTTGTCGGCAACCAGCATCATGGCTTCGAGGTTGCGCAGATATTTGTCTGTGCGCCAGTCCTTGGCGAGCTCAACGGCTGCGCGCATCAACTGGCCCGGATATTGTTCCAGCTTCTTTTCAAGGCGCTCGAGCAGGGTGAAGGCATCGGCGGTCGCGCCGGCGAAACCGGCGATGACATCGCCCTTGCCGATGCGGCGAACCTTGCGGGCATTGCCCTTCATTACGGTTTGGCCAAGGCTGACCTGGCCATCACCGGCCATCACGACCTTGCCGTTCTTGCGAATAGTCACAATTGTCGTCATTTAACACCTGTTTGCCCCCGTTCCGGCGGGCTTTCTGCCGGGCCGCGTTTCGGCCCCGTCAGCACCTATGTAAGAGGGCTTTTGACGATTGCAAATGGCAGCCAAGCCGGATCAATGCAGACGAGCCGGCTAAAGACGCAAGCCCGCGCGTAACTTCTGGATATTTCTCGATACGCCTGATAAGGAACCCGCGTATTCCGATGGAGCAGCCCATGGCAGAGACCCCAGCGAGCCGCACGGCAAGCGTTTCCCGCAAGACCAACGAGACTTCCGTCTCCGTGTCCGTCAATATCGACGGCAGCGGCAAGTCGACGATTTCGACGGGTGTCGGCTTCTTCGACCATATGCTGGAACAGCTTTCGCGACATTCGCTGATCGACATGGAGATCGACACCAAGGGCGACCTGCATGTGGACGACCATCATGCGGTCGAGGATACCGGCATCGCCATCGGCCAGGCCATCGCCAAGGCGCTGGGCGACCGGCGCGGCATCACGCGCTATGCCTCGATCGACCTTGCCATGGACGAGACGATGACCAAGGCGGCCGTCGATCTCTCGGGCCGGCCCTTCCTTGTGTGGAACGTCAGCTTCAGCGCCCCGAAGATCGGCACGTTCGACACCGAACTGGTGCGTGAGTTCTTCCAGGCTTTAGCGCAGAATGCCGGCATCACACTGCATGTTCTCAACCATTATGGCGCCAACAATCACCATATAGCCGAGACATGCTTCAAGGCCGTTGCGCGCGCATTGCGTACCGCAACCGAGATCGATCCGCGGCAGGCAGGCCGGGTGCCCTCGACGAAGGGCACGCTCGCCTGAACCCCAACCTGGGGAAGTGAAGAAATGGCAAGCTATCTGATTTTGACTCCACCCGGAGCGGCGAACCGATCCGAAGTATCGGACCGGTATCGCGACGGTACGCGATTCATCCGCGACGGCTTTTCCTGGAAGGCCTTCCTGTTTCCGGTGCTGTGGATGCTTTTCCATCGTTTGTGGCTGCATGCCGCCGCCGCTTTTCTGTTGCAAGGCCTTGCCTTGGAATTGATGCGCCAGCCGGGCCTGTTTGCCGCCGGCGCAGCCATTCTGCTCGGCGTGCATGTTCTGGCAGCCCTCGAGGGCCCGTATGCGCTCGGCCAGCGGCTTATGGACCGCGGGTGGAAAATGGAAAATCTCGTCTCAGCGCATGATCTGGCGACGGCGGAGCAAATCCATTTTTCCCACATCGAGGACGAACCGCAGCCGGATATCCATTCGAAAAATTGGGATATCTCGGCTAACAACAGCAATTCCAGCCGTTCCGGTCCGAGCTTCGGTCTTCCCGGCTATGACGGAGGACGCTGACGATGCGCGTCGCAATTATCGACTATGGTTCCGGCAATCTGCGCTCGGCCACCAAGGCTTTCGAGCGGGCTGCCCGCGAAGCCGGCATCGATGCGGACATCGACCTCACAAATGATGCCGAGCGCGTCGCTACCGCGGACCGTATCGTGCTTCCGGGCGTCGGCGCCTATGCCGATTGCCGTCGCGGGCTCGATGCCGTTTCCGGCATGGCGGAAGCCGTGATCGATGTCGTGGAACACAAGGCCCGCCCCTTCCTCGGAATCTGCGTCGGCATGCAGCTTATGTCGTCGCGCGGGCTGGAAAAGACCGTTACCCAAGGGTTCGGCTGGATCAAGGGCGACGTCAAGGAGATGACCCCGAACGATCCCAGCCTGAAGATCCCGCAGATCGGCTGGAACACGCTGGATATCCGGCATCCGCATGCGCTCTTCGACGGGATTCCGACCGGGCCGGACGGGCTGCACGCCTATTTCGTCCATTCCTATCATCTGGCCGCCGACCATGGCGAAGACGTCATCGCCACCACGAACTATGGCGGACCAATGACCGCCTTCGTCGGACGCGACAATATGGCCGGCTCGCAGTTCCATCCGGAAAAGAGCCAGAAACTCGGCCTCGCCCTGATTGCCAATTTCCTGCGCTGGAAGCCGTAAGGCTCGCGCTCCAAGGACAGAAATCATGATTCTTTTCCCTGCTATCGACCTAAAAGACGGCCAATGCGTGCGCCTCAAGCTCGGCGACATGGAGCAGGCGACCGTCTACAATCCCGATCCGGCGGCTCAGGCGAAAGCCTTCGAGGACCAGGGCTTCGAGTGGCTGCATGTGGTCGATCTCAACGGCGCCTTCGCCGGCGAGACCGTCAACGGCGCTGCCGTCGACGCCATCCTCAAGGCAACGAAGAACCCGGTACAGCTCGGCGGCGGCATCCGCACCCTCGAGCATATGGAAAACTGGCTGTCGCGCGGTCTGACCCGCGTCATCCTCGGCACGGTCGCCGTGCGCGATCCGGCGCTTGTCGTGGAAGCCTGCAGGCAGTTTCCGGGCCATATCGCCGTCGGTATCGACGCCAAGGGCGGCAAGGTGGCAGTCGAGGGCTGGGCGGAAGCCTCCGAACTCGGCGTCATCGAGCTGGCGAAGCAATTCGAAGGCGCCGGCGTCGCCGCCATCATCTACACCGACATCGACCGCGACGGCATCCTCACCGGCATCAATTGGGCTTCGACACTGGAACTGGCCGAAGCTGTTTCCATCCCGGTCATTGCCTCCGGCGGATTGGCTTCGCTTGACGATATCCGCCGCATGATCGAGCCTGACGCCCGCAAACTGGAGGGTGCGATTTCCGGCCGCGCGCTCTATGATGGCCGCATCGACCCTAAGGAAGCACTGGCACTGATCAAGCAGGCCAGGGAGGCAGTGCAATGACCCTGAAAGCCCGCGTCATCCCCTGCCTCGACGTCAAGGACGGCCGCGTCGTCAAGGGTGTCAACTTCCTCAATCTCGTCGATGCCGGCGATCCCGTCGAGGCGGCCAAGGCCTATGATGCCGCCGGCGCCGACGAGCTCTGCTTTCTCGACATCACGGCCTCTTCCGACAATCGCGAAACCATCTTCGATGTGGTGGCGCGGACGGCGGAGCAATGCTTCATGCCGGTGACTGTCGGCGGCGGCGTGCGTTCCATCGCCGATATCCGCAAGCTGCTGCTCTGCGGCGCCGACAAGGTGTCGATCAATTCGGCAGCCGTCAATAATCCGGATTTCGTCGCCGAAGCGGCCGACAAGTTCGGCAACCAGTGCATCGTCGTCTCGATCGATGCCAAGCGGCGGCGAACCGAGGCGCTCGGCGGCGACAATATGAGCGCCTGGGAGATCTATACCCATGGCGGCCGCAACGCGACCGGCATCGACGCCGTCGATTTCGCGCGCCGGATGGTCGAGCGCGGCGCCGGCGAGCTTCTCGTCACTTCCATGGATCGCGACGGCACCAAGGTCGGCTACGATCTGGAGCTGACGCGGGCGATCGCGGATGCCGTGCGGGTGCCTGTTATCGCGTCCGGCGGCGTCGGCGACCTCGACGATCTCGTCGCCGGTGTCAAGGAAGGCCATGCGACGGCGGTGCTCGCCGCCTCGATCTTCCACTTCGGCACCTATTCGGTGGGCGAAGCAAAGCGCTACATGGCGGAGCGCGGCATTCCCATGCGGCTCGATTAGGAGGCAGCGAACCAATGAGCGGATTTACCCTCTCCGACCTCGAACGAATTGTCGAGGAACGTTCCAAGGCCTCGCCGGAGGAATCCTGGACCGCCAGGCTATGCGCCGCCGGCCAGCCGAAAGCCGCGAAGAAACTGGGCGAGGAAGCGATCGAGGCCGTGATGGCGGCGGTCACCAACGATCACGACAACCTCACCTATGAGGCCGCGGACTTGCTTTATCATCTTATGGTCGTATTGAAGATTGCAGGCATTCCGTTGCAGAATGTCATGGGTGAGCTCGAAAGGCGCACCGCACAATCCGGCCTTCAGGAGAAGGCGCGCCGGTAGAGAGCGATGACGATAGCAACCAAGACCCCGACTGCGCCCGAGACGCTCGATATTTTTCAGGCGAAAGCCTATTCGCCCTATTATTTCTTTTCTTCGGAAGAGTGGGCGAAATTCCGGGCCGACACACCGCTGACGCTGACCGCCGACGAAGTGACGCGGCTGCGCTCGATGGGCGACCCGATCGATCTCAACGAGGTCCGGCGCATCTATCTGTCGCTGTCGCGCCTTTTGTCCTCGCATGTGGAATCCTCGCAGATCCTGTTCGAGCAGCGCAACCGGTTCCTGAGCCTCTCGAATGTCGCCAAGACACCGTTCGTCATCGGCATTGCCGGCTCCGTCGCCGTCGGCAAGTCCACCACGGCCCGTATCCTCAAAGAACTGTTGCGCCGCTGGCCGTCGAGCCCGAAGGTCGACCTGATCACCACAGACGGCTTTCTCTATCCGAATGCGGAGCTGCAACGCCGCAACCTGATGCAGCGCAAGGGTTTTCCGGAAAGCTACGATACGGCAGCGCTGCTGCGATTCCTCTCGGCGATCAAGGCAGGACAGCCGGATGTGAAGGCGCCCTGCTATTCGCACCTCGTCTATGACGTGCTGCCGAATGAATTCAAGACGGTCGACCGTCCGGATATCCTGATCTTCGAAGGCATCAACGTGCTGCAATCGCGGCATCTGCCGGCCGACGGCAAGATCGTACCGATGGTTTCAGATTTCTTCGACTTCTCGATCTATATCGACGCCGACGAGGAGCTTATCCATACCTGGTATGTCGCCCGCTTCATGAAGCTGCGCGAAACCGCCTTCCGCGATCCCAATTCCTTCTTCCACCGCTACGCCTCGATCAGCGGCGAGGAGGCCCTGGCCATCGCCGAAGGGCTCTGGAAGAACATCAACCTGAAGAACCTGCGCCAGAACATCCTGCCGACCCGCCCGCGCGCCGACCTCATCCTGCAGAAGGGCAAGAACCATCTGATCGAACAGGTAGCGCTCAGGAAGCTTTGACGTTCAGGGATCAACCCGCCTTAAAGTCAGGTTTATCCGCCCGCCATTCTTCAGCAATGTCGACGTGGCCGGATAGATGCGGTCGACGCCATGGAAGCAGAGCCTGCCCTCGCCGCCGAGAACGACGATATCGCCACTGGAGAGCTTGAAAGATAGCGTGCGATCATTGCGGCTGAGACCGCCGACCCGGAAGAGGCAGCTGTTGCCCAGCGAGATCGACAGGACGGGTGCGGCCAGATCCTGCTCGTCGCGGTCCTGATGCAGCCCCATGCGGGCATCGTCGGCGTAGAAATTGACGAGGCAAGCCTGCGGCGGCTTTTCATAGCCAGCTATATCATTCCAGAGATCGAGCAATTGCGGCGGCATGGCCGGCCATGGTCGGCCGGTGACGGGATGCGTCGGCTGATAGCGATAGCCGCGCTGCTTGTCCGTCACCCAGCCGAGCGCACCGCAATTGGTCATGCGCACCGACATTTCCTTGCCTGTCCCGGGCATGGCGGGCGTGAACAGCGGCGCTTCGGCCACGATTGCGCGGATGGCCTCGACCAGGCCTTCCTGTTTGGGGCGATCGAGATAGTCGGGGAGATGGCGAATACCGTTGGGAAGCAGCATTGATGTTTTCCTGATGGTGCCGGCCACGTGAATGTGCCGTCGTCGCAGGCATGCAGCTGCCGCGAAATCAGATCGCCCGACAATCCGCATTCTAATCCCGCCAAACCAAAAGCGCAGCCCGAAAGCCGGCTTAATCGCCGCCAGGCTTGCCGCGCATCTTCTTGACTTCGGAGCGCCCGGATTTTTCCTTCAGCCGGCGCTCGATGGAACCCTTCGTCGGCTTGGTCTTCCTGCGCGGCGGCGGCGGCGGGGCCGCGGCTTCGAGGATCAGTTCCTTCAGACGTTCGCGGGCATCCTCGCGATTGCGATCCTGGCTGCGGAAACGGCTGGCCTCGATCATCAGCACGCCGTCCTTGGAGAGGCGCCGCCCGGCAAGCCTCGCCGCATTTGCCTTGACGCGCTCGTTGAGCGACGGCGAATTCTGGAGGCTGAAGAAAAGCTGGACCGCCGTTGCAACCTTGTTGACGTTCTGGCCGCCAGGACCGCCCGCCAGAACGAATTGTTCCGTCAGTTCCCAGCCGGCAAGGGTGATCCGGTCGTTGATATAAAGCGCTTCGCTGGCCATGGTTTTCTCCGCGCCTGTCTATCCCACATCGGAGCGCGGTTGAAAACTACTGCCGGGCAAAATGAAAACCCGGCGAACTGGTCGCCGGGTTTCACGTGAGTCATTCCCGTTCTGGATGTTTATTCTGCTGCGACGGGCATTCCCGGCGCCGCGTCGCGGACATTGCCGTCGACGTGATCCTCGAACTTGGCGAAGTTGGTGACGAACATCTGGACCAGCTTCTTGGCCTGCGCGTCATAGGCCTCGCCATCGGCCCAGGTGGAGCGGGGGTCGAGGATGGCCGTGTCGACGCCCTCGACGGCAACCGGCACCGCAAAGCCGAAATTCGGATCGATGCGGAATTCGACATTGTCGAGATCGCCCTTCAGTGCGGCGGCCAGCAGGGCACGCGTCGCCTTGATCGGCATGCGCCGTCCCGTGCCATAGGCGCCGCCGGTCCAGCCGGTATTGACCAGCCAGCAGCTGGCGCCGTGGCGGGCAATCAGTTCCTTGAGCAGATTGCCGTATTCGGCCGGATGGCGCGGCATGAAGGGAGCGCCGAAGCAGGTCGAGAACGTGGCTTCCGGCTCGACGACGCCCTTCTCCGTGCCGGCGACCTTGGCGGTGTAACCGGAGAGAAAGTGGTACATCGCCTGTTCCGGCGTCAGCCTGGCGATCGGCGGCATGACGCCGAAGGCATCGGCCGTCAGCATGATGATCGTCTCGGGATGGCCTGTTAAGCCGGATTCCGAGGCGTTCGGGATGAAATGCAGCGGATAGGCGCTGCGGGTATTCTCCGTCAGCGAACCATCGTCGAGATCCGGGCGGCCATGCTCGTCCAACACGACATTTTCCAGCACCGTGCCGAAGCGGCGGGTCGTGGCGTAGATTTCCGGCTCGGCCTCGGCCGACAGGCGAATGGTCTTGGCGTAGCAGCCGCCTTCGAAGTTGAAGATGCCGTTTTCGCCCCAACCATGCTCGTCGTCGCCGATGAGCGTGCGCGTCGGATCGGCTGAGAGCGTCGTCTTGCCGGTGCCCGACAGACCAAAGAAGATCGCGGCGTCGCCATCAGGGCCGACATTGGCCGAGCAGTGCATCGGCATGACGCCGCGTTCCGGCAGCAGATAGTTCAGCGCGGTGAAGACCGATTTCTTCATTTCGCCGGCATAGGACGTGCCGCCGATCAGAACGATGCCGTTGACCAGATCGCAGGCAATCACCGTTTCCGTGCGGCAGCCGTAACGCTCCGGATCGGCGCGGAAGCTCGGCAGGTCGATGATCGTCAGCCTGGGCACGAAGCTTTCGAGCGCCGAACGTTCGGGGCGGATCAACAGGTTGCGGATGAACAGCGAATGCCAAGCGAATTCCGTGATGACACGCGTCGGCAGGGCGTAGTCGCGATCGGCGCCACCGATGAGATCCTGGACGAACAGGTCCTTGCCATGCGCATGCGCCAGCATGTCTTCCTGCAACAGCGCGAAGTGCTCCGGCGACATCGGCTTGTTGTTGTCCCACCAGATCTGATCTTCGGTGGTGGCGTCGCGCACGACGAACTTGTCCTTCGGAGAACGGCCGGTGTGCTGCCCGGTCAGCGCCCTCAGCACACCATCGGCGGTGAGATCAGCTTCGCGGCGGCGAATCGCCTCTTCATAGAGGTGGGCCTCCATGAGGTTATAGCGCACGCTGGCGGCGGCTCCCAGGCCGATCGTTCCCAGTTCGGTTGCGGGATTACGGACGCCGAATTGCTCCATCACTTTTTTCCTCAACAAGGCCTTGGCCGTTAGAACTTTCTAAAGCGTAGAGACGTCTTTTTAAAAGCACAAGAGCAAAAAACAAAAAATCTTTAATGATATCAGTTATTTAATCGATTTAAATAAACTTCGATAATTTTAAATCGTTTGAATTGACAACACCGGGACGTTTCGTCGCACAACCTTTGAGCAAGCGCGTCGCGGTTCGACAATCCACCCCTTTATCTTTGCCACAATTTGTTCCACCTTTATCCCCATAAGCGCGCCAGGTTACCGCCGACCGAGCTGGCAAACCGCCTGGGCTGGATTCCAAATCCGGGAGACGCGCACTGATGACGGAGACGAATACCATGTTGACAATCGCGCTCGTTGACGACGACCGCAATATCCTGACTTCCGTGTCGATTGCCTTGGAAGCAGAGGGATATAAGGTAGAGACCTATACGGACGGCGCGTCCGCGCTCGATGGTCTGCTCGCCCGGCCGCCGCAGCTGGCGATCTTCGATATCAAGATGCCGCGCATGGATGGCATGGAACTTCTGCGCCGCCTGCGGCAGAAGTCCGATATACCGGTGATCTTCCTCACCTCGAAGGATGAGGAGATCGACGAACTCTTCGGCCTGAAGATGGGCGCCGACGACTTCATCACCAAGCCTTTCTCGCAGCGCCTGCTGGTCGAGCGCGTCAAGGCGGTGCTCCGCCGCGCTTCCGCCCGCGAGGCCGCGAACGCAGCTGGCGGCAGCGCAGCCGCCAAGCCGGGTGCCACGCAGCAGGCCCGCTCGCTGGAGCGCGGCCAGCTCGTCATGGACCAGGAGCGGCATACCTGCACCTGGAAGGGCGAGCCGGTGACGCTGACCGTCACGGAATTCCTGATCCTGCATTCCCTGGCGCAGCGCCCCGGCGTCGTGAAGAGCCGCGACGCTCTGATGGATGCCGCCTACGACGAGCAGGTCTATGTCGACGACCGCACGATCGACAGCCACATCAAGCGGCTCCGCAAGAAATTCAAGATGGTCGATCTCGATTTTGATATGATCGAGACGCTGTATGGCGTCGGCTACCGCTTCCGCGAAGCTGCCTAGAGCCGGATGATTTTAGGTCGGATCGACCTAAAATCTGAATCCGCTCCGGAATCAGAAATAGGGCATGACGTCGTCCGAAATCCCCTCACACCTTTCGGCATCATGCCCGAATAGTTAACTGGACCATACAGCGGGCAATGGAATAAGAGCATGCGGACGGGACCGCGATCCCGTTCTTCGAAAGGGCCATTGGATTGGCACAGCTGGTGCAGGACAGAGATATAGATGACGCGGAAAGCCCGAGCGGCGCTCGACCTGCGCGCCGCCGATGGACTCATCCGTTCACGCTGATCCGCCGTATCTTCGGCAATGCCGTCTTTTCGAGCCTGACGCGGCGCATCCTGTTCTTCAATCTTGCCGCCCTTGTCGTTCTTGTCGGCGGCATTCTCTACCTCAACCAGTTCCGGGAAGGCCTGATCGACGCGCGCGTCGAGAGCCTGCTGACCCAGGGCGAAATCATCGCCGGTGCCGTTTCCGCCTCGGCATCGGTCGATACCAATTCTATCACCATCGATCCGCAGAAGCTGCTCGAGCTGCAGGCCGGCCAGAGCATTACGCCTGTTCCGAACGACGAGGACCTGGAATTCCCGATCGATCCGGAAAAGGTGGCGCCGGTGCTGACCCGGCTGATCTCGCCGACACGCACCCGCGCCCGCATCTTCGACGCCGATGCCAATCTGCTGCTCGACAGCCGCCACCTCTATTCCCGCGGCCAGGTGCTACGCTATGACCTGCCGCCTGTTGACGACGAGAAGCAGAGCTGGTCGGACTGGTTCAGCGGGTTGCTGAACAAGATGCTGCAGCCGGGCAACCTGCCTGTTTACAAGGAAGCGCCCGGAGGCGACGGTTCGATCTATCCGGAAGTCATGAACGCACTGACCGGCGTGCGCGGCGCCGTCGTCCGCACCACGGAAAAGGGCGAGCTGATCGTCTCGGTCGCAGTGCCCATCCAGCGTTTCCGGGCTGTGCTCGGCGTGCTTTTGCTCTCGACCCAAGCCGGCGACATCGACAAGATCGTCCATGCCGAGCGCCTGGCGATCATGCGCGTCTTCGGCGTTGCGACGCTGGTCAACGTCGTCCTGTCGCTGCTTCTGTCGTCAACCATAGCCAATCCGCTGCGCCGGCTCTCGGCCGCCGCCATTCGCGTGCGCCGCGGCGGGGCGAAGGAGCGCGAGGAAATTCCCGATTTCTCCGCCCGCCAGGACGAGATCGGCAACCTATCGATCGCGCTGCGCGACATGACGTCGGCGCTCTACGACCGCATCGACGCGATCGAAAGTTTTGCCGCCGATGTCAGCCACGAGCTGAAGAACCCGCTGACATCCCTGCGCAGCGCCGTCGAGACGCTGCCGCTGGCCAAGAGCGACGATTCCAAGAAGCGGCTGATGGATGTGATCCAGCATGATGTGCGCCGCCTCGACAGGCTGATCAGCGATATCTCCGACGCCTCGCGTCTCGACGCTGAACTCGCCCGCTCGGATGAAAAATCGCTCGATCTGGAAGTGCTGCTGCGCGACATGATCGATATTTCCCGCCAGGTCGGACACAGCAAGAGGGCAGTCGAGATTGAGTATTTGGTCGACCGCAAGCCGGCCAACAAGGCGAAGTTCACCGTCGTCGGTCACGACTTGCGTATCGGCCAGATTGTCACCAATCTCATCGAAAACGCTCGATCCTTCGTCCCGAACGGCACCGGGAAGATCACGGTGAGGCTGACGCGCACGAGGACGCGCTGCGTCATCTACATCGAGGACAATGGCCCCGGCATCCAGGCAGAGGACATCGACCGCATCTTCGAACGTTTCTATACCGACCGGCCGGATTCGGAGGAGTTCGGGCAGAATTCGGGTCTCGGCCTGTCGATCAGCCGGCAGATTGCCGAGGCGCATGGCGGATCGCTCCGCGCAGAGAACATTATCGACACTGACGGCACAACGCTGCTGGGGGCCCGCTTCATCCTGTCTCTGCCCGCCGAGACGCCGGCATGAGCGGCCGCATGACCGTCGAAGCAGCCAATATTCACGCGACAGCGATCGTCATCGGCAAGACCGGCCTATTGTTCCTGGGGCCTTCGGGCAGCGGCAAATCCTCGCTCGCCTTTTCATGTCTGACAGCCGCCAAGCCGCTCGGGCTCGCCGCAGCGCTGGTCGCCGACGACCGGGTGTTGATCACAGAGCACGATGGTTCCATTTTCGCCGAATGCCCGCCTTCGATCGCCGGCCTGATGGAAATCCGCTACACCGGCATTGTTCGCCTGCCTTATGTTCAGAAGGCCGAAATGCACTTCGCCATCCGTCCGGTCGATCCAGCGACGGCGGAAAGGCTGCCTCCCGAGGACGACCAGATAAACGTGACCGGCTCCATCCGGCTGCCGCTGGTCCGCCTGTCTGCCAACTCGGTGAATCCGCTCCCAACAATTATGGCGAAAATCGCTTCCAGTTTGGAATAATCGGCCTTTTAAGCCTTCACAGGCGTTCAAATCCTGTATTTTAAGCTTGCACTTCGTCTTTTCATCGCCAAGATGTCCCCCCAACTGGTGGACGACATTGCTGCATTGCGATATTGGCCACCTGTTTGCGTAATGCGATGGGAGCAGTAATATCATGATCGGACTTGTGCTTGTCACTCATGGCAAGCTAGCTGAAGAGTTTCGGCATGCGGTCGAGCATGTCGTTGGTCCGCAGAAGTTCATAGAAACGGTATCCATTGGTCCCGAAGACGACATGGACAAGCGGCGACAGGATATCCTGCAAGCCGTCGCCGGCGCGGATGATGGCCACGGCGTCATCATCTTGACCGACATGTTCGGCGGCACGCCCTCCAATCTTGCAATTTCCGTCATGAATAGCGGCCATACCGAGGTCATCGCCGGCGTCAATCTGCCGATGCTTATCAAGCTTGCAGGCGTGCGCGGCGACAACAACATGGAGAAGGCTCTGGTTGAAGCTTCGGAGGCCGGACGCAAATACATCAACGTAGCCAGCCGTGTGCTCAGCGGCAAATGACGGACAGCACCGCCTCTATGACCGAGCTTTCCAGGGAACTCCTGATCATCAATAAGCGAGGCCTCCACGCCCGCGCCTCCGCCAAATTCGTCCAGACCGTCGAAGCCTATGACGCCGCCATCACCGTTTCCAAGGACGGGACGACTGTCGGCGGCAATTCGATCATGGGCCTGATGATGCTGGCGGCCAGCCCCGGCTGCAGCGTGCTGGTGACGGCGAGCGGCAATCAGGCCGCCGAAGCGCTCGAGGCGCTGGACCTGCTTGTGGCCAACAAGTTCGGCGAGGAAATCTAAGTTTTCCTCTTGGCTGCCGCCAGGATATAAAGACATAAAGACTTCTTTATATCATTATTGATTTCCAGCCTGAAGCCTGCTACACGGCATCATCCCACACGCTGTCAGCGTGCAATTCTTGTTGCATTCGGCCGAGGCGTTTTGCCCACGGCGCGGTTGCATCGTTCAGGCTGGAGATCTTCATGAGCACTGAAAAGGACTACGTCGTCGCGGATATCGGCCTTGCCGACTTCGGTCGCAAGGAAATCACGATCGCCGAAACCGAAATGCCGGGCCTGATGGCCTGCCGCGCCGAGTTCGGCGAAACGAAGCCGCTGAAGGGCGCGCGCATCACCGGCTCGCTACACATGACGATTCAAACAGCCGTTCTCATCGAGACGCTGGTGGCGCTCGGCGCCGAGGTTCGCTGGGCATCCTGCAACATCTTTTCGACCCAGGACCATGCCGCTGCAGCGATTGCTGCTTCCGGCGTGCCGGTCTTCGCCATCAAGGGCGAAAGCCTCGAGGACTACTGGATCTACACCGATAAGATCTTCCAGTGGACCGATGGCGGCCTGTCCAACATGATCCTCGACGACGGCGGCGACGCCACCATGTACATCCTGCTCGGCGCCCGCGCCGAAGCCGGCGAGGACGTGCTCTCCAACCCGCATTCCGAAGAAGAGGAAATCCTCTTCGCGCAGATCAAGAAGCGCCTTCAGGCTTCGCCGGGCTGGTTCACCAAGCAGCGCGACGCCATCAAGGGCGTAACCGAAGAAACCACCACGGGCGTCAACCGCCTCTATCAGCTCAGCCAGAAGGGCCTGCTGCCCTTCCCGGCGATCAACGTCAACGACTCGGTCACCAAGTCGAAGTTCGACAACAAGTACGGCTGCAAGGAATCGCTGGTTGACGGCATCCGCCGCGCAACCGACGTCATGATGGCCGGCAAGGTCGCTGTCGTCTGCGGCTATGGCGACGTCGGCAAGGGCTCTGCCGCTTCGCTTTCCGGCGCCGGCGCCCGCGTCAAGGTTACGGAAGTCGATCCGATCTGCGCGCTCCAGGCTGCGATGGACGGTTACGAAGTCGTTCAGCTCGAAGACGTCGTCTCCAGCGCCGACATCTTCATCTCCACGACCGGCAACAAGGACGTCATCCGCATCGACCATATGCGCGCGATGAAGGACATGGCGATCGTCGGCAACATCGGCCACTTCGACAACGAAATCCAGGTTGCCGCTCTGCGTAACCTGAAGTGGACGAACGTCAAGCCGCAGGTCGACCTGATCGAGTTCGCCAAGGGCAACCGCATCATCCTCTTGTCGGAAGGCCGCCTGCTGAACCTCGGCAACGCCACCGGCCATCCGTCCTTCGTCATGTCCGCTTCCTTCACCAACCAGACGCTGGCGCAGATCGAGCTCTTCACCAAGCCCGGTCAGTATCAGAATCAGGTCTACGTGCTGCCGAAGCACCTCGACGAAAAGGTCGCCCGCCTGCATCTCGCCAAGCTCGGCGTAAAATTGACCGAGCTTTCGGACGAGCAGGCCGCGTATATCGGCGTCACGACCCAAGGTCCTTTCAAGTCCGACCACTACAGATACTGATTTTAAGATCAATATCCACAACATCTTGTGGCCCCGGCATTGACAAATGCCGGGGCTTATTTTTTGGCCAGCTCCCTTCCCGCAGATTCCCTTAGGCAGTATTGTTTTTGAACTTGATTCGTGACGAACCGGCGCGCCCGGAGCCATGAAAATGGGATGTCTTGTCAGGATGCGGCACAGTAGAGCCGGATGATGTTGGGTCGGCTCGACCTAACATCTGAATCCGCTCTCCAATCAAATAAGTAGAGCATGATGTCATCCGAAAACCGCTTAGACTTTTCGGCATCTTGCTCTGAAGGACGGAGACAGACCTCTTATGTCTGAAGGGGAAGACAACTTGCATCAGCCAGCGCTACGCGGAGCGGCAGCGTGGTTGCGGCAGGGCGGTGCATATATGTTTTTACCGCGGACGAAGCGAGGGAATGACAAGGGTCGGCTGGCCTCGCTGACCCGTCTGTTGCGGCTCAGCGTGTTCGGCGGCCTCGTTACCGGCCTGGCGGGTCCTGTTCTCGCGCAGAGCAACATCGCGTCGCAGGCGACCGTGCGCCTCTTCACCTCTTCCGAAATGGCTGTTTTTTCCATCATCATCGGCGTCATTTCCGCCGCTCTGCTGTCGACCGTGTGGATGGTCCGGCAGCGTGGCAATCTGGAAAACGAAAGCCGCGAGATCCGCACGGCGCTGTCCGATGCCAATCAACGCATTTCCCAGTATCAGGCGCTGATCGCCGACAAGAACCGCCGTATCGTCATCTGGGATGGCCAGAATGCGCGCCCGGAGCTACTCGGCCAACTCCCGGTCGAGACCGGCGCGCCCCAGGACAACGAATTCCTTGCTTTCGGCCGCTGGCTGAAGTCGTGGTCGGCCGGCGAGCTGGACAAGGCGATCGACAAGCTGCGCGGCAACGGCCAGAGCTTCGACATGGTGGTCGAGACCAACCGCGACGAGATCCTAGAAGCGCAGGGCCGCATTTCCGGCGGCCGCGCCTTCGTTCGCTTCATCGCGCTCAACAATCTGCGCGCCGAACTGGCCGAGCTGAAGATCGAGCGCGACCGGCTGATGACGTCGATCTCCGCCTTCCAGAATCTGCTCGACGCCATCGACCTGCCGGTCTGGCAGCGCGATGCCGAAGGCAAGCTGACCTGGATCAACCAGGCCTATGGCGAAGCTGTTGAAGCCGTCTCGACGGAAGAAGCCATCCGCGAGGGGCGCGAATTCCTGACGACCGTGGCCCGCGAGCGCATTCGCGCTTCGGCGACCCCGGAATCGCCCTTTCACGACAAGATTTCGACGGTCGTACACGGCAACCGCACGTTCTTCGACGTCATCGACGTAAAGTCTCCGAGCGGCTCCGCCGGCATCGCCATCGACGTTTCCGAGGCGGAAGCGGTCCGGGCCGAGCTGGCGCGTACGCTGAAGAGCCATGCCGAGACGCTCGATCATCTGGCGACGCCGGTTGCGATCTTCGACGGCGACAGACGGCTGCAGTTCTACAATCAGGCTTTCGTCCAGCTCTGGGAGCTCGACATCGCCTTCCTCGAGAAGCGACCCGACAATAGCGAGATCCTGGACCGGCTGCGCGGCGCCAAGAAGCTGCCCGAGCAGCTGAACTGGAAGACATGGAAGGACGGCGTCCTTTCGGTCTATCGCGCGCTCGATACGCAGAGCGACCTCTGGCACCTGCCCAATGGCCAGATTCTGAGGGTTTTCGCCACGGCGCATCCCCAGGGCGGCGCCACGTGGGTGTTCGAGAACCTGACCGAGCAGGTCGACCTTGAGACGCGCTACAATACGCTGGTCAAGGTGCAGGGCGAGACCATCGACCACCTATCCGAAGGCGTCGCCGTCTTCGGGCCCGATGGCCGTATCCGCCTTTCAAACCCGGCCTTCCGCATTCTGTGGAACATCACGGAGGCGCAGGCCAAGCCCGGCACGCATATCCAGGCGCTGGCCGAGGCCTGCACGCCCTCCTACGACCGACCGGACGGCTGGAAGCGCTTTGCCGAGCAGATCACCAGCTTCGATGACGAGCGGCCGTCGTCGCAGGGGACGCTGGAGCTCTATTCAAATCTGGTGCTCGACTACGCCGTCATTCCGCTGCCGAATGCGCAGACCATGCTGACCTTCGTCAACAAGACGGACAGCGTGCGCGCCGAACGGGCACTGACCGAGAAGAACGAGGCGTTGCTGAAGGCTGACGAACTGAAGAACGACTTCGTCCAGCATGTCTCCTACGAACTGCGCTCGCCGCTGACCAACATCATCGGCTTCACCGATCTCCTGAAGACGCCCGGCATCGGCTCGCTGAACGATCGGCAGGCCGAATATATCGACCATATCTCCACCTCGTCGTCGGTGCTGCTGACGCTGGTCAACGATATTCTCGACCTGGCGACGGTCGATGCCGGCATCATGCGGCTGAACTATTCCGAGATCGTGCTCAGCGATCTTCTAGACGAAGTATCGATGCAGATTGCCGACCGGCTGCAGGAAAGCGGCGTGACGCTGGAAATCACCGTGCCCGCCCATCTCGGCTCCATTGTCGCCGACCAGCAGCGGCTGAAGCAGATTTTGCTCAAGCTTCTGACCAATGCCGCCAATTTCGCGCCCGAAGGATCAACCATCGCGCTGACATGCGGACGCGAAGGCACGGACTTCGTCTTCTCGGTCGCGGACAACGGCCCCGGCATATCGGAAGATCTGATCCACACGGTCTTCAACCGCTTCGCTTCCAACGGCAAGGGCGGCAAGCGCAGCGGCGCGGGCCTTGGCCTTTCCATCGTGGAAAGCTTTGTCAGCCTGCATGACGGCCAGGTCTCGATCGAAAGCGAGCCAGGCAAGGGAACGAAGGTGACCTGCCGTATTCCGTCCGCCGGACTGCCCCACTCCGTCGCAGCAGAATGACAGCAACCGACACCAGCATCTCCCTCTTCCTCGCAGATGATACGGCCACCGCCCAGCTTGGGGAGGATCTGGCGCTGGCGTTGAAGGCAGGCGACTGCGTGGCGCTTTCCGGCGACCTCGGCGCAGGCAAATCATCGCTCGCACGCGCGCTGCTGCGTGCCATGGCCGATGACGCGGAACTCGACGTACCAAGCCCGACCTTTACGCTCGTGCAGTCCTATGAGCTGCGCATCCCCGTCTCCCATTTTGACCTTTATCGCCTTGGCGATCCCAGCGAATTGATGGAACTCGGCTTCGACGAAGCGCTGCAGACTGGCATCTGCCTCGTCGAATGGCCTGAAATGGCGGAAAGCGAGCTGCCGAAAGAGCGCATCGTAATCAAACTGGAACATGAGGGTGAAGGACGGCGCGCGACGATCATGGCGCCGGCCAGGCAAATGGCGCGCATCCGGCGCGTGCTGGCGATACGCGCCTTTCTCGATGCCAACGGCTATGCAGGCGCCCGGCGCCGCTTCCTGACCGGGGACGCCTCGCTGCGGGCCTATGAGTCCATCTATCCGCGTGGCGAGGGCAGCCGTGTGATCCTGATGGATTGGCCGCCACTGCCGGAGGGACCGGCGGTGCTCGATGGCAAGCCCTATCCGAAGGTCGCGCATCTCGCCGAGAATGCCTATCCCTTCGTGGCTCTCGCCGACATTCTCCGCGAGAACGGCTTTGCCACACCCGAAATCTTCTCCGTCGACTACGAGCAAGGCATCCTGCTGATCGAGGATCTCGGCACCGATGGCGTGCTCGACGAGCATGGCAGGCCCATTGCCGAGCGCTATCGCGCCAGCGTCGCGTGCCTCGCACATCTGCACAGCCTTGTCATTCCCCACGATATTCCGGTGACGCCGGATCATACCCATCACATTCCGGATTTCGACCGGACCGCCATGAAGATGGAAGCGCGGCTGCTTCTCGACTGGCATCTGCCCTGGAAACGCGGCACCCCGGCCAGCGACGCCGAACGCGCCGATTATCTGGCGATCTGGGATCAGCTCATCGACCAGCTTGATGACGCGGAAAAAAACCTGCTGCTGCGCGACATGCATTCGCCCAACATCATCTGGCGGGCGGCGGAAAAGGGCATTCAGCGCATCGGTCTCATCGATTTCCAGGACGCGATGATCGGGCCTACGTCCTATGATCTCGCCTCGCTCGTGCAGGATGCGCGCGTGACGATCGAGCGCGATCTGCACGATCAGCTGATATCGGACTACCTCGCACTTCGGCATGCCCAAGGCGGCTTCGACGAGGCCAAGTTCCTGAAAAGCTGGGCCATCATGTCGGCGCAGCGCAACTGCAAGCTCGCCGGCCTCTGGGTGCGGCTGCTGCAGCGTGACGGCAAACCCGGCTACCTCAAGCACATGCCGCGCACCCTCGCCTATCTCGCCATCGCCTTCGAGCATGAGGCGCTGGCTCCCTTGCGCGAATGGTGCGAGAAAGCCGGTATCGGCAGGGCATAGCAACCGAAGACCCGGCGACGGCTTTCCGGCCTTGTGCTAAAGGAAAGCAAGCGACCGAATCACGAGTTCGAGACGAGATGACCATCAAGCAAGCCATGGTATTGGCCGCGGGGCTCGGAACCCGCATGCGGCCGATCACCGACACCATCCCGAAGCCGCTGGTGAAGATCGCCGGCAAGTCGATGATCGATTACGCACTGGACGCATTGGCCGAAGCCGGCGTCGAGCGTGCAGTCGTCAATGTGCATCACCATGCCGACCAGATGGAAGCGCATCTGCGCAGCTATCGCGGGCTCGAGATCCTGATCTCAGACGAGCGGGACGCGCTGATGAACAACGGCGGCGGCCTGGTCAAAGGCTTCAAGCTGCTGAGCCGCGACCCGGTTTTCGTGATGAATGCAGATCTGTTCTGGATCGGCGAACGGCCAGGCGAACCGACAAACCTTGAGCGTTTAGCCGGATTCTACGACGCCTCCCGCATGGACATGGCCATGCTCTGCGTCGAGCTGGAAAAAACGACGGGCCATAACGGCAAGAACGATTTCAGCATGGCTGAAGACGGCCGGCTCCGGCGCTATCGAGACGCGCCGCATGACGGCGTCGTCTATGCCGGCGCCATCGCGATGGATCCGTCGCTCCTCGACGACGCACCGGATGACGCCTTCAACATCAATATATACTTCGACAAGGCCATTGCCCGCGGCCGGCTCTACGGTACGATGCTCGAAGGACACTGGCTGACTGTGGGGACACCCGAGGCGGTCGGCGAGGCGGAGGAAACGATCCGGACTTTCCGGGCGTTTGCGTGAGGCCCATGGCAGGCGGCCACCGTCAACGCATCCTGACGATCCCGACAGGCCTGCCCTTCCTGAAGACCCTTGCGGCCGCTCTCTGCGACGGCCGGCTGACCGAGCATTTCCGCCATGATCCGAACGATCCGCTGTCGCTCGCCAAGGTCACCATCTTCCTGCCGACACGGCGCGCGGCGCGTGTCCTGCGCTCGGAATTCGTCGATCTGCTCGGCGGCCGTTCCGCCATCCTGCCGGTCATTCGCCCGCTCGGCGAAACCGATGACGACAGCGGCTATTTCGAGGAAACCCTGCCTGATACGGCCGATCTGGCGCAGCCGCTTGCCAATACGGCGCGGCTTCTGGAGCTGGCGCGGCTGATCCTTGCCTGGCGCAACAAGCTGCCGCAGATCGTGCGCGACATCCATTCCGATTCACCGCTCGTCGCCCCCGCAAGCCCGGCCGATGCCATATGGCTGGCGCGCAATCTCGCCGAGCTTATCGATTCGCTTGAGACCGAGGATCGGGACTGGAGCGAGCTTGCCAGTCTCAACGCCGAAGAGCATGCGCTCTGGTGGCAGCTGACGGCCGAATTTTTGGCGATCGCCAGCGCCTTCTGGCCGGCGCGCCTCGAAGAGCTCGGCAAGTCCTCCGCCGCCCGCAATCGCAATGCCATCCTTCGCGCCGAAGCACAGCGGATTGCCGCGACGCAGCATCCGGGACCGGTGATCGTCGCGGGTTCGACCGGCTCGGTGCCGGCAACTGCGGAGCTGATCGCGGCCGTCGCCTCGTTGCCGCAGGGGGTGATCGTCCTGCCCGGACTCGATCTTTCGATGCCGGAAGAGCACTGGCAGCTCGTCGCGCCGGAAACAGTCGCCGGCGAAAGGCCCGATCCGACCACGCGCAGCCATCCGCAATACGGCCTTTCATTGCTGCTGAAGCGCTTGCATGCCACCCGTCACGATGTCGAAACCGTTGCCGAGGCGGCGGAGAGCATGCAGATGCGGGCGCAGATCCTGTCGCGCGCTTTGGCGCCGGCAGAGGCGACGAGCGGCTGGGGAAGCTGGCACAAGACGCTTGCTCCTGATGCCATAGCCAGCGCTTTCACCGATGTCGCCCTGATCGAGGCGGCAAACGAGCGCGAGGAAGCGACGGCAATCGCCATCGCATTGCGACTGGCGCTGGAGAAGCCGGGACGCAATGGCGGCGAAAGCCAGGCCGCCTTGATCACGCCCGACCGCAACCTCGCAAGGCGCGTGACCGCAGAACTATCCCGTTTCGGCATCACCGCCGACGATTCGGCCGGCACGCCGCTTTCGGCCATGCCGCAAGGCACGCTGCTGCAATTGCTGCTCGAAGCGACGCTCCGCCCTGGCGATCCCGTCTCCATCGTCTCGCTGCTCAAGCATCCCCTCGCCCGCTTCGGCTTGCCGTCGCAGACGCACCGGCTCGGCGTCGACGCGCTGGAAATCCTGGCGCTCAGGGGCGGAGTCACCCATGTCGATATCGGCACGCTGGAGGCGCTGCTCGATATCAGGCTCGCCGAACAGGCGAACGACCGCCACGCGCCGCAATGGCGCAAATCGCTTCCCCCCGAATCCGTGGAGCATGCACGCGAGCTGGCGAGTAGGGTCACCAGGGCATGTGAGCCGCTTGTGACGGCACTCTCCTTGCAGACGGCCGACGGCTTACCTACCCTTTCGGAATGGGCCGAGCGCACCGGCCGGACGCTCGAAGCCGTCGCGACCGACGAGCGCGGTGATCTGGCGGCGCTTTGGTCCGGGGAAGCCGGAGATACGCTCGCCAGCCTGCTGAAGGAAGTCATCGATACCGAAGGCCAGCTCGAGGCGGACGGGCCGCAATGGATCGACATCATGACGGCCCTCTGCGTGGGACAGGCGGTGAAGCCGCGGGCTCTCAGCCACCCGCGCCTTTTCATTTTCGGCACGCTTGAAGCGCGCCTGCAGAGCGTCGACACACTGATCCTCGGCGGCTTGAATGAAGGCTCATGGCCCGGACAGACGGCGAACAATCCCTTCATCTCGCGCACGATGAAGACGGAGATCGGCCTTGAGCCGCCGGAACGGCGCATCGGCCAGCTTGCCCACGATTTCGAAATGGCAAACGGCACCCGTGATCTCATCTATTCGCGCGCTCTGCGCCAGGGTTCGACGCCGACGGTCGCCTCCCGGTGGCTGCAGCGGCTGATCGCGCTCGGCGGCGAAGACCTTGAAAGCACATTGAAGGCACGCGGCGATCAATACCGCCATTGGGCAGGCCTGATCGACGAAGGCGACAATCAGGCCCCGGCATTGCGGCCGGCGCCGAAGCCGCCCGCTGAACTGCAGCCGAAAAGCTATTCCTTCAGCGAGGTCGGCCGCCTGCGTCGCGACCCCTATGCCATCTATGCGCGGCGCGTGCTGCGGCTCGATCCGGTCGATCCGTTCAATCGCGATCCCGGCCCGGCCGAGCGCGGCACGCTCTATCACAAGATCATCGACCGCTTCGTTCGTGAAGGCCACATTGCCGGCACGCCGGATGCGACGCTGGCTATGGATCGCATCATCGCTGAGCTGTTCGATGCACAGCGGCTGCCTGACCATATCGACAGCGTCTGGCGGCCGCGCTTCCGCGAAGTGGCCCGCGCCTTTCTCTCCTGGGAAGCGGAACGACGGCCGGAGGTTCGCAAGACGGCGACGGAAGTGCCGGCCGGTGTCGAAATCGGGCCCATCGGCGTCAGGCTGACTGGCGTCGCCGACCGCATCGACATCAAGAGCGACAAGGCGGCCGATATCATCGACTACAAGACCGGCTACAATCCCTCGCCGCCGCAGGCCCGCGCGCTGCTCGACCCGCAGCTGGCGCTGGAGGCCTATGCGCTCAGACAGGGTGCCTTCCGCAATATCGGCGCGATGGTTCCCGAAAACCTGCTTTACGTGCGGCTGCGGCCGGGCGATCGTTTCAAGGTCGATCAGGTCAACAACGAACATTCCAGCCGCGGCAGCAAGACGGAAACAAAGTCGGCTATGGACCTGGCGCAGGAAGCGATGGACCAGTTCGTCAAATTCGTTTCGCTGCTGCAATCCGGCGAGAAGGGCTTCTCCTCGCGGCTGATCCCCGCCCAGCAGTTCGAATATGGCGGCGATTACGATCACCTCGCCCGCGTTTCGGAATGGTCGACGGCAGAAAGCGAACAGGAAGGCGGCGGCGATGAGTGAGCTTTCCGCCAGCGAACCAGCCGGCCTGCCCGACAGCGACGACCCCGGCGTCTGGATCAGCTGGACGACGATCCAGCAATCCATCGCCTCGGACCCCGAACGCTCGGCCTGGGTTTCGGCCAATGCCGGCTCGGGCAAGACGCATGTGCTCACCCAGCGCGTCATCCGCCTGCTGCTATCTGGCGCCCGGCCCTCGGCCATCCTCTGCCTCACCTATACCAAGGCCGCCGCTTCCGAAATGTCGAACCGCGTCTTTGACCGGCTGGCAACTTGGGCGACGATGCCGGACGAGGAGTTGAAAACGCGCATCGCCGATATCGAGGGCGCGGAACCGGATATCTTCAAGCTTGCCGAGGCGCGTCGGCTCTTTGCCAAGGCGCTGGAGACGCCGGGCGGGTTGAAGATCCAGACGATCCATGCCTTTTGCGAGGCCTTGCTGCATCAATTCCCGCTCGAGGCGAATGTCGCCGGGCATTTCTCCGTTCTCGACGACCGTGCGGCGGCGACCCTACTCGAGGATGCGCGCCGCGCGCTGCTGGCCTCCGCGACGCCGCACGGCGATGCCGAGCTGGCACAAGCCTTTGCCTATGTGCTCGATCTCGGCGATGAATCGGGCCTGGAAACGCTGCTCGGCGATATCGTCGCCAAACGCAACGCCATCCGCCGCTTTACCGAAGCGGCGGAGCGACAGGGCGGCCTTGAAGCGACGCTGCTGGCGCGGCTCGGACTTTCCGCCGACGACACGGAAGCCGGCATTGCGGAACAGTACTGGCCGCTTCCCGGCCTCTTCGGTGCGACGCTGGAGCTCTATCTCACGCTCGCCGATCAGAAGGGCGGTGCAAAAGCACAGGAGATCGCTTATGCGCTGCGCCTCGCCAAACGTGAAGCGGATGCTATCGCCCGCGCCGAGATACTCGAAAAGGTCATGCTGACCGCGAAAGGCGAACCGAAATCGGACAGCCAGTTTTTTGTGAAGGCGATGCTGGCGGACGCTCCGGCACTTTCCGATGCAGTGGCGGCGGCACGCGCTCATGTCGTTGCCTGCCGCGACCGGCTGAAACTGATGCGGATGTACCGGGCGACCCGCGCTGCCCTTATCCTCGCCGACCGGCTGAACCGAGACTATGAGGAGCTGAAGAAGCGGCGCAGCCAGCTCGATTTCGAGGATCTCATCACCCGCACGGCGGACCTTCTCAACAAGAAGGGCGTCGGGCCATGGATTCACTATAAGCTGGATAAGGGTATCGATCACATCCTTGTCGATGAGGCACAGGATACCAGCCCGATCCAGTGGAGCGTCATCCAGTCGCTAGCGGAGGATTTCTTCGCCGGCGAAAGCGCGCGGCCGACGCTGCGGACGATCTTTGCCGTCGGCGACGAGAAGCAATCGATCTATTCGTTCCAAGGCGCGCGGCCGGAGCGCTTTTCCGAGGAAAGCGATCGCACCCGCCGACGGGTGGATGCCAGCGGCCTGCGGTTCTCGTCGATTCGGCTGCCGCTGTCCTTCCGCTCGACGGCCGATGTGCTCGGCGCCGTCGACCATATCTTCACCAGCCCGGAGAACGCTAGGGGGCTCAGCGCCGTCAACGAGCCGGTGGTGCACCGCTCCAGCCGCATCGGCCATCCCGGCGCCGTCGATCTCTGGGAGATGATCGCGCCGGAACCGGCTGCCAAGGAGGAGGACTGGACGGCACCTTTCGATTCGACGCCGGAAAGCGCACCGCCCGCCATCCTGGCGCGGCGGATGGCGCAGACGATCGGCAACCTCATCGGGCGAGAGACGATTATCGAGAAAGGCAAGGCCCGCTTCATCGAAGCCGGCGACATTCTCGTGCTGGTGCGCAAGCGCGACAGTTTCGTCAACGCGCTGACCCGCGCCCTGAAACGGCGCGGCAACATTCCCGTCGCCGGTGCCGACCGGCTGGTGTTGACCAGCCATATCGCCATTCAGGATCTCCTGGCGCTCGGCCGCTTCCTGCTGTTGCCGGAAGACGATCTTTCGCTTTGCGCCCTGCTGAAAAGCCCGTTGTTCGACCTCAGCGAAGAGGATGTCTTCGCGGTCGCGGCCTATCGTGATGACCACGAGAGCGTCTGGAGCCATCTGCAACGGTTCGCCGAAGACGGCCATGACCGCTTTAGCCGGGCCGTCGAACAGCTGAAGACCTTCCTTGCTTTGTCGAAAAGCCTGGCGGTGCATGACTTCTACGCTCGCGTGCTCGGCAGCTTCGGCGGCCGGCGGCAGTTTCTGGCGCGGCTCGGCACCGAGGTCAGCGACATCCTCGACGAATTCCTGACCTTCGCGCTGGATCACGAGACGGGCGGCCTGCCCGGCCTGCAATCCTTCATCTCGACGCTGGAACTGGAAGCACCAACCGTCAAGCGCGAGCAGGACAAGGGCCGCAACGAAGTGCGGATCATGACGGTGCATGCCTCGAAGGGGCTGGAGGCGCCGATCGTGTTCCTCGTCGACGGCGGCGGCAAGGCCTTTACCCATACGCATCTGCCGAAGATGCGGCTGATCGAAACCGGCAAGGACCAGATCCCGCTGCCGGTCTGGGTGCCGGTCTCCGCGCTTGCCAATTCGCTGACGCAGGCCGATACGGCGCGGCTGCAGTCGCTGACCGAGGAAGAATATCGTCGCCTGCTCTATGTCGGCATGACGCGCGCTGCCGACCGGCTGATCATCTGCGGCTACCGCGGCATCCGCGAAAACAGCGATACATGGCACGCGATGATTTCGGCGGCGCTGCGCCAGGACGAGCAGCATTGTACGTTGCGGACTTTCTCCGGCGCTGATGGTGACTGGCAGGGCTTGAGCTGGCGAATTGCGCAAGTGAAGCTCGATTTCGAAATCATGCCGGAGCCGGAGAAACTGATGGAGCGGGCGGGCTTGCCTGCGGGACTCAGCCGACCGCTGCCGCCGCAGAGGAACCTTCCCCGGCCGCTCAGCCCCTCTGGGGTCGGCACCGTCATCGACGATGAGGCCGACAATCTGCTCGTCACTTCGGCGCTTTTCGGCGAGAAGGCGAAGTCCGACCACGCTCTGCAGAAGGGCCGCTTCATCCACCGCATGCTGCAGACACTGCCTGATATCGCGCCGGAGGATCGCGCCGACGCGGCGCGGCGCTACGCCGAGCGCGCCGCGCGCTTCTGGCCCCAGGCCGAGCGGGAAGCATTGATCGGCTCCGTCATGGCGCTACTCTCGCACCCGGACCTGCAAGGCACCTTCAGCGCGCATGCCCAGGCCGAAGTCTCGATCATGGGCACGTTGACGCTCGGCAGCCAGTCCTATGCCGTCTCGGGCCGCATCGACCGTCTGGCGGTACTCGACGACCGCATCGTCATCCTGGACTACAAGACGAATCGCGTGCCCCCGGGCAGTGAGCGGGACATTCCCTTCGCGCACAAAGCGCAGCTTGCTATCTACCGCTCCATCCTTTCGCCGCTCTATCCGGGAAAACGCGTCGATTGCCTGCTGGTCTATACCGAAAACGCTTCGATCTATACGCTGTCCGACGACGCCCTTGCATTGGCGCTTGCGGAGCTCCAGACAAAGTGAAATATCGGACATTGAAATTCAGGCGCCGCCCCCTCACATACATAGCAACCGCAAATCCTGGTAAAGGAGCAGCCTATGGCTACCGTTAAAGTCGATACTTCCAACTTCACTGCTGAAGTCCTGCAGTCCGCAGAGCCCGTCGTCGTTGATTTCTGGGCCGAATGGTGCGGTCCGTGCAAGATGATCGCTCCGGCTTTGGAAGAGCTCGCCGTACAGTTTGAAGGCAAGGTCAAGGTCGCCAAGCTCAATATCGACGAAAATCCGGAACTGGCCGCCCAGTTCGGCGTTCGCTCGATCCCGACGCTTGCCATGTTCAAGGGCGGCGAAGTGGCTGACATCAAGGTCGGCGCCGCTCCGAAGACCGCCCTGCAGAGCTGGATTTCCAGCGCATCCTGATAGGTATCGACTGAATAGATAAAAAAAAGCCCGGCTCGACCGGGCTTTTTTATTGATCCTGATCCAATTTATCGGGGCGGCGTGCCGTTATCGGCAAGAACGTCGCCGACCAGATAGAGGGATCCACCGATCAAAATGCGCGGAGCGGGTGAATTCGGCACGACGAAGGCCTTGATCGCATCCAGCGCCTCGCCGACATCAGACATCGGTTCCGCCACCAGGCCGGCATCATAGGCCGCGTTTGCCAGAATGACCGGATCGATCATCGCGTCGCTGGCGCGGATCGGCACGCAATAGACCTTTTCCGCAAGACCGGCGAAGGCCTTGAAATAACCGACCGGATCCTTGGTGTTGATCATGCCGATAATCAGGAACAGAGGGCGCGGCTGGCGCTCCTCGAAATTGGCCATGGCTTCGGCGATGACTTCGCCGGCGCCGGGATTATGGCCACCATCAACCCAGATCTCCGCGCCTTCGGGTGCATGCGACATCAGATTGCCTTCCGTCAACCGCTGCAGGCGGCCCGGCCATTCGACCGAGGTCATCGCCTTTTCCATCATCGTTTCGGTGACGACGAAACCGGCGGCCTTGACGGCGCGGATGGCGGCGGCGGCATTGGCATATTGATGGCGGCCCGGCAGGCGCGGCAGCGGCAGATCGGCGAGGCCGAACTCGTCCTGATAGACCAGCTTGCCATATTCTTCGTGGGCGGAAAAATCCTGGCCGAAAACGGCCGTCGGACAACGCAGCCGCTCGGCCGTCGATATCAGCACGTCGAGCGCCGCATCATATTCCTGATGGCCGATGACGACCGGATGGCCTGATTTCATAATGCCAGCCTTCTCGGCCGCAATCAGCTCGACGCGATCGCCGAGATAGGGCTGGTGATCGAGCGAAATCGGCATGATGACCGACACGGCCGGATCGGAAATGACGTTGGTGGCATCAAAACGGCCGCCGAGGCCGACTTCGATGACGGCGGCATCGGCCGGATGCTCGGCAAAGAGGATGAAGGTCGCTGCCGTCAGGATCTCGAAGACCGTGATTTTCTGGCCGCCATTGGCGTCGGCGATGCGCCGCAGCACATCAGCGAACACGGCGTCGTCGACAAGCTTGCCGCGGCCACCCTTGACGCCCATGCGGTAGCGCTCGTGCCAATTGACGAGATGCGGCGAGGTGTGAACGTGGACGCTGTAACCGCCGGCTTCGAGCAGCGCGCGGCAGAAGGCCGTCACCGATCCCTTGCCGTTGGTGCCGGCGACATGGATCACCGGCGGCAATTTCCTATGAGGGTTACCGAGGATATCGAGCAGCCGGGTTATTCTCTCCAGGGAGAGATCGAAGCCCTTGGGGTGCAGCCCCATCAGCTTGTCAATCTCCCGTGCTGCCTCGCTCATTGCGGATTGATCCATAGCCGTCATCCCGCACCTCCGCCATCGATGATATCAGGCGCTCGCCGCTATCGCCAGCGCAGCACCATTCTTGCTCTTGGCGGACACGTCGTTTGCCGGCGCCTTGGTCAGGATCTTCAGGAGCGTGGCCAGGGTATCCGGAATGTCGTGACGCTTGATGACCATGTCCACCATGCCGTGTTCCAGCAGGTATTCCGAGGTCTGGAAGCCTTCCGGCAGCTTTTCGCGGATCGTCTGCTCGATGACGCGCTTGCCGGCAAAGCAGATTTCCGCGCCCGGCTCGGCCAGATGAATGTCGCCCAGCATGGCGTAGGAGGCGGTGACGCCGCCGGTCGTCGGATTGGTCAGAACGACGATATAGGGCTGGCCGGCTTCCTTCAGCATGTCGACGGCAACCGTGGTGCGCGGCAGCTGCATCAGCGACAGGATGCCTTCCTGCATGCGCGCGCCACCCGAAGCCGGGAACATGACCAGCGGGCATTTCTCTGAAATCGCCCGCTCGAATGCCTTGACGATGGCCTCGCCGGCAGCGATGCCGAGCGAACCGCCCATGAAATTGAACTCATGCACGACGGCAACGAGCTTGACGCCGCGAACCTTGCCGACGCCGGCAAGGATCGTGTCTTCCTGCTCGGTCTTGATGCGGCTGTCCTTCAGGCGGTCGGTATATTTCTTCGAATCGCGGAACTTCAGCGGGTCCTGCGCGACCTTCGGCTGCGGCAGGGCTTCATACTCGCCATTGTCGAAGAGATCGGCAAGGCGCGCCTTGGCCGGCATCTTCATATGGAAGCCGGAAGCGGGGATGACCCACTTGTTGTCCTCAAGATCCTTGTGGAAGACCATTTCGCCGGTCTCCGGGCACTTGATCCAGAGATTCTCCGAAATTTCGCGACGGCCCAGCATGGAGTTGATCCGCGGGCGAACGTAATTCGTGATCCAGTTCAATTCGAAACTCCTAATCGACCATATCAATCGATATCGTAGTCGTCACTTAATGCCCATAGGCCATGTCTTCAATTCGCAACGATTTGAAGACAGGCCTATATGGGGAAACTATTCGGCGGCAACAAGGCGTGCCGAGCGGGTTCCCGTCGACAGGCCCCGGACAAGCGTCGCGACGGCCTGGATGGTGTCGGCGCTGGCCTTGCCATCCTTGGTGAGGCTGGTGGCGATCTGGTTGACGATGGCGGTGCCGACGACCACGCCGTCTGCGGAGCCGCCGATTACCTTGGCATGCTCTGCCGTTTTGACGCCGAAGCCAACGCAGATCGGCAGGTCGGTGTGCTGTTTGATACGCTCAACTGCGCCCGACACCAGCGACGGATCCGGCAGAGCCGAACCGGTGATGCCGTTCATCGAGACATAATAGACGAAACCGGACGTGTTCTTCAAAACGGTCGGCAGGCGCTTGTCATCGGTGGTCGGCGTCGCCAGGCGGATGAAGTTGATGCCCTTCCTGATGGCGGGAATGCAGAGTTCGTCGTCCATTTCCGGCGGCAGGTCGACGACGATCAGGCCATCGACGCCGGCGACAAGGGCGTCATCGAGGAACTTTTCGACGCCGTAAATATAGATCGGATTGTAGTAGCCCATCATCACGATCGGCGTATCGGCATCCACTTTACGGAAATCGGCGGCGAGCTGCAGCGTCTTCTTCAGCGTCTGGCCGGCCTTCAAGGCGCGCTGGCCGGCAAGCTGGATCGCCGGGCCGTCGGCCATGGGATCGGAAAAGGGCATGCCGAGCTCGATAACGTCGGCACCGGCTTCAGGCAGCGCCTTCATGATGCCGAGCGAGGTGTCGTAATCGGGATCGCCACCCATGAAATAGGTGACGAGTGCCGGGCGGCCTTCAGCCTTCAGAGCGGCGAAGCGTTTGTCCATACGTGCGGTCATGGCGTCTAACTCACATTCCCAGAATCTTGGCGACGGTGAAGATGTCCTTGTCGCCGCGGCCGGAGAGGTTCATCAGGATGATCTCGTCCTTGCCCATCTTCGGGGCGCGCTTGATGACTTCGGCGAGGGCGTGGCTCGGCTCCAGTGCCGGAATGATGCCTTCGAGGCGCGTCAGCGTCTGAAAGGCTTCCAGCGCTTCATGGTCCATGATCGGCACATATTCGGCGCGACCGATATCGTTCAGCCAGGAATGTTCCGGGCCTATGCCGGGATAGTCGAGGCCGGCCGAAATCGAATGTCCCTCTTTGATCTGGCCGTCATCGTCCTGCAGCAGATAGGTGCGGTTGCCGTGCAGCACGCCGGGCGAGCCTGCGGTGATCGAGGCGCAATGCTCGTCGCCCTCAAGGCCCTTGCCGCCGGCTTCGACGCCGACGATCTTGACGCCTTCATCATCGAGGAAGGGATGGAAGATGCCGATCGCATTCGAACCGCCGCCGACGGCCGCGATAACGAGATCCGGCAGGCGCCCTTCGGCTTCCAGCATCTGCTGCTTGGCTTCCGTGCCGATCACAGCCTGGAAATCCCGAACCATTTCCGGATAGGGATGCGGGCCGGCGGCCGTTCCGATCAGGTAATAGGTGTCGTCGACATTGGTGACCCAATCGCGAAGGGCTTCGTTCATGGCATCCTTCAGCGTGCCGCTGCCGGCCGTTACCGGAATGACCTCGGCGCCAAGAAGCTTCATGCGGAAGACGTTCGGCGCCTGCCGCTCGACATCGGTCGCGCCCATGTAGACGACGCAGGGCAGGCCAAAACGGGCGGCAACGGTCGCGGAAGCGACGCCATGCTGGCCCGCGCCGGTTTCGGCGATGATGCGGGTCTTGCCCATGCGCTTGGCCAGCAAGATCTGGCCGATGCAGTTGTTGATCTTATGGGACCCGGTGTGGTTCAGCTCTTCGCGCTTGAAATAGATCTTCGCGCCGCCAAGTTCGGCCGTCAGGCGCTCGGCAAAGTAAAGCGGGCTCGGGCGGCCAATATAATGCGTGCCGAGAGATTTCAATTCCGCCTGGAAGGCCGGATCGTTCTTCGCCTTGTTCCATTCCTCCTGCAAATCCAGGATCAGCGGCATCAACGTTTCGGCAACGAAACGGCCGCCATAAATGCCGAAACGACCGTCCTCATCGGGGCCGGCGCGGAAGGAATTCAGTTTTGGCGTCTGGTTCACTCTCTACTCCCTGCTGCCGGTTCCGGCAGACATGCTTCTGCAAATGCGTCGAAAAACTGGTCGATCTTACCCAGATCCTTCACACCCGGCGCGCTTTCGACGGCGGAGGAAAGATCGATGCCCGTGGCCTTGGTGGATGCCAGCGCGAGCGCGACATTATCCTTGTTGACGCCGCCGGACAGCATGTAGTCGACCCGATCGTCGAGCCAGCTCATCAGGCCCCAATCGAAGGACACGCCGTTTCCACCCGGCAGCTCCGAGCCGACAGGCGGCTTGGCATCGAACAGGAAGCGGTCGGCAATGCCGATATAGGATTCGACCCGCTTCAGATCGTCGGCGTCACGCACCGACATGGCCTTCATGACCGAGACATTATAGACCGCTTTGATCGTCAAGACACGCTCCGGGCTTTCATTGCCGTGGAGCTGCAATATATCCGGCTGCACCAGCGACATGATCTCATCGAGATCGTCATTGGTGGGATTGACCGTGACGGCAACGATCTTTGCCTTGCCGCGAGCGCGCTCGGCCAGCCGGCCGGCCAGATCGGGCTCGATATAGCGTGGGCTCTTCTCGAAGAAGATGAAGCCGATATGGGTGGCGCCGCGCGCAAGCGCACGATCCACCGCTTCCGGCGTCTTCAGACCGCAAATTTTGACATCGGGGTTCATGGCAGCGGAGTGACACGAAATTTCAAAAGAGTCGAGCCTAAAGGCGACAGGCGGGGGAATTTTGCGCTGCCGAAGGCGACGGCGGGCAACAGTGCTCTTTGGCCTGAAACCTATACAATGGCCTTCATGAGGCAAAAGTCCTCACCGCACCGCGATGACGACCTTGCCCCGAGCACGGCCTGTCTCGACGTAGGCCAGCGCCTCGTTGGTCTTTTCGAACGGAAAGACCCGATCGACGACAGGTCGTATGGCTCCTGCCTCGATCAATGAGGCGATCTGCTCGAGCTGCCCGCTGCTCGGCTTCATGAAGAGGAACGAATAGCTGACGCGATGGCGTTTGGATTTTCTGCGGATGCTAAAGCTCAGCAGGCGCATGGCTTGCCGAAGCAGCCAGCCGGAACCGCTTTCCCTGGCAAACTCCGGATCTGGCGGACCGGAGATCGAGATCAGCTTCCCACCCGGCTTCAGGACGCGGAGTGATTTTTCCAGCGTATCCTTGCCAAGGCTGTTCAGCACGACATCATACCCCTGCAGGACGTTTTCGAAATCGTCCTTCTTGTAGTCGACGACGACATCCGCTCCGAGACTTCCGACCAGATCGACATTGGCTGTGCTTGTCGTCGTCGCCACGGTCGCACCGATATGTTTGGCAAGCTGGATGGCAATCGCCCCGACACCGCCCGAGCCGGCATGGATCAGAATCTTCTGCCCCTTCTTCAGGTTTGCCCGGTCGACAAGCGCCTGCCAGGCGGTCAGGGCGACGAGCGGCACCGATGCCGCCTCTTCCATTGTCAGGTTCTTCGGCTTCATCGCAACGTCGGCCTCGTTGATAGCAATGAACTCCGCGAATGTGCCGATGCGGTCCTTGGCCGGGCGCCCATAGACTTCGTCGCCGGTTTTGAATTTCCGGACTTTAGATCCGACCCGAACCACGACGCCTGCCGCGTCATTGCCCAGGATCAGCGGCAGGCGGTATGGCAGCACAAGTTTGAACTCGCCGTCCCTGATCTTGGCATCCACCGGGTTTACGCTGGCAGCATTGATCCCGACCAAAACTTCGTCTTCCCGCAACTCCGGCTCGGGGACTTCGCCCAAGCGCAGAGCAGCACCTTTCGCATAGCGATCGATCAGGAATGCCTTCATGATACTGACTTTCTTTTCCTAAGGTTGCGGCGCTAGTGGCTCAGGCTGGAAGCCTATTGAACTTCCGAAGATTTTTGTCGACGAATGACTCGGGCAGGAGGCGGCGTATGAAGCGGACCTGGCCTGCCATCTTTCCTGCGGTGTAACGTCTCTTCGGTGATGCCGCATTGGCCGCCTTAACGAGCATGTCGGCGACGATCTCCGGTGCATCTCCCGTCTCGACGATCTCCCGCATCAGCTTTTCCGCATCGGTGCGAATGGTGTCGTAGATGGGAAGCGGCTGATCAGCACGCGTGAGATTTTCCTCGAAAGACGTGCGGGTGACGCCAGGCTCGACCAGCACGACGCGAATGCCTTGCGTTCGCACCTCGTGGTCGAGCGATTCCGAATAGCCCTCGATCGCATGCTTGGTCGATGCATAGAGGGCGTTGAAGGGGGCGGGTATGAGACCAAGGATGGAGCTCACGTTGATGATCCTGCCCCTTCGCTGGCGTCTCATAATGGGCAGCACCGCATTCGTCAGACGCACGACGCCGAAGACATTCACATCGAACAGAGCCTTTGCCTGTACGGCAGAAGACTCCTCGGCACCTCCGAGCAACCCGATCCCGGCATTGTTGACGAGAAGATCGATCCGTCCTGCACGGATCACAACATCTTCGACCACACTCTGTACCGAACGGTCGTCGGTGACGTCGCAAACCAGCATCGTCACGCCATCGGAGGTGTCGGCCATCGGCTTGCGGCTGGTTCCGAACACCTGGTAACCATTGCGCCGCAGCGCTCGTGCGGTTGCCAGCCCAATGCCGGAGGAAGCGCCTGTGACCAGGGCGACGCCGCGTTCTTTACCGCTCATCTGTCTCAGCTTTCATTTTTGTCATGGAACATCGATGAAAACTAAGTTACTATCATTTCGAAACTAAGTCACTATCAAAAAGATACTAACATGCAGAATCTTTCAGACCAATCATGCCTGATTGCCCGCAGCCTCGCGCTGGTGGGGGACGCATGGAGCATGCTGATCCTAAGGGACGCCCATGCTGGGCTCACCCGATTCGATGAATTCCGCAAGAGCCTCAGCATCGCCCCGACGATCCTGACCCGTCGGCTTGCGGCGCTTACGGAGGACAGGCTGCTGGAGAAGCGCCGCTATTCGGAGCGGCCGCCGCGGGATGAGTACATATTGACTGCAGCGGGCCAGGACTTCCTGCCTGTCCTGTTTGCGATCGGCGCGTGGGGGCGAAAGCACCGCAATGCAGACGGTGTAACCCGGTTCTTCGACGCCGAGACCGGGACGGAGATCGATCCCGTCATGATCGACCGTGCAACCGGCGCTCCGATCGGCACGCGGCCGATTCGCATCGCTGCACCCGAATGAGCCACATCACGCGAAAGGGGCCAGAAGCCTTTAGCCGATAACGGCTTGCTCAATCAAAATCGATCGCGTGCAGCTGACTGCCATGGCGCTTCAGCCAGGCCTTGGCATCGTCCATGCCGGGGCAGAGCTTGCGGCAGAGCGCCCAGAAGCGCGGGCCGTGGTTCATTTCTCTCAAATGCGCGACCTCATGGGCGGCGAGATAGTCGATGACCAGCGGCGGCGCCATGACGATGCGCCAGGAGAAGCTGAGGTTTCCCTGGGAAGAGCAAGAGCCCCAACGGCTGCGGGTGTCCTTCATGGTGATGGAGGAGACAGGCGCGCGGATCGTTCCGGCGTGCACCGCCACGAGCTTTTCGAGATCGGCGCGTGCCTCTTTCTTCAGGAAAGTCGCGATGCGGCGGCCGGCATGTTCCGGCAGACCGCTGACACGCAGCACCGGCTGGCCGTCCACGATGATGGCTTCGGTGAGACCGCGCAGGGTACCTGTGTGCTCGATCCGGTGACGCACGCCGCGCAGAAGGATTTCGCTGCCGCTGCGCAGGCTGCTGTCCGTCGTGAATTTGGCGAGCTTTGTCAAAAGCCAGCCCTGATGCCGGTCGAGGAAGGCATTGACCTCGCGTGCCGCAAGACCGCGCGGAATGGTCATCTTCAGCGAGCGTCCGCCTGGCTCGATCCGAAGCGTGATGCGCGTCGCCCGCTCATGCTGGCGTATCGTCAGCGGCATCAGACGGCCGGCGACGTTCAGGGTGCGCGTTTCCGGCGCGGGTGGTTCGGCAGACGCTCTGCGGGATCTGGATAGAAGCGGAAACATGGAAGGCAGTTTTATACGATTCGGGCTGATATCTGGCAAAGAAAAACCGGCATCGCCGGATGCCGGTTTCGATTGCGTTACAGGGCCTCGGTCACGGCGTCTGGAATTCGGTCGCCGGACCGCCATTGTTGTCATTGCGCTTGACGCTGTCGCGCTCGCGCATGAAGCGGTCGAACTCGTCCTGATCCTTGGCGCGGCGCAGCTCGCGGACGTAGCTGTCGAATTCGGCGCGCATCTCGTCCAACTTGCGGCGCTCCTGCTCGAGGCGCTCAAGTTCCGCCTTGCGCCAGTCGTCGAACGCGACGTTGCCGGTGGAGAAGGAATGACGGTGACGGCCGCGATGGCGGCCGCAGCCGGCAAACATGCCGTCGGCCCTTTCATTCACATCCCGTTTGAAATCCCGCAAACGTTCCCCGAAGAGAATATAGGCGAGCATGGCAAAGCCCAGTGGCCAAAAGACCACGAAGCCAAGCACCATCAGGGCAATAGTAGCCGGAGTCCAATCCGGGCGTAGCAATGCAGATTGGTTCATCGTGAGGTATCCTCGCACGGCGCATCGCCCCTCGACCAACACCGATCGACGGAAAGGCTTCTGCGCATTTTTTAAAGCTCTACTGCATCTCAGCGCGTTCCAAGGACGCGCGGCGCGGTAAACGGCCCGATCATCTTCGAAACCGCTGGAATCGAGATGGTAACCTCTTCGTGAGCCTTCAATGGCATGTTCAGGCGGAATCGGACAAGCCCTTGAATCCGCGCGGATAATTCAACAAAAGCTAATAATTTGCGCTGCCAGAGCGTGATGACGTTCTTTTCGGACGTCATCACGCTCTAGCTATTCGATTTTGCATGATCTCATCCAAAAATCGCTGCGCCTTTTTTGGATCATGCTCCTCAGGCGGATTTCCCGCCCTTGATCACCCGCTTGACGACCGGCCGGCCGGTGCGGGCATGCTCGCGGGCAAAGGCTAAAATGCGCGGCGCGATCTCGCGGCGGAAGCGCGAGCCGTTGAAGACACCGTAATGGCCGACGTCCGGCTGCAGATAATGCATGCGCATATGATCGGGGATGCCGGTGCAGATGGTCTGCGCCGCCATGGTCTGGCCGACGCCGGAGATATCGTCATTCTCGCCCTCGACGGTCAGCAGCGCGACATTGCGGATCACCGAAGGATCGACCGGCCGGCCGCGATGCATGAGTTCGCCCTTGGGCAGCGCATGCTTGATGAACACCTGGTCCACGGTCTGCAGATAGAATTCCGCAGTCAGATCCATGACAGCCAGGTATTCATCATAGAAATCGCGGTGCTTCTCCGCCGGCTCGCCGTCGTTCTTGACGAGATGCACGAAGAAGTCCTTGTGGGCGATCATGTGCCTATCGAGGTTCATAGACATGAAGCCGGAAAGCTGCAGGAAGCCGGGATAGACGGGCCGCATGAAGCCCGGCTGCGGCCAGGGGACATTCATGATGACATTGTCGGCAAACCATTCGAGCGGCCTGTCCTTGGCCAGCTGGTTGACCGCCGTCGGATTGATGCGCGTATCGATCGGGCCGCCCATCAGCGTCATCGACGCTGGCACCAGAGGATCGCCGGCCGCCTCCATCACCGCAACGGCCGCGAGAACCGGCACGGACGGCTGGCAGACGGCAACGACATGCGTGTCCGGCCCGAGATGGTGCAGCATCTCGATGACGTAATCGATATAATCCTCCAGATCGAAGGTGCCTTCGGTCATGGGCACCATGCGGGCATCGATCCAATCGGTGATGTAGATATCGGCGCCCGGCAGAAGGGCTTCCACGGTTCCGCGCAGCAGTGTCGCATAGTGGCCCGATATCGGCGCGACGATCAGGATGCGCGGATCGATGCCGTGACCGGCGGGCAGGCTGCGCTCGAAATGGATGAGATTGCAGAACGGCTTCTTCCAGGCGATCTTTTCGTGCACCGAAACCGGCTTGCCGTCGATCGTCGTCTCATGAAGCCCGAATTCCGGCTTGCCATAGCGCCTGGTCGTGCGCTCGAAGACTTCGAGGCTTGCCGTCAACGTGCGGCCAAGCATGGTATGCGACAGCGGATTAAGGGGATTGGCAGAGGCCAAGCGCATCATGTCGGCAGCGGCGCGGAAGGGTGCGAGGGCGGCATGATTGAGTTCGTAAAACTGATAAAACATTTGGGGGCGTCACCTTTCGAGATGCCGGCGCGCGAACTTGCAAATCACATAGATTTTCAAAAGCTCATGCGCCTCATATGTCGCTGCTTTCATTGCGGCGCTCCTCCGGTTGCGCTACGCAGCAGGATGATTGCGGCTCCTCAGGCGCAATCTTCATCCTTTAAGCTCTTACTAACCAGTCTAGCAGTTTTTGCTGGGGGGCAACATAACTGCAGAGAGTTTTACCTATAAAAACGCCGGAGAAGCGATTCTCCGGCATAACAATGATCTCAAAAGATTAAAGTTCCTGAGCCTCAAGGCCTCATGCGTCTGCGAGGAAGGTCTGGCGCTGCGTGCCGAGGCCTTCCATGCCGAGTTCGACGACATCGCCCGGCTTCAGATATTGCGGTGGCTTCATGCCCATGCCGACGCCGGGAGGCGTGCCGGTGGAGATGACGTCACCCGGATGCAGCGACATGAACTGGCTGAGATAGGATACGAGGTAGGCAACACCATAGACCATGGTCTTGGTCGAGCCGTTCTGCATCGTCTTGCCGTTGACCTTCAGCCACATGCCGAGGTTCTGCGGGTCGGCAACCTCGTCCTTCGTAACCAGCCACGGGCCGATCGGACCGAAGGTGTCGCAGGACTTGCCCTTGGTCCATTGTCCCGAACGTTCCGTCTGGAAAGCGCGCTCGGAAACATCGTGCGAAACGCAATAGCCGGCGACATAATCGAGAGCATCGGCTTCGCTGACATATTTCGCCTTTTTGCCGATGACGACGCCAAGCTCGACTTCCCAATCGGTCTTTTCCGAGCCGCGCGGGATCAGCACGTTGTCATTCGGGCCGACGATGGCCGAGCTTGCCTTCATGAAGATGATCGGCTCCGGCGGCACGGTGGCACCGGTTTCCGCGGCATGGTCGGAAAAGTTCAGACCGATGCAGATGAATTTGCCGGTGCCGGCGATACAGGCGCCGATGCGGCCTTCCGCCAGTTCCGGCAGGCTCTTCGGATCGAGAGCGGCGATCTTTGCGAGACCAGCCGGCGAAATGGCCTCTCCACCAATATCGGCGACATGCGCGGAGAGATCGCGGATCTTGCCGTCGCTATCTAGAAGTGCCGGCTTTTCCTTTCCGGCTTGCCCTACACGCAACAATTTCATGGATTTTCCTTCCCTGCATTTTTCAAAGACGAGATTGCTTTCAAAGCCAAGATTGGTGACACCATATATGAACGAATTATTTACCAGTGTCATCAATCGATTTCAGAGCATAGCATGCTCCCGCGTTCCGCGTGGGAACAACAGTTTTTCTAGACCGGGGGCAATGCTCTGGCGATTTCGACGATGACAGCAAAAGCCGTATCGATATCTTCCGCTGTCGCTTCGAACTGTCCGGCCTGAAAGCGAATGACCAGGCGGCCGGCAACGCGGGTCTGCGTCAGATAGATGCGGCCGTCATTGTTGATCGCGGCAATCAGGCGCTGCGTATGGCTTTCCTGATCGGCGCCCGTCGGCGCCTTGTGATCGAACGAAAACAACGACAGAAACGGCTGGGTGACAATCTCAAAATCGGGTTCGGCCGCCAGACGCTTAGCCAGATTCTGCGACCATGCGACGTGATTGCGGATCATCCCCCGCAGCCCTTCCAGGCCGTGATAGCGCAGCAGGAACCAGAGCTTCAACGCGCGGAAGCGCCGGCCAAGCGGCACCGACCATTCCGAATAGTTGATGATGCCGTCATGGCCATGGGTACGCAGATATTCGGGCTGGATCGCCAGCGTCCGCACCAGCGTTTCCGGTTCGCGAACGAACTGGACGGAGCAATCGAATTGCGCGCCAAGCCATTTATGCGGATTGAAGACGATGGAATCGGCCCGCTCGACGCCTTGCCACAGCTCACGGAATTCCGGGCAGATCATGGCGGAGCCCGCCCAGGCGGCATCGACATGCACGTAAAGTCCGTGGGCATGCGCCACATCGACGACAGCAGCGATGTCATCGCAGGCGCCGACGCTGGTGCCACCAACGCAGGCGATAACACCGGCCGGCAGCAAGCCGGCGGCGCGGTCTTGCTCTATCGCCGCGGCAAGCGCCTGAGGATCCATGGCCTTGTTCGGACCGGCGGAGGGGATGCGCACCAGGTTCTCCGCGCCGACGCCGGAAATCCAGATGGCGCGGTCGATTGACGTATGGACCTGATCGGTCGAATAGATCCGCACCGCCTTGTTTGCAGCAAGTCCGTGGCTGTTGCCATGCCAGTCCAGCGCCCGCTCGCGCATGACCAGAACGGCGGCAAGAGTTGCGGTTGAAGCCGAATCCTGGATGAGGCCGGTGAAACTGTCAGGCAGGCCGAGGGCTTGACGCAGCCAGTCGACCACCTTGGTCTCCAACTCGGTGGCGGAAGGCGAGGTCTGCCAAAGCATGCATTGGGCAGCGATGGCGCTGACCAGATATTCGGCGATCACCGAGACCGGGGCGGCATTGGCGGGGAAATAGGCAAAGAAGCGTGGATGCTGCCAATGCGTCATGCCGGGAACGAGGATATCCTCGAAATCCTTGAAGATATCCTCCATCGCTTCGCCGGATTCCGGTGGGGAATCGGCAATATGCGCGGATATTTCGCCGGGAGCCGTCTGCGCCCGCACGGGCCGGTCCCGGAGCGATGCGCGATAATCCGCACCCCAATTCGCGGCCTTTTCCGACCAGCGCCGGAACTCCTCCCCATTCATAACGGTCCTCCCAATTCCATCAAAACGAGGCGGACCTTAGACGGGTTTTTGGGGGCGGTCGAGTATCAGAACAGCTCTTCGAGTGCAGGGCCGAGCGGCACGATACCGCTCGGATTGAGCGCCGTCACCGAATAGTAGCCGCGCTTGATGTGATCGAAGCTGACCGTCTCGGCGATCCCAGGCCAGTCGAACATGCGGCGGCAGAAGGACTGGAGATTGGCATAATCCGACAGCCTGCGGAGGTTGCACTTGAAGAGGCCGTGATAGGCGACATCGAAACGGACGAGGGTGACGAACAGCCTGATATCGCTTTCGGTCGGATGGTCGGTAAAGAGGTAGTCCCTGCCCTCCAGCTCGGCCTCAACCTGATCGAGACATTCGAACACGCCATGGAAGGCTTCCTCATAGGCGACCTGCGTCGTCGCGAAGCCGGCGCGATAGACGCCGTTATTGAGGGCCGGATAGATCCGCGCGTTGAAGCGGTCTATATCCTCGCGCCTGCCGGCCGGATAAAGATCGATGTCGTTCTGGGCGAGATCGCCGAAACCGTCATTCAGCATGCGCAGGATGTCTGATGACTCGTTGTTGACGATCGTGCCGGTCTGCTTGTCCCAAAGCACCGGCACGGTGGCGCGGCCCGTGAAGAGCGGATCGGCCTTGGTGTAGATCTCATGCATATAGGTGGCGCCGTTGACCGGGTCGTCTGTCGCGCCGGGATAATCTCCGAAACGCCAGCCCTGCTTGGTCAGCGCCGGTTCGACCACCGAGACGGAAATGACATCCTCAAGCCCCTTCAGCTTGCGGCCGATCAGGGTGCGCGACGCCCAGGGGCAAATCAACGCGACATAAAGATGGTAACGGCCGGCCTCCGCCTTGAATCCGCGCTCTCCCGACGGTCCCGGTCGGCCGTCGGGTGTTATCCAGCTGCGGAAACTCGAGGTCTGGCGGACGAAGCCGCCCTTTTCATCCTTGGCCTGGACCGGCTGCCAATCCTCAGTCCATTTCCCGTTCACCAGCAAGGTTGCGTCTCCAGTCGCGAGTGTTCTCTTCCGCGACAGCATAGCGAAACAGGATTTCGCCGAAATAACGCAAACTTGAAACAGTCTGTCTACCTGGCGAATGCGGAAGGATCTATGTATGGAAACACGTGTCTTCTGTTCAAGTTTACTGGAGCATCCCATGCCCGCATCCGTCTCGTCAGTGAAAACAGAGCATGCCAGTCGCTATCTGCAGCAGCTCTGCAAGCACTGGAGCCACCGATTTGAGGTGGAATTCAATGAAACGGCCGGGAAGGTGCCTTTCAGCGCCGAAGCCTCTCTTGGGCTGGCGGCCAATCCCACCAACCTGATCATGACGCTGAGTGTTGAAAAGCCCGAGGATCTCGAACGCATGCAGGCAGTTGTTGCCGATCACCTCAAGCGTTTTGCATTTCGCGAAGAGCTCGATGTGATCTGGACTGCCGACGAGAGCCGAGTATAGACACGCCTCATATGTTGATGGCCAACCACGAAATCCCTGCAAAAAGACCTGCAACTGGTTCCCACTGATGGAAAGAAGCCCCAATGACATCAAGCAACAATCGCGAATCGCAGTATCCGATCGATAAGATCTTCCTCGATCGCTGGTCGCCGCGCGCCTATTCCAACGAGACCATGCCGGAAAAGGATCTGCTGACCATTCTGGAGGCTGCCCATTGGGCGCCATCCGCTTCGAACCTGCAGCCCTGGCGCTTCGTCTATGCCCTGCGCGGTTCGGAGAACTGGGACAAGTTCCTCGATCTTCTGATCGAATTCAACCAGGGCTGGGCGAAATCCGCTGCGGCGCTGCTCTTCGTCATCTCGCGCACCCATAGCGGCGAACTCGGTTCCGCCGAGCAGAAGCCCAGCTACAGCCACTCCTTCGATGCTGGCACTGCCTGGGGCTTTCTGGCGATGCAGGCACATCTAGCCGGCTATGCAGCCCACGGCATGGGCGGCTTCCATGTCGAGAAGTCCTACGAGGTTCTCGGTATTCCTGAAGGGTTCCGCGTCGAGACCGCTGTCGCGATCGGCAAGATCGGCGACAAAAACCAGCTACCGGAAAAGCTGAGGGAGCGCGAGGTGCCGAACCATCGCAATCCGCTTTCCGAGGTTGCCTTCAATGGCAGGTTTATCGCCAAGTAATTGATATCAATGGAAAAGGCCCGCCAGATGTTCTGGCGGGCCTTTTTGTTTCTCGTGACAGGGATCAGATGTCGAGATTGGCGACGCTTAGCGCATTTTCCTGAATGAACTCGCGCCGGGGCTCGACCTCATCGCCCATAAGCCGGGCAAACAAGCCGTCGGCATCGTTCGCATCCGCGACCCTGACCTGCAACAACGAGCGCGCATTCGGATCCAGTGTCGTTTCCCAGAGTTGCTCGGCATTCATTTCGCCAAGGCCCTTATAGCGCTGCATGGTAAGACCCTTGCGGCCGGCGGTGAAGATCGTTTCCAACAGTTTGCGCGGGCCGGAAATCTCGGTTTCGCCATCGCGGCGCACGAGCTTCGGCGGCACGACGTAGGTTTCCTTGAGCCGGACGCCGAGCTGGTCGATGAGGCGTGCATCCTGCGAACCGATCAGCGCCATGTCGAGAAGCACGACTTCCTTGACGCCGCGCACCATGCGCTCGAAGCGCAAACCGCCCTCATCCGTCACGAGGCCGGTCCAGCCGCGTTCGGTTTCCTCGGCGATGATATCGAGCCGCTTGGCGACGTCATCAACGAGCACCGCGGCCCGCGCCCGATCGCTGACCAGTTCGGCATTGAGCGCGCCGGCAATCGCCGCCTGTTCGACGACATCGCGGTTATAGCGCGAATGCAGATTGTCGAGCAGCGTGCGCAGGCGCAGCGCATCGAAGATAACCTCGCGCAGATCCTGTCCTGCGCGCACCTCGCCATTGCCAAGCCTGAGGCTCGCATCGTCAAGACCCTGCGCGATCAGATATTCTTCCAGCGCCTTCTCATCCTTCAGATATTGCACCGATTTGCCGCGCGTCACCTTATAGAGCGGCGGCTGGGCAATATAGAGATGGCCGCGTTCGATGAGATCGGGCATCTGCCGGAAGAAGAAAGTCAACAGCAGGGTACGGATATGGGCGCCGTCGACGTCGGCATCCGTCATGATGATGATCTTGTGATAGCGCAGCTTGTCGGCGTTGAATTCGTCCTTGCCGATGCCGGTACCGAGTGCGGTGATCAGCGTGCCGATTTCCTGGCTCGAGAGCATCTTGTCGAAGCGGGCGCGCTCGACGTTGAGAATCTTGCCGCGCAGCGGCAGGATCGCCTGATTTTCGCGCGAACGGCCCTGTTTGGCCGAACCGCCTGCCGAATCGCCCTCGACGAGGAAGACTTCGGACTTGGCGGGATCGCGTTCCGAGCAGTCGGCGAGCTTGCCGGGCAGCGAGGCAATATCGAGAGCGCCCTTGCGCCGGGTCAGCTCGCGCGCCTTGCGGGCGGCCTCGCGGGCCGCAGCGGCTTCGACAACCTTGCCGACCAGTACCTTCGCATCGGACGGATGCTCTTCGAGCCAGGTGCCGAGCGCTTCATTGACGAGGCTTTCGACCACCGGGCGGACTTCCGAGGAAACCAGCTTGTCCTTGGTCTGCGAGGAGAATTTCGGATCGGGAACCTTGACCGACAGCACAGCCGTCAGGCCTTCGCGGCAATCGTCACCCGTCAGCGTCACCTTTTCCTTCTTGGTGATGCCGGATGACTCGCCGTAGGAGGTGATCTGGCGCGTCAGCGCGGCGCGGAAGCCGGCCATATGCGTGCCGCCATCGCGCTGCGGGATGTTGTTGGTGAAGCAGAGCACGTTTTCATGGTAGCTGTCGTTCCACCACATGGCGACTTCGACAGTGATGCCGTCCTTCTCGCTGCGGATCGACACCGGCTTTTGGACCAGCGGCTTCTTGGCGCGGTCGAGATAGGCGACGAAGGCTTCCAAGCCGCCGTCATAGAGCATCTCTTCCTGCCTGATGTCGGAATGACGCTTGTCGGTCAAAAGGATGCGCACGCCGGAATTCAGGAAAGCAAGCTCGCGCAGGCGATGCTCCAGCGTGCCGTAATCGAATTCCGTCATGGTGAAGGTGTCAGAGCTCGGCATGAAGCTGACTTCGGTGCCGGTCTCATTGCCGGCATCGCCGGTTTCCTTGAGCGGCGCATCGGCCACGCCGTGGGTGAAGCTCATTTCGTTGATCTTGCCCTGGCGGCGGATCTTCAGCTTCAACCAGACGGACAGTGCGTTGACGACGGAAACGCCGACGCCGTGCAAGCCGCCGGAGACCTTGTAGGAATTCTGGTCGAACTTACCGCCGGCATGAAGCTGGGTCATGATGACTTCGGCGGCCGATACGCCTTCGCCGGTATGGATATCCGTCGGGATGCCGCGGCCGTTATCGGTTACCGTCACCGAACCATCGGGATTGAGGGTGACCGTGACGATGTCGGCATAGCCACCCAACGCCTCGTCGATGGCGTTGTCGACGACTTCGTAGACCATGTGATGCAGGCCCGAACCGTCATCCGTGTCACCGATATACATCCCGGGTCGCTTGCGCACGGCATCAAGGCCCTTCAGAACCTTGATGCTGTCTGCGCCATACTCGGCGTTACCGCCGTTTTCGGTTACGGATATATCGGTCATTTTATTGAAGTCTTTCCAGTGTTTAGAGAATCTCGCCGATCACTGACGAATCAGCGGTTTTTCTTTCCCTGAATATAGGATGTTTCACCCCGAACTTCCAAACGGAAGGCCCCTAAATCAGGTATAAAACAGGGGATTGAGGCGCTTTTCAGCCTGATTTGCCGCCATTTTCGAGAACTCGAGATAGCTCTTGTATCGTTGCTGCGTCAAGATTGCGAATCTTGCCGGCCAAGTGGTTGACGAAGGCCGTATATTCAGGTGCAAGCCCCGACGTGTCGACGACGACGCGGGGGTCGGAAAAGCGCGCCAATAGGAACAATTCCTCGGCTTCGTCCCAGATGATGTTGAAATATCCGGCGATGCGCTGCAGCAGATCAAAGGTCGGTGTCCCGCGTTTTCCGTGTTCTAAGGCGGATAAATAAGCCGGCGTCACATTCAGCGCGGCCGCCATTTCCTTTTGCGAGACGCCCTTGCGCAGCCTGAGCTTTCTCACCGCTTCGCCGAAGGGGGTCAAGGCTTGTCCCCCTTCAGGCGCGACAGGCGGATATAGAGCGCGCCGTCGCCACCATGATGTTGCGCCGCCGTCTCGTAGGAGGAGATCAGAAATCGGAATTCCGGCTTGGAAAACCAGAGCGGTACCGCGCGCTTGAGCGCCCCTTCGCTGCCCATGGAGCTGCCCTTGCCTGTTATGACAAGCACATGGCGAAGCCCGCGGCCATGAGCGCGCAGGAGGAAATCCAGAAGCATGCCATGCGCCTCGCTCTGGATGAGGCCGTGAAGATCGATCCGGGCCTCCAGCGCCAGCCGCCCCTTGGCGATCTTGCGCTTGACCGGACGTTCGAGCTGGTGGTGGCGGCCGGAAGGCTGTTTGGCGGGCGTCGGCACATTTTGCGGGTCGGTTGGCACCGGAGCCGTTCCCGCCTTTGCGGCGCGGGCCTTTTCCTCGCTCTCCGCTTCGGCTGCCAGCGCTGCTTCGAAAGCCTCCATATCGGCCATTCGGCCGGCCATGGGCCGGGTGCTCTTGGCTACCCTGCCCCAGAGGATGCGGTCCTCCGCGCTGAGCTTATGCTCCTTGTTCTTTCGTTCCGAGGCCATCAGCCGAACCTTCGCGCCGCCGCCTTTGGAATGAATATATAAAAATCGGCGTCATTGCGCACTGTGCCGGCGAGCTCCCCGGCATCATAGCCCGAACCGGTAAATATATCGCCGCGCGCCGGCCCGACGATGGCGGAGCCTGTATCCAGCGCCAGCATCAGCCGCGCGAAAGGCTTGCCGGCATCAAGATGAGTGAGACTTTCCGAGCGGATGAAGAAGGGAAAGCCGAAGGTATGGATCAGGCGATCCACCGCAAGGGAACGGCCGGCAAGCAGAGGCACCTTGGCGGCGGCGATCGGACCGAGCGTGGGGTCGCTGACATCGGCCTCGCGGAAGAAGATATAGGACCGATTGTGCCAGAGAACCTCGTCGACCTCCCGTGGGTGGGCATAAAGCCAGTCGCGGATCGTCTGCATGGATATCGTCGCGCGGTCGAGCATACCCCGCTCGATGAGCAGGCGCCCGACCGCCGAGAAGGGATGCCCGGCCTTGGCGGCATAGGTGATGCGGCCCATGCGCCCATCCGGATAGCGCAGGCGGGCAGCCCCCTGCACATGCACGAAGAAGACGTCGACCTTGGATTTCGCCCAGGCGATCTCCAGCCCCTTGCTCTCAAGATAACCGCGATCGATCTCGCCGCGATCGGGATAGGCTGAAATCGCACCGTCGCGGAGGCGTCCGAACATATAGGACGGGTCGAGACCCGCAGGCCGATTGCCGTCGTCCAGGTCGATCAGATCATCCGGTCGCCGGTAGAAGGGATAGCGATAGGTCTCGTCCGGCGTGGCCGAAACCTCGATCTCCGGCTCAAAGAATGCGGTTACGAACCCTTTGGCGCCATCGCCACGGCGAATGAAGAAGGGCCGGCAATGCTCTTCGAAGAAGGCACGTGCCTCGGCCGCATCGCGTGGTTCCCAATCTTCGGCGGCATCGAGCAGAACCAGAAGTTCATCGGCGGTCAGCCCGGCAGCGCCGGTGCGGTAGGGCTTTACGTCGCGGATATGGGTTCGACAGTCCTTCATGGCGCGAAAAAGGCTGGAAGGATCGTCGTCCTTCCAGCCCTTCAGATCGGCGAAGGTTGCCGGTTCCAGTCTGAAATCCTGCAATGGGCTCGTCATTGTTCAGATTCGGTCGCCACAAGTTTCCAGTTCGGATCGCGGGAACGGGTGTCGCGGGCGAAAGTCCAGAGGTCGCTGACCTCGGCCACGGCCTCGGCGTCGCCGTCGATCAGCGTGCCGGCCTTGTCGTAGGTCGCCGAAATCATCTGGCTGACGATGCGCATGGTGACGAAGGCTTCGGTTCCCTTGATCTCGGCGCTGAGAATATCGGCCTTGTCGATGCCGACGAAGGTCGATTTGACCTTTTCGCCCTTGGCCTCGCGATCGGCGATTGCTGCGTCGAAGCCGTCATAGACCTCGCGCGAAAGCAACCCCTTCAGGGCCTTGCGATCGCCATCGGCAAAAGCCATGACGATCATCTCATAGGCCATGCGGGCGCCATTGACGAATTCCTTCGGATTGAAGGCGGGATCGGTCTTGCTCACTTCGCGCAGAGAATCATTGAGCGGCGTGCCGGCCGGGGTGAAGGCGTCGACGGCGGCGAAGCGATCCTCCTCTTCCGCCGTGTCGCGACGCGGCAAGGTCACCACCTTGCCGGCATCCGGCGGCGTCGGGCCATTCACCGGATCGGCGGAACCATAGAGATCGCGCGGCGGCTTCTCATTCCCCGTGCGGCGGCCAAGGACACTGCGCAACTGAAAGAAGATCAGCACCGCTGCCACCAGGAAAAAGATCGTCACAAAGTCGTTTGCACCCATCTCGTATCGGAACCACCGTTAAAATTAAAGTTTCAATCCCCATATAGTCCGCATCCATCTATCATTCAAATAGCGGACCAGTTTCTTTATTATGCGCGATCAACTAACGCTTATGCCGAGAAACCCGCGTTCAGGACCAGGATAACATGCGCCTATCGCTTCTACCTATCTTCGTTTTTCTGATGCCGCTCGCGGAAATCGCCGGCTTCATCGTCGTCGGAAAGATGGTTGGCGTCTGGGCGACGCTGGGGCTGGTGATCCTCAGCGCCCTGCTCGGTGCGGCGCTCTTGAGAATACAGGGGATCGGCATTCTCCAGCGCATCTCGACCGAGAGCCGCAACGGCGGCGATCCCGGCCGCGAGATGGTGCATGGCGCCATGATCGTTATCGCGGCCTTCTTCCTGATGCTGCCGGGCTTCATCTCCGATATCATCGGCCTGCTGCTTTTCATTCCGGCCGTGCGCGATCTCGCCTGGAGGATCCTGCGCAACCGTATCGTCGTCGTCGGCAATTCCCGCGCCTTTCGTCGCGGTCAAGGACCGGGCGCCGGTCCGCAGGCTCAGCCAAGCAAACCCGGAACGGTCGTCGATCTCGACGAAACCGATTTCCATCGCGAGCCTAAGCGCAACTCGCCCTGGTCCGATCAGAAGCGGCTCGAGGACTAGAACAGTGGTCCAAAAAGCGCCGGGGCATAAGGGTTGTAAGCCCCAATTCGAAATGCTAGATGGCGACACCTATTGACGTGAGAGGACACCCCCATGGCCAACGAGACCAGCGGCAACGGCGCAGCCAGCCCGAGCCTTAGCATCCTTGCTCAGTACACCAAGGATCTTTCCTTCGAAAATCCGGGTGCTCCGCGCTCGCTTCAGGCCCGGGAAAATGCTCCCGACATCAATATCAATGTCAACGTCAACGCCAATCCGCTGTCTGATTCGGATTTCGACGTCGTATTGACGCTGAATGCCGAAGCCAAGGATGGCGAGCGCGTTCTCTTCCATACCGAGCTGGTCTATGGCGGCGTCTTCCGCGTCACCGGCTTCCCGCAGGAACACATGCTGCCGCTGCTCTTCATCGAGTGCCCGCGCCTGCTGTTCCCCTTCGCGCGTCAGATCATCGCCGATATCACCCGCAACGGCGGCTTCCCGCCGCTGATGATCGACCCGATCGATTTCGCGCAGATGTTCACGCAGCGCATGGCCGAAGAGCAGGCCCGCGCCCAGGTTTCGGCCGTTCCGAACTAAGCCTTCACCCGCCTATCATTGATAGAAAAGAAAATGCCCGGATCAATGTCCGGGCATTTTCTTTTGGTGCCTCGAGATGCGCTTCTATTCGGAAGCGCGATATTTGGACCAGATCCCCTTCGCGCCGAGCTTGGCAATCAGCGCCGCATGGGCGGACAGTTCTTCTTCGCTCACCCTGCCCGGCAAAGGCTCGGGCCGCACGAAGACATCGACAACAATCTCCTCCCCCTCGTCATTCTGACGGGAACGCGCCGATGAACCGTTGCTGCTGCCGAGGCCGAGCGCGGTCTGCCGGCCGCCGATCATCTCGATATAGACTTCGGCAAGCAGTTCGGAGTCGAGAAGCGCTCCGTGTTGAGTGCGATGTGAGTTGTCGATGCCGTAGCGCCGGCAGAGCGCATCCAGCGAGTTCGGCCCCATGGGATGCTTGCGGCGCGCCATGGCCAGGGTGTCGATCACCATATCAGGCAGGATCGGCGGCCGGCCGAGCCGGGCGAATTCGGCATTGACGAAGCCCATGTCGAAGGTGGCGTTGTGTGCGATCCATTTGGCGCCGGCGAAGAATTCGAGGATCTGATCGGCGACATCGGCGAAGGGCGGCTTGTCCTTCAGGGACTCGTCGGTGATGCCATGCACGGCGAGTGCGTCCGGATGAACCTTGCGATCGCCTGGATTGATGAAGAGGTGCAGCGTGTTACCGGTCGGGAAATGGTTGATGAGTTCGATGCCGCCGATTTCGATGATACGGTCCGCCCTGTTGTCGAGCCCGGTGGTTTCGGTATCGAAAATGATCTCGCGCATATCAGGGCTCTCCGCCTTTTGATTCATCAGTCGGCGGCTTTTGCCGCAGGTCCGCTATGATCTCTTTTACCTGTTCGCGCGCCGCATCGATGCTCCGGCCGGTATCGATGACATAATCGGCGCGCGCCCGCTTTTCCGCGTCCGGCGTCTGGCGGGAGAGAATCATATCGAATTTTTCCTCTGTCATGCCCGGCCGGGCAAGCACCCTTTGCCTTTGAATCTGTGGATCACAGCTGACGACGACGATCTTATCCACCCTTTTGTCCGCCCCGGTTTCGAACAGCAGCGGGATATCGAGCACCACCATATCGACGCCGGCTTGCCGTTGGCGCTTGAGGAACAGGCGCTCGCGCTCCCGCACCAGCGGATGGACGATGGCCTCCAGTCGCTTGAAGCCGGAGGGATCACCCGAAAGCTGGCGGCCAAGCTCCTGCCGATCGACCATCCCATCCCTGGTCGAACCGGGGAAAGCAGCCTCGACCAACGGAACCGCCTCGTTGCTGTAGAGATCATGCACTACGGCATCGGAATCGTTCACCGGAATGCCGGCTTCGGCGAATAGTTTCGCCGAGGTCGACTTTCCCATCCCGATCGATCCCGTGAGGCCGATTCTGATCATGTGTGCCCGTCCATGTCGGCGATGATCAAGGCCCTCAGAGCCTCATCGACCACCGGGCGTTTTCCGAACCATTTTTCAAAGCCCGGCACCGCTTGATGCAACAGCATGCCAAGACCGTCGACAATGGCAAAGCCCTGCTCTTCCGCCTGCGCCAGAAGCGGCGTCTTCAGCGGCACATAGACAATGTCCGTCACGACAGCCCCATCCGCAAGGGGCGAGAAATCGATCTGCGGGGCAGCCTCGCCATCCATGCCAAGCGACGTGGTGTTGATAAACAGGCCTGCGTTCTGCATGACTTCGCGAAGTGCGGCGATAGGATGCGCGTGAACCCGGTCGCCGAAGCGATCCGCCAATTCCTGTGCCCGCTCGACGGTGCGGTTGACGACGTGGATCTCCGTGAAGCCGCGATCGCGCACGGCCTGTATGACGGCGCGGCTGGCACCGCCCGCTCCGAGGATCACGGCGCGCTCGCTGCGATCCCAGCCCGGATGGCGTTCATCGAGATTTGCCGTGAAGCCGCGACCATCGGTGTTGGTCGCGTGAAGCAACCCCTCCTCAAGCCATAGCGTATTGGAAGCGCCAAGCTCCTCAGACAATTCGTCCGGCCGGTCCGCCAATTTGAAAGCCGCCTCCTTGTGCGGGATCGTCACGTTGCCGCCGACAAAACCGCCGGAGCGCTCCTTGAGCGAAACGATGAACGCCGGAAAGTCTTCCGCGGAGACTTCATGCGCACGGTAGCTGCCGGCAAGGCCGAGCTGGCGCAGCCAATAGCCGTGGATCAGCGGCGAGCGGGAATGCCTGACCGGATAGCCCGTGACGAAGGCTTTCGGAGATTGTGTTTCACGTGAATCATCCATCGATCGCTCCCAATTCACGCAGCTGCTGGAGAAGCGGCAGCATCGGCAATCCCACTATGGTAAAATAGTCGCCATCGATCTTGGAGAAGAGTTGGATGCCCTCCCCCTCGAGCTGATAGGCACCGACGCTCGACAACGCCTTCTCGCCGACACGGGTGAGATGCCGATGGATGAAATCGGCCGATAGCTCACGCATCGTCAAGTTGGCGTGTGACACATGTTCCCAAATGATATCGCCGTTGCGCGCCAGAGCGATAGCGCTGTTGAGCCGGTGTGTCTGGCCCGACAAGATCCGCAGATGCTCTTCGGCGTCCGCGATGGTCTTCGGCTTGTGGAAGACCCGGCTGCCGAGCGACATGGTCTGATCCGAGCCGATGACGAACGAACCGGGAAAGCGATCGCTCACCTCTTTCGCCTTCGCCTTGGCCAGCACCAGAGCCACGGCATCCGGACCGGCACCATCGCGTTCCAACGGCGCTTCGATTGCGCGCTCGTCGATATCGGCGGCGATGGCTTGAAAATGCAATCCGGCATTTTCCATCAACATCCGCCGGAACGGGCTGGACGATGCAAGGATAAGGGGCACGGTCATGGCGGCTGCCTTTGAAATAGCGATGTGCAGCGCTTAGCGCAGCTTGGGGCGCAGGGCAACAATGGCGGCCGCAGTCTCTTCGATCGACCGACGCGTGACGTCGATGATCGGCCAATTGTGCCGCGCGCAGAGCGAGCGGGCATATTTCAGCTCTTCGGAGATGGCGGCGCGATCCGTGTAGTCGCCACGATCGAAGCCGGGCGTCGTGCCGAGAATGCGGTTTTCGCGCACCTGCGAAATCCGATCCGTTGTTGCCACCAGGCCTACGATCAGCGGCTTCGTCGCCCTGGCCAGGCTTTCCGGCAAAGGCATGCCCGCCACGATCGGAATATTGGCGGTCTTGATACCGCGGTTTGCAAGATAGATGCTGGTCGGCGTCTTGGAGGTGCGGCTGATGCCAATAATGACGACGTCGGCATCGTCATAATCATCGGGCATCTGCCCGTCGTCATGATCCATGGTGAAGTTCAGCGCTTCGATGCGCGCGAAGTAGTCGGCATTCATCACATGCTGCGCCCCGACCCGGCGACGCGATGCCGTGCCGAGATAGGTCTGAAAGACATTCATGACCGGCTCGAGAACATTGACGCAGGGCACGCCCATCTCCCGGCAACGCTCGTCGATGAAGTCGGCAAGCTCGCGATCGACGATCGTATAGAGGACAATGCCGGGACTGTGATCGATTGCTTCGAGTACAGGCAGAAGCTGCTTGCGATTCCGAATCAGCGGATAGACGTGCTCGATCGGCTGCGTGGCATGGAATTGAACGGATGCGGCCCGACCGGCCGAGATGAGAGTCTCTCCCGTTGAGTCAGAAATCAGGTGAAGATGAAAGAAGCTTGTTCGGTTTTCCACGCTACTTTCCATCGCCTGTTAATATCCCGGGAAAAAAAGAGGTACGAGAAGCGGCCTGTCCTGGGCAAGGGGAAAACTGCCGAGTTTTCCACATTTGGGTTTTTCGTCCGGTCGCTTTCGCGTTGCTTGTGGGCAATGTGGACAAGGTGGGAAGTTCCGCGCCTCTCCCCAACTTATCCCCAGAAAGCTTGAGAGTGCAATTCGCGGCAACCTACTCAAAAGATTAGAAGATCTGCTTTGCTTTCCACATATCCCCATAGCCGCGCGTAAATTCCTGAAAAGTTGCTGGCGTGGCGCGACAAATTGGATAGGCGATGAATGAACTTTAATCCTTGATAGTCACCGACTCTAAGAAATAGAAACCTTAAGATATATATTTGATTTTATATGGGATGATGTCTTTGACCGGTGAACGTCGGAAGATTATAAGGGTGCTGGGTGGAGAAACGGTGAGCCCTCCCCCTCTATGGCTGATGCGACAGGCCGGTCGTTATCTGCCAGAATATCGCGAGACGCGCGCCAAGGCCGGAAGCTTTCTCGATCTCTGTTATACGCCCGATTATGCTGTGGAAGTGACGCTGCAGCCAATACGCCGCTACGGTTTCGACGCCGCCATCCTGTTTTCCGACATCCTCGTCATTCCTGACGCATTGAAGCGCAATGTCCGCTTTACCGAGGGACATGGCCCCGAGATGGATCCGATCGACGAGGCAGGCATCCTGGCTTTGAAGCCGGAAGGCGTGATTGCCCATCTTGCGCCGGTCATGGAGACGGTGCGGCGGTTGCGGCGGGACCTCCCCCCCGAAACGACGCTTCTCGGCTTCTGTGGCGCGCCTTGGACCGTTGCGACCTATATGATCGCCGGTCACGGCACGCCGGATCAGGCCCCCGCCCGATTGTTCGCCTATCGTCACCCGAAGGCGTTCGAACATCTTCTGATGCTGCTCGCCGACATATCCGCCGACTATCTCGTGGCGCAGATCGATGCTGGTGCCGATGCCGTGCAGATTTTCGATTCGTGGGCTGGTGTACTCGGCGAGAAGGAATTCGAGGCCTTCGCCGTCAGGCCGGTCGCAAGGATGATCGCGTCGGTCAAGGCACGCCGGCCGCAGGCGCGGATCATCGCATTCGCCAAGGGTGCGGGCTATCAATTGAAGACCTACCGGCAGAAGACCGGTGCGGATGCGATCGGTCTGGACTGGTCGGTGCCCCTGGCTTTCGCCCAGGAGCTGCAGCAGGAGGGCCCAGTGCAGGGCAATCTCGATCCGATGCGCGTCGTTGCCGGCGGCAGGGCTTTGGAGGAAGGGATCGATGATATCCTGCAGCATCTCGGGAACGGTCCGATGATTTTCAATCTCGGGCACGGGATAACGCCGCAGGCGGACCCGGCCAATGTCGCTGCACTCGTCGAGCGCGTGCGGGGATGGAGAGGCTGATGACGACGGAGAAGCAGACGGACAAAGCTCCGGGCCAGAGAGCCGGGCGACGTGCCTATTTCATGATCCTGATCTTCGCAGCCCTGGCGATCGGGCTCTTCGCCTGGCATCCGGCCGATCTCTATCTCTGGATCAAGGCCCTTCACATTATCGCGGTGATCTCATGGATGGCCGGCATGTTCTACCTGCCGCGGCTTTTCGTCTATCATACCGATGCCGAACCTGGCTCGCAGCAATCCGAGACGTTCAAGGTGATGGAACAGCGCCTGTTGCGCTACATCATAACGCCGGCGATGATTTTGACCTGGATTTTCGGGCTCTATCTTGCCTGGTCGGTTTATGATTTCCAGGGCGGCTGGCTACATGCGAAGATAGGGCTGGTTGTCGTGCTATCAGCTGTTCATGGTCACTTCAGCAGCGCGGCGCGCGCCTTTGCCCGCGATGAGAATAAGCATTCGGCGCGTTATTGGCGTCTCATGAACGAGGCGCCGACGCTGTTGATGATCCTGATCGTCATACTTGTCGTCGTGAAACCCTTTGCGTGAGATGGGTCTTTTTTAGCGGCGGAGTTAAATTTCCTTCATTTTGCCTGCCCCCCTTGCGGGCCATAGACTGAATCGCTATTTTCCCGCCATCTCTTCTTCGTGGCATGTATCCATTCTGTCTCCCGCGAACGCCCCTATCGCGGTTCTGAATTCGAACAACATTGCCTTTCCCCTCATAAAAAAACGAGTAATTCCCTTCATGGCTGAAATGAAGCTTCAAGAACTGAAAAACAAATCCCCGACCGATCTCCTGGCCTTTGCCGAGTCGCTCGAGGTCGAAAACGCCAGCACGATGCGCAAACAGGAACTGATGTTTGCGATCCTGAAGGTGCTCGCTAGCCAGGACGTGGAAATCATCGGCGAGGGCGTCGTCGAGGTTCTGCAGGACGGCTTCGGTTTCCTTCGCTCCGCGAATGCCAACTATCTTCCCGGCCCGGACGACATCTACATCTCCCCTTCCCAGATCCGCCGCTTCTCGCTGAAGACGGGCGATACGGTCGAGGGGCCGATCCGTGGCCCGAAGGAAGGCGAGCGCTATTTCGCGTTGCTGAAGGTCAACACGATCAATTTCGACGATCCGGAAAAGATCCGTCACAAGGTCCACTTCGACAATCTGACGCCGCTCTATCCGAACGATCGTTTCCGTATGGAACTCGACGTTCCCACAACGAAGGATCTTTCGCCGCGCGTCATCGATCTCGTGGCGCCGCTCGGCAAGGGCCAGCGCGGCCTGATCGTCGCTCCGCCGCGGACCGGTAAGACTGTTCTGTTGCAGAACATCGCCCATTCGATCACCGCCAATCACCCGGATTGCTACCTGATCGTCCTTTTGATCGACGAACGTCCGGAAGAAGTCACCGACATGCAGCGCTCCGTGCGCGGCGAAGTGATTTCGTCGACCTTCGATGAGCCGGCCGTCCGGCACGTCCAGGTCGCCGAAATGGTGATCGAGAAGGCCAAGCGGCTTGTCGAGCACGGCCGCGACGTCGTCATCCTGCTCGATTCCATCACCCGCCTCGGCCGCGCCTACAACACGGTCGTTCCCTCTTCCGGCAAGGTCCTGACGGGCGGTGTCGACGCCAACGCACTGCAGCGCCCGAAGCGCTTCTTCGGTGCCGCGCGTAATATCGAAGAAGGCGGCTCGCTGACCATCATCGCGACCGCGCTGATCGATACCGGCAGCCGCATGGACGAAGTCATCTTCGAAGAATTCAAGGGCACCGGTAACTCGGAAATTGTTCTTGACCGCAAGGTCGCCGACAAGCGCATCTTCCCGGCCATGGATATCCTCAAGTCCGGTACGCGCAAGGAAGACCTGCTGGTTCCGCGCCAGGATCTCCAGAAGATCTTTGTCCTCCGCCGTATTCTGGCCCCGATGGGTACCACCGATGCGATCGAGTTCCTGATCGACAAGCTGAAGCAGACGAAGAACAATCCGGATTTCTTCGAGTCGATGAACACATAATCATTAGCCGGATTCATCGGCGGCGCCATTATGGTGGCGCCCACAATGTGATATCATCGGGTCGCCTTGGGCGGCCCGATTTCTTTTGAGGCCGTTCCCCAGAGAAGGATAATGAGCCTCCACTCGGAATCGATTCGGATGCGGACCAAATCCATGCAGGTGACCAGCGACACGATCTACGCACTCTCCAGCGGTGGCCTTCCCTCCGGCGTCGCCGTGATCCGCATCAGCGGCGCAAAGGCTCTGGAAGTCACAGAATCGCTTGTCGGACCATTACCGGCCGCGCGTCAGGCTGTTTTGAAAACGATTCGGACTCGTAACGGTCTTGTTCTTGATCGCGGTTTGGTGCTTATTTTTCCCGGGCCGAACTCGTTTACGGGCGAGGATTGTGCGGAGATTCATGTTCACGGTGGTAAAGCTGTCGTTGCCGCGCTGCTGGCTGAGCTTGCGACGTTCGAACAATGCCGCCTTGCGGAACATGGTGAATTCTCTCGCCGGGCATTGGAAAACGGCAAGATGGATCTTGTCGAGGTCGAAGGTCTAGCCGATCTCATCAGCGCTGAGACGGAGATGCAGCGGCGGCTGGCGATGGAACATGCGGCCGGTGGTCTGTCGCAGCTCTATGACGGATGGGCGGATCGCCTGACGCGCGCCCGCGCGCTGATCGAGGCGGAGCTGGATTTTGCCGACGAGGAAGATGTGCCGGGCTCGGTTTCGGATCTGGTCTGGAGCGACATGGCCAAGCTCCGCTTGGAACTGGCGGATCATCTTGCGGGAGCGGATTTCGGCGAGATCATTCGGGACGGATTGAAGGTGGTGATTGCCGGTGCGCCGAATGCCGGCAAGTCGAGCCTGATGAATGTGCTGGCGCGCCGCGAGGTGGCGATCGTTACCGAAATTGCCGGGACGACCCGTGACGTTCTGCATGTCGATCTCAATATCGATGGCTACGCCGTTAAGCTCTACGATACTGCGGGTCTGCGCGATACGGACGAAGTCGTGGAGCGTGAGGGCATTCGGCGTGCGCTGAGGACGGCCGCTGATGCCGATATTGTCCTTTCGCTGGCGGAGATCGGTGAACGGGTTCAACTGGAGTTTCCGGGATTTGTCGGCAGAGTCGTCAGGATCGGTACCAAATCCGACATTTATCCCGATGAAGCTGACGGCGACTATGAACTGCGCATCTCGTCCGCCACGGGAGCTGGTCTTGCCGAGTTGCATGCATTGCTGCTGGAGGATCTGCGAGGCCGCTCCAGTTCCCTCTCTCTGGCTTTGCCGAGCAGAACGCGTCATCGTACGCTTCTTTCGGATAGCTTAGAGGCGCTGACGGCGGCGGTTGCCTCGGCTTCGGCCGGTCTTGATATACGGGCAGAGTATCTTCGACGGAGCGCAAATAGTCTCGGCCGGATTACGGGCCGGGTAGATGTCGAGGATTTGCTGGATGTCATCTTCTCGGAATTCTGTATCGGCAAATGATTCACGTGAAACAGCGCGATCGGCACACCAGAGATAACGTTTCACGTGAAACCTTCTTGACTCCTGAAATCGCTGTGCCAAACAAGCGGCATTACGAGGACTTTGATAATGCTCGACAGAACATATGATGTGATCGTCGTGGGCGGTGGCCATGCGGGCAGCGAAGCAGCTGCTGCGGCTGCGCGCCTGGGCGCGCGTACGGCGCTTATCACCCACAAGCGCAGTACGATTGGTGTGATGTCGTGCAACCCGGCGATCGGCGGCCTTGGAAAAGGTCATCTGGTCCGCGAGATCGACGCGCTTGATGGCCTGATGGGGCGAGTGACTGACGCGGCCGGCATTCAGTTTCGCATGCTGAACCGGAAGAAGGGGCCAGCCGTCCGCGGTCCGCGAACGCAAGCTGATCGTAAGCTCTATCGCCTGGCTATGCAGGCGGAGATCGCCGCGATAGAGAATCTCGATATCATCGAAGGTGATGCATTCGATCTCGCCATCGAGCACGGGCGAGTTTCCGCAGTCACCTTGAAAGATGGCAGAGTGATCCCCTGCGGCGCCGTGGTGCTGACGACGGGGACTTTTCTTCGCGGCTTGATCCATATCGGTGACAAGAAAATTCCAGCTGGCAGGGTCGGGGAAGAACCGTCGATCGGGCTATCCGGCACTTTGCTGCGTCATGGCTTGGCGCTTGGTCGTCTGAAGACCGGCACACCGGCACGCCTGGATGGCACGACGATCGATTGGGATTCGGTCGGCCGCCAGGGTGCGGATGAAGATCCGACGCCTTTTTCCTTCATGACGGATTCCATCGTGAATCCACAGATCGAATGTGGTGTCACCCGCACGACGCCGGCGACGCACAAGATCATTGCCGACAATCTGAAGCGCTCGGCCATGTATTCCGGTCAGATCGAAGGTGTTGGACCGCGCTATTGCCCGTCGATCGAGGACAAGATCGTCAAGTTCGGCGAACGTGATGGCCACCAGATCTTTCTTGAGCCGGAAGGGCTGGATGACACGACGATCTATCCCAACGGTATATCGACGTCGCTACCCGAGGATGTGCAGGAAAGCTTCATCAGAACCATTCCGGGTCTGGAACGAGTTCGGATTTTACAATGCGGCTACGCCATCGAGTATGATCACGTCGATCCTCGCGAGCTGAAACTGTCCCTGGAAGTGGAAAAGATTCCCGGTCTTTTCCTCGCCGGCCAGATTAACGGCACAACTGGATATGAGGAAGCCGGCGCGCAGGGCCTGGTTGCGGGCCTGAATGCCGCGTGTTTTGCCTCTGGTGGTCAAGCAATCGAGCTCAGCCGCACTGAATCCTATATCGGTGTGATGATCGATGATCTTACATCGCGCGGTGTCGCCGAGCCCTATCGCATGTTCACGTCGCGCGCGGAATACCGTCTGTCGCTGCGGGCGGACAATGCTGACGTGCGCCTGACGCCGGTTGGCCTATCGATCGGATGTGTGACCGCTGCGCGTGGCGTGCGGTTCAACGCTTATCTGGAAAAGCTGGGGCAGGCTCGTAACCAGTTGAAGCAATTGAATGTGACGCCGAGTGAGGCCGAGAAGACGGGGCTGCATCTGAACAAGGACGGCCAGCGGCGCTCAGCTTACGAGCTTCTTTCTTATCCCGGTCAATCCATCGAATCGCTGTCCAAGCTTTGGCCGCAACTGCGTTCGATTGAGCGAGGTGTTGTCGAGGCCGTGGAAATCGAGGCCGCTTACGCCGTCTACATGGACCGGCAGACCGCTGATATCGTTCAGACGCGGCGCGAGGAAGAACGCCTTATCCCTGCGGAGTTTGATTTCGCCGTTCTGTCCGGCTTATCCAATGAGCTGAAGCAGAAGCTGAGCCTGGCCCGACCGAAGAATATCGCCCAGGCCTCGCGCATCGACGGGATGACGCCGGCGGCAATTTCGTTGTTGCTGGCTCATTTGAGAAAGCTGGGCAGTGTTGACGAGCGGAAGCTCGTTTCCTGATCCTGCAAGGTTTGAGAGTCCAATTATGGAATTAAACGGTGTACGTGTTTCACGTGAAACACAGGAACGTCTGCAGCATTTTGCGGAACTCTTTCAAAAGTGGGCTAAGACGATCAATCTGGTTGCGCCGTCGACTGTCGATGACCTCTGGCGGCGACATATTGCCGATAGCGCGCAGATCTTCCAACTACATCCAAAACCTGCTCACTGGGTCGACCTGGGCAGCGGGGGCGGGTTTCCGGGCGTCATTACCGCGATTCTGCTGGCCGAGCAGGGTGGAGGCCATGTCGATCTGGTCGAAAGTAACCAGAAAAAAGCGGCCTTTCTCAGGGTTTGTCTACGTGAATGCGGCGCTCGTGGCACAGTTCATGCCGTCCGGATCGAAGAGGCTCCAGCGACTATTCAGAACTGCGATGTGATCTCCGCGCGCGCCCTTGCGGAACTGGACATGTTGCTGGACTACGCCGCACCGTGGGTGGAGCGCAACGAAAATATACGTCTCTTGCTCCATAAAGGCCGGGATTACGAGCGCGAGCTTCAGAAAGCCCGTGGTCGTTGGGGATTCGATCTGTTAAAACACCAGAGTGTCGTTGAGCGGGATTCTGTTATTCTGGAGTTAAGCCGCCTTCGGCGCCTGATTTAACCATAAATTGGATGTGCGGCAGATGATCGGCGAGCGAAATCGGATTATTACCATCGCAAATCAGAAGGGCGGCGTTGGCAAGACGACGACCGCGATCAATCTGGCCACGGCCCTCGCCGCGATCGGCGAGCGCGTGTTGATCGTTGATCTCGATCCGCAAGGCAATGCCAGCACCGGCCTGGGCATCGAGCGACGAAATCGGAAGCTTTCATCCTATGACATTTTGACCGGTACGCATACGATCCTGGAAACCGTGCTGGAGACTGCTGTACCGAATCTCTTTATCGTGCCATCGACAATGGACTTGCTTGGCGTCGAGATGGAAATTGCGCAACAGCCGGATCGCGTCTTTCGGCTTCGACGTGCGTTGTCCGGTTCGGACGCCCTCGCCTTCTCTTATATATTGGTCGATTGCCCGCCCTCTTTTAATTTGTTAACCATGAATGCCATGGCGGCCGCACACTCGGTGTTGGTACCGCTGCAGTGCGAGTTCTTCGCTCTTGAAGGCCTTAGTCAATTGCTTGAGACGGTGGATCAGGTTCGGCGTACCGTCAATCCATCGCTCGACATTCAGGGCATCGTGTTGACAATGTTCGATTCCCGCAACAATCTCGCGCAGCAGGTCGTGAACGACGTTCGCACGCATTTGGGTGAAAAGGTCTACCATACGTTGATTCCGCGCAACGTTCGCGTGTCCGAGGCCCCTTCTTATGGCAAGCCGGCAATTCTCTACGACCTGAAATGCGCGGGCAGCCAAGCTTATTTGCAGTTGGCGTCGGAAGTGATTCAAAGGGAGAGGCAGCGTAAGGCTGCAGCCTGATATAATATTTGTTCCAGGGTGAGTATCGGCGATGAATGATGATCTTTCGAAACGGCGTCTTGGGCGCGGATTGGCGGCTCTTATCGGAGAGATGGACCAGCCGACGCCGGTGGATGTTGGAAGACCGCCGGTCAATCCGGATCGTATGGTGCCGATCGAATTCATCGCCCGCAACCCGCGAAATCCCCGTCGTTATTTCGACGAAACCGAGCTGCATGATCTCGCCAGCTCCATTCGCCAGCACGGGATTGTGCAGCCGGTCGTCGTTCGCCCCGTTTCGACCGATCGTTATGAAATAATAGCCGGCGAAAGACGTTGGCGCGCGGCACAGCTGGCCGGCCTGGTCGAGATCCCGGTCATCGTTCGTGATGTTGACGACAAGACCGCGCTGGAAATTGCCATCGTCGAAAACGTTCAGCGTGCGGATCTCAATCCGCTCGAAGAAGCGCTGGGCTATGAGCAGCTGATTGCCGAGCACGGATATACCCAGAATGATCTCGGCGAGATCATCGGCAAAAGCCGCAGCCATGTCGCCAATTCCCTGCGTCTTCTGAAGCTTCCCGATCAAGTGCGCGATATGCTCGCTGCCGGTAGCCTTTCCGCTGGTCATGCGCGCGCGCTGGTGTCGACCTCCGACCCCGCGACCCTTGCCCGCACGATCGTTTCCAAGGGCATGTCGGTCCGAGATGCCGAGCGTCTGGCGCAGAATGACATCAAGGCCCAGAACGATCCCCGTCCCGCCGGAACCCGCAAGGACGAGAAGGATTCCGATACGCTGGCGCTCGAGCGTACCCTATCCGATGCGCTCGGACTGGATGTCGCGATCAACCATCGCGGCAATGGCGGTCAGGTAAAGATATCCTACAAGACCCTCGAGCAACTGGAAGAGATTTGCCGGCTGCTGGAGCGGCGCTAGAGCGGTTGCGGGAAAAGTCCGCAACGGTTTTTTATCCCTGAATTGCATAAAAAAACAATAGGTTAGCCCGCATAAGCGGGCCCATGAAGCGCTGATGTGCGCGGAAACATGTTTCCCGTGAAACATCAGCCCTTGCGGGCGGATTGCAGCGTCGTTGCCAGCAGGGTCTGGGTCGCGATCGTATCCTCCAGGCTGGCGCGCTGGCGCGTCTGCAGGACGGCGGATTGCAGCCTGTTCATTTCGCGCGCAATGGCTGGCGCTGTCCAACTCTTGAGTGCCTGTTCGATGATCGGCTTGCGACGAAAATGCAGGTGGCGCCCAAGTGTCTGCATGACCTGCGCTGGCGCCAGCCGCTTTTCGTCCATTTCGGCCCGCATCGTATCGAGCAATTGAAATTGCCTCAGGCAGCCCTGCAGCACGAGAAACATCGGCGTTTTCGAGGTGGCGATCTTCTGCATGGCATGCAGGAACGCTTCCGAATCGCCCTTCAGGATGGCGTCGACGGCGTCGTCCGTGGAGATCGCGCTGGCATCGCCGATGATATCGGTAACATGTTCTTCCTCGATCATACCCTGCCCGCGGCAATAGAGCGCCAGCTTGCGGACTTCGTTGCGCGAGGCAATACGGTCGCCGCCGAGAAGCTCCAACAGCACCTGGCGGGCCGCGGGCGTGATGCGGAGATTTTCATTTGCCAGCTCAGTATCGATGAGACCGTTGAGCGCGCGAATGTCGTCTGCGTAGCAGGGAATTGTCGCGACCGCGCGAGACGGTTCGGCTACCTTGCGCAACCCCGACCCCTTCTTGAGATCGCCTGCCTCGATGATAACAAAACTCGCATCCGGCGGGTTATCAGCGATGATCTGCAACGAATCGACGAGGCTTTTTTCGTTGGCGGCGCCGCGAATCCAGACGAGCTTCTCGCCGCCGAAGAGGCCGATGGCATTGACTTCGTCGAGCAAGCGGCCTGCATCGCTCTGCAGGTCGGTAACATCGAGCTTGATAACGGAGAAAGGATCTTTCAGATCGACTCCGGTCTTGGCCGCGATTTGGGCCGCGCGTTCGGAAACCAGGCCGCGATCCGGGCCATAAACGACAAAAATCCGGTAGTTCCGCGCGGCATTTTGGAGGAATCCGTCAAATTCGTGAGACTTGATTTCCGCCATGCCGCGCCCTTGATCAGCGGCTGAGCGCGGCAGCGATGTCGGCAGCCACCATTTCGGCGACCTCGCGGGCAGCGCGATCTTCCGAATCGCGGATCGCACGCTGCTTGGCGAATTCCTGCGACGGGAAATCCACCAGCGACGTGACCGAACGGCTGCCGGACTTCAGTACCTTGCCGTTGCTGGCATCCTTCAGCGTGAAGGATGCGGTGACGGTCGTACGGCCAGCTCCCGACGTATCGGAGGACGGCAGGTAGATAACGCCGCCCGTGCCCGAGCTGACGCCCAGATCGACGGTGTATTTCGGTGTCTTGGTCTCGCCGGCGCCGCGCCCGGCGATGAAGATCAGCTGGTTGCGGACTTGCTGGCCGACGCGCGAAGTGGCGTCTGAGAAAGAGACCTCGGACAGCTTCTGCGTCACGCCGGTGCTGACGGCATAGAGCGGCTTGACCTGGCAGGAGGACAGAAGGCCGGCAGCGGCCATCAGAGATGCTACGCCGGCAATGCGGGCGAACTTGAAAAGAGTATCAGACGACAATGTTTACGATCCTCTGTGGAACGACGATGATCTTCTTTGGCGCCTGATCATTCAACGCGCTTTTGACGGCATCCAGGCCAAGCACGGCCTGCTGGACGGCATTCTGATCTGCATCGCGCGCGATTGTCAATTCAGCGCGTTTCTTGCCGTTGATCTGAACGGGATAGATGATCTCGTTTTCGACGACGAGCACCTCGTCATAAGTCGGCCAGGGGCTGGTCGCGATCATGTGGCTATTGCCGAGTGCTGCCGAGCATTCCTCGGCCAGATGCGGCGTAATCGGCGCAACCAGCGCAATCAGGATCTCGACGGCTTCACGAACGGCGGAGCAGTAGGCGGCGTCGGCCTGGCCAGCCGCAACCTTGCCCAGCGGCGCAGCCAGCGCGTTGACGAATTCGTAGATGCGCGCCACGGCCTTGTTGAAGGCGAGCTTGTCGTAATCGCCCTGAACGGACTTCAGCGTGCGGTGCGCGATCTGTGAAACCGCAAGCGCTTTGCCCTCCTTAGCCGGAGTCGGCTCGACGGACTTCAGAGCCTCGGCCGCTTCGGAGACCAGGCGCCACATGCGCTGCGTGAAACGGTGGGCGCCTTCGACGCCCGCTTCGGACCAGATGACGTCGCGATCGGGAGGCGAATCGGAAAGCACGAAGAAGCGCGCGGTATCGGCACCGTAGGACGCGATGATGTCATCGGGATCGACGACGTTCTTCTTAGACTTCGACATCTTCTCGATGGAGCCGATGGCGATGTTCTCGCCGGTCGACAGCAGCGTTGCCCGGCGCTGCCCGTCCACTTCCTCGATGCTGATATCGGCCGGCGATACCCATTCGCGCGTCAGGCCTTGGCCGCGGCTGTAGGTTTCGTGCACCACCATGCCCTGCGTGAACAGGCCCTTGAAGGGCTCTTTGACGTCAAGATGGCCGGTTTCGCGCATGGCGCGGGTGAAGAAGCGCGAATAGAGCAGATGCAGGATCGCATGCTCGATGCCGCCAATATATTGATCGACCGGCAGCCAGCGGTTGGCTGCTGACTGGTCGGTCGGCTGGTTTTCCCAAGGTGCGGTGAAGCGGACGAAATACCAGCTCGAATCGACGAAGGTATCCATCGTATCGGTTTCCCGACGGGCATCCTTGCCGCATTGCGGGCAGGCGACGTGCCGCCAGCTGGCGTGCCGGTCGAGCGGATTGCCGGGCTGGTCGAAAGTCACGTCGTCAGGCAGCTTGACCGGCAGATCCTTCTTCGGCACCGGCAGCACGCCGCAATCATCGCAATGGATGACCGGGATCGGGCAGCCCCAGTAACGCTGACGGGAGATGCCCCAGTCGCGCAGGCGGAAATTCACCTTGCGTTCCGCCTGCGGCGTGTTGCCGAGGCTCGTCTCAGAGAGCTTCGTCGCCACCGTCTGGAAGGCTTCCTCGGTGCTCATGCCGTCAAGGAAGCGCGAATTGATCATCACGCCGTCGCCGTCATAGGCGACGTCGCCGACGGTAAAGCTCGCAGCATCGCCATCAGCGGGCATGACAACAGGCACAACGGGCAGATCGTATTTGCGGGCGAAATCCAGATCGCGCTGGTCGCCCGACGGGCAGCCGAAGATGGCGCCCGTGCCATAATCCATCAGCACGAAATTGGCGATATAGACCGGCAATTCCCAGGAGGGGTCGAAGGGATGACGGACGCGGATGCCGGTGTCCATGCCCTTCTTCTCGGCGGTTTCGAGTGCTGCCAGCGAGGTGCCGGCGCGGCGGCACTCCTCGCAGAAGGCTTCGATGGCCGGGTCCTTCGCAGCGGCTTCCTTGGCCAGCGGATGATCTGCCGATATCGCCAGGAAGGACGCGCCAAACAGCGTGTCGGGACGCGTCGTGTAGACCGTGATCTCGCGATCGGCATTGGGCGCGGTTTCCGGCACGATCTCCCAGCGGATGGACAGGCCTTCGGAGCGGCCGATCCAGTTCTTCTGCATCAACCGTACTTTTTCGGGCCAATGGTCGAGCGTGTCCAGGGCATCAAGCAGCTCCTGGCTGAATTCGGTGATCTTGAAAAACCACTGCGTCAGCTCGCGCTGCTCGACCAGGGCGCCGGAGCGCCAGCCGCGCCCGTCGATGACCTGCTCATTGGCAAGAACGGTGTTGTCGACCGGGTCCCAATTGACCTTGGATTTCTTGCGATAGACCAGACCCTTCTCCATCATGTCGATGAAGAGCATCTGCTGGCGATGATAGTAGTCGACGTCGCAGGTGGCGAATTCGCGGCTCCAGTCCAGCGACAGGCCCATGGCTTTCAGCTGTGTGCGCATCGAGGCGATGTTCTGGTAGGTCCATTCCTTCGGATGCACCTTGTTGTCGCGGGCGGCGTTTTCCGCCGGCATGCCGAAGGCATCCCAGCCCATGGGGTGCAGCACGTTATAGCCGCGCGCCCGCTTGTAGCGGGCAACAACATCGCCCATGGCGTAGTTGCGCACATGACCCATGTGGATGCGGCCCGACGGATAGGGAAACATCTCTAGAACGTAGTATTTCTCCCGCGGATCGGCGTTGTCGGTCACGAAGACCTCGTCCTCGTTCCATTTCTGCTGCCAGCGAGGCTCGGCGTCGCGCGGATTATAACGTTCGGTCGTCATCTGATTTTGTATTCCGGAAAATCATGGGGATTAAGGCGTGACCTTCACCACGAAACCACCCAAGCGTCAAGTTTAGCAGGCGCGGCAAGTGCCTTATCTTGCAAAGCAAAGCTGGATTCCGGCGCAATCGCCCTTGGCAAAGGCCGCTCGCCTCATTACTGCAAAGTCTGAGAAGCAAGCGTGAATATCGAGGCGAAAAGATGGAACTTCAAGAGCGCCTGAACGAAGTTCGTTCCCACATCGCGGCGGCGGAGCGTCAGGCCGGTCGGCCTGATGGTGCCGTGCAGCTCGTTGCCGTTTCCAAAACGTTCGATGCCGCTGCGATCCGGCCGGCAATTTCGGCCGGTCAGCGCGTGTTCGGCGAGAACCGCGTGCAGGAAAGCCAGGGCAAATGGCCAGAGCTGAAGGCCGAGACGCCTGGGATCGAGCTGCACCTGATCGGGCCGCTGCAATCGAACAAGGCCGTCGATGCCGTGGCGCTGTTCGATGTCATCGAAACGATCGATCGGGAAAAGATCGCCCGTGCGATCGCCGATGAAATGAAACGGCAAGGCAAGACCGTCAGGCTCTATGTGCAGGTGAATACCGGTCTGGAGCCGCAAAAGGCTGGGATCGCACCTGATGATACCGCCGCCTTTGTCGATCTCTGCCGCAAGGAGCTCGGACTTTCGATCGAAGGCCTGATGTGCATTCCGCCGGCGGACGAGAATCCGGGGCCGCATTTTGCCTTGCTCGCAAAGCTTGCCAAAAAAGCAGGCGTGGAAAAGCTCTCCATGGGCATGTCAAGCGACTATGAAATTGCCGTCGCCTTTGGCGCGACAAGCGTTCGCGTCGGCTCAGCGATTTTCGGGGCGCGGTAGATCCAATCGAAAACAAAGGCAACGCCGTCATGGGTCGGGCAGAGATGCGTGTGGTCGTCCACCATTCGCCCTCGTGGTTCGAGGCTACGGCCCCTTCGACAAGCTCAGGAGCCTACACACCTCACCATGAGGCGCTAACCTTCTGCGCACGGTCGTTGTATAGAACTTGGTTCTATCGAGTATGGCCCGCGGCTGCTCAGCAACAAAAAGCCCCGGATTTCGACGGGGCCTTCGTATTTGCAACCGATAATGCCGGATCTCAGAACTGATCGTCGTCGTCGTCGCGGGTGGTCGACTTCAGCGATTTCAGCTTGGCGAAGACGGCGTCGGCGTCGATTTCCTTTTCCTTAGGTTCGTCACGCTCATAGCTGAAGCCGAGCTTTTCGGTTTCCTGGGCGGGCTGCAGTGTCGCGCCGAGTTCGGCGGCGGTCGGCAGCGGACGGCCCTTGGAGGCCTTTTCGACTTCCATGTCGAGGTCGATCTGGCTGCAGAGGCCGAGCGTCACCGGATCCATCGGTGCCAGGTTGGCCGAATTCCAGTGGGTGCGCTCGCGGATCTGCTCGATGGTCGACTTGGTGGTGCCGACGAGGCGGGAAATCTGCGCATCCTTCAGTTCCGGATGGTTGCGCACCAGCCAGAGAATGGCATTCGGGCGATCCTGGCGCTTGGAAACGGGCGTGTAACGCGGGCCGCGGCGCTTCGATTCGGGCACGCGGACCTTCGGCTCGGAGAGCTTCAGCTTGTGGTTCGGATTGGCTTCGGCGCGGGCGATTTCCTCGCGCGAAAGCTGGCCGGTCGAGATCGGGTCCTGGCCCTTGATGCCCTGTGCGGCTTCGCCGTCGGCAATGGCTTTCACTTCGAGCGGATGCAGCTTGCAGAACTGCGCGATCTGGTCGAATGACAAGGCTGTATTGTCGACAAGCCAGATGGCAGTTGCCTTCGGCATGAGCAATTGTTGAGCCATAGATATAGTCCTTCTGTCAGTCCGCGCCGGTGTCGCGGTCCGGGGTGTAACACCACATTGTCCGGGAAATATTGCCCTATATAACGGTAGTGTCGCGGAATTGCAATTCTTTGAGTATGAAATGCACTTTGTCCAATTGCTGTCGTAGTTTGACCTGCTATTGATTGGGCGGAAAGAGCACCCATAATTGCGACAGGGGTGCCGGAATTCGAGGAGGAGAGAATGTCGGAAAAGATTCACCCGGTGACGAAACCGGTCAAGGCGCGTGCTTTGATCGATAAGGCGAAATACCAGAAATGGTATCAGCAGAGCGTCGAGGATCCCGACAAATTCTGGGGCAAGCATGGCAAGCGCCTCGACTGGTTCAAGCCTTATACCAAGGTCAAGAATACGTCGTTTACCGGCAAGGTCTCGATCAAATGGTTCGAGGACGGCGTGACCAACGTCTCCTACAATTGCATCGACCGGCACCTGAAGAAGCACGGGGACCGCGTCGCTTTCATCTGGGAAGGCGACAATCCCTATATCGACAAGAAGGTCACCTATAACGAGCTCTACGAGCAGGTCTGCCGACTGGCGAACGTCTTGAAGAAGCACGGCGTCAAGAAGGGCGATCGCGTCACCATCTATATGCCGATGATCCCGGAAGCGGCTTACGCCATGCTCGCCTGCGCCCGCATCGGCGCGGTGCATTCGGTCGTCTTCGGCGGCTTTTCGCCCGAGGCGCTGGGCGGTCGTATCGTCGATTGCGAATCGACCTTTGTCATTACCTGCGACGAAGGCGTTCGCGGCGGCAAATCCATCCCGCTCAAGGAAAACACCGATAAGGCGATCCAGATCGCGGCCAAGCAGGAGGTTGCGGTCAAGAATGTTCTGGTCGTCCGCCGCACCGGCGGCAAGGTTGCCTGGGAGGCCGACCGCGATCTCTGGTATCACGAGGCTATCGCCAAGGTGAAGGCGGATTGTCCGCCTGCGAAGATGAAGGCGGAAGATCCGCTCTTTATTCTCTATACGTCGGGTTCCACCGGCAAGCCGAAGGGCGTGCTGCACACGACGGGCGGCTATCTCGTCTATGCGGCGATGACGCATGAATATACGTTCGACTATCACCCCGGCGATATCTACTGGTGCACGGCCGATGTCGGCTGGGTGACCGGCCATTCCTACATCGTCTATGGGCCGCTCGCCAACGGGGCGACCTCGCTGATGTTCGAAGGCGTACCGAATTATCCCGACCAGGGCCGCTTCTGGGATGTCATCGACAAGCACAAGGTCAATATCTTCTACACCGCACCGACGGCGATCCGCTCGCTGATGGGTGCCGGCGATCATTTCGTCAAGCGTTCGTCGCGCTCCAGCCTGCGCCTGCTCGGCACGGTGGGTGAGCCCATCAATCCGGAAGCATGGGAATGGTACTACAAGGTGGTCGGCGACAGCCGCAGCCCGATCGTCGATACCTGGTGGCAGACGGAAACCGGCGGCCATATGATCACGCCGCTTCCGGGCGCGACGGACCTGAAGCCCGGTTCGGCCACCCTGCCCTTTTTCGGCGTCCAGCCGGAGCTGGTCGATAGCGAAGGCAATGTGCTGGAAGGTGCGGCCGACGGCAATCTCGTCATCGCCGACAGCTGGCCCGGCCAGATGCGCACTGTTTATGGCGACCACGAGCGCTTCATCCAGACCTATTTTTCGACTTACAAGGGTAAGTACTTCACGGGTGACGGCTGCCGGCGCGACGAGGACGGCTATTACTGGATCACCGGCCGCGTCGATGACGTGCTCAACGTCTCAGGCCATCGCCTCGGCACGGCCGAGGTCGAATCGGCACTGGTATCGCACAAGCATGTTTCGGAGGCGGCTGTCGTCGGCTATCCGCATTCGATCAAGGGCCAGGGCATCTACTGTTACGTGACGCTGATGGTCGGCCAGGAAGGTTCGGACGCGCTGCGGCAGGAGCTGGTGAAGCACGTTCGCACCGAAATCGGCCCGATCGCCTCGCCGGACAAGATCCAGTTCACCCCCGGCCTGCCGAAAACCCGCTCCGGCAAGATCATGCGCCGCATCCTGCGCAAGATTGCCGAGGACGATTTCGGCGCGCTTGGGGATACGTCGACACTGGCCGATCCGGCTGTCGTTGATGATTTGATCGCCAATAGACAGAACAAGGCCGATGCGGCTTAGGTGAACCCCGCGCTGCTTCGGCTGGTAGGGAGAATGCCTCAGGATTAGACGAGGCTAAATCCTCGTCTAATTTTCAAGGCTCATCCGGAAGCTCTGAAAAAGGTAATCGCGGAGCGAGCGACATGATCGTGTACGCTTCTTCGCTGCAAACCGGAGTCATAAAATATCTCCGGCGACGTCTTTATGCCTTGCGGCGTGGGTTCTGGTAAAAAGGTGTAATGACCTACTCCTCCCTGGAGGATCTCAAGGGAACTGGGTCGGATCTTTTCGTGAAGCCAAACGCAGCATTCGTTCGCGGGAGCGATGGTATCCGCATCGCCTCCTATAATTTGAACCGGCGCATTTATTTGTTCGAGGCTGTCCTCGGCAAAGCCGAGAACCGAGCGGCCAGGCGCAATCGCCAGCCCGTTCACAAATCTTTCGTCCTTGAAGTTTTCCCTTCGCCGATTCCACGACTCCAGAAAAATTCTGTCATGTAGAAGTGAAGGGATATGCTTGGCCAAATCAGGGAATTCCCTTGGGCCTCGCACTGGGCTCTTTCGAGGATTATCAGGTTCAAACTGGGAGTATGCCACGCGTGCTCCCAAGAGCAGCAGCGTCGTATAAGCACCGGCGGAGAAGCCGGCGACGTGGGCGCGGTTCCCGAATGTCGCTCCCAGAACCTCTTTCCAATCATCGGCGTCGAACAATGCGCTTAAATCGCTGGCCCGTTCCCAGAGACACAGGAAGCCTTCGGGCCTATAGGGCTCGGAGCCCGTGTGACCATGATGGTTTATCGCCAGGGCAACAAAGCCGGATTGCGCCAGACGATGCCCAAGCCAGCTCAAGCCGCCCGCGACGCCGCCCGAGCCGTGGGACAACATGACGACCGGCAGCGGATCGGACGTCAGCTTGATCGGCGCATCGTACGCGACGGCTTCCTGCTTAAACCATGATGGCGCCAATGGTGGCGTCTCTATCGCTTCATCGTCGGCCGGGTACCAAACAGACCAAGCGAGTGGCCGGGGGCCTGTACCATCCCAATTTGTTCGGCTCTGATCGAAGGACAGTCCCTGGGAGAAACCTACAGGCATCATTTCCCCTCTGTTTCCCAACGATAGCAGTATCGGCTATTGGGCGTAGTGGCTCCTTCTCATCATGGTGATGAGCAATGTGTCTCAAAAATCGATAGCCCGCCCATTGATCTCCCAATCGCCGAAGCGGGCGGGATCGGCGCCGCCGCGGCCGCCGATTTCGGGGGGGAGTTCGGCCTGCGCCTGAGCTTCCTGCGCCTTGCGGCGCTCTTCCGCTTCTGCCAACGCGCGCCTGGCGGCGGGCGAGAGCGGCTTGCGGGTGATTTCACCGGCTTCGGTGTCTAATTTATTGTCGTTATCTGCTGTCTGCATGAGGCGATCGGTCCGGAACCGTTGAAATAGGCGGATGAATAGCCAAATCATAGTGCGTCCGGCTGCAAAGAAAAAGGTTTGGACGACAGATGTGTTGGAGACCCCTCGATGAATCTCATGCGTACCGCCATGCTGCTTGCCTTCATGACCGCCCTGTTCATGGGCGTCGGCTATCTGATCGGCGGTCAATCGGGCATGCTGATCGCATTTGTCGTTGCCGCCGGCATGAACTTCTTTTCCTATTGGAATTCCGACCGCATGGTGCTTTCCACCTATAATGCGCAGGAAGTGGATGAGCGCAGCGCCCCGGAATTCTACCGGATCATCCGGGATCTCGCCCGCAATGCCGGCCTGCCGATGCCGAAGGTCTATCTTTACGACAGTCCGCAGCCGAATGCTTTCGCCACCGGCCGCAACCCGGAAAACGCCGCCGTTGCCGCCTCGACCGGCCTGCTGCATGCGCTGACGCCGGACGAAGTGGCCGGCGTGATGGCGCATGAGCTTGCGCATGTGCAGAACCGCGACACGCTGACCATGACGATCACGGCGACGCTTGCCGGCGCCATTTCCATGCTTGGCAACTTCGCCTTCTTCTTCGGCGGCCGCCGCGACAACAACAATCCGCTCGGCATGATCGGCGTCCTGTTGGCGATGATCGTCGCCCCTCTGGCGGCAATGCTGGTGCAGATGGCGATCAGCCGCACACGCGAATATTCGGCCGATCGCCGTGGCGCCGAAATCTGCGGCAATCCACTATCGCTGGCCTCGGCGCTTGGCAAGATCGCCCGTGGGGCGGAGCATATCCCGAACGAAGCGGCCGAAGGCCATCCGGCGACGGCGCATATGTTCATCATCAATCCGCTGTCGGGCGAGCGCATGGACAATCTGTTCTCGACGCATCCGAACACGGAAAACCGCATCGCCGCATTGCATGAAATGGCACGCTATGGCGGCGGCGGCGGCCCTTCGGCCAAGGCGCCGTCCGGCTTTGGCTCGACGGGACCGGTCTTGACTGCTAATCCGGAACGCAAATCGCGCTCCGTACCGAATACGGGTCGCGGTGGTTCGCAACCGCCGAAGGGACCCTGGTCTTGAGTTCTGACAAGAAAAACAAAGGCTTCAACGAGGACGGAAGAGGATCGGGCAAGGGGCCGGCTGAGGCTCGCCAGCATGATTCGGCGCCTGCGAAGCCCGGCTTTGCCGCGCGCGCGGCCGCAACGAAGATTCTGGCTGCCGTCATCGACCGCAAGACACCGCTCGACGGCATGCTGGATGCGGAGGGCGGCAATCCTGCCTACAAGGCGCTCAGCGATAGCGATCGGGCGCTGGTGCGCGCCATCCTGAACAGCGCGCTGCGGCATTTGCCGCGCATCGAAGCGGCGATATCGTCTCTGCTCGATGCGCCGCTGCCGGAAGGCGCTCGCGCCCTGCATCACGTGCTGGTGGTCGGTGCTGCGCAGATGCTCTATCTCGATGTGCCGGATCATTCCGCCGTCGATCTTGCCGTCGAGCAGGCCAATCGCGATCCCCGCAATCGCCGCTTTGCCAAGCTGGTCAACGCCATTCTCCGGCGCATCGGGCGGGAGAAGCAGGCCATTCTAGAACAGGTCGCAAGCGTGCCGGCGATGCCGGCCTGGTTTCTCTCCCGCCTGGAATCAGCCTACAGGGCGCAGGCTGCACTCAAAATTTCGGACACGCAGCTTGAGCCGGCGGCGATCGATCTTACGGTGAAATCCGATGCCGAAGGCTGGGCGAAACGCCTCAATGGCGTGGTGCTGCCGACCGGCGGCGTGCGGCTCGCCGCTTTCGAAGGGTCCATTCCCTCGCTTGAGGGCTTCGAGGAGGGCGAATGGTGGGTGCAGGATGCCGCCGCCAGTATTCCGGCGAAATTGTTCGGCTCGCTCGCCGGCAAGCGGATCGTCGATCTCTGTGCCGCGCCCGGCGGCAAGACGGCGCAGTTGATCCTTGCCGGCGGCAAGGTCACGGCTCTCGATCAATCCGCCAATCGGTTGAAGAGGCTGTCGGCCAATCTCGCGCGTCTCGGGCTGGAAGCGGAGACCGTCGTTGCCGATATGAGCAAATATCAGCCTGACGCGCTTTTCGATGCTGCCCTTCTCGATGCCCCCTGCTCCTCGACGGGAACCACCCGCCGTCATCCCGACGTGCTCTGGACCAAGGGCCCGGAGGATATCGCCAAGCTTGCCGCCTTGCAGGAGCGCCTGCTTCGCCATGCCCTGACGCTGGTCAAGCCCGGCGGCCTGGTGGTCTTCTCCAATTGTTCGCTCGATCCCGAAGAAGGCGAGGATCTGGTTGCCCGTCTTCTCGCCGATACTGATAGTGTCGAGCGCGTTCCGATCACGCCCGGCGACTGGCCCGGCCTCGAAGCAGCGATCTCACCTCTCGGCGCTTTCCGTACCACGCCGGACATGCTGCCGCTGACCGGCGGCTTTGCCTCCGGCCTCGACGGATTTTTCGCCGCCATGCTGCGACGCACGCGTTAGTCGCACTCTTATCGCATCTTTCGCGCATCAGTTAAGAATCCGGTAACATGTCCTTAATTGGTATATGTGTAACCTCTTTTTAACTACGGGTAACGAGAGTAAGCAGAAGCGAATATGCAGGTCTGCGGCAGGGTTTTGTGAGTTCATACATGCGGGAAGCATGGCGGCGGATGTCGCGCCGCGCGGCGTTGACGCGATTGCGTCTCACCCGCCACACCATGCGTGTGCCGGAACGCCTGATCGTGGCGCCGACCGACCTGCGCAGCGTCGATCCGTTTTTTGTCGAAGAACTTCTGAACGGCCGCATCCTGCTCGCCGGCCGGGTTCTGGAACTGCAGGGCGCATCGCCCTTTTCCCTGGAGCTGCCGTCGCGGGCCTTCGCCGCGCGTCTGCACAATTTCCGCTGGCTGCGACATTTGCGGGCAGAGAAGAGCGACCAGGCTTCGGCCTTAGCGCGTTCGATTCTGAGCGATTGGATCGCCGTTCACGGCCGCCGGCTGCATGGCCTTGCCTGGTCGCCCGACATCGCGGCGCAGCGGCTGATCGCCCTGTTGTCGCATTCGCCCGTGCTCCTGCATGGGACGGATAGCGGCTTCTACCGCCGCTTCATGCGCATGCTCGTCTTTCATGTGCGCTATCTGCGCCGAATGGCGTCGACGGCAAGGGACGGCACGACGCGGTTTCGTGTGCGCATCGCGCTGGCCATGTCCTCTGTTGCCATGCCCCATAGCGCCCTTGCGCTGAAGCGCGCCGGTCAGGCGCTCGATCGCGAGATCGACCGGCAGATCCTGCCCGATGGCGGCCATATCTCCCGCAATCCGCGGGTGTCGCTGGAGCTGCTGCTCGATTTGCTGCCGTTGCGCCAGACCTATGTCAATCTCGGCCATGACGTGCCGATCCGCCTCATTCCCGGCATAGACCGCATGTATCCGGCGCTTCGCTTCTTTCGCCATCAGGACGGCGATCTGGCGCTCTTCAACGGAGCGACGTCGACGCTTGCCAACGAACTGATGTCGGTCCTGCGCTATGACGAGACGGCCGGTCAGGCGTTCAAGGCGCTGCCGCACACGAAATATCATCGGCTGGCAGCCGGCCAGGCCGTCGTCATCGTCGATGTCGGCGCTCCCGCATCGGTCGATCTCAGCCGCACGGCGCATGCGGGCTGCCTCTCCTTCGAAATGTCGTCGGGCAAGAGCCGCTTCATCATCAATTCCGGCTCGCCGGAATTCGCCGGCGAGCGCTACGCACAGGCCGCGCGGGCGACCGCTGCGCATTCGACCGTCACCCTCAACGATACCTCGTCGAGCCTGTTCTCCAAGTCGAAATCGCTGGGGCCGATCATGGTCGGCGGCGTGAAGAAGGTCATCGTCGAGCGCGCGGAGACGGAAGATGGGCGCGATTATGTCCGGGCTGCTCATGACGGCTATCTCTCTACCTTCGGCTATGTTCACGAGCGCGAGCTGAGCCTCAATGCTAGCGGCACGATTCTCGCGGGACGCGACCGCTTCCTCGTGCCGGAAGGCAGGAAACAGGCGCCGAAAGGCGAAGGTATCGCATCGGCCCGCTTCCATATCCATCCCTCGATCAGCCTTTTGCAGACCGAGACGGATAGCGCGCTGCTGATCGCGCCTGACGGCGAGACCTGGGTCTTCTCCTCGCCGGGTAACGAGGTGCTGGTGGCGGAGGATATCTTTTTCGCCGACCCTTCCGGTATGCGCTCCTCCGATCAGCTCGAGATCGTTTTCCAGATCACCGAAAAGCCGGAAATCCGCTGGTTTTTATCCCATCGGCCATAGGCTAACCGCGCCAGCTATGCTAACGGGGCGGCATTATCGTCCCGCGCCCTTTCCGCCGGACATCTCCTCATGCCAGAGCGTTTTCGCTCTGTTTTTGTTATCTCGCAATTCCGGACGGAAAACTGCTGCGCCCTTTTCCTGGAATTGCTTCAGACCGGAGAAAGCCCATGGCCGTCGTTTCCAAGAAAATCCCTGCCCCTTACAAAGTGAAGGTGAAGACCGCGCTTCTGTCCGTCTTCGACAAGACCGGCATCGTCGAGCTGGCCCGCGCGCTCAGCGAACAGGGCGTGCGGCTGCTGTCGACCGGTGGCACGCACAAGGCGATTGCTGCGGCAGGCCTTGCCGTCACCGATGTCTCGGAGGTCACGGAGTTTCCGGAGATCATGGACGGCCGCGTCAAGACGCTGCATCCGAAGGTGCATGGCGGCCTGCTCGCCATCCGTGACGATGCCGAGCACCAGGCTGCGATGAAGGAGCACGGCATCGAAGGCATCGACCTTGCCGTCATCAATCTTTATCCCTTCGAGGACGTGCGCAAGGCTGGCGGCGACTATCCGACGACGGTGGAGAATATCGACATCGGCGGCCCGGCGATGATCCGCGCCTCCGCCAAGAACCACGCCTATGTGACGACGCTGACCGATCCGGCGGATTATGCCGAGCTGCTGGCGCAGCTTTCCGCCGATGCCGGCCAGACCACCTACGATTTCCGCAAGCGCATGGCCGCCAAGGCTTTTGCCCGCACTGCCGCCTATGACGCGATGATCTCCAACTGGTTTGCCGAAGCGCTCGATATCGCCACGCCGCGCCACCGCGTCATCGGCGGCGTGCTGCGCGAGGAGATGCGCTATGGCGAAAACCCGCATCAGAAGGCGGCCTTCTACGTCACCGGCGAAAACCGTCCCGGCGTTTCCACGGCAACGCTGCTCCAGGGCAAGCAGCTTTCCTACAACAATATCAACGACACCGATGCCGCCTACGAACTTGTGGCCGAGTTCCTGCCGGAAAAAGGTCCGGCCTGCGCGATCATCAAGCATGCCAATCCCTGCGGCGTCGCCACCGGCCCGAGCCTGGTCGAAGCCTATAAGCGGGCTCTCGCCTGTGATTCCGTTTCGGCCTTCGGCGGCATCATCGCGTTGAACAGCCTGCTCGATGCGGAAACGGCGGAAGAGATCGTCAAGCTCTTCACTGAGGTCATTATCGCACCCGCGGTCAGCGAGGAAGCCAAGGCGATCATCGCCCGCAAGCCCAACCTCCGCCTGCTGTCGGTCGGCGCTCTGCCCGATCCGCGCGCAGCCGGCCTGACCGCCAAGACCGTCTCCGGCGGCCTCCTGGTCCAGAACCGCGACAATGCCTTGGTCGAGGACATGGAGCTGAAGGTGGTCACCAAGCGTGCGCCGACGGCACAGGAGCTTGAGGACATGAAATTCGCCTTCCGTGTCGCCAAGCACGTGAAGTCGAACGCCGTTGTTTACGCCAAGGACGGCCAGACGGCCGGTATCGGCGCGGGACAGATGAGCCGCGTCGACTCCGCCCGCATCGCCGCGATCAAGGCGGAAGAAGCGGCCAAGGCGATGGGGCTCGCCGAGCCGCTGACGCGCGGTTCCGCCGTGGCCTCCGAAGCCTTCCTGCCATTTGCCGACGGCCTGCTGTCGGCGATTGCCGCCGGCGCCACCGCCGTCATCCAGCCGGGCGGCTCGATGCGCGATCAGGAAGTCATTGACGCCGCAAATGAGCATAATGTCGCGATGGTCTTCACCGGCATCCGCCATTTCCGCCATTGATGGCTTTACCCTCGCCCCAGCGGGGAGAGGGTCGCGCGTGCCGCGGGGTGAGGGGCGTTACCGGAAGTTATATATCGTTCGCAACGATATAGGCTGGTTCCAAATACGCCGAGGGACCTCCTCATCCGCCCTTCGGGCACCTTCTCCCCGCTGGGGAGAAGGTGATGAGCATATCCTTCAGCGAAATAGGAATATCCCTATTTTGCCTTGTCAGCCGGATAGGGCGTCGGCAGCAGAAGCAGCAGGCCGCCGGCGAGGAAGATGACCAGCGTCGCCATGCCGAGTCGCGCCGAGCCGCTCCAATAGGTCACCAGAGAGAAGAACAGCGTCGCCATGAAGCTGGTGGCGCGGCCTGAGAGCGCGTAGATGCCGAAATAGCGGCCGGCCTCGGCAAGGCTGACGCTGCGCGCCAGATAGGAGCGTGACGAGGCCTGCACCGGGCCGAAGGCGATGCCGATCAGCAGGCCATAGCCGATATAGGCCTTTTCCGCCGCCGTGCCGAAGAGGCTGCCGGTGCTGACGGTCGAGAGCGGAACGAGACCGAAGAGCGTGAAGCCAGGCCCTGTCGAGATGATGCCGAAGGTCGCGACGAGCAGCAGCGTCAGGCTGATGACGACAGTCGTTTTCGAGCCCAGCCAGCGGTCCACATAGCTGGCCGCAAAGCAGCCGAAAATGGCGATGACGTTGAGGATGATACCGTAGATGCCGATCTCGATCGTCGCCCAGCCGAACATGCCGGCCGCAAAGGTGCCGCCGAGGATCAGCAGGCCGTTGACGCCATCCTGATAGACCATGCGCGCGACGAGGAAGAGGCTGATGCCGCGCCGGCGCTTCAACTCGCCGAGCGTCGTTCTGAGCTCCCGCAGGCCCGAGCGAACTGCGGTTCGAAGCGGCAGGCCGCGTGCGGCATCGGGCGTGAAGAAGAACATCGGCAGGATGAAGAGGAAGTACCACACGGCGGAAATCGGACCGGTGATGCGCGCATCCTCGCCGAGCGTTGCGTCGAGGCCGAAGAGCGGCATCAGGCCGAAGATGGTCTTGCCGGTTTGCGGATTGCCGGCGAGCAGGGCGACGACGGTGATCAGCACGATCATGCCGCCGAGATAGCCGAGACCCCAGGCGGCATTCGACAGCTTGCCGATATCGTCCTTGCCGACCAGCCTCGGCATCATCGAATCGTTGAAGACGATCGAGAATTCGGCCGAGATCGAGGCGAGGATCATGAAGATGACGGGATAGATCACCGGCGAGCCCGGTGCTGCACCCCAGAGACAGAAGAGGCTGGCGATCTTGATGACGGCGAAGAAGGCGATCCAGGGTTTGCGCGCGCCCGATTGATCGGCGATCGAACCGAGGACTGGCGACAGGAGGGCGATGATCACCGAGGAGATCGTCGCCATATTGCTCCATGTCGTCTGCGCCGAGACCGGATCGGCCGTCAGCCGCGCGACGAAATAGGGGCCGAAGATGAAGGTGGTGACGACGGTGAAGAACGGCTGTGCCGCCCAGTCGAAGAACATCCAGCCCCAAATGCCGCGTGCCGGCACTTTTGCCGGCACGTCGTCGCCAATCCCGGTCATCACCAAATCCAGCCCCTGATTCCCTCACCCGCCTGCCGGGGTCGGGGCGGACTGTGTCACCTTGCCCGGCCGTTCGCAAGATCGCTCAGCAGGCCTGCGGCAACGGTGATTCGCGCGAGGTTGGGATCACCGCTTTCGCTCAGGCTGCCAAGCTCTTCGGCGATGCGGTTGATGCGGATGCGATCTTCCGCATGCCACGCCTGGATCGGCTGTTTGTCCTTCGGATGGTTTGCCAGGGCCGAGATGACGATATCGCGACGGGCGCCGGCGATCTGGTCGAGGCTGCGGGCCAGGGCAAGGCTTTCATAGTGATCGCCCGTGACGATCCGGCTGCCGGCAAGCAGCAGGCGGCCGACGCGGAAGGTCTGCGACACGGTGAAGTAGCTTTCGGCGGCGCGGTTCAGCGTGTCACCGGTGCGCTCGGCGATCTGCATGATCTCCGGAACGAGGACGAGCGCATAAATCGTGGCGATTTCCGAAGCCAGCTTTTCCGGCAGGCCGGCAGCCTGGTATTCCGCCTCGCGGGCGGCAATCTCGGCTGCGAAATCGGCCGGGATATGGCTGAGGAAGACCGGCCGCAGCTTTTTCAGCGCTGCTTGAAGCCGGCTAACCGTCTCCTCGATGTCGCCCTTGGCTGCGCCGGTTTTCAGAAGCAGGCGGGTGAGCACCGTATAGACCTCGGTGATCTCGCCATAGACGCGGTTCTGCATCTGGCCACCAACCTTGCCGTCAAGCGCGTCCGTCTCGTTCCAGAGGCGATCGAGATCGAAGCCGTCGCGGGCGACCACAGCCGCTTTGACGACTTCGGCTGCCGATGCCGCCGTCGCGTCCATCATGCTCACAGCAAAGCCCGGGCCGCCGCGATTGATCGCCTCGTTGGCGAGCGCCGTCGCGATGATCTCGCGGCGCAGCCGGTGGCTGTCGATATCGGTGGCGTTCGAACGCTGCATCTTGGCTGGGAAATAGCGGCTGAGGGTCGCGGCGAAATAGGGATCATCCGGCAGGTTGCTGGCAATAAGCGCGTCGAAGAGGACGATCTTGGCATAGGAGAGCAGCACGCCGATCTCGGCGCGCGTCAGCGGACGCCCGTTGGCATAACGCTCGGCGAAGGTCTGATCGTCGGGCAGCGTCTCGACCTTGCGGTTGAGCTGCTTGGCCGTTTCCAGCACGCTCATGAAGCGGCTGAGCTCCAGGCCGTTGCCGGTGCCCTTGCGCTCCGTCAGCGAGATCGCCAGGGATTGCAGATAGTTGTTCCGCAATACCAGAGTCCCGACTTCGTCGGTCATCGATGCCAGCAGGATATCGCGTTTGGCACGCGTCAGGCGGCCGTCATGCATGGCATTGGCGAGCGCGATCTTGATGTTGACCTCGACGTCCGAGGTGTTGACGCCGGCCGAATTGTCGATGGCGTCGGAGTTGCAGCGTCCGCCCTTGAGGCCATAGGCGATGCGGCCCTTCTGGGTGACGCCGAGATTGGCGCCCTCGCCGATCACCCTGGCGCGAACCTCTTCGGCGGTGATGCGGATCGGATCGTTGGCGCGGTCGCCGACATCCGAATCCGTTTCCGACGGCGCCTTGACATAGGTGCCGATGCCGCCGAACCAAAGTAGGTCGACGGGAGCCCTAAGGATCGCCGTCATGATCTCGAAGGGCGTGGCGACCGATTTGTCGATGCCGATGGCAGCGACTGCTTCCGGCGTCAGCGTCACCGACTTTGCCAAGCGCGAAATGATCATCGCACCCTTCGACAGGACCGACTTGTCGAAATCCTGCCAGCTGGAGCGCGGCAGGTCGAAGAGGCGCTGACGTTCGGCAAGCGTCCTTTCCATGTCCGGATCGGGATCGATGAAGATGTCGCGATGGTCGAAGGCGGCCAGAAGGCGGATCTTCGGCGAGAGCAGCATGCCATTGCCGAAGACGTCGCCGGACATGTCGCCGACGCCGACGACGTTAAAGGGCGTCGTCTGGATATCGATATCCATCTCGCGGAAATGCCGCTTCACGGTTTCCCAGGCGCCGCGGGCGGTGATGCCCATCTTCTTGTGGTCGTAGCCGGCCGAGCCGCCGGAAGCGAAGGCGTCGTCCAGCCAGAAGCCGGCTTCCTGCGCCAGTGCATTGGCAGTGTCGGAGAAAGTGGCCGTGCCCTTGTCGGCGGCAACGACGAAATAAGGATCATCGCCATCGAGCCGCACGGTATCGGCCGGCGGCACGATATCGGCGCCGGAGATATTGTCGGTGATCGACAGCAGCGTGCGGATATAGGTCTTGTAGGCTTCGCGACCGGTGTTGAAGATCTCGTCGCGGCTGCCGCCGACGGGAAGCTTCTTCGGATAGAAGCCGCCCTTGGCGCCGACGGGCACGATGACGGCGTTCTTGACCTGCTGCGCCTTCACCAGGCCGAGCACTTCGGTGCGATAGTCCTCGGCGCGATCGGACCAGCGCAGGCCGCCACGCGCTACTTTGCCGAAGCGCAGATGCACGCCTTCCACCTCGACGCCATAGACGAAGATTTCGCGGAAGGGACGCGGCTCGGGCAGGCCGTCGAGAAGCTTCGGATCGAGCTTGAAGGCGAGCATCGCCTTCGGCGTGCCGTCGGCACTCCTCTGGAAATAGTTGGTGCGCAGCGTCGCATCGATGGCGTTGACGTAGCGGCGGAGAATCCGGTCGTCATCGAGGCTCGGAACGTCGGCGAGCTCGGTTTCGATGGCGGCGTGCAGCTCGACAAGCTTCTTCGTGCGGCTCTTGTCGTTGAGCTTCGGATCGAGCGTGTCGTGGAACAGGCGGAAGAGCGATCCTGCAATGCGCGGATACTTGTCCAGCGTCGCGGCGATATAGTCCTGCGAATAGGCGATGCCGGCCTGGCGAAGGTAGCGCGAGTAAGCCCGCAGCACGTTGGTTTCGCGGGCGGAGAGATCGGCCGAAACGATCAGCCGGTTGAAGGCGTCATTGTCGATCGTGCCGCTGAAGGCGGCGAGGAAGGCTTCCTCCAACGCGGCACCATGGCGGGCGAGATCGATCGTCAGGCCACCACGAGCCTCGAGTTCCATGTCATGAAGCACGACATGACCCGCCCCGCCATCCTTGGCCGTGACATAGATATCGAAGGTCCGCTCGCTGATGACGTTGAAACCGAGATTTTCCAACAGTGGCACGCGGCGCGACAGCGCCAGATTGCCTCGCCCGTGGAAGATCTTCAGCGAAAGGATGTCGCCTGCCTCGTCCTTGCGGACATAGAAGCCGATGCGGATCGGCTCGGCGCCGGCCGTTGCCGTAATATTGGGCAGATCAGCAAAGGCGTCTTCCGGCGAGAAGGCTTCCTGGAAAGCCTGGCTGACGGATATGCGCGGCGCTTTCGGGCCGGCGAGCATGACGAAACGCTCGTCCCAGCGGGCGGTTATGGCGCGGATCGCTTCTTCCAGCTTGGCTTGCGGAATATGCGGCGTTTTGCCGGCGCTACGGCCGATGATGAAATGCACGCGCGCCACGCCGCCTTCCGGGAAGGCCGGGTAATAGGCGGAAACGCGGCCGTCATAGACGGTTTTCAGATAATTGCCGATCTTTTCACGGACGACGGAATCATATTCTTCGCGCGGCACATAGACGATGACGGAGACGAACCGATCGAAATGGTCGATGCGTGGCAGCGCCCGCACGCGCGGCCGGTCGGCCAGATCGTTGATCTGTTCGGCGAAGCTTGCGAGCAGCGTCGTATCGATCTGGAAGAGGTCGTCGCGAGGGTAGGATTCAAGCGTATTTTCCAGCATGCGGCCGGAATGGCTTGTGGGGTCGAAGCCGAAATGATCCTTGACCTTCTGCACCTTCGAGCGCAGCAGCGGCACTTCGGTGGCAGCGCTGGTGTAGGCCGTCGAGGTGTAAAGGCCGACGATACGCAGCTCGCCGGTGACGTTACCGTCGCTGTCGAAGCGCTTGACGCCGACATAGTCCATATAGGCGCGGCGATGGACAACCGACTTGACGTTGGCCTTGGTAACGATCAGGAAATCCGGCCCGTCGAGGAAGGCGAGGATTTCCGGCGTCGTGGTGACGGCGTCCTTGCCCTGGCGCAGCACGCGGACATCCGGATTGGAAAGAATGCCGAGGCCGGCGCCGCGATCGCGCTCGACCTTGGCGTCGGCGCCCTTGCCGGAATAGACATATTCGCGCATGCCGAGGAAGGTGAAATTGCCGTCGCGCAACCAGGAAAGGAAGGCAAGAGCCTCGTCGCGATCGCCCTTGCGGCGTCCCGCGGCCTCATATGTGGAGAGTTCCGAAATGACGATATCGAGGCGCGCCAGCATCGGCTTCCAGTCGGAAACGGTGAGATGCGTCTGATCGAGCACGGTCTGCACCCGCTTGATGAGATCCGTTGCCTGCGCTGCCGTCAATGGCGACAGATGAAGCTGGATATGGCTGACGCGATGGGCGGGATTGCTTAACTGATCGGCGGAATAGAGACTGGGCTGCTTGTCCTCCTCGATGACCAGGATCGGGTGCACGGCCATGTAGAGATCGCGGTAGGTGCTGCTCACCTCGCCCATGATCGATTCGTAGAGGAAGGGCATGTTGTGGTCGGTGATCGAGAGGATCGACACCGCGACGCCATCAGGCTCGATATTGGCGACCTGTTCGATGTTGACGCGCGGAGACGTGCCGTTCCAAGCTGCCAACTCTCGCGCGGCGTGCACCGCAGCATGGGCCAGCATTTCCGGACTGTAATGCTCCATGTCGTCATTGCTTGCCCGGCCGAACAGGATTTCGGGATCGAGATGCGCCTTGCCCGTCGTGGCCGCGATCTTGCGTACCGCTTCGAGCTGCTTTTCCCGTTTCGGATTGGTCCTGGACGCCATGAAATTCCTCCCGATTTTCGAAATTTGACCACAGTAGCAGAAGGTTTAGCGAAAAAACTGGCAAAATGAATGCGAATTAGATTGCTTTTCGACCGATTTGGCCACGAATTTTTAGAAATCTTGCCGAAAGGTGGATCTCGCCCCAAAGCAGATGGCGTTGACGTGAAATTGCCGAACCCGGCTATTCAACAGAGGTTTTCATGAGTTTGTGAAGCGCGGTTGACAGAGTGGCGCGAAAGGGATCATCAACGGCGCCATTGCAGTTTGAAGCCCTGAACTGGAAGTCATGATCATGTCGCAAATATCGGCCGGCGCCGTTATCGTCATCTCCAGCCATGTCGTCAGAGGTTCCGTCGGCAATCGTGCCGCGGTCTTTGCGCTGGAAACGCTCGGCCATCCGGTCTGGGCGCTGCCGACCATCGTCCTGCCATGGCATCCGGGCCACGGTCGTTCGACGCGATTGACCTTCAACGAGGCGGATTTCGACCGTGCGATCGACGATCTGATCGCCGCGCCGTGGCTGCCTGAGGTGAAGGCTGTCCTGTCGGGATATTTCGGCAATGCAGCGCAGGTGCATTCCGTTGCCCGGCTGGTGGCGGCCTTGCGGGAGAAGAACCCCGATCTCCTCTATGCCTGCGATCCGGTCATCGGCGATGCCGGCGGGCTCTATGTGCCCGAAGCGACGGCGGAGGCGATCCGCGATCATCTGATCCCGCTGGCGTCGCTGGCAACGCCGAACCGCTACGAGCTTGCCTGGCTCGCCGGCGCGCCGCTCGAAGACAACAATGCCATCATGGAGGCCGCACTCGCCCTCGGGCCGTCGCGCATGCTGGTGACGTCGGCGGTGCCGATGATGGCTGGCGGCATCGGAAATCTCTATCTTAGCGGCCGCAGCGCCTTGCTTGCAGAGCATCGCAGCATCGAGAATGCTCCGAACGGGCTCGGCGACCTGCTGTCCGCCTTGTTCTTGTCCCGCCTTGTGTCCGGGATGGACGAGGAACGGGCGCTGCAGCTTGCCACGGCCAGCGTTTATGAAGTGCTGGCGCGCGCCGTCAAGCGCGGCAGCGACGAGTTGACGCTCGCCGCGGATGCGGCCAGCCTATCGACGCCGATGGCGATGGTACAGCTGCGGCACCTCATGCATCCGGCGCAGCGGCGGAAAAAATAGCAGCCGGGAATGCCGGGCGCTTTTTGCAGCGCAATAGTTGCCATCGGCCGATGTGCGCTGTAATTCAATATCCATGCAAAGCTTTCCCGACACCCTTTTGAACGGCTATCGCAATTTCATGAGTGGGCGTTACGTCGATGAGCGCGAGCGCTATCGCACGCTCGCCGATCTCGGCCAGAACCCGTCGACGCTTGTGATTGCCTGTTGCGACTCCCGCTCGGCACCGGAGATCATCTTCGATGCCGGCCCGGGAGAACTCTTCGTCATCCGCAACGTCGCCAACATGGTGCCGCCCTATGAGCCTGATGGTAATTTCCATTCGACCTCGTCGGCGCTCGAATTCGCGGTTCTGTCGCTCAAAGTCTCCGATATCGTCGTGATGGGTCACGGCCGTTGCGGCGGTATTCGCGCGGCACTGGATCCGAACGCCGAGCCGCTTTCGCCCGGTGATTTCATCGGTAGGTGGATGGGGCTGCTGAAGCCGGCCGCCGAACAGATCCAGAGCAACGACATCATGACGCCGGCGGAGCGTCAGACGGCGCTGGAGCGCATCTCGATCCGCAATTCGCTCGACAATCTGCGCAGCTTTCCGGAGATCAAGGCGCGGGAAGAAGAAGGCAAGCTGCGCCTGCATGGCGCATGGTTCGATATTTCCACAGGGGAATTGTGGGTCATGGACCCTGAAACCCGGGATTTCATCCGGCCTGATGTCTAGGAGCTGAAATTAGCTCAAATAAAAAGCGCTGTGAACCATCCGGTCGCAGCGCTTTTTTCGTTTTGATCCAGCTTATCTGCCGTCGATCTGCTGACCAATATAGGCGATTGCCTGCTGATAGACCTTTGCGTCGTTCCAGCCGGCAATGGCTGAGAAGTTCGGTTCGCCAGGCTGGTAGCCGGCGCCGGGTTGCCAGCCATGACCGCGCAGGAAGTTCGCCGTCGAAGCAAGCGCGTCTGCGCGCGATCCCACAAGGTCGACCCTGCCATCGCCATCTTCATCGACGCCGAAGGCAACGACGTTTTTCGGCATGAACTGCGTCTGACCGATTTCGCCGTGCGCAGCGCCACGGGCCGACGGGCTGAGGTAGCCCTCGCCGACAAGCTTGAGGGCAGAGTAGAGCTGCTCGGTGAAGAATGCGGAACGGCGGCAATCATAGGCAAGGGTCGAGACGGCCGAGAGCGTATGCTGATCGCCCATGAAGCCGCCGAAGCCGGTTTCCATACCCCAGATGGCGATAATCGGGCCTGGGGGCACGCCGAAGCGCTTCTCGATCTTGGAGAAGAGCGCGGCATTGGCCTGCTTCATGCTCTTGCCGCGATTGATGATCGACTGGCCGCCGCGCTTCTTCATGAATTCCTCGAAGGAAAGCTTGAAGCTCTTCTGGCCGCGATCGGCCCGGATGGTGGGCTGATTGTAATGGACGTTGGCGAAGGCCCGATCGAGGACCGACGGGCTGACGCCCTGTCCTTGCGCTTCCCGCTTGAATTCCTGCACCCAGTTCTCGAAGCCGGCGGAAGTGTTGCCACAGGATGCCGCATTCGCGGCAATCGGCGTCGCCAGCAACAACCCGCCCGCCACGAGAGTTGCCATTCCAGACTTTGTGATGCGCATTCAGTTTCCCCGAATTCTTACCGCGCCGCAAACGCGGTAACCGTTTTTGAATGGCGCATAAGCCCTCCAATCCGGGCTCGTGCGCGGTCTAGTCTTCACTGGACCATGCCAGCATCCGACCGTCCTGTCATTATCACATTTTAGCGACCGATGTTTTCGCTTCACGGGAAGCATCGCCGCCAAAGGCATTTGCAAAAGCCCCGCCTTTCGGTCCGAAATGGCGAGGCTTCCATTTTAATCCTGCTTAGCTGGCGAAGATTTATAAACCGTAAATTGGTTTAGGAATGCTTATGCAGCCTGCTTACGTGGCTTGATCAGGCCGCGGTTGATGAGCAGTTCGGCAATCTGAATGGCGTTCAGTGCCGCGCCCTTGCGCAGGTTGTCGGAAACGACCCAGATGTTGAGGCCGTTTTCGACGGTGGCATCCTCGCGGATGCGCGAAATATAGGTCGCGTCTTCACCGGCGCACTCGTAAGGCGTGATATAGCCACCGTTTTCGTGCTTGTCGATGACGAGGCAACCTGGCGCCTCGCGCAGGATATCGCGAGCCTGATCGGCTGATATCTCGTTTTCGAACTCGATATTGACCGATTCAGAATGACCGATGAAAACCGGCACCCGGACAGCTGTGCAGGTGACCTTGATCTTCGGATCGAGCATCTTCTTGGTTTCGGCCAGCACCTTCCATTCTTCCTTGGTGTAGCCGTCTTCCATGAAGACGTCGATGTGCGGAATGACGTTGAAGGCGATGCGCTTGGTGAACTTCTTGTTCTCGATCGGGTCGGCGACGAAGACGGCGCGGGTCTGGTTGAACAGCTCGTCCATGCCGTCCTTGCCGGCGCCGGAAACGGACTGGTAGGTCGAGACCACGACGCGCTTGATCTTGGCGAAATCATGCAGCGGCTTCAGCGCAACGACGAGCTGCGCGGTCGAGCAGTTCGGATTGGCGATGATGTTGCGCTTGGTGAACTGCGTGATGGCATCCGGGTTCACTTCCGGCACGATCAGCGGCACGTCGGCGTCGTAGCGCCATGCGGACGAGTTGTCGATGACGACGCAGCCCTGGGCGCCGATCTTCGGCGAGTACTTCTTCGAGACATCGCCTCCGGCCGACATAAGGCAAATGTCGGTGTTGGAGAAATCGTAGTTCTCCAGGTTGGAAACCTTCAGCGTCCGGTCGCCGAAGGAAACTTCGGTTCCCTGCGAGCGGGCCGACGCGAGCGCCACGACCTCATCGGCCGGAAAACCGCGTTCGGACAGGATATTGAGCATTTCGCGGCCGACATTCCCGGTCGCGCCCGCTACTGCAACTTTGAAACCCATTTCTCAAGCTCTCTTTCTCTTCTCTCCTCTTTGGCGAGGGGGGAACTGCGGCCATGACGACCGGTTCCTGTCCCCGACCGAGCCGGGGAGAGAGCGGCAGGCCAGAGACGTCAGACGGTTTTCGTCGTCGTTTTGGCCTTGGTTTTGGAAGAAACCGGAAAATAGACATCCAGCCCGGCATATTCCGCCAGGTGACTGAAGCCGTCGATCTGCTCGAAGCGAACCATGGAAGTCTTCCTTTTCCGTCGCCGGTTCTAAGAGGTTTTCCACAGGAGTCAAGGATTTCCTCGTTTCCGCAGAAGCGGGAGCGAGGAAATCGAGATTATGGCATCCACCGCGGTCGTTATGTCCGAAGGCGGGCAGTGCCGCGGTTAGCTGTTGGTGTTGCGCGTGGATTCGAACAGGAACCAGGTGCGGCGTTCCGTCTCGTCCAGCCAGTTCTCAAGAAGGCTGGCGGTGGCGATATCGCCATATTCGTCGCAGACGTCATGGGTCGCGCGGATTTCGGCAGCAAGCTTGAGGTTGTTATCCGCCAATTCGGCGAGCATGTCCTGGGGATCGACATATTCGGCGTCGTTGTCGGGGATGCGCTGCAGCCTGGCAATATTGCCGATCGACCGCAACGTCGTTCCGCCGATCTTCCTGGCTCGCTCTGCCATCGGGTCGGTCATGGCGAAGATCTGATCGCCCTGTTCGTCCAGAAGCAAGTGATAGTCGCGAAAATGCGGGCCGCTCATATGCCAATGGAAATTCTTGGTTTTCAAATAGAGGGCAAAGACATCCGCCAGCAGCGCGTTCAGCGCTGCGGAAATATCGCGTGTCGCTTCTTCACTGAGATTGGTGCGGGTACCCAGTTTCGATTTGGTGTTAGCGGTATTCATAAAGTCGTCCTCCGTTTTGATGTTCGCGACAGTGATCGCCGGCGGATCTTGAAGGAATTCGATGACATTCGCTGTTGCGTGGGATCGCATTGCAGACAGGATCTATTTTGAGGTTTCGCGGACGAGATGTCGCTTCGCGGCACGGTCGACTGCGATGCTGTGCGGAAAACCCGAACATTTGCAGTAAATAGGAAAACGGGGTCGTTTTGCAATCGTTCGCTAACATATTGGCTCGGCGCCACAGCCGGCCGTATAAAGCCGCCCTCCTCCTGGAGAGCGGCTTCGCCGTGAAGCCTATTTCAGGCCGCCGCCGGCATAGAGGGTTTCCCCCGTCAGCCAGCTCGAATCCTTCGAGGCAAGGAAGACCGCGATCGGGGCGATGTCGGTCGGCTGGCCAAGGCGGCCGAGCGGCGTCTGCGAAACCATCTGCTTTTCGAAGTCGCTGCCGATGACGCCGGCCGCGATGACGCCCTCGGTCTCGACGCCGCCGGGCGAGATGGTGTTGACGCGGATGTTGCGAGGGCCGAGTTCCTTGGCAAGGATCTGGGTGATCGAGGTCACGGCCGCCTTGGTCGCCGTATAGACCGCGGTGGTCGGCAGGTTCATGGTGACGGCGGTCGAGGCGATGTTAATGACATTGCCGCCTTCCGGGCCGAAATACTTCACCGCTTCCTGCGTCGTCAGCAGCGTGCCGAGGACGTTGATGTTGAATTCACGATGGAATTCCTCCTCGGTGATCTCTTCCAGAGACGCGAATTTGTAGACGCCGGCATTGTTGACGAGAATGTCGACGCCGCCGAAGGCCTGCTTAGCCTCTGCAAAGAGCCGCTTTACGTCTTCGGATTTTGATACGTCGCCGTGGACGGCGAGCGCCTTGCCGCCCTTGGCGGTGATTTCTGCCACCACCTTGTCGGCGCCTTCGCGGCTCGAGGCATAATTGACCACGACGGCCGCGCCTTCCTCGCCCATCGCCTTTGCGATGCCTGCGCCGATGCCCTTGGATGCTCCGGTCACGATCGCGACCTTGCCTGTCAGCTTGCTCATATTAGCTCCTGTAGAGAATTGTTAGACGATTTTACAATTGTCGAACTATTGTCGTGTGCGACCCGAAAACCGATCGGCATCGTCCGTTTGATATTTAGATAATCATCTAACTGATACAAGGGCAGGCGCCGACGACCGCAGACGAAATTGTCAGATTCTGGAAAGCTCCGCCATGTAGGCGGCCAGGATGTCGCGTCGCAACACAAGGTTTGCGAACTTGCCTTCACGCCGGATCTCGATGAGACCGGCGTTTTCAAGTTCCTTGAGATGGTGCGAAATCGTCGCGGCGCTGACGGTGTGGCACTGGTTGAGGACGCTGCAGGCCATGGGCTCGGTTCGCTTGCCGATTTCCTTCAGGATCTGCACGCGGCGCGGCTCGGCCAGCGCCCGGGAAATCAATCCCAGCTGCCTTTCGCTCAAACGTATCGGACCGGCATCCATGGTTTTCATCACAGTGGAAACGAAATCGGGTTGACCGCTTTGCGCGGCGGCTGTCCTCCCAGATATATGAATGCCTGATGACCTTGGCAACCTTTGGGATGCGGCCAGGCATGAAGGCGCGCTCAGGCGAAAGGGAGTGCCCTGTCCCGCCTGTTCTGTGCGGAGACCGATCCGGTGTTTCGACGGAGATGCCGCAGGCGGCGCAATAGCCGCAGATCGATTTCAGATCAAAGGCTTGCTGGTCTTCAGCAGTGGCCATCTCGGTGTCGGCCAACCGGCATTGTTGATGCGGAAGAGCAGGCCGTAGCGGGAATAGACGATCGCCGTCATGAAGGAGAACCATCCACCGAGCGCCAGGCCGGCCATGACGTCGCTTGGATAATGCGCGCCGATCATGACGCGTGTGATCGCCAGCCAGAGGGCACATGCGGCGAAGATATAGCGATAGCGCGGGAAGAGGAAGGCAAGTGCCACGAACAGCGCGCCGATGGTGGTCGCATGGCCCGACGGGAAGCTCTCGAAGCTGGCACGGCCGTTGAACGGCGAGAAGCCGAACGGCCCCCAATCCGCGAAATGCATCGGGCGGGCGCGGCCGATGGCGCGCTTCAGCAGATTGGCGAGGAGACCTGAAAGCACGATGGTGGTCAGCAGATAGCCGCCAATCTGGCAGATACGCAGCGCCTGGCAGCGACAGCGTTGCGAGTGAAGCAACCTGCTGCCGGCCCAGCCTTCGAAGAACAGGAAGGCGCTGATGAGGATGATCCAGCCGGAATCGCCGAAATCGGTCAGCATTCCACCGAAGAAGCGAATGGATGGCGACAGGTTCTTGAGGGTTGCGCCGACGGGCCAGTCGAACAGCAGTGCGGAGAGAAGGACGATATTGGCCGTCAGGAAAAGACAGATCTTCCAATGGGATGGCGCAAGCCGTGCGTCGCTTCGCCGCCAACGTCTGTCGAGAGACGTCAAGATCGCCTGCATGTCCACCGTCCGTCGTCGAACTTCCACCAAGTCAACGATCAAGCCTAGCAGGCTCTTGTAACAGTATTTTTAAGGTGGCCGGCCATAGCTGCGCTGCCCGGAGGCTCGACGAAAAACCCCGCACTGCACAAGCAGAGCGGGGTTTCGTGTTTCACGTGAAATATATCAGGCGATTTATGCGGACAGGGCCTTGAATTCGGCGAGGATGGCGTCGCCCATCTCGGCGGTGCCGACCTGGCGGCTGCCTGCCGACATGATGTCGCCGGTGCGGATGCCGCTGTCGAGCACGTTGGCGATCGCCTTTTCCAGCGCATCGGCATCAGCCACGAGGCCGAAGGAGTAGCGCAGGCACATGGCGAAGGAGGCGATCATGGCGATCGGGTTGGCGATGCCTTTGCCGGCGATATCGGGCGCCGAACCATGTACCGGCTCGTAAAGCGCTTTGCGCTTGCCGGTCTTGGCGTCGGGAGCGCCGAGCGAGGCCGAAGGCAGCATGCCGAGCGAGCCGGTCAGCATGGCGGCGACGTCGGACAACATGTCACCGAAGAGGTTGTCGGTGACGATGACGTCGAACTGCTTCGGCTGGCGAACGAGTTGCATGCCGCCGGCATCGGCGAGCATGTGCTCGAGCTGGACGTCGGCATATTTTTCCTTGTGCGTGGCGGTAACGACCTGGTTCCAGAGCACGCCTGATTTCATGACGTTGCGCTTTTCCATCGAGCAGACGCGATTGTTGCGGGTGCGTGCCAGTTCGAAGGCGACGCCGGCGATGCGCTCGATTTCATAGGTGTCGTAGACCTGGGTGTCGATGCCGCGCTTCTGGCCGTTGCCGAGATCGATGATCTCCTTCGGTTCGCCGAAATAGACGCCGCCGGTGAGTTCGCGCACGATCAGGATGTCGAGACCCTCGACCAGTTCCGGCTTCAGCGACGAGGCCGATGCCAGCGCCGGATAGCAGATGGCCGGGCGCAGGTTGGCGAAAAGCTGGAGATCCTTGCGCAGGCGCAGCAGGCCGGCTTCCGGGCGCACTTCGTAAGGTACCGCATCCCACTTCGGACCGCCGACGGCGCCGAAGAGAACGGCATCGGCGGCCATTGCCTTTGCCATATCGGCATCGGAGATCGCCGCACCGTGCGCATCATAGGCGCTGCCGCCGACAAGGCCTTCGTCGGTGACGAAACCGGCGTCCTTCGCCTCGTTCATATAGGCGATGATCTTGCGGACTTCGCCCATGGCTTCGGGGCCGATGCCGTCACCCGGCAGGAGGAAGAGATTGCGCACTGTCATGGGAAAGCCTCCGCGAAAGAAATAGGTTGCGGGTTCTTAGACCTGCAAATGCGGCTTTTCAAGCGAGGAAGGGCGCGAAACGGTACGGTTTTCGGGAGTTTGGGGTGCCATCTGTCGACCATCGCATCTTTCGACGTCGGCTTGTTCGGTCAGGGCTTTCTATCTATAAATGGCCATGCATAAACAAATACGAGCAATTTTTACTGACACTACAATCCGGGTTTATCAGGCTTATGGCGATCAGATCGCCGATATAGCGCTTCGGCAGGGCACTTTTGCAGCGCCGTTCAGTTTCTCGCGAATGACCTGGATCAAACCGTCTTTTCTCTGGATGATGTATCGCTGCGGCTGGGGTCTCAAGGATGAGAACCAAAAGCGGGTGCTGGCCATCGATATCGATCGCGCCGGTTTCGAGCGGGCCTTGTCGATGGCATGCCTGAGCCACTTCGACCCGGAGCTTTATACCAGCGAGACGGCTTGGAAGGAAAAGCTTCAGGTCAGTATGGTTCGGATTCAGTGGGATCCGGAGCGAGACATCTTTTTCCGACCTTTGCCCCATCGGTCGCTTCAGATCGGTCTCAGCGGCGATACCGTACCGTTATATGCCGAAGAGTGGATCAAGAAGATCACTGATGTCACTGAGCAGGCTTTGCGCCTCAAGAAGGCGGTTGACGCAGGAGATCAGACCTATCTGGACACGCATCTGCCGCAAGAGCAGCCATATCCGCTGCCGCGTTCAATTGCCTTGGCGATTGGCGCAGTGGTCGATTGATGGACCTGACCGCTGCGGCGATGTGTGACGCATAGCTAGCCGGCCTCTGGCGCAAGACCAGAGACCGATGTCATCTGTTCCGTTTACTCAGCCAGGCCGAGCGAGGCCAGATAGGCAGCCGATGCCGGGATCTTCGACTTGTCCTTGATCTCGATGATCAGGCGCGGGTTATTGTTAAGCTTGGCAAGGGCGGCAAAGACGGCACGCCAGTGAATATTGCCTTCGCCGAGGCTCCAGTGGCGATCGGCATAGCCATCGGCATCCTGCAGGTGGACGTGCTGCAGGCGGTTGCCGGCGGCGTGGACATAGTAGTCGACCGGCGGCGCGCCGGTGTAGCCATGGGCATAATGGGCATGGCCGGTATCGATCGAAACGGCGACGGCGGGCGAATTGAAGCTGTCGGCGAGGCCGACGCGGATATGGGGATCCTTGTCCTCGATGTTTTCGATGACCATGGTCAGTCCGATGTCTTCGGCGCGCTTCACCGCATCCTTGAGCGTCAGATGCGTATATTCGATGATCTTCTCGCGCTCGCCCTTGTTGTTGTCGAGGTTGTTGTAGGACCAGGACGTATAGGGGCTATGGATGACCATCTGCGTGGCGCCGATATTGGCGCAGACGTCGAGTGCCTGCAGCAGCCGCTTGGAAACGACGGCGCGGATCTCCGGATCCTGCGAGGCGATGACGAAACCCCAGAACGGGCCGTGGATGCCGAGGCGGCCTTCATGGCCGTCAAGCAGCTTGCGGGCGCGCTCGGCCAGCGGCTGCCAATCGCCGTTCAGGACTTCGGCTTCGACGAAGCTCTGCAGTTCCAGATCGCGCGGCTTTTCGAGCAGCCAGTTGCGATGAGTTTCGACGTCGGAGAGCGTCATGGCGGCGCCGACAATGGGAAGGGAGGTCATGGGGAATGCTCCAGTGGGGAGGAGGAAAATAGGGGGCGGAGGGAGCCCGAAGGGGTTCCGCAGAGGCTGTATGATCCCCGTTTTTGTCGGGCATATTACAGCCGGCCGGATCCCATGACCTTTATGCGCCACGGCATAAGAAAAAAGCCGGGCTTTTCAGCCCGGCTTCGACACGTAAATGTGATGATGAAATCGATCAGGCGGCCCAGGGATGAGCGGCGGCGTTCGACTTTTCGAACTTGTCGATCGCAGATGCCTTTTCCAACGTCAGGCCGATATCGTCGAGGCCGTTCAGCAGGCAGTGGCGCTTGAATTCATCGAGTTCGAACTTCAGCGAGCCGCCGTCCGGGCCGGTGATTTCGAGGTTTTCCAGATCGACCGTCAGAATGGCGTTGGAGCCGCGCGAAGCGTCGTCCATCAGCTTGTCGAGGTCTTCCTGGCTGACCTTGATCGGCAGGATGCCGTTCTTGAAGCAGTTGTTGTAGAAGATGTCGGCGAAGCTGGTCGAGATGACGCAGCGGATACCGAAATCGAGCAGCGCCCAAGGAGCGTGCTCGCGCGAGGAGCCGCAGCCGAAATTGTCGCCGGCGATGAGGATCTTCGCATTCTGATAGGCCGGCTTGTTCAGCACGAAATCCGGATTCGGCGAACCATCTTCGTTGTAGCGGGCTTCAGCGAACAACCCCGTACCGAGACCGGTGCGCTTGATGGTCTTCAAATAATCCTTCGGGATGATCATGTCGGTGTCGACATTGACGACCGGGAGCGGTGCTGCAACACCGGTCAACTTCACGAACTTGTCCATGGGGTCCTGCCTTCATTTTCGTCTAAGCACGAATTATCCTGCCAATAGAGCAAATCCGGCCCGAAATGAAGGAGAATCTTGGAGATGCTCTAAAACCGGCGCTTTGGTCACAATCCGCCTTCAGGAACATGCCTGGGATTGGTGCGAGCGCATTCGACAGTGGGCAATAGGCTGCCCCCTGCCCTGTGTTCGACCTTAGAGATCGATGATCGTGCCGCGACCGTCGTTCCAGATGCGCATTTCGCGCTGGCTGTTCGTCTTGGCGCGCACCGGCGCAGGCTTCATGCGGAGCGAAATCGCACGGGCTGCCATGAGCACGGTCAGGATACCGCCGACGGCAAGCGTGAGCGAAACGGTAAACAGCGCCATGGCTGCAAACACGGTGATACCGGCAAGAGCAATGAACAGGGAACGGATATTCTGCATGGTCGAGACCTCTCTACTTACGGCAATGTGGTCCTCTTCCTTTCCATCTGCAAGAGGAGCATGGCTTTTTGTTGGCTTGCCTGCCGATTAAAAGCGCGGCAAAACGACACTATGAGCCAATCATCCTTCTCTCGTCCCGCCCGCCTGCGCCGCTCGGTGTTGAGCGTTCCCGCCATCAACCGGCGCGCTTTGGAAAAGCTTGATAGCCTCGATTGCGATGCCGTCATCTTCGATCTCGAAGATTCCGTCTCGCCGGAGAAGAAAGCCGAGGCGCGGGATAATTTACGGAGATTCTTCGCCGCCTCGCCGCTATCAGGCAAGGAGCGGGTCATTCGCATCAATGCGCTTTCCTCCAATTTCGGTGCCGACGATCTGGACCTGGTTCTGGCGCTCGAGCCGGATGCGGTGCTGTTGCCCAAGGTGGACGAGCCGCAAGACGTGATTGATGTCAGCGACAGGCTGGCCGAGGCGGATGCGTCGGAGAGCCTGCGCATCTGGGCGATGATCGAGACGCCACGCGGCATCCTGAATGCGGCTTCGATCGCCGAGGCCGGGCGCACGTCGGGCAGCAGGCTCGATTGCTTCGTCGTCGGTCTCAACGACCTCAGGAAGGAAACCGGCGTGTTGCCGCAGCCGGGCCGCGCCTATCTCGTTCCCTGGCTGATGCAGGTGGTGCTGGCCGTGAGCGCCTACGGGCTTGAGGCCCTCGACAGCGTTTTCAACGATTTCAAGGATATGGAGGCGTTCGACGCCGAATGCGGCCAGGGCGCCGCCATGGGCTTTTTCGGCAAGATGCTGATCCATCCGAGCCAGATCGAAGCCGCCAACCGGCATTTCGGTCCGGATGCAACAGCCATTGCCGAGGCTGAGGCCATCATCGGCGCCTTTGCCGCGCCGAACGCTGCTGATCTCAATGTCGTGAACCTCGGCGGGCGGATGGTGGAGCGGCTGCATCTTGTCCAGGCAGAGAGACTGGTTCATAAAGCTCGCCTGATCGCAGCACGCCATCACCCTTCGACACGCTCAGGGTGAGGGCTGATATCCTACGAAAGACGCTTTGATGAAACTCTACCGCTTCCTCACCGGGCCCGACGACGCTTCCTTCTGCCACAAGGTATCAGCGGCGCTGAACAAGGGCTGGGAACTGTCGGGCTCGCCGACCTACGCCTTCAATGCGGCCACCGGCCAGATGCAGTGCGGCCAGGGTGTCGTCAAGGAAGTCGCGGGAAAGGATTACGATCCTGAGATGAAGCTTTCCGAGCAGTAAGTACCGGGTACCTCGTGCCCTTCCCCTGACCGTCCTGCGGTCGGGGTCTGATGTCATCGATCCGTCGCTTCTTCCGCGCTTTCCTCGATGCGCTCCATGTCCTCGTCGCTCAGGCCGAAATGATGGCCGATCTCGTGGATCAGGACATGGGTGATGATGTCGCCGAGGGTTTCCTCGTTTTCCGCCCAGTAATCGATGATCGGCCGACGATAGAGGCGGATCTTGTTGGGCATCTCGCCGGTCTGGGCGGTGAAGCGCTCGGATATGCCGCGACCCTCGAAAAGGCCGAGCAGGTCGAAGGGCGTTTCCAGCGCCATGTCCTCGAACACATCGTCATCGGGAAAATCCTCGATGAGGATGATGAGGTTGCCGGTGAGCGAGCGAAATTCGTCCGGCAAGTGGCTGTAAGCCTCCATGGCCAGAGATTCGAATGTGCTGATTGAGGGCGCGTGGCGGTCCCGCCAATCCTCGCTCTGGTCAATGCGAGCCATGAATGCTTCCTTCCTTCGCTGGTCATATAGAGCCTTTGCGCCGCTTTTACGAGTGCGGATTAAGGCAAAGGAATATTTTCTTATAAATTGGTGTTGACTCTTTTTCCGACCTCTGGAATCCATAAGAACATAACAGGAACATAAATGATCTGGAGATAACGTCATGGCCGAAGCCGCCGTGGCGCGGGAAACGTTTTTTGCCCTGCGTGAAACTATTGCCCGACTTGAAGGCAGGCCTATACCGGCGCTGGCCGCGGCGGCGCGCGAAACGCTGGCGGAGAAGGCGAGACCCGGTTCTGCAGGTGTTGCCCAGCCATTGCTTGCGACCGGCGTCGACGACCTCGATGCGGCGATGCAGGGCGGTGTTCCCCTTGATGGTCTGACCGAGGTCCGCTCGCTGGGCCTGCGCGATGCGGGCGCAGCCAGTGGCTTCGCCCTTGCTCTTGCCGCGCGGCTTCATGCGCAAGCTGCCGGCACAGGTGCTGCCGTATCCCCGGTTCTATGGATCGGCGATACGGTCGCCACGATGGAGGCGGGCCTGCCCTATGCCATCGGTATCGGGGATTTCGGACTGGAGCCGGCGGCATTCCTGCAGGCTTCGCCACGCAAGCTGGAAGATGCGCTCTGGCTGGCGGAAGCAGCGCTCGGCAGCGCCGCCTTTGCGGTTGTCATCCTGGAGGTGCGCGGCAATCCCGCCCGCTTCGGGCTGACCGAAAGCCGGCGGTTGGCGCTGAGGGCCAAGGCGGCGGAGCGGCCTTTGTTTCTGTTGCGGCAAGGAGGCGAGGAGGAGGCAAGCAGTGCCCTCTTCCGCTTCTCTGTCGAACCCGCGCCGGCGCAGGCGCGGCCCCTGCCGGACGGATCGGTGCTTGGCGGCAGCATCGGTCATCCGGCCTTTCGTCTGACCTTGGAAAAGAGCCGCAACCCGGCGCCTCTTTCCATAACCCTGGAGTGGAATGCCCATGACCGCCGCTTTGCCCTTGTCCCCGATGCTCAGCACCCTGCCCTTCCCGGCGAACACGCAGCGCATTCTGGCGCTGACCTTTCCGCATCTGCCCACCGACCGGATCGCCCGCAAGCGCTGGGGCCTGTCCTGGCGTTCGACAGGCCGGCTTGAAACGCCGCCGCTGGTCTGCGCCGGCAAGCTGAACAATGCCATGCGGCTGACCGCGCTCAACGAGCGGGCGGAGATGATCGGGCTGAAGCCGGGCCAGGGCGTGGCCGAGGCGAGGGCGGTCTGCCCGACCCTCGATGTCGTCGAGGAGGAACCCTCGGCGGATCGCAAGCTGCTGGAGGCGATCGCCGACTGGTGCGACCGCTATACGCCGCTGGTGGCGATCGACGGCAAGGATGGGCTGTTTCTCGATATTACAGGCTGCGCTCATCTCTTCGGCGGTGAGGAGGCGCTGCTCGAGGATATATTGATCCGGATTTCCCGGCTGGGGCTCGACGTGCGCGGCGCCATTTCCTCGGCGCCGGGCCTGTCCTGGGCGGTCGCCCGTTTCGAGGAAAGCCGCATCGTTCCCCCAGAAGCCATGGAGGAGGCGTTGGCGCCGTTGCCGGCGGCTTCGCTGCGGCTTGGCGAGGAGACGATCGCCGCGCTGCAGAAGCTGGGGTTGAAGCAGGTAGGCGATCTTCTGGCCGCACCACGCGCACCGCTTGCCCGCCGGTTCGGCGCATCGCTGCTGTTGCGGCTCGATCAGGCCGTTGGGCTGGTTGAAGAGCCGATTTCGCCGCGCCGGCCGGTCGCGCAATTGTCTGTCGAGCGCCGGCTTGCCGAGCCGGTACAGGCGGAAGCCGATATTCTGCAGCTCGCCCGCCAGCTTGCCGAAACGCTGAAACCGGGGTTGGAAGCGCGTGGTGTCGGAGGCCGCTCCTTCGAGCTTTTGCTGTTCAGGGTGGATGGGGCGGTATTCCGCATTGCCGCCGGGGCATCGCAGCCGCTGCGGGAGCCGAGCCGAATCGCCGGCCTGTTCACCGAGCGTTTTACCGCCATTCATGACGATCTCGATGTGGGATACGGCTTCGAGATCGTCCGCCTGAATGTCCTGCAGCATGCACCCTTCGAGGCGATGCAGGGTGATTTCGTTGGAGAAGGCCGGCAGGGCACGTCGCTTGCTGCCTTCGCCGACCGGGTCGCGGCGCGGCTGGGACCGGATTGCCTGCAGGGTTTCGAGCTCAGGGAAAGTCATATTCCCGAACGGGCCGCCCGACCGGTGCCCGCCATGGAAATCCTCGCCGCCCATAGGCGGACAGGCAGCGACTATGCCGGCCACGGCTTTTTCCGGGGTGAACGGCCGCTACGGTTGTTTCGCATGCCGGAACTGATCGAAACCGTTGCTGCCGAAGTACCTGACGGGCCGCCCCGGCAATTCCGCTGGCGGCGCGTCATGCATCGGGTAAGCCGAGCCGAAGGGCCGGAGCGGCTTTCGGCGGAATGGTGGATCGAGGAGGAAGAAACGCCGGCCCGCGATTATTTCCAGGTCGAGGACGAGGAGGGCCATCGTTTCTGGCTGTTCCGCAAGGGTCTCTATGGCCGAGGCGAGACGGCGCCGGACTGGTACATGCACGGAGTTTTCGCATGAACGCGCGTCCGAGCTTTCACGAGCCTGTGCCCTTCTTCGAGATCGGAGTGAGAACGAACTTCTCCTTTCTCGAAGGAGCCTCGCATCCGGAGGAGATGGTGGTACAGGCCGCCCGCCTGAAGCTTTCCGGATTTGGGATTGCCGACCGCAATTCGGTCGCCGGCGTGGTCAAGGCACATGCGCATACCAAGCTTCTCCAGACGAAATATAAGGAAACTATCAAGGAGAATCTGGAGCTTCGAGCCAAAGGGAAGCCGGAAAAGCCGCTCCTGAAGCCGGTCGCTTTCCAGCCCGGCGCTCGCCTGGTCTTTTCGGACGATACGCCCGACATTCTTGCTTATCCGCAGAATCGCAAGGGTTGGGCGCACCTTTGCCGGCTGTTGAGCGCCGGCAATCTCAAGGCTGAGAAAGGCTCCTGCACGCTTGAAGAAGCCGACCTGATGGTATGGGGTGACGAGATGATGCTGGCGCTCGTTCCCAACGCTGAGAGCGTGGAGACGCCGGAAGGGCAGGAGAAGCTGGAGCAATGCCTGGCGCGGCTATGGATGCGCTTCGGCAGGAAGCTCCATATGGTGCTGTCGCCTGCCTATGACGGGCGGGATCGGCTGGTCTTTGCCACGCTCTCCATCATTGCATTGCGCAACGGGGTGCGGCTGATCGCCAGCAACCAGCCGCTCTATCACGCAACAGAACGCAAGCCGCTTGCCGATATCGTCGTTTCGATCCGCGAGCATGTGACAATCGCGGAAGCGGGCTTCAGGCTCGCGGCCAATGCCGAGCGCTATCTGAAGGGTGCTGCCGAGATGGCGCGCCTTTTCAGGGATTATCCGAAGGCCGTGGCCAATACGCAGAAATTCTTTAGTCGGCTGTCTTTTTCGCTCGATGAGCTGAAGCATAATTATCCCGACGAAAGTGTTCCGGGCGAGGCGGTTTATGAAACGCTGGAGCGGTTGACGCGGGAGGGTGCGAAATGGCGCTATCCCAATGGAATCTCTGAAAAGGTCGCCAAACAGATCGATCATGAGCTCAAGCTCATCCGCGAACGGCAATATGAGCCTTATTTCCTGACGGTGCATCGCATCATGGAATATGCCCGCAGTCAGAATATCTTGTGCCAGGGGCGCGGCTCTGCCGCCAATTCCACAGTCTGCTACTGTCTTCGAATTACCGAGGTCAATCCGGAGATCACGACACTTTTGTTCGAGCGTTTCATCTCGACGGAGCGCGAGGAGCCGCCGGATATCGATGTCGATTTCGAGCATGAGAAGCGCGAAGAGGTTATTCAGTTCATCTACCGGCATTATCATAAGGAGCATGCCGGGCTGACGGCGGCGGTGACCAGCTATCGGGCACGCTCGGCCGGTCGCGAAGTGGCCAAGGCCTTCGGCTTGTCGGAGGATGTGCAGTCAGCTCTTGCCAGCGGTGTCTGGGGCTGGTCGACGGAGGAACTGTCCGAACGCGAGGCCAAGCTTGCCGGTCTCAATCTCACCGACAAGACGACACGGAACGTCCTTTCCTATGCCGCGACGCTGATGGGGTTTCCGCGCCACCTGACTCAGCATGTCGGCGGCTTCGTCATCACCAGGGATCGGCTGGACGAGGTCGTGCCGATCATGCACACGGCGATGGACGATCGCTACATGATCGAGTGGAACAAGGACGATCTCGACAATCTCAACATATTGAAGATCGACGTCCTAGCCCTCGGCATGCTGACCTGCCTTGCCAAGGCTTTCGACCTGCTGCTGCTGCATTACGACGTTAAGAAGGAACTCGCCGATCTCGGGAGTGGCGAGTATCCCGACCGCGTACCGGTCTATGACATGATCTGCCGTGCCGACACGATCGGCGTCTTCCAGATCGAAAGCCGGGCGCAGATGAGCATGCTGCCGCGTCTCAAACCCCGCAGATTCTATGATCTGGTTATCGAGGTGGCGATTGTCCGGCCCGGTCCTATCCAGGGCAATATGGTGCATCCTTATCTCAAACGACGGGATGACGTTCTTCAGAATCGGCCGATCGATTACCATCGGCCGGAACTGAAGGCGGTTTTGGAAAGAACGTTAGGTGTTCCCCTATTTCAGGAACAGGCGATGCAGATTGCCATTACAGCAGCCGGATTTTCGGCGGCAAAAGCTGATCGTTTGCGCCGGTCCATGGCAACGTTCAAGCGGACAGGAAAGGTTGACGAATTCAAGCAGGACCTGGTTTCGGGCATGGTCGCGAACGGTTACCCTCAAGACTTTGCCGAACGCTGCTTTAGCCAGATTGAAGGTTTCGGCGAATATGGTTTCCCCGAAAGCCATGCGGCTTCGTTTGCCTTGCTCGTCTACGCCTCTTCCTGGCTGAAGACCTATTATCCCGATGTCTTCTGCGCGGCGATCCTCAATGCCCAGCCTATGGGCTTTTATGCACCGGCGCAGCTGGTGCGCGATGCGCGCGAACATGGCGTCGAGGTACGGCCGGTGGATGTCAATCATTCCCGTTGGGATTGCCTGTTGGAGGAGGCGCGCTTCGATCAAGACGCGGTCGAGCCCCGCCATACGTCGATGCGCGGCCACATCAAGACGAAATGTGCCGTCCGCCTCGGCTTCCGGCAGGTCAAGGGCCTGTCGGATGAGGAGATGGAACAGCTCGTCGAGCGTCGCGGCGATGGCTATCGGTCCGTGCGCGATCTCTGGCTGCGCTCCGGGCTTGCCAAGTCGCAGATCGAGCGCCTGGCGGATGCCGACGCTTTCGGTTCCATCGGCTTGAGCCGGCGTGAGGCGCTATGGGCGGTTCGGGCGCTCGATGCCGGCAGCGCTGCGGAAACACTTCCCCTCTTCGATCTCGGCGACCATACGGACCTGCAGCTCGAGCCGGCGGTCGCACTGCCCGAGATGCTGCCCGGCGAGCAGGTCATCGAGGACTATCGCTACCTGTCGCTGTCCCTGAAGGCGCACCCGGTTTCGTTCCTGCGTGCCGACTTCGCCAACATGGGCATCGTGCAGAACCGGGATCTGCCCAATGTGGCGAATGGGCGGATGGTGACGATCGCGGGTCTGGTGCTGGTGCGTCAGCGGCCGGGCTCGGCGAATGGGGTGATCTTCATGACGCTGGAGGACGAGACGGGTGTCGGCAATGCAATCGTCTGGCCGAAAATGTTTGAAAAATACCGCGCCATCGTCATGGGTGCGCGGCTGGTGAAGATTCGCGGCCGCCTGCAGAGCGAGAGCGGTGTCATCCATGTGGTGGTCGACTATATCGAGGATATGACCGCGGCGCTCGGCATTCTGCAGCGCGAGGCACGGCGCTTCGGCGTCAGCGACCGGGCGGATGAGGCGCTGCGGCCAACCATGGACCACCGACAAAAGAAAAGACGTGTATCGCCCGACCCGCTGGAGCGCGAGGCCGGGGCAGCGACGGAAGGCCGCACCGATATTGTCGAAACGGCGAAGGTGATGCCGCGAGGCCGTAACTTTCATTGAAATGCAGGGGTTTGTATCCGGGGCTCATAGGCCACCGGTGTCGCCTGCCGATCAAAATGAATCGTTTCTTTCTTGACAAAGAGCGTCTTCTTTAGCAGATAACAAGACAGCAAGTGTCATGTTTGACGGGCTGAGCGAAGAATGCTGGTTTGTAGCTGTAATTACATCACCGACAAGGAAATCCGGGACGTCATCAACGAGTTCCTGGATGAGGACTGTTGGCAGCTCATCGTCCCCGCCAAGGTTTATCACGCCATGTCGAAGCGCGGTCGCTGCTGCGGATGTTTCCCGAATGTCGTTGATATCATTATACAGACAACCGAGGACTATCATGCCCGTCGTCACTCGACGGAAGCAGAAATATTTGATTTCATGTCCCGCTTGAAAAAATTTCATGAAGACAGCAGGAGAGCGGACATTGAAAGGCGACAAAAAAGTCATCGAGCGGCTTAACGAGGCACTGTTCCTCGAGCTTGGCGCAGTTAATCAGTATTGGGTCCATTACCGACTTCTCGAAGATTGGGGCTATACCAAGCTGGCAAAGAAGGAGCGTGCGGAATCCATAGAGGAGATGCAGCACGCAGATCGCCTCGTTGCTCGCATCATCTTCCTCGAGGGACATCCGAACCTGCAGACGCTGGCACCGCTGCGTATCGGCCAGAATGTCAAGGAAGTGCTGGAGGCCGATCTCGCCGGCGAATACGACGCCCGCGCGGCCTACAAGAAATCGCGCGACATCTGTCATGACGCCGGCGACTACGTCTCGATGAAGCTGTTCGAAGAGCTGCTGATGGATGAGGAAGGCCATATCGACTTCCTGGAAACCCAGCTCGAGCTGCTCGGAAAGATCGGCGAAGCCAAGTACGGCCAGCTGAATGCCGATTCTGCCGACTCAGCAGAATAACTGGTATCACGAAGCCGGCCGCTTTTTGAGCGGCCGGATCCCCCCGTTCAGTCTTCGGCCTGCAGACCCGCCAGGTGCTCGAATTCGGCGACCACCTGTTCGTAGACCGATCGCTTGAAGGCGACGATAAGCTCAGGCAGCGTTGCCATGGGCTTCCATCCCCAGGCGTCGAATTCCGGTTCATGGCCGCCCGGCGGTGGGTTGATGGCGATTTCGCTTTCGTCGCCGTCGAAGCGGAAGGCGAACCAGCGCTGGGTCTGGCCGCGAAATTTCCCTTTCAGGCCGATGCCGATCAGTTGCGAAGGCAAATCGTAGTTGATCCAGTCCTTCGCTTCGGCCAGCAGGCTCACCGTTTTCATCCCGGTTTCCTCATAGAGCTCGCGATAGGCGGCCTCCAGCGGATCTTCGCCCGCGTCGATGCCGCCCTGCGGCATCTGCCAGAGCTGCGGCGAGCCGTCATACTCGGAATTGCCGATCGGAATGCGCCGGCCGGCCCAGACCAGGCCATCGCGGTTGAGTACCATGATGCCGACGCAAGGGCGGTAGGGCAGGTCTTCGGCCTTCACGGGCGCGTGGGGCTTGCTCATCATTCTCTCCAAAGATCAGGGGTGCTTGGGGTCGTCGGCAAGCGCCGAGACCGCGACGATTTCGATGCCGCGCATGGCGGCTTCCTCACTCCACTTGCTGATGGCGTCGACGCTCTCGTCGAAGGCGGAGGCAACGCCGATCGCCGAGCCGTTGCGCCGGGCGATGCGCTCGAGCTCGTCGAGTTTCTTCATGACCGCATCCTGCTGCAATTCTCCGTCGAGCTGTACGTCAGCAAAGGCATGCGGCACCTCCAGCGTCTTGGCGAGCATTCCGGATTTCGATTGCGCCGAAGAGCCGTCGTCGAGGAAAAGCAGACCGCGCTTGCCGATGTCGCGCAGTACCGGCTCCATGGCGCTGGTATTGGAAAGGAACCGGCCGCCGAGATAGTTCATCACACCGGTATAGTTGGTGATCTCGCCCATCGCCTTGTGCAGGTTGTCGATATTCTTCGTGGCGGATAACGATGTCAGGAGGGTGTCGGGACCCGGATTGTTGCCCGGGTAGTCGAAGGGTTCGAAAGGCACCTGAATCAGGATCTCGTGGCCGCCGCGCCGCGCATCCTGCATCCAGCGCTGCAGGCTGTTGCCGCTGGCCGCAAAGGCGAGCGTTATCTCTTCCGGCAGTTTCTCGATGGCGCGCTGCGTGCCGGTCTGGCTGAGGCCGAGGCCGCTGACGACGATGGCGACGCGCGTGCCGCGTGCGCCGGACCAGGGCCTGGCATATTGATCCATCGGCCTCAAGCCGCTCGGCCCCGTGATCGGCAACTTGCCGAAGGGCGAATCCTCCAGCAGGCTGTCGTTCGGCGTTGCCGCCATGCGGGGGTCCTGGCCGACCTGATTGGCGTTGATCAATACCGGGCCGTTGCCATCGCGATTATTGGGGCTGAACATCGTGACCACGGAGCCGTCGCCGGTGACGATGCGCGTGGTATTGGCGCCGGATTGCGGATCGACCTGCGTCAGGCCCGTTGCCGCCGGCTTTTCTTCGACAGCAGGCGCGGGTTCTTCCTTCTTGGCGGTCTCGATCGGCTGGGTTTTCTTGAGATCGTCGCGCAGCAGCGCCGAATAAAGGGAAAAGCCGGCGATGGCGATCAGACAGAAGCCGCCAAGAATGCGCCCGAAGGGCGGCAGTCTCCGCTGACGGCCGGGGCCGCGATTCTGTCCCAGCGGTGCATGCAAATCCGTTCCCAAAGTCCGTATCCGCCCCAAACGGGAAATTGTTCCGGCCCTGAGCATTCCGCTTTCCAGCGTTGTCACCGCAACGGAAAACCGCGCCTCAGGCTCAAAGTGTCAAAACATGAACGAAACAGCTTTTGAACGAGCCCATACTCGTTCGATCGAGGAGAGCGGAACGATACGCGAGTTCCGCTCCCTCCTTATGAAAGCGCCGGGTCTGTTTCCAGCCCGGCGCCATTTCCTTACTTGGAGGAAACTGCCTTTTCCGGGTTCGGCGGGAAGGACGGATCCGTCTTGGCGCCACGCAGTAGGTCGAGCGCGTAGTTCAGCTGAATATCGTCCTTCGGATCCGGCGGCACATAGGCCGACGAGCCGGAACCCTTGTCGGTTTCGCTCTGGCCCTTGATGTGACCCGGCAGGCTCGATTCGCCTTCGGTTGTCAGCTTGCCCTTCAAATCGTCCGGCAGCGGCTGGTCGACCTTGACGTCGGGCGTAATGCCGGTGCCCTGGATCGAGCGGCCCGACGGCGTGTAGTAGAGCGCCGTCGTCAGGCGAAGCGCGCCGTTGCCGTCTCCCAGCGGGATGATCGTCTGGACGGAGCCCTTGCCGAAGGACTGGGTACCGAGGACCGTGGCGCGACGCAGATCCTGCAGGGCGCCGGCGACGATTTCCGAAGCCGAAGCCGAACCGCCGTTGATGAGCACGATGATCGGCTTACCGTCGGTCAGGTCGCCCGGGGTGGCGTTGAAGCGGCGGGTCTCGTCCGGATTGCGGCCGCGGGTCGACACGATTTCGCCCCGCTCGAGCACATCGTCGGCGACGTTGATCGCCTGGTCGAGCAGGCCGCCCGGGTTGAGGCGCAGGTCGAGGACATAGCCCTTCAGCTTGTCGGCGGGGATATCCTTCTTGATCTTGGCGATCGCGGATTCGAGGTCGGGCGTGGTCTTTTCCGTGAAGGAAATGATGCGGATATAGCCGACATCGCCGCCTTCTTCACGCGACTTGATCGCGGCAACAGCGATCACGTCACGGACGATAGTGAGCTCGATCGGCTTGTCGGCACCCTTGCGCATGAGCGTCAACTTGATCGGCGTCTTGACCGGGCCGCGCATCTTCTCGACGGCGTCTTCGAGCTTCAGGCCGCGCACGGACTGGCCGTCGATGGCGGTGATGTAGTCGCCAGCGAGGACGCCGGCCTTGGCGGCGGGCGTGTCGTCGATCGGGGTGATGACCTTGACGAGATCGTTGTCCATCGTGACTTCGATGCCGAGACCGCCGAATTCACCCTTGGTCTGGGTGCGCATGTCTTCGGCATCCTTGGCATTCATGTAGCTCGAATGCGGATCCAGTGAGGACAGCATGCCGTTGATCGCGGATTCGATCAGCTTGTCTTCCTGCGGCGGCGTCACGTACTGGGCACGAACACGCTCAAAGACATCGCCGAAAATCGACAATTCCTTGTAGGTGGACGCGCCAGCGGCTTCCGCCGGCACGACCGCCGTGTAGATAACGCCCATCGCAGTCGCACCCATCAATGCGCCAACGAGAACAAGAGAAGCCCTACGTATCATTGCGTGCCTTTCCAGTGTCTTTGGAGGTCCACCAGGGTCGAGAATCGACCGGCTTCCCATCTTTTCTGAATTCAATGTAAAGCGTTGGCCGATCCGTTTCCAGCGCCAATGCAGTCGCGCTCGCGACTCTTTTTTGGCCCATCACGGCGAGCGGCTCGCCGGCGAAGACAAATCTGCCCGGACGCGTCTTGATCGCGTCCATTCCCGACAGCACCATGTGGTAGCCGTCGCCCGTATCCAAAATGATCATCTGGCCGTAGCTGCGAAACGCGCCGGCGTAAACGACCGTGCCATCGGCGGGAGCTGTGACAAGCGCATCGGGGCCGGTCGCAATGGTTGCTCCCATCGCCGTGTGGCCCGTGCCGTCGTCGTCGCCGAACTGGCGGAGAATATCGCCCGCCACAGGCAACTCCAACTTCTGTTTAAGATCGGAGAAGGGATATGCGGGCGCAATGCGGTTTTTATCGGGCACGCCGCTCTCGGCCAAAGCCTTTGCCTGCTCGCGCTGCTGGTCGGTCAATTGCCCCCTGCGGACCTCCTCCGCCCGGGCGGCGGCCGCTGCGTCCCGGACCGAGCCGATCTGGCTTTCCAGCGAAGCGACGAGCCCTTCGAGGCTGGTCGCCTGGCCCGCAAGCTCCTCGGCACGCTTGCGCTCGGCGTCGAGCTGGGCGGCATTTTCCTTGCTGTGCTTGTCGTTCTCGGCAACCAGCAGGTCCATGCGCCGCTCCTCCTCCAGACTGTTGGTCATGGTGGCGGTGAGGTTCGTCTTTTCGGCGGCGGCGGCGGCATGCAATTTGCTGAGATCGGTCAGGTCGGCGATGAGCTTGTCCGTCTCCTTGCGCATTCCGGGCACGACTGCACCCAGAAGAATGGCGCTGCGCACCGAGGCGAGCGCATCATCCGGTGTGACCAGGAGTGCCGGCGGCGGATTGCGGCCCATGCGCTCCAGGGCCCCCAGAACCTCGGCCAACAGGGCGCGGCGCTCATGCAGGGAGCCGCGGATCTTGTCCTCCTTGATCGCGAGATCCGTCAACGTCTTCTCGCTCTGCTGGATCTTGCGGTCCATTTCCTTGCGGCGGGCGGCGCTGTCGATCAATGCCTGGCGCAGGCTGGCGGTGCTCTTGTCGAGGGATGCGATGCTGTCTTCCAGCTCTTTCGTCTTGTCGGAGGAGAGGTTGATCGTCTTCGACAGCGTCTCCAGCTCGGCGCGGGTTTCGTCGCGCTTGCGGGCGAGTTCGGCGGCCGGGTCGGGTGCCTGTTGCGCAGGCGCTGTCGTCGAAGGATGTTCGTCGGGCGCTTGTGCCGTGCCGGCATCGGCCTCCTGCGCCAGGGCCATGTCCATGAGAGAAATCGGGCCTGCCACATAGACGCCCACGCCAAGGCATGCGGCCAAAGATGGCAGCAGAAGCCGGGAAAGCATGGGCGGGGCTTTTCTCATCCAGTCGGTTCGGGCCTGGTCCCTTCGGATCGCGTGAAAATAAGCCGATTTGCCGCGATCAGCTAGGAAGCATCGTCATTTTTGAAGCAGGAATCAAAACACGCCTGTGTGAGCGTTTCGTTAACGCAAAATGACCGAAAGCCAAACTGTTTTCGAAGGAGGCACGTTGTCGCGATTGGAGGTCAGACCCGGTGATAGGGATGGCCGGAAAGGATGGTGACCGCGCGATAGAGCTGTTCGGCAATGAGGATGCGCACGAGCTGGTGCGGCCAGGTCAATTTGCCGAGGCATATGGTCATGTCGGCCTTGTCGTAGAGAGACGGGTCGAGCCCGTCGGCGCCGCCAATGGCGATCGTCAGGTCGCGCTTGCCCTGATCGCGGAACGTTCCGAGCATGGCGGCGAAGGCTTCGCTATCAAGCGCCTTGCCGCGTTCGTCGAGCAGGATGAGGACGCCGCCTTCCGGATGCGCCTTTTGCAGCAGAGCCGCCTCCTCGCGCTTGCGGGTCTCGCCGTTGGAGGCGCGGCTTTCGGCAACCTCGGTCAAACGCATCAGCTCCAGGCCGATTGCCGGCCCGGCCTTGGCGAAACGATCGAGATAGCGAGCCGCAAGATCCTTCTCAGGGCCGGTTTTCAACCGTCCCACGGCAAAAAGACCTATCCGCATTCCCGCTCCCAAGCCTATCCGCCATGATGGCGGCACAAAACCAAACTCTTGCTGGACAGTCATGTCCGGCGATATGAAGCTGCCAGCCGGGGCCGGGAACAGCGCCCTTGGATCGGCTAGTGCAGCGTGCCTTCGTCGAGGTCAGGCGCGGCCCACATCTTCTCGATGTTGTAGAACTCGCGAATCTCAGGACGGAAGACGTGAATGATGATGTCGCCGGTGTCGATCAACACCCAGTCGCCGCCATCCAGACCTTCGACGCGGGCGTTGCCGAAGCCCTCGTCCTTGAGGTCGGTCATGACATGGTCGGCAATCGCCAGGACATGGCGGCTCGAGCGACCGGAGACGACGACCATATAGTCTCCAAGCGCGGATTTGCCAGCAATGTCGATGGTAACGATATTTTCGGCCTTGGAGTCCTCGAGGCTTGCGAGGACGGCTTGCAGGGCACGGGCAGCGGCATCGGCGCCACGTTCCGAGCTCTTCGGGATAACGACAGGCGTTCTCCCCTTGGCGTGTACTGTTGTCAGTGCTCTTCCTTCCTTGAGTAACAGAACATGCTCATACGCGATCTGAGTCGATCACGCTACAAAGATAGGCATCAAAGCATTAAGGTTTCAAGACGCACGCGGCCATCTATCGGCTGCGAAGACAAGGATTGTATCAAAATCCCGCGCATTCGCACCATATATGGGCAAATGATCGCTTTGACGGCGTCGTCGCTAGCTTTCCTGGCTTATTCCGTCGAGAAGAATGAGGTTTCGGCTCAGAGCCCGATCACGAACTTCGAGAGCAAACGCGTATTCGGGAGAACGATACCAAGTTCTGGCCCGTTCGATGTCCGGAAACTCCACGACGATGATCGCTCGCGGCGCCCAGTTTCCTTCCAACTGTTCGATCGGGCCGCCACGCACCAGATAACGGCCTCCATAGCAGGCTATGGAGGCAGCGGCGCGGGTCCGGTAGATCTGGAAGGCGTCGGCATCCTTGGCGGTGACATCGGAGATGATATAGGCTGACATCTGTTTCCAATCCCTATGCAAAACGCAGTTTCTCGTTGCCGATATTGTCGGCATCAATGCGTCGTGAGGCTGAAGATCAGATAGGTCTGTGCCGTCGCTTGTCCATTCTAACCGCCATGTACAGGCGCGCGAAGGCCGCGTATACACGAAGGCAGACCAAAACGCCCAGATGCCATGACCGACACTCCGCAGCCATCGTTGAAGCCTATTCTCCGCATCAGTTTTTCTGGGCAGGACCGGCTCGGGCGCGGCAAGATGGAACTTCTCGAGCATATTCGTGACACCGGCTCGATCTCGGCCGCCGGCCGCGCCATGGACATGTCCTATCGTCGTGCCTGGCTGCTCATCAGCGAATTGAACCATATGTTCCGGGAGCCGGTCGTCGAATCGCAGCGCGGTGGCCAGAAGGGTGGCGGCGCTGCCCTTACCCCGTTCGGCGAAGAACTGTTGCAGCGCTTTCGCGGCATGGAAACGACCTTGCGCGCGGCGATAGCCGCCGATCTGCAATGGCTCGAAGCCAATCGCAGCGCGGCGGAAGCTTCGTCCAGAAAGTCTTGATCAAGCCCTATTGTTCGAGCGCCACGGTCTTGATGACCGCGTGGACCGGCAGGCCGACCCGCAGACCCAGCCTTTCGGCCGAGAACTGCGTGATGCGGGCGAGCACGATATCGCCGCCGCAATCGACCTTCACCTCCACGGTTCCATCGGCTGCAGCGCTGATATCGCGCACTTCGCCTTCGAGAATATTCAGCGCGCTGAGGCCTTCGGGCCTGGCTGTTGCCAGCATGACATCGCGAGCGGGGATATGGACGCGCACCGTCTTGCCGACGGAGGTCGCCTGGCCGGGCACGAAGAGTTTCGCCGCCTTCAGGGCGACGACGGTCAGCCGATGCCGATCCTCCATATGCTCGACGCGGCCTTCCAGCAGCACGCCCGCCTCACGCCGGTCGATCGCCAGCGGGCCGGAAAGCTGGCTGAAGATATCGAGGGCGGGGCCGATCGCCTCCACCTTGCCGTCACGCATGACGACGACGCGGTTTGCCAGCCGCGCCACCTCGGCGATAGAGTGGCTGACATAGATGATCGGGATCTTCGTCTCGTCACGCAGCCGCTCGAGATAGGGAAGGATTTCCGCTTTCCGCGCCTCGTCGAGTGCCGCCAGCGGTTCGTCCATCAACAGCAGCCGTGGCGAGGACAGGAGTGCGCGGCCGATGGCGACGCGCTGTTTCTCGCCGCCGGAAAGCTTGGTTGGCCTGCGGTCGAGCAGTGCGGCGATGCCGAGGAGATCGACCACACCGTCAAAGCTTTCGCTGCGCTCGTTCCTGGGCGCGAACCAGCGGCCGTAACTGAGGTTCTGCCGCACCGATAGGTGCGGGAACAGGCGCGCCTCCTGAAAGACATAGCCGAAGCGGCGGCGATGGCGCGGAACGAAGACCTGCCGGCCGGTGTCGGCAAGGACGCTGTCGTCAAGGCTGACGCGGCCATGATCGGGCCGGATGAGACCGGCGATGATACGGATGATCGAGGTCTTGCCGGAGCCGGAGCGGCCAAAAAGGGCTGTCACGCCGCCGTCGGAGGTGAACGTGGCCTCAAGCGAGAAGGCGCCCAGCCGGTGGCGGATGTCGACGGAGAGCGTCATTCGAAATCCACCCTTCTGCCGGCGAGATGGGCGAGGAATTCCGAGGCGAGCAGGGCGGCCATGGAAATGACGATGGCGACGATCGTCAGTCTCATCGCGCCGGCATCGCCACCCGGCACCTGCGTGAAGGTATAGATGGCCGAAGACAGGGTCTGCGTCTCGCCTGGAATATTGGAGACGAAGGTGATGGTGGCGCCGAATTCGCCCATGGCCTTGGCGAAGGACAGGATCATGCCGGCGATGATGCCGGGCAGGATCAGCGGCAGGGTCACTGTCAGGAATGTCCATAGGGGGTTGGCGCCCAAGGTGCCGGCCGCCTCCTCCAGCTTGCGGTCGACGGCTTCGATCGACAGGCGGATGCTTCTGACCATCAGCGGAAAGCCCATGACGCCGCAGGCGAGTGCGGCGCCTGTCCAGCGAAATGAGAAGACGAGGCCGAGATATTGCTCGAGCAGCGAGCCGATGGGCCCCTTGCGACCAAAAAGGATGAGAAGGATGAAGCCGGTCACGACTGGCGGCAGGATCAGTGGCATATGGATGATGCCGTTCAGGATCGATTTGCCCCAGAACCTGCCGCGGGCGAGCAGATACGCGGCGGCGATGCCGAAGGGCAGGCTGACCAGCATGGCGACAATGGAAACGCGCAGGCTCAGCTCGATGGCTGTCCATTCATCGCTGCTCAAACCCAATGCGTCCAAATCCCGCCCCTTAAAACATCTTAGGCCCGCCATGGTCGGCGAGCCTGGATCGTTGAACTTCTATGCCCAATATGCGGTGAGAATGCTCACCGCTTCAGGATCGTGAAGCCCTCATGCTCGAAGAATGGAACAGCCTTAGCCGATTTCAGATAGTCGAAATAGGCTTGCACATCCGGATTGGTGCTGTTGCTGGTGATTGCGATCGGATAGACAATCGGCGGGTGGCTATCTGCCGGAAAAGTGCCGACGACGGCAACGCCGGGATCGGCTGAGACGTCGGTCTGATAGACGATGCCGTAGGGCGCTTCGCCGCGCGAAACGAGCGCGAGGGCTGCGCGTACGCTTTCAGCGCCGGCGACTTTCTTTTCAACCGAAGCCCAGATGCCGAGCTTTTCAAGCGCTGCCTTGCCGTATTTGCCGGCCGGCACCGATTCCGGCTGGCCGATCGCCAGGCGACCGTCGCCGAGAAGGCCGGCTAGATCCAGGCCATGCTTGATCTCGACCGGCTTGGCCTTGTCCTTGGCGGCGACGAGAACGAGCTTATTGCCGAGGAGGTTGGTGCGGCTGTCATCCTTGATCAATTTCTTGCCCGCGACATAGTCCATCCAGTTGGTGTCGGCGGAAATGAAGACATCGGCGGGGGCGCCGTTCTCAAGCTGCTTGGCCAGCGGCCCGCTCGCGGCGTAGGACACGGTGACTTCCTTGCCCGTTTCCTTGGTGAAAGCGGCATCTGCATTGTCGAGCGCGTTTTTCATGCTGGCGGCAGCAAAAACCACGATCTTGTCGGCGGCGAGAGCCGGCATCGGAATGACTGAGAGGCCAAGCCATGCCGCTGATAGTGCGGCGGTTGCAAGCTTGATCCATCGGCGTCGGCTGGTTGCCATTTTATTTCTCCCCAAAGATATCGACATATTTCGAGAGATATAACGATGCGCGAAGCTTGGCTAGGGATGTATCTCGAAAAATACATCGCATTGTTGCTATGTAACCCCACGAATTTTATGGGTTTTCTTTTCAAAGGCGCATATGAGTGGATTTTGCTACGTCAAAAACGCATGACTGGATTCGCCCAGTGGTTTGGCGAACGCTCACGAAACAAGACGTAACGTTACGAACCGTGGGTTCTGGCGCTTTTCCGCTCCGGCTTCTGGAGTCTGGGTGACGTTAAAAAATCAGACAATTCGCAAAAGAAGCGTTTTTTGGGCAGGAAATTTTCAAAGATATGCGTTGAATGCATTGCTGCAATGCGCAATCGGCCATTTATCTATCGGTGAAATCTGCTAAAACATAATCATCGAAGCGGCGATCTCCTCCTCCCAATGCCGCTAGATATGGATCGGCAACTCTCCTCCTCCCAGTTGCTGATCAGGTTTAAAGCCCGACGGATCCTCCTCCCCCGTCGGGCTTTTCATTTCTGGGAGTTTTCCTGAAAATTCAGTCGGTTATTGTGCCGCGCGCAGGGCTGTCGAGCTGAGCGCCGAACGCGGTCCGTGGATGAAAGTCCAGGCCGGTGCACGCTTCTTCCAAAGCACCCGGGCATCATCCTCGTCGACGCGGGCATAATGAAATGTCTTGGCCATCTTCGCGGAAAGGTAGGACAGCGTCGATCCCGGCCGATCGATGACGGCGATCGGGAAGGTGCGGGCGATCTCCTCCCATTTCTGCCAGCGATGGAACGTATTGAGGCTGTCGGCGCCCATTATCCAGATGAAATGCACCCGGCTGTTGCGGGCTTTCACGTGAGCCAGGGTATCGGCCGTGTAGTTCATGCCGAGCGCCTGCTCGAATGCCGTCACCTTGATGCGCGGATCGCGGGCAACCATTTCGCTGAGCGCGATCCGCTCGGCAAGCGGCGCAAGATGATTGTGGTTCTTCAGCGGGTTGCCCGGCGTCACCATCCACCAGAGCTGATCGAGGCCGAGCCGGCGAATGGCGATCTCGGCCACAAGCGCGTGGCCACGGTGCGGCGGGTTGAACGAGCCGCCGAAAAGACCGACCACCATGCCGCGCTCGGCATGGGGCATGCGCAGATAGCGTTGATCGATCTCTTCTCTCAGCACGTCAGGGCCGTATCTGTCCGGTGCCGCGCACGCGATATTTGAAGGAGGTCAGCTGTTCGACGCCGACCGGTCCGCGAGCATGCATCTTGCCGGTGGCGATGCCGATTTCCGCGCCCATGCCGAATTCGCCGCCATCGGCGAACTGCGTCGAGGCATTGTGCAAGAGGATCGCCGAATCGATCTCGGTGAAGAAGCGCTCGACGACCTCGGGATCCTCGGCAATGACGGCTTCGGTATGGTTGGACGAATATTTGCCGATATGGGCGATCGCGCCGGAAATGCCGTCGACAAGCGCGACGGATATGATCGCGGCCAGATATTCCGTCGTCCAGTCTTCTTCCGTTGCCGCTTTCAGGCCGGGCACGAGCTGCAGCACCTCGGCGGAGCCGCGAATTTCGCAGCCTGCTTCGGCAAGCCCGTCGAGCAGCGGCTTCAGATGCGTGGATGCGACCTTCGAATCGACCAGCAGCGTTTCGGCTGCGCCGCAGATGCCGGTGCGGCGCATCTTGGCGTTGACGACGATCGCTTTCGCCATGTCGAGATCGGCCGAAGCATCGATATAGATGTGGCAAAGGCCTTCGAGATGGGCAAAGACCGGCACGCGCGCTTCGGTCTGCACGCGGGCGACCAGGCTCTTGCCGCCGCGCGGCACGATGACGTCGATATTGCCTTCGAGACCGCGCAACATGGCGCCAACGGCGGCGCGGTCGCTGACGGGCACGAGCTGGATGGCATGTTCCGGTAGTCCTGCGGCCTTCAACCCTTCGACCAGGCAGTCGTGGATCGCCTGCGACGAGCGGCGCGAATCGCTGCCGCAGCGCAGGATCACGGCATTGCCTGCCTTGAGGCAGAGCGCGCCGGCATCGGCTGTCACGTTCGGCCGGCTTTCGAAGATGACGCCGATGACGCCGAGCGGGGTGCGGACGCGCTCTATCTTCAGCCCGTTCGGACGGTCCCAGGCGGCGATGACCTCGCCCACCGGATCCGGCAAAGCGGCGATGGCGCGAATGCCGTCGGCCATTTCTGCGACGCGCTTGGCGTTCAGCGTCAGGCGATCGACGAAGGAGGCGAGCATATCCGTGCCCTCCACATCCTTCAAATCCTTGGCGTTCTCGGCAAGAATATGATCCTTGCGGGCCAGAATGGCGTCCGCCATGGCGCTCAACGCCTTGTTCTTGCTCTCTGTGGAGGCGAAGGCCAACGGTCGCGACGCAGCCCGGGCCTTGCGGCCGATATCGCTCATCAGCACTTCGATGTCGGGGCTTTGTGCGACAGTATCAAGCATGGGCTTCATCCCTCTTCAATTTCTCCGCCTTCGTCTTGACGGACGCGGTCATGACGAGGTCGTCGCGGTGCACCATGGCGGCGCGGCCGGCATAGCCGAGGATGGCCTCGATCTCCGCCGACTTGCGGCCGGTGATCTGGCGCGCCTCCTCGGCGTCGTAGCCGGCGAGGCCCCGGGCGATTTCGCGACCGGCAGGGCTGATCACGGCCACGGTATCGCCGCGGCCGAAATGGCCGACGACCTTGCGCACGCCGGCGGGCAGCAGGCTCTTGCCGGCGCCGAGCGCGGTCACCGCGCCCTCGTCGACATGCAGCTCGCCAGCCGGCTGCAGCTGTCCGGCGATCCAGGTCTTACGGGCGGTGACGGGCGTACCCGACGGCGCGAACCAGGACGAGCGCGCGCCGTTTTCAATTGATTTCAGCGGCCGATCGGTCTTGCCGGAGGCGATGATCATCGCGCACCCAGCGCCGGTGGCGATCTTGCCGGCATCGATCTTGGTGCGCATGCCGCCGCGCGACAGTTCGGAGGCGGCGCCGCCGGCCATGGCCTCGATATCAGGCGTGATTTCGGCAATCGTATCGAGGAATTGTGCCTGCGGATCGAGATGCGGTGGGGCGGTGTAGAGCCCATCGATGTCGGAGAGCAGTATCAGAAGGTCGGCGCCGGTCATGGTGGCGACGCGGGCGGCGAGGCGGTCATTGTCGCCATAGCGGATTTCGCTTGTGGCGACCGTGTCGTTCTCGTTGATGATCGGCACGGCGCCGATCTTCAGCAGCTGGTTGATCGTAGCGCGGGCGTTCAGATAGCGGCGGCGCTCTTCCGTGTCGCCGAGCGTCAGCAGGATCTGGCCGGCGACGATATGGTCATGCGACAGGCTTTCGGACCAGGCGCGGGCGAGCGAAATCTGCCCGACGGCTGCGGCGGCCTGGCTTTCCTCCAGCTTCAAGGCGCCGGAGGGCAGATCGAGCACCGAACGGCCGAGCGCGATGGCGCCGGATGAGACGACGAGGATATCGATGCCCTTGGCTTTCAGGGCGGCGATATCGGCACACATGCCGTCGAGCCAGGATTTCTTCAGGCCCGTCTTGCGATCGACGAGAAGAGCCGAGCCGATCTTGATCACGATCCGGCGATAGCGGTCGAGCGGCTTGCGGGCGGTCATCCCTGCTGCTCCTCGTGATCGTCGTCCCCCTCATCCACGTCGTCGGAGGCCTGCAGGTCGCGATGGCGTATCTTATGCGTTTTTGCCGGCTTGTCCGCCTCGCCGGCATTGGCTTCGACGATGACGTCGCGCAGCGCGCGCAGCACTTCGGTCATGCCGCGGCCGGTGATGGCGGAGATCTGGAAGGGCGTCTTGCCGCAGGCTCGTGCCAGCTCGCGCGTCTTCTTTTTCAGCGTTTCCTCGTCCACCACATCGATCTGCGATAGCGCGACGATTTCTGGTTTGTCGGTTATGTTGTTGCCGTAAGCTTCAAGCTCGTGCTTGACCGTCTTGTAGGCCTTGCCGACCTTCTCTTCCTGGGCGGAAACCAGATGCAGCAGCACGCGGGTGCGCTCGACATGGCCGAGGAAGCGATCGCCGATCCCGACGCCTTCATGCGCGCCTTCGATCAGGCCGGGAATGTCGGCCAGCACGAATTCCTGGCCATCGATGGTGGCGACGCCGAGATTGGGATGCAGCGTCGTGAATGGATAGTTGGCTATCTTCGGCCGGGCACGGCTGACAGAGGCGAGGAAGGTCGATTTGCCCGCATTCGGCAGACCGACAAGGCCGGCATCGGCAATCAGCTTCAGCCGCAGCCAGATGGTCTTTTCTTCGCCCGGCAGGCCGGGATTGGCCCAGTCCGGTGCCTGGTTGGTCGAGGATTTGAAATAGGCGTTGCCGAAGCCGCCATTGCCGCCGGGTGCCAGGCGAAAGCGCTGGCCTTCTTGCGTAATGTCGCAGATCAGGGTTTCCCCGTCTTCTTCGAAGATCTGCGTTCCGACGGGCACCTTCAGCGTCACGTCTTCGCCCTTGGCGCCGGCGCGGTTCCGGCCCATGCCATGCGTGCCGATCGTCGCCTTGAAATGCTGCTGATAACGGAAGTCGATCAGGGTGTTGAGGCCGTTGACCGCCTCGACCCAGACATCGCCGCCGCGACCGCCATCGCCACCGTCCGGTCCGCCGAACTCGATGAACTTCTCGCGCCGGAAGGAGACGCTGCCGGCGCCGCCGTCGCCTGAGCGAATATAGACTTTTGCTTCATCGAGAAATTTCATCTTACGTCCGTCACCCGGTGTCGGCGCATATCCCTTCGGATCGAATGGGATTTAGAAAAGCCTATGCGCTCTTTAATCGATTTCAGCCGCCCTTTGCGCATCCATAGAGACGCATCGGCCGGCCATTTACCCGTCATGTTGCCTTCGATATAGGCGCTTCGGGCTGAGGTCAAAGAATATCGTGCGCTCGACGTGCCATAACATCAAGAACAGCCCGATTGGTGTGGCGTCATCGCCGGCGGCCGGCGATGACTGGATTTCAGGGCTTCACGCCGCCTGCGAGAGCCGCAGCGCGCCGGGCTTCAGCACGGTTTCGATATGCGGAACCATGGTGTTGCGGGCAAAGCTGTAGATCTCCGAGCATCCGGTGATCTCGAAGCCGAGCTTCTGCTGCAGCTTCAGGGATGCCGGATTATCGGCGAAGGCGCCGGAATGGACGGCGACCTCGGGCATGCGGCGGCCAAAGCGCTCCAGAGCCGATGTGACCGCCTCGGTCATGATGCCCTGCCGCCAGTAATAGCGGTTCAGCCAGTAGCCGAGATGCCACCGGCCATGTCTGAGCTCGATGCCGACGCAGCCGATATGGGCATCATCACCTTTGGTGATGGCCAGTTCCCAATCGATGCCGAGGCCGGAGGTGTGCTGGACCAGCCAGTCCAGCGCATCCTGCCGGTCATAGGGCGCGGGAACCCGGGCCAGCATGCGGGTGACGGCGAAATCGGACAGCGATTCGGCGATCGCGTCGGCATCGCCGAGCCGGTGTGGGCGCAGCGTCAGCCGCCCGGTCTGGATGACCGGCGACGGCCCCGGCATCAGCATTCTGTCATTGCGGCGGTTGAGAGCGAGCGCGTTCATCTCAGACCTCCCCAGCTGCGCAACGATATCCAGGTCTTGCGGTCGAGCCTGTACCATTCGACCGGCACGGAGCTGCCGAGCGCCAGGGATGCGGCAAGGCCGGACCCCTGGAACTGGAAGCCGCACTTCTGCACGACCCGTCTGGACGCGACGTTCATGACCCGGCAACGGGCATCGATCTGGCCAACGTTTTCGCGCGTGCGGAAGACCATGTCGATCAGGGCATGGGCGGCTTCCGTCGTATAGCCCTGGTTCCAGTGCGGTTCGCCCAGCCAGTAGCCGATCTCGACGGTGCGTGGATCGGCCGTCGGCTCGACGCCGCAGCATCCAAGAAAGGCGCCGTTATCGGCTTTGGTAATCGCATAGACGCACTTGCCAATCTCGCCAAGCTTCGTGCGTCGCACGAAATCGGCGGCATCATTGGTCGTATACGGGTGCGGCATACGCGATACCATAGTAGCGACATTGGCGTTGTTGGCGAGATGGGCAAGGGCGTCGATGTCTTCTTCGTGGGGCGCGCGCAGAACGAGCCTTTCCGACAGTAAGACAGGGCAATCGGTCCTTAACCGCTCCGGCCTCAGCCGTTCTTCGGGAGACCTTGATTGGTCTTCCCTTAACAATTCGCCTTGCATGGTTCAGTCCTCCTTGGTTGAGGGTAAAGAAAAAGGGGAGATGGCGCCCCATCTCCCCTTTTTCTTGACTGAACCTGATGCGCTCAGCCGGGTCGATGAGACGCCGGCTGTTTTAGAGCGCTACCGGCTTATTCCGCTGCTTCCGCTTTCGGCATTACAGACACGTACACGCGGCCATTGGCCTTCGTACGGTAGTTCACGTTGCCCGCGGTAAGCGCAAAAATCGTGTGATCCTTGCCGAGACCAACGTTGGTACCCGGATGCCACTGCGTGCCGCGCTGACGCACGATAATGTTGCCTGCGACGACGTTCTCGCCGCCGAACTTCTTCACGCCAAGGCGCTTGGATTCGGAATCGCGACCGTTGCGCGACGAACCGCCAGCTTTTTTGTGTGCCATTGGAGTTCTCCTTTAAACCCTGATCCCGTTACTTACTTGGCAGCCACGATGTCCGTGATACGGACGACCGTGTGATGCTGGCGATGGCCGCGCGAACGCTTCGAGTTCTGACGACGGCGCTTCTTGAAGGCGATGACCTTCTTGCCGCGGTTGTGCTCGACCACTTCGGCCTTGACGGAAGCGCCCTTGACGAAGGGAGCACCAATCGCAGCGTCGGCGCCTTCGCCGATAACGAGGACTTCGGTGAATTCTACGATGTCGCCGGCGGTGACTTCCAGCTTTTCGATGGTCAGCACGTCGTCGGCTGCCACACGGTACTGTTTACCGCCGGTCTTGATGACTGCGAACATTTTTTGTCCTTTCATGTTCGTTCCGGCTCTCTTGCCAACAAGGACAAGCGGCCGTCTTTTTATCAGTCGAAACTTAGCAGGGATTCCAAAGGCTTGAGGCCCTCAAGAAGATCTGCCGGTGAAACCTCGCGCAAAGCAAGGCTGGCAAGGTACGGACTTATCCACACCTATTGCGTCGCACGGGATATATAAGCGCCCCTGATCTGTCAAGGCAAAAGGATGAAAAGCTTTCATATTCGCCCTTGCCATCCCCCCCGTCTCTCGCTATGAGAACGCCGCGCTCAAACGCGCCGACCAGCATAACCGGAGAGGTGGCAGAGTGGTCGAATGCACCGCACTCGAAATGCGGCATGCCTGCAAGGGCATCGTGGGTTCAAATCCCACCCTCTCCGCCATTCTTGGGCCTTGGTTGCCCAGTTTCCCAGATCGCTTGCCAGATAAGAATGGTCTTGAGATTGGTCAGTTTTCCGGAAAGCGATAGATCACGTCCGCAAAAGAGCCGGTCGGGAAGACGTAGAAAAACTTCAGATCTGTGCCCGATTCGTTGCGAATGCCGTGTTCGGCGTTGCCGGGAATGAAGACTGTCGTGCCGGCCTTGACTGTCGTTTCCTGCCCGTCGATCCGCACGATGCCTGTCCCCTCGAAGATGAAATAGATCTCCGACGGGTCATGCCGGTGAGGCTTGAGCTCGCCGCCGGGGGCAAGTTCCGCAATGCCGGCGCTCATGCTGTCTGTCGGGGTGATGTCGCTGCTCAGCAGCGTGTGCCAGGATATGCGGCCATGGATGGGGTCGTCCCATCCGTCGCGCGGGCGTTCTTCGGCCGTGGTGATAACTGCTTGCGATCGTTTTGTCATTTTGCCTCAAAACGGTGTTTCAGCAACAAGCCGAAACGGTGTCACACCGGCGGCGAATGTCAATTGCCCGGGCGTGGGAATCCGCGTCTTCGGGCCGCCTCGATCTACCCGGCGACCAGACCGCTGCGACGCAAAAGCGCGAGGAAGGCCCGGGCATATTTGCCGCCGCCCACATCGACCGATCTGTTCTCTGATGTCCATTGTTCGGCCACGACCGAACTATTCCATGTGCCTGTTCGGCTACACTGCAGCTCAATAAGGAGAGTTTGCAATGTTGATGAACACAGCCTTATCCAAGTCCGTCGAGAGTGATCGCGAACATATCGTCATCAAGCCCAGCGTGCTCTATGTCGGCACGCCCGTCGTGCTGGTTACCAGTCTCAATCCCGATGGCACCACGAATATCTCGCCCATGTCGTCGGCCTGGACGCTCTTCGACCGCGTCGTTCTGGGCCTGACATCGACAAGCAAGGGTCGGGAGAACGCCATGCGCGAGCGGCAGCTGGTGTTGAATTTTCCCTCTCCGGATCTGTGGCAGAAGATCGAAGCGATTGCTCCGACGACGGGTCGCGATCCGGTTCCTCCCCACAAGGAGAAGATCGGATACCGGTTCGAATCCGACAAGTTCGATGTCGCCGGCTTTACGCCGCAAGCTGCAGAGCTTGTCGGTCCGCTGCGCATAGCGGAGTGTCCGATTCAATTCGAAGCCGAGGTCGTGGCGTCGTACGAACCCGGTGGCGAATGGCCCTCGGACCGGCCTCAGAATTTCCGGATCATCGAAGCGAAGGTGGTCCGCGTTCATGCGCACCGGAGCATCGTCATGCCGGGTAGCAGTCATATCGATACGACGAGATGGAGCCCGCTTCTCTACGTGTTCAGGCACTATTTCGGCCTCGGGCCGGATCTCGGCCGCACGTTCAAGGCCGAGGCGTGACGTGTTCCGCGCTTGGGTCGACTATCTTGCGGGACCGAGATCCGCAGAACCAACTTTGGAGAATAGCCGGCTATCCGGCGCAACCATGGCCGCGGGGCAGGGCCATGGCCGCATCGGTCTTCGTCGCGTCAATTCGGCGAATCGTCGGGCTCGGGATCCTTGACCTTGCCGAAGAGGCTCTTCAGTGCACTGGTCTTGGCTTTCACCGCCTTGTTGGCCTTCATGGCGCGTGTGGCGGCCTTGGCCTGTTCCAGCATCATCTCGATCTGGATCTGCTGGATTTCGGTGAGCCGCTCCCATTGGCGATTGAGGAGATGGTCGACCTTTTCATGCAGGTGGCGGATTTCCAATTCGGCTTTCAGGTTGACCTTGTAGTCGTTGAGCGCGCGCAGCCTGTCCTTTGCTTCCTGCCGGCGCTGGCTCATCATGATGATCGGAGCCTGCAATGCAGCGATCGTCGAGAGAATGAGGTTCAGCAGAATGAACGGATAGGCATCGAAGGCCTTGTTTTCGCCCATGAGGGCATTGATGCCCATCCACACGGTCAGGAACAAACAGAAGGAAATGATGAAGGTCCAGCTGCCGCCGAAGGACGCGACGATGTCGGCCATGCGGTCGCCGATGGAGCGGTGATCCTCGTAATCCTCTTCGATATTCTCGGCCAGTGTATCATGCGTCTTCAGGCTTTCGACGACTTCGTCTTCGAGGTTCGAAAGCTCGCCGCGCTCATCGGTCAAAAGTTCGGCGATATACTGGGCGCGATAGTCGTCCATCGCCTTGCGGCTGATATAGTCGTCGGCGCGAAGTTCGGGATGTTTCAACCGCATGAAATCCGCCAGCGAGGGGCGGAGGTCGTCGACGTGCACGGCATCTTTTTTCTTGAGCGTCTGGCCGGTGATGGCATCGACGAGCTTGACGGACTTTGCCTTCGCCTGGGCAAGGCTCTTGGTATAGTCGTCCATCTCCACCACGGTTGCGGCTTCGCCTTCGCCGGCATCGAAGTCGACTATCCCGTCCGCCGGGTCAAAGGTCTTCGTTTCTGTCATATACGGGGGCCTTCTTTCACGTTTTCCGCTCGTTTAGCCAATAATGCGAACAGGATTGTGACGGTTGGAAGACTGTCAAAATCGTAGCCGCCATCAAACTTTGTTGCCGCGAGGTCTCGATCCTGTCGTTCGGCTTGCGCTTGCCAAGTGTTTAATAGCGCCATTGTCCTAAGCAACGGCAAATGAAATGTCCCGTTCATGCGTCCGGCTATGCTGTTTTCGGACCGGAGGCCGTGAAAACAACCGGCCCGTGCGCTTTCGTAAGCATTTGCTAAATCGCAGCGTGTTTATGCGAAAAATTCTACCGTTTAAATCAGGATTGTGATTTTCCGCCCCCTTGACCGGGGTCCACCGGCTTCTATTTGCCGCAGTGCAGCAGAGACCCCCGCTGCAGCGAATAAATGTTTATGTTCAAAGAATTACATCAACAGGATGTTGGGCCTGTTGCGTGGCTTTTGCACATGTGCGGAAAGGATAGCTATGCACAATCCCCCGGCAAAAGACTTGGAGTCCATTGCTCGGCAAGGCGGTCGCTTCAAGCGAATGGCTGTCAGGATACCCACCTACCTGACCGATCTTCGGGAAAATCCAGCCTGGCTGCCGATGTTCCTCCTGGCGCGAACACTCCCGTTTCGGCGCATGCATTGGTTTGCCACCAGGCAAGCCGTCACGCTTCCCGTTTCCGGTGCTTCCATGTTCACCGAGCTCGAGCGTGGCACTGTCGTCAACGCATTGCGGACGGATGGCATCTATTCGGGCCTGATGCTCCCGGACCATATCCATCGCGAAATCACAGAATTCGCGCAAACCACCGGCTGCTTCGGCAATTTCAACAGGAAGCTCGAATTCGTCGCGAGCGAACATAAGCAGGCGGAGACCCGCTTCGCACGCCCGATCCTCAGCGGGCATTTCTTCGAGCGTTCGCTCGATTGCGATGCGGTCCTCGCAGTTCAACGCGATCCGCTGTTGATCGACGTCGCCCGGCAATATCTTGGTGGGCAGGCAAAGGTGATTACCACGCGCATCTGGTGGAGTTTTCCGACGCAGGCGTCGGAAGCGGACAGAAGCATGGCTTCGCTCGACAAATTCCATTTCGACCTCGACGACTGGCGGATGCTGAAGTTCTTCTTCAACCTGGTCGACGTGGACGAGGGCACCGGCCCGCACGTCTTCGTCAAAGGCAGCCACAAGCGGAGGCGTGTCAAACATCAGCTCACGCTGCTTGTGGGACATTCGGCAGACGAAGTGCTCGATTATTATGGGCAAGCGAGCACCGTAACGCTGACGGGCAAGGCCGGCTCCGGCTTTGTCGAGGATCCTTTCGGCTTCCACATGGGCACCGTTCCCACGCAAAAGCCGCGCCTGATGATGGAAGTCGGCTTTGGCGTCTCGAAGCCGTCGCAACGTCGCTTTCATGGGGAACCCGTGCTGCGATAGGTCGCGGATTACTCTGTGGAAGCCATGCTATGGAGCGCCGGCGACCGGCGCTCCTGCCGCTTCGGCATTATGACGATCGGCCGAACCGCTTGGCGATGAAATGGTCGAGCGCGATCCGGCCCGGCCCACCGGCGATGACCACCAGGAAGCAGGTCGCCCATGTGCCGTGCGTCGGCCAGGCGTCGGGGTAGACGAATATTTCGATGACAAGCGTCATGCCGAGCAGTGCCAGTGCCGACAGCCGGCTGGCCAGGCCGATCACCAGCAAAAAGGGAAAGAAATGCTCGCTGAAGGCGGCGATGTGGGCGGCGATCCAGGGATCGACGAAGGGCAGCTTGTATTCCGTCTGGAAGAGGTAGACGGCATTATCGGTCACATGCCACCCATCCACCTTGGTCTGGCCGGACTGCCAGAAGACGGCGGCAATCGACAGGCGCGCAACGAGGGCGATCAGATCATGCGGAATGCGGTCGAGAAGCCTGAGGGCGCCGTGGAGCCTTTGCGGCACGGTTTCACGTTCGGCCATGGCGGCCGTCATCATCGGGTCTTGCATGTTGGTTCTCCCTGGCGTTCAGCGAACGGCCGTGAATGCGCCGGCCGCGAGCGCGCCGGCAAGGTTGGCGGAAAGATCGAAGTCCGGAGTTTCAGCAAGAGCCGTCTCGAAGGCGCTGCCCAGATCGGCGCCGGCAATGAGCGCTTCGAGAAAGGCGGCGCCGCCGACCGGCAAGCGGTGCACTTCCACAGTCATCCGCGGGCGGACGACGAGCGCATCCTCACCCGTCCAATCTTCAATGTCCGCCAGCTCGATCTCACCGACGTTCATCGCCCAAATGGTGACCGCCGGAAAGGCCGAGCGAATGATCGACGCGGAGGGATGTGCCACGAAGCTTAAACCTGCCAGCCCTTCCGGCTCGATCGTTGCCAGCAAGGCGGCGTCGAGCGGTGTTGAGTCGGTGGCGTGATAGGCCCTGCCGCGTGCAGTCTCCAGTCTGATGACATCGGGCAGATAGGGAATTTCGCGCGCGGGTTCGAATATCGCGACGAAATCGGCAAAGTCGTCGCCATAAGCCAGCAGCAACGGCGATCGCGGCGGATGCTGCCGGATGAATTCGTGCGCCATGGCGGCGAAGAATTCCTCGCCGACAATCTTTTCGGCAGCCGGAAAGCGCGAGGCGAGCGCGCCGATCAGGCCGATGGCGACGTTGTTGCGGTAGACGCCGAAGCGTCGCTCGGGGCGGGGACCGTTCCAGGCCGCGAGGCCCTCAGGAACGGACCGGCCGGGATCGACAAGCGCTGCGGCGAATTCGGTTTGCGTCGAGAGAGACATCACTCCTCCTCATGCCGCCCGGCGTTCGGCGGCACGCCGCAGGATGGTGCCGGCGGCCTCCGCCTCGGCCCTCAGAACCGGCCATTGCGGGACATCATTGTCCCACTCGACCAGGCTGGCGATCGGTCCCGTGCGGGTGATCAGCTCCTCATAGAGTTCCCAGACGGGATCCTTCACCGGTGTGTCGTGGCTGTCGATCAGAAGCGGCGCGCCGGCATCGTCGGTGGTTTCCGAATGGCCGCTCAGGTGGATTTCGCGCACCTGCTGCACTGGAAAACGTTTGAGGTAGTCGCGCGGATCCAGCCTGTGATTGGTGGCGGCGACGAAGACGTTGTTGACGTCGAGCAGCAGGCCGCAGCCGGTACGGTGGGCCACCTCTGAGAGAAAATCGACTTCCTCGATCGTGCTTTCCTCGAACAGCAGATATGTAGCCGGATTCTCGAGCAGCATCTGGCGGCCGAGCAGCGTCTGCACTTCATCGATATGGGCGCAAACCTGGGCGAGGGTCGCTTCGGTATAGGGCAAAGGCAGGAGATCGTTGAGAAAGGTGGTGTCGTGGCTCGACCATGCCAGATGCTCGGAAAAGCTCTCCGGCTCGTAGCGGTCGCAGACGATCTTCAGGCGGGCGAGGTGATCGGCATCAAGCGGCTGCATCGAGCCGATCGAAAGGCCGACGCCGTGAATGGACAGGGCATAGTCCTGACGGAGCTTGCCGAGTTGAGCATGCGGCGGTCCGCCGGCGCCCATGTAGTTTTCGGCATGGACCTCGAAAAAGCCGATCGGTTGGCTTACGGCGTCTATGGCGGCGAAATGCTCCGGCTTGAAGCCGACGCCGGCGCGACGGGGAAGTTCTGACGGTTTCATTGCAAGCCTCCATTTGGATATGCTTGATCTTGGGAGGAGGGCGGCGCGCGGGAATTTGCGCCGCCCTGCGTCACCGCGCTTGGGTCAGACAGGCGCCGGACCCTGCATCAGGGTGCCGTGGCCGTTCGGTGTCTTCATCGTTTCGCAGGTTCCGGCGGGAACGAGCTTCCACGAGTTGCGCTGGTAATCGACTTTCGATGTACCGGCGCAGGTCGTGCCGGGACCGGCGGCGCAATCATTCTGGCCCTTGAGCGCGACGCCGTAGCATTTTTCCTTGGCATCGGCGGCCGAGGCGGTGGTGACGCCGGCGACCAATGTCAAAGCCGTCGCGACCGACGCGGCCAAGGCGACTGCGGAAATCTTGTTCATGCCATGCTCCTTACATCCTGTGATTGGATCGGTGATCCGGGTTAGGGTCAAGCCGGGGTCAGCGTGCCGTGGCCCTTCGGGGTCTTCATGGAGGTGCAGGTGCCGGTCGGAACGAGCTTGAAGGACATCTTGTCGTAGCTCATGGTCGACTTGCCGGCGCAATCATGCTTGCCTGCGGCGCAATCATTTTGACCCTTGAGGGCGACACCGTAGCATTTTTCCTTGGAGTCGGCAGCCGCAGCGGGAACCGCGACGGAGGCAAGTGCTGAGGCGATCGAACCGGCAATGGCCAGGGTGATGAGGCTGTTCTTCATGGGACTGTCTCCTTGATGGGTGCGAGCCGTCATTGGCTTGCATCAAGGTCTACGGAGCTGTCCGAGCGGATGTTACAGGCGGTGCGAAATTTTTTTGAACGTCGTTACGATGTCATGCGCCGGCTACGCGTTTAGCCTACCTGCTCTGAGTGTAGCGAATGATGCTCTAATTGGAAGCGCGCAAAGCAGGCAGAAGATACCGTTCGATCATGGCGCCGTCGTCTTAGATCGAAGCCTGTTCCGAAAAGGCTTGAAAAAGAATGGCCGTTGCCGGTAACGAAAGCCTGCGGTCCTGCGTAGAGGAGATGTCGGGTGAATCATTCGGCGCGCGAAGAGCAATGGGCAGTCTGGATGCGTGCCGCCGTCAACGGCGACGTGCAGGCCTACCATCGTTTTCTGTCCGCAGTGACACCGCATCTGCGCGCCATGGCGCGCCGGCGTTGCGAACAGTTCGGCGCGCCGGTAAGCGAGGCCGAGGACGTGGTTCAGGAAGTGCTGCTGACCATCCATCTGAAGCGCGGAACCTGGGACGCATCGCGCCCGATCGGCCCGTGGATATCGACGATCGTGCGCAACAAGCTGATCGACGGCCTCAGGCGACGTGGACGACATACGAGCGTACCGATCGATGACGTGATCGATATTCTCGAGGCGGAAGACCAGACGGACGCCTTGGATCGGTTAGACGTCGATCGTATGTTGGAACAATTGAAGGATCCGCAGAAGACCATCGTGCGCTCGATTTCCGTCGAGGGAACCAGCGTGCGGGAGACGGCGGATCAGTTGCGGATGACGGAAGGTGCGGTGCGTGTTGCACTGCATCGTGCTTTGAAGGTGCTTGCGGCCTTGTACCGGAGTGAGACCAGTGAAAACCGATGACCTCATCAATCTTTTGGCGCAGGATGCGCCGGTCCGCACGCGGATCGGCAAGGTCCTGGCCCTGTCGGTCATCGCGGGCATCGTGATCAGCGGTGGCATTTTCTTTGCGATGATCGGTTTCCGCGCCGATATAGGCAGCGCGATCGAGACCGTTCGTTTCCTGTTCAAATTCGTCGTCACGATCGCTCTCGCCGCGACGGCCTGCGCCGTCGTCTTCCGCATCGGCCGGCCAGGCGTCTCCTTGCGCATCTGGGGCTGGACGCTTCTGGCCGCGCCGCTATTGCTGCTGGCGGCGGCGGCCGTCGAGATGGCGGTCATGCCGGCGGATAGCTGGAGCGCACGGATGATCGGACACAATGCCCGCTTTTGCTTGACGCTCATCCCATTATTGTCGATCGGTCCGCTTGCCTGCTTCCTCTTTGCATTGCGTCATGGGGCGCCGGAGCGGCCGGGTTTGGCCGGCGCCGTCGCGGGGCTTGCCGCCAGCGGCATCGCCGCGACCTTTTATGCATCCAACTGCACGGATGACAGCCCGCTTTTCGTCCTGCTCTGGTATCCGATGGCAATCGCCATGGTCACCGCGGTAGGTTATGTGATCGGCCGACGCATCTTGCGCTGGTAAACCGGCCGAAATGCTGGTCTTGAGAGACGCCGGTTATCCCTTATCAGCTGTCATGGGCGACGCGGACGGTGATATCCGCAGAATCCCCTTGAAGAACGCGCATTCGCCGGCCATCCCGGATTTCAGCTTTTGGCTTTCAAAAAATTGCATTTGTCCGCGTTAAACTATTTGCATCTGCGGCGAATTCTATTATAGAGGCGCAGCCTTCGCCGCGAACGATTTCATCGCTAGGCGGCCGTTGGGGAATAGTTCAATGGTAGAACGACGGACTCTGACTCCGTTAATCTTGGTTCGAGTCCAGGTTCCCCAGCCAATTCTCGGCTTCCAATCAATAGAAGTAGCAGCCTTGGCTCGAGCCGGGTTACTCTAGTCGCTTTCGAAGCGGGTTGACGCTTCCGGATCGCGCTGAAGTTCAATTAATTTTTTTCAAAGGAGTTGCGATTCTCAACCATTGCTTGTCATGGTATATTGTGTTTGGTGGTATCGCCAGATAGTAAGGTAGCCTGATTTAGCCAATTGCCGCGGCACATGAAGAGCTGCGTCGTTATTCCTATGCGAACATTTCAAGAAGGGATGATTGTCTCCCGCCAAGCCCAAGCCCATAGGGGTTCTCCGGCGACGGTTCTGCGTATAGCGTCTTCAGAGTGACCTGGTGAGACCGGCGGATCGGTCCCGGCCATCTTTTGTACGCCGCCCACCGTTCTCCAGTATGCTCGAGCAGGCTTCAGGTGGCGGGGACATTGCCAACGCTGTTTATTTCTCGGTGCTGCAGGCCTCGGCTGCAGTTTTATAAAAAAATTTCGGCAAAAATGGAATTTAAATGACGATATTGGTTTCCGGAGGAGCCGGCTTTATTGGCGGGAATTTCGTTCTCGACTGGCTCAGGCAGGGTGATGAAAGGGTCATCAACCTCGACAAGCTGACCTATGCCGGCAATCTGGATACGCTGAGGGGATTGAACGGCGATAATCGTCATGTGTTCGTGCATGGCGATATCGGTGACCGCGGACTGGTCGATACGTTGCTTGCGACCCACAAACCCCGCGCGGTGATCAATTTTGCGGCCGAAAGCCATGTCGACCGATCCATTCACGGGCCTGGCGATTTCATTCAGACGAATGTCGTCGGCACGTTCAATCTGCTGGAGGCGGTTCGTGGTCACTGGGATGGCTTGCCGGGCGACGAGAAGCCGGCCTTCCGCTTTCTCCATGTCTCGACCGATGAGGTCTACGGTACGCTGTCCAAGGACGACGCGCCGTTCAACGAGCTCAATCGCTATGAGCCGAACAGCCCTTATTCGGCCAGTAAGGCTGCATCGGATCATCTCGTTCGCGCCTGGCATCATACCTATGGGCTGCCGGTGCTGACGACGAATTGCAGCAACAATTACGGCCCCTATCACTTTCCGGAAAAGCTGATCCCGCTGGTGATCTTGAATGCGCTTTCGGGCAAGAACCTCCCGATTTATGGCGACGGACAGCAGATCCGCGACTGGCTTTACGTCAGGGATCACTGCAGCGCCATTCGTCGCGTGCTGGAAGCCGGCAGGGTCGGTGAGACCTACAATGTCGGCGGCTGGAACGAAAAGCCCAATCTGGATGTGGTTCATACCATCTGCGCCATCCTCGATGAGTTGCGGCCGAAGGCCGATGGCACCCGTTACCGCGATCAGATCGCCTTCGTGAAGGACAGGCCCGGTCACGATCGCCGCTATGCCATCGATGCCCGCAAGCTCGAACGCGAACTGGGCTGGAAGCCCGAGGAGACGTTCGAGACGGGCATTCGCAAGACGATCGAATGGTATCTCGGTAACCAGGATTGGGTGCGAAACGTCACCAGTGGCGCCTATCGCGAATGGGTCGGCAAGCAGTATGAGGTGCAGCTGTGAGCACAATTCTGGTGACGGGCGCCAACGGACAGGTCGGGTTCGAATTGCAGCGCTCGGTCGCAGCACTCGGCGACGTGGTGGCCATGACCCGCGGGGAGATGGATCTTGCCAATGAGGCAAGCATTCTCTTAGCACTGCAGGCGCACAGGCCGCGCGTCATCGTAAATCCGGCCGCCTATACGGCTGTTGATCGTGCCGAGAGCGACGCGGAGCAGGCGATGGCCGTGAATGCGGCGGCGCCGGGGATATTGGCGCGCTGGGCCGCCGACAACGGCGCCTGGCTGGTGCACTATTCGACCGATTATGTTTTCGACGGCACAAAAGCCGATGCGTATGTGGAGAGCGATACGGCCAATCCGCAATCGGTCTACGGCGAAAGCAAATGGCTGGGTGAAGAGGCCGTCCGCTCCGCCGGCGGTCGCCATCTCATCCTGCGGACGAGCTGGGTTTACGGCCATCACGGCAACAACTTCCTGAAGACCATCCTTCGGCTCGCGCAAGAGCGCAGCTCCTTGAATGTTGTTGCCGACCAGGTGGGGGCGCCGACATCGGCGGCCCTGATCGCCGATGTCACGCGCACGGTCATCGAGCGTATCGCCCGTCCGGATGCGTCGGATTTGTCGGGTACCTATCATCTCAGCGCGCAAGGCAACACGTCGTGGCATGGCTATGCGGCGCATATCGTCCGCCAGGCATCTGCCAGGGACGTCAAGCTTGCGCTGACCATCGACGCGCTCAAGCCTATCCCGACCGCCGAATACCCGACGCCTGCAAAGCGCCCGCACAATTCGAGACTGGATTGCACAAAGCTTATGGATGGCTTTGACCTCAGTCTTCCTGCCTGGCAGGAGGGTGTCGAGGACGTCATCGACAGGCTGAAGCCTTCGACGCATTGAAACTGGCAAGATCTCATGAAGGCTTGTGGTCACCCTCCATGGCCTGACGGAACGAGAACGCGATAGAGACGAGACGCTGGACCATGAACAAGGCACGCAAAGGCATCATACTCGCTGGTGGATCGGGAACACGCCTCTATCCTGTTACGCTGGCCGTCAGCAAGCAGCTCCTGCCGATCTACGACAAACCGATGATCTACTATCCGCTGACGACCTTGATGCTGGCCGGCATCCGCGAAATCCTCATCATCTCGACGCCGCAGGATACGCCCCGTTTCGAACAATTGCTCGGTGATGGCAGCCAATGGGGGATCAAGCTTGAGTATGCGGTTCAGCCGAGCCCGGATGGTCTGGCGCAGGCATTCCTGATCGGCGAGAAATTCCTGGATGGAGCACCGTCCGCCTTGGTGCTCGGGGACAATATTTTCTATGGACATGACTTCTCGGGGCTGCTCCATCAGGCGGGCGACAAAGAGGCCGGAGCAACTGTCTTTGCCTATCACGTCCAGGACCCGCATCGCTACGGTGTGGTCGAGTTCGATGAGCAGGGCAGGGCGATCAGCCTAGAGGAAAAGCCGGCGCTGCCGAAGAGCAATTATGCCATCACCGGGCTCTATTTCTATGATGCGAGCGTTGTCGACGTGGCGAAATCCATACGCCCTTCGCCGCGCGGCGAACTGGAAATAACCGATGTCAACATGCATTATCTGAACACCGGACAACTGGATGTGCAGACAATGGGGCGTGGCTATGCCTGGCTCGACACCGGCACGCACGAATCCATGCTGGAGGCCAGTCACTATATCGCCACCATCGAAAACCGGCAGGGTCTGAAAGTCGCCTGCCCCGAGGAAATCGCCTATCGCAGCGACTGGATCGATGCATCGCAGGTCGAGGCGCTGGCCCTTCCGCTGAAGAAGAACGGCTACGGGCAATATCTTCTCGGAATGCTGCGCGAGCGGATATTCTGACCGCGCCGTGACATCTCCCGCAGCTTGCCTCCGCAATGCGATCAACTGAAGCAGGAAGACGAATGAAAGCCATCGATACCGCCATTCCGGATGTCAAGATCATCGAACCCACGGTGTTTGCCGACGACCGTGGCTTCTTCTTCGAAAGCTTCAGCAAGGCCAAGTTCGAGGCGGCGATCGGGCGAAGCGCCGATTTCGTGCAGGACAACCATAGCCGGTCGGGAAAGGGCGTCTTGCGCGGTCTGCACTATCAGTTGCCGCCGCATGCCCAGGCCAAGCTCGTTCGGGTCGTGGTTGGCGAAGTCTATGATGTCGCTGTCGATATCCGGAAATCCTCGCCGACATTCGGGCAATGGGTGGGGGTTTTGTTGTCGGAGGAAAACAAGCGCCAGCTTTGGATCCCGGAAGGATTTGCCCATGGGTTCCTGACGCTAAGCGACCATGTCGAGTTCCTTTACAAGACGACGGATTATTATGCGCCGGAGAGCGATCGCGGAATTCGCTGGGATGACCCGCAAATCGCCATCGACTGGAAAATCGCCGACGTATCGACACTCTCCGCCAAGGATCAACGCCAGCCGTTGCTCGCGGATGCAGAAACGTTCGATTGAGACGATATCGGGGCCGCTCGCCGGCGAAGCATGCATGCAAGGCTATGCGACTCGTCATGTGTTTTTGACAGGCCAAACGATGCCGTAGGTGACGCCGCCATCGCTTTTCGATACAGGAATAGCATGCGCGTTCTACATTTCTTCAAAACATATTGGCCCGATACATTTGGTGGTGTCGAGCGGACGATCCATGCGATTGCCAAAGGGACTGCCAAATACGGCGTCGAATCCGATGTTCTGTCACTTAGCAAAAAGCCCAGCGAACACAGCGTGGAATTCGATGGCCATATGGCTCACAAGGCCAGACTCGATTTCGAATTCGCCTCCACCGGCTTCTCGCGCGAGGTGTTCGGACGTTTTCGCGAGCTGAGCAGCAGGGCTGACATCGTCCACTATCATTTCCCCTGGCCGGTGATGGATATCGTCCATCTTGCGGCCCATACCGACAAGCCGACGGTCGTCACCTATCATTCCGATATCGTGAAGCAAAAGGTCCTGCTGCAATTCTACAAGCCGTTGATGTCTCGCTTTTTGAAAAGTGTCGATCGCATCGTTGCGACGTCCCCCAACTATCTGGCGTCGAGTGACGTCCTGAAACGGTTCGAATCGAAGACGACAGTCATTCCCTTGGGTCTCGACGAGGCGGACTATCCAAGGGCTGATGAGGCGACCCGTGCGCGGTGGCGCAACCGCTTTCCCGACCGCTTTCTCCTGTTTGTCGGCGTTCTGAGATATTACAAAGGTGTCCACATCCTGCTGGAGGCGGCAAGGAGGAACGGCCTAAGCGTCGTCGTCGTCGGCAGCGGGCCGATGGAAGCGGAGTTGAAGCAGTCGGCCGAACAAGGTGTCCACAATGTCCACTTTGTCGGCGCCCTGCCGGATCCCGACAAGATCGCCCTGCTCGAACTCTGCGAGGCGCTGGTTTTCCCGTCCCCGCTCCGTTCAGAGGCTTTCGGACTGTCGCTCGTCGAGGCTGCCATGTTCGGCAAGCCGATGATTTCCTGCGAAATCGGCACTGGGACAAGTTTCGTCAATTTGAACAACGAGACAGGATTCGTGGTACCGCCGAATGACATCGATGCCCTATCGGATGCGATGAAGCGCATCTGGCAGGACAGGGAGAAGACGATCGCGATGGGTGCCGCGGCCCGGGATCGCTATCTCTCGCATTTCACAGCTGAGAAAATGTGCTTGGCCTATTATGGTCTATATCGCGAACTGGCGGGCGAATTGCCGATCCAGAGCGAGCGCGTCTAGGGAAAATTCGATCGCGGAAGTCTTCAATTGAGCTCGTTCGGCCTATTATGAGCGGCCTATCTTCGGTGCCCAATTGCGGCCGACGAATGCGGCGGCCCCAGGATCCCCAAACTTGCTGCCCAGTCCGATTTTGACATGGAACGAACGATTGCAGTATGGACTTCCTCATAGGTGGTTTTTTGTTATCGATAGCGCACGCCATGGGGGAACTTGTCGCCAGTCGTTGTCATTGGCTCACATAACGGCTAAATGGCGCTGGAAAATCGGCACCCGGAGTGACTATGTGTTCGGCAGAGAGCGGTGCCTTGCTGTAAGCAATTTGGTCAAATGCGGCGAGAATGGAGATATAAGTGGCGAAGAAAGCACTGGTAACGGGGATCACGGGTCAGGACGGCGCCTATCTGGCGGAACTATTGCTGAAGAACGGTTATGAAGTCCATGGACTTGCCCGTCGTTCAAGCACTTCGGATGTCAATCTCAGCCGCCTGCAATGGCTTGGCATCGAACAAGACGTCCGTATCGTCGACGGTGACTTGATGGATCTTTCCGGTCTCGTCCGTACCATAAAGGACGTTACGCCGGACGAAGTCTATAATCTCGGTGCTCAATCCTTCGTCAAGTCCTCCTGGCAGCAGCCCTATCTCACCGGCCAGGTAACGGCTCTCGGCGTGACGAATATCCTGGAGGCCATCCGTCTCGAGCGGCCTGAGGCTCGCTTCTATCAGGCGTCTTCCTCGGAAATGTACGGGCTCATTCAGGAGCCGATGCAGTCGGAGCTGACGCCCTTCTACCCGCGCTCGCCTTATGCGGTCGCCAAGCTCTACGGCCATTGGATCACGATCAACTATCGTGAGAGTTTCGGCCTGCATGCGTCGAGCGGCATTCTCTTCAACCATGAATCTCCACTTCGCGGTATCGAGTTCGTCACGCGCAAGGTGACGGATGCGGTCGCTCGCATCAAGCTTGGCCTGGCAAACGAACTTCGGCTCGGAAATATCGATGCCAAGCGCGATTGGGGGCATTCGAAGGATTATGTTCGTGCCATGTGGCTGATGCTGCAGCAGGACGTCGCTGACGACTATGTCATTGCGACCGGTCGGACGACGACCGTGCGCGACATGTGTGCCATCGCCTTTCAGCATGTCGGCCTGAAGATGGAGGATCATCTGGTGATCGATCCTCAACTCTTCCGCCCGGCGGAAGTGGATGTGCTGCTCGGCAACCCGGAGAAGGCTCGCAAGACG
>NZ_JAAZQP010000017.1:0-134120 GCF_012275435.1 Rhizobium sp. SG741
GCGTTGAGGGCGAGCAGGTCGGTCTGGCGCGCGATTTCCTGAACGATGGAAATCTTCTCGGCGATGGTGCGCATGGCGTTGACGGCGCGGTCGACGGCCTGGCCGCTGACCTCGGCATCCCTGGCGGACTGGCGGGCGATCTTTTCCGTCTGGGCTGCATTGTCGGCGTTCTGCTTGATGTTGGCGGCCATCTCCTCCATCGAGGCCGAGGCCTCTTCGGCGGAGGAGGCCTGTTCGGTGGCACCCTGCGAGAGCTGCTCGGACCCGGCCGATAGCTGCTGGCTGCCCGATGATACGTTGTCGGAGGCAGACAGCGCATCGGCGACGACACCACGCAGCCGCTCGATCATCGCGTTGACATGGCCAAGAAGCTCGCCGATTTCATCCCTGGTGGTGATTTTGGCGAATTCCGTCAGATCGCCCTCGGCAACCGTTTGAACCGTGTTGACGGCGCGGTTGATGCCCCTGTTGATCGAAAGAATAATCGCGATTGCCGAAACGAGCGCGATGATCGATGCCGCAGATGCTATGGCGATCAGGATGGACCGTGCGTTTGCATAATCGTTTGCAGCATCCTGGTCGGCCTGCTTCAGCCGGGCGCGTTCGGTTTCGAATATCTGGGCCAACACACTGTCGATCTTGGCGCTCGTTTCACGCGCCGCGGTGGACGAAACGTGAAGCGCCCCGGCGCTGTCGCCGGCAAGCATCATGCTGCGAATGCGGTCGTCGGCATCACGCCAATTGGCGCTAAGATCCTTGATCTGCGACCAGAGAGGCATGTCCTGATCGGTGGTATTGTCAAGGATCTTGGCGAAATCGGCGTCAAAGGTCGTGCGCGCGGCATCGCTCTTTGCGATATAGTTCTTGGTCTCGTCGACCGAACCGGACGACAGCATGTTTTTCTGCTGCCTCAGCTGTTGGAGAACGGCGATATCCAGATTCTGGGCCAGCCGGAGACGTTCCGCGGGTCCTGACAGAGTATCGGACCAGTTATTGTTGACCTGGCCGAGGGTTGTGATGCTGTAGATGGCCGTGCCAAGAAGCATGGCGATCACGACAGCAAAGGTTAGAAGCAGCTTGAGCTTTATCGTAAACCGCATTTGTTAGCTTCCTTGTTCCACAAATTATGCCGTTGCTCTGACCGCACTTGCCCGCTGCGAAGAGAATATCGCCTGCAAGTTCGGGATGATGATGAATTCGCGTTCGCGCTTTACGAGGGCGTGGATGTAATCGGCGCGCCAGCGCATGCCGACGATGGGGGGCGGCTCGCTCGCGGATAGCGATAGCTGCGTGACTTCGTGAACCTTGTCGGTGCGGATGCCGATCAGCGTCGTCTCGCCGTCGAGCTCCAACTCTGTCACCACGATGCGGCTGTCGATCGTGACATTGGCCGCTTCCATGCCGAAAGCGACACGAATGTCGGCCAGCGGGATTACCTTGCCGCGGAAATTGATGACGCTGCCGACGAAGGGCAGACTGCCGGGAACGTTGGTTTCGGGCAGCAGGTCCAGAATTTCCTGTACGACGACCGCGTCGATGGCGAAGGTTTCGCCATTGAGGCTGAACGTCAGAACCGAAAGCTCTTCAGCGTCTTTCCAGACAGCGCGATAGTCGGATTTCAAACCTGTCTCACTCATCCTGCTGCCCGCAATTGCGCCTCCTGATGTTGTCCGGCTGCGATCAGATGCGCGACATCGAGGATCAGAGCCACGTTGCCGTCACCGAGGATGGTCGCGCCTGAGAAAGTCGAGACTTGGTCGTGGAGCTTCGACATCGATTTGATGACGGTCTGATGGTCGCCGATGATTTGATCGACGACGAGGCCGACCTGCTCGCTGCCGGTCGAGATGACCACGACTTTTTGATAGGGGTCCGGCTCGGTGCCGGTGCGAAACAGTTCGCGCAGGCGAAGGAAGGGCACCAGCTTGTCGCGCAGCGAGATGAAGCTGCGGCCGCGCGACCGCAGATCCTGTTCTACCGAGAGCTCGAGGCATTCCTCGACGGCGGTAAGCGGGATGACGTAGCGCCCATTGCCCACCCGCACGAGAAGCCCATCGATGATGGCGAGCGTTAGCGGGATCCGCAATGCGATATCGGAACCCTTGCCGAATTCGCTCGTAATATCGATCGAACCGCGCAGCGTCTCGATCGTCTTCTTGACCACGTCCATGCCGACGCCGCGGCCGGAGAGGTTGGTGACTTTCTCCGCCGTGGAAAAGCCGGGCTGAAAGATGAGTTGCAGCAGGTCCTTGTCCGAAAGCTGGGCGCCGGGCTGGATGAGCCCGTTGGCCTCGGCCTTCGCACGCACCTTCTGGCGATCGATGCCGCGACCGTCATCCCTGATGGAGATCACCACTTCACTGCCGGTCTGGTGCGCAGAGAGGATGACTCGCCCGGTCATGGGCTTGCCGGCTGCGGCACGATCGTCCGGGCCTTCCAGCCCATGATCGATGGAGTTGCGCACAAGGTGAACGAGCGGGTCGGCGAGGCGATCGATGACCGTCTTGTCGACTTCCGTAGTTTCACCCTCGGTGACAAGCTCGATATCCTTGCCGGTCTCGCGTGCGAGATCGTGGACCAGGCGGCGGAAGCGGCTGAAGAGGCTTGCGACCGGCATCATGCGCAGGACCATCATCGTGTCCCGCAGCTCGCCGGCCAGACGCTCGATCTCTTCCGAGACCGAGCGAAGGCCGAGATCGGCAGCCGAATTTGCCATCTGGCTGAGGCGCGACTGGGCAATCACCAGCTCGCCGACCCGGTCCATCATCTCGTCGAGACGCAATGCGGGAATGCGGACATTGTCCGCCTGCTTTTGCGACTTTGTATCGGCAGGCTGAACCTTGCCTGCCTCCGTCGGCGGGATTGCGGCTTTGGGTGGCTCGCTCGCCGGCGACTGTCGTGGGCTCAGGGCGGCGGGCGTGGGATTGGGTTGTTTTGGAGCCGAATGCTCCTTGAGCTCCATCGTCATCTCGTCCATCACGAAGATGAAGACGTCTTCGATCTCGGAGCGCGGCTTTTCGGTTGTCAGATGAATCGTCCAACCGATGTGAAGATCGCGCGGATCGAGGTCTTGAAGCGGCGGAATGGCCCCGATATCAGCCTCGATCCGGCACTCCCCGAGCTCGCGCAACTCGTCCAGAAGACCGAGCGGATTGGTGCCGTTGGCCATGGAGTTGGCTGGGAGGCTGAATTTCAGCTGCCATGCCTTGGCCCCGCCGGCGATGGAGCCAGAGCTGATCGAGGTCGAGGCCGGCGGCGTGATAACGGGCGCTGCGGGCGCATTTTGCGGGGCAGTGGCGCCAACTGCATTACGCAGGTTCTCCAACAGAATGGAGCTCATGGCTTCATGATCGCCGTTCGGATTTTCCAAGAGCGCCTGCATGTGGCCCTGCGCGTCGAGAACGGCGGCCACCAGCTCCTTGGTGGCCGCAGCCTCGCCCCTGCGAACCCGGTCGAAGGCCGTTTCGCAATGATGGGTGAAGGCGGCCAGTTGATCGAAGCCGAACATGGAGCCCGATCCTTTCAGGGTGTGAAGCCCCCTGAAGACCGCATCGATCTGAGCCCTGTCGCTCAAGTCGCGCATCAGATCGAGAAGTCCGGCCTCGATCAGTTCGAGCTGTTCGGCGGCCTCTGTCCTGAAGACGGCGATCGGATCGAGATCGTTCATCTGCCCAGCACCTTGCGCGCGATCTTGACGAGGGTATCGGGCTCGAAAGGCTTGGTCAGCCAGCCTGTCGCGCCGGCAGCCTTTGCCTGCTGTTTCAGGTCGCCGTCCGACTCGGTGGTCAGGAAGATCACCGGCGTTCCCATATAGGCCGGCAATTGCCGCAGGCCGCGGATCATGGTCAGCCCGTCCATATTGGGCATGTTGAGATCGGTGACGATCAGATCGAAATTGCCAGCCTTCAGCTTGTTGAGGCCGTCGGCGCCATCAACCGCTTCGGTGACCGAATATCCGGCGCCGGTGAGTGCAATGCGCGTGGTCAGCCGAATGCTGGCGGAATCATCGACGGTGAGAATATTGGCGCTCATGCTGCTTTTCCTTCTAGCCAGAAACTGTCTTGTTGCCGGTCCCCGCAAAGGAGACCCGCGCGCTGCAGGACGGCCAGAAAATTGCCGTCTGCCGGCTTGTTCAAAGCGATCGTCACACCCGCCCGCTCGGCCGTGTGTCGGGCGGAAAGAAGTAGTTGCGGCAGGGTGAGATCGATGTCCGCGTTGCCATCTATGTCGATGATCAGGGACCGGCTAAGCGATGCCGATTCCTGAAGGTAGACCTGGATGATGTCCCTTGCGTTTGTGATCGTCTTGATGGTCAGTGGACCGCGAAGATGCAGTATTTCCATTTGTCCGCTCATGCCGAACCTCGGGATAGTTGAAATGTGGGCGCGGTTTTCGACGTCTGCTGCGGCGTCACGGGATCGCCGTCGGACAGCTGCAGCTCGAAAAGACCCTTTATATCCGCCCAGCGGCGGCAGAAGGCCGCGACACAGGCGGGATCGAAATGCGTTCCGCTGCTGTTGACAATCTCGCGGAACGCTTCCGCAATCGGCCAGGCGGGCTTGTAGGAGCGCTTGGAGCAGAGTGCGTCGAAGACGTCGGCTATGGCGACGATACGGGCCTCAAGCGGGATGGAGGATCCTGAGATTCCCTTGGGATATCCGGTCCCATCCCATTTCTCGTGGTGGCTTTCGGCAATCCTTTGGGCGGTCTGGATCAATTCGCTTGAGCTGTCGTTCAATATCTCGCTGCCGAATTCGGCGTGCCGCTGCATTTGGCGGCGCTCCTCGGCGCTCAAGGGCCCGGGCTTTGAGAGAATGGCGTCCGGCAAGCCGATCTTGCCGACATCGTGCAGGGCGCTGCCAAGAAAGATCATGCGGGATTGGCGTGCGCCCACACCAAGTTCCTCGGCGATCATCCGCGCGACGATGGCGACCCGGTCCAGATGGTCCGCCGTCTCGCCGTGGCGGGCGGCGATCGCCTTGGAGAGGCGCCAGATGATTTCCTCCTCGTGCCGCTCTACCGTCTTCATCGCTGCGTCGAAATCGCGCTGCAGGCTTGCCGCCTTGGCTGCGAGTGCCAGCCGCTCCTCTCCGATGCTGAGAATGTTGCGAACGCGTATCGTCAGCTCCGTCTCGTCGATCGGCTTGGTGAGGAATTCGGTGGCGCCTGCCTGCATCGCAGCCAGCTTGATGTCAGTCTCCTTGCGGGATGTGATCATGATAGCGGGAACGTGGGCCGTAAGCGCATTCCTACGGACATGGGTGATTACTTCGATACCGTTCATGTCCGGCATCATATAGTCCACGAGAATGAGGTCGGGCGTTTGGTCATCAAGCCGCTTGAGAGCCTCTCTCGGCTCCAAGAACGACAGGACCTCGCTGCCTCTGATCGCTTCGACCGCTTGGCAAAGCTTGGCGACAACGGAAGGACTGTCGTCTATTACGAAGATGCGCATAGTGACCCCGCTAAGCGTCCGCGTTGTCACGCGCGGATCCGCTCACGATTATCGGCTTGGATGTTTGGATGACCTTTCGGATGAAAGGGCCGCGTCACAATGATTGTGAGTCTTGGCTCAGGTAACGAAATCGTTAAATGGCTAACGGTGCGTTAAACTCGGCTTCAACCAGTGCGCGACTTTGCAATTAACTGCGATAAAGTGATAGCGTTGCGTTTTTCTGATATAAAATGCACGCTGGAGTATCAACGATGACGACCAGTGCGTGTTGAAGACGGCGAAACGCCGTATAGGGCGCGATAGCGCGCAGCAAAATATCCCATGTGACTGAAGCCCCAGCGAGCAGCAATATCGGATATGTTCTCGTCTGCATTGCCATGAAGCAGATCATGGTGGATTTGCTGCAACCGCAATCGCTGCACATAGCTCAAGGGGTTCATGCCCAGGTTCTGCCGAAAGGACATCTGCAGTCCGCGGACGCTTTGTCCGGCGTTCCTTGCGATGTCAAGAACGGTGAACTCTTCCCCCAGGTGCGCCCGGATCCAATCCAGCGCCCGCTTCAAATTGCGAGGGCGCGCCGTCTGTGGCGTGGCTTTTGCCGCCGATCTTGGCCATGACTGCACGAAAGTGGCAACAATCGCCTCCTTGAAGAGGGAGGCACCAAGCGGCGAGCCGGCAAAGAGATGATCATCCGGCTCCAGAAGCAGGTCTGCCATTCGATAGAGCGTTCGCACACCTTTGTCGGCGATGTCGGCCATTCTGTCGAAACGTCCGAAGAACAACTCAGGATCTTCGTCCGTCACATCTATCAGCGGCAGGCAGAGCGCGCGTGGTATTGCAAGTGCGATCTTGCGGGCGTCGCGCGAGGCTCTGAGCCCTATGAAGCCGTGAGACAGCAACATGAACGTCGTTCCGGCCGTTGCCGTGAACTTCTGATCCTCCGTTTCAACCTGAAATGTGCCGCTCTCGACGAAGTGCAGTTCTATGCGGTCGCTGTGACGAAACAGATAACGGATTTCATAACCCGTTTCGGAAAATATCTTCCAAGCCGTCATCTTCCGAATCATCGCGAGCGTCACGTCGATGTGAAAATCCGATGCTTCAGATCCCCGGTTCAGGGAAACCGATATGTTGGTTGCCCTCAGGCTTTCCTGTAGCTCCGCAGGCTCGCAGGACGACCATGCATATTTGTCGACGGCAACATTCATCTTCGTTCAATCAGCTTCGACGGGCTTGTTTGCGGGTAAATCGCAATCGGCACCGATGGCCTGAAAAAGGTACTGGCGCTCTCGAGGTAATGTCTACTCCCCGGGTCTTGCCCAAAGCTTTAGCGCTCTCAATCCGAAAGCTGAGGTTGCTGATCGGCCCATTTCACACGTCATGTTAACTCCGTATTTCTTTGTTCGCTTTAGTTTGCGGTAAGCGGTCTTAGGCGGAGTCCAAAAGAATTATGGTGCATGCAGCGACAAGCCGGCAATTTACTCTTCCCGAGGATGATGTCATCGGTCGGTTGGAAGGCGCCCGGCTGCAGATCGAGCAGCGTTTTCTGGACGGCGGCGCCGTCCTTCTCACGGTGACAGAAGTTCTGGCCAAGCTGGTCAATCTGCTGGAAGATATCGGCGGCTCGCTGAAGGAGGAAAACGCAGCCGAAGCGACCGCCCGGCTGCTTCAGACAGTCGATCTGCTCAACAAGTTGCCGCCCGCGGAAGTTCGTCGTCAGGAGTGCGTGGTCTCTATTGGTCAAACCGGGCGGCTTCTCGCCACGCAGGTCCTTTCCATGGAAGAAACCCTGCGGTACCTCAGAACCTTTGCTGCGACAGCGAAAATTGCGGGCGCGCGAATCCCGGATTTCTCCAGTTTTGCCAGCGAGATCGTCGAACGCATCGAGTTCGCCACCGGCGAGGTCAAAGCACTTTCGGGGCAGATCCGCGTGCTTGAAAACGGGATAAAATCAGCGGCGGCAAGCGAGGACGGCTCGCTCGGACAATATCTGGATGACATACCGTCCATCGTCCAGCGCCTTCTGTCGAATGCACAGGAGATCCAGACCCAGCGCCGCGGTCTGTCGACATTGGCCGATACCGTTGCCGGGCTTGCGCGCCGGATTCAGAACAAGGTCGCCCACACCCTCTCCGCGATGCAGATCGGCGATATCACCCGGCAAAGGGTTGAGCATTGCCAGGCCGTCTATTCGATCACGGATGCCTATCTTGCCTCCCAGTCGTCCCTCAATCTTTCCGCGACTGATCGCAATCGCATCACGGCTCTGACGACGACCCTCGTCTTCGAGCTGCTCAGCGAGACAACGGACGGTTTCAACCGCGAGACCGCAAAAATCGTCGACAACATCCGTAGCTTCAGGGACGATATCGGCACCCTGCTCGACCTCTATCAAACCATGATGTCGCAGAGCGGGCAGGACGGGCGCAGCCCGATCAATTCGCTGCGCGGTGATCTTTCCGCCGCCCGGGCAGTCGTCGATCGCATTGATGTCGCCGCGGCCGGAGCAAATCGGCTCAGCGAAAAGACGAGCGAGATGGTCAAGGAGCTGACCACGAGCATTCTGACCATCCAGCTCGTGCGTCGGGACATCCAATACATGGCGCTCAACACCAACCTGCGCTGCGGCAAGCTTGGCGAAGAGGGGCGGGCAATCAACGTGGTCGCCGGAGAGCTGCGCTCGTTCGCAGCGCTTCTCGATGAAGATGCGGAAAAAATCCTTATCGGGTTGGGCATGCTTGAGGGCCAGACTGCCGGCCTGAAGGACTGGCGGCAGAGCGATGACCAGGATAGTTCGTCGGGTTCCGGGGCGCATATCGATGCCGCTTTGCTGCACATTACCGAGGCTGGCGCATCCATGGATGTCAACGTGAAGGAGCTTCGCCGCTGTGGCGAGGATATGACCTCCAAGGTCGCCGAGGTCGTCAACAGCCTGGATTTCCGGGCGGGAATCGGCGAAACGCTCGCATCCTGCACGGAGGAAGCCGGTCGTGATTATTGCGCTGTCGAGGATTTGATCGGGCTCGAAGCGCCGCTAGCTGCCATTTCGGAGCGCATCGCGAAGATCTATACGATGGCGGCAGAACGCGAGATACATGCGAGTGTTTTTGGCGTGGCGACAGCTCCGGCCAGTCACGGACCGACGACTGGCAATGATGAGGAGTTGTTTGCAGAGGCTCTCTTCTGATCAGTCAGGTCTGGAAATCACCGAATACGTCCTGCCGCCGGTCAGGAGTTTGACGCGCTCGTCCACTTTGCCGCATAGCAGGACGATGATGTTGCGAAGAAGTAGATCCATCACCGCTGTTGTGGTTGCCGCGCAGTCCTAGAGGGGCGCGCGCGAACCCTGGGGGTGACGAGCGATCTTCCCGGAAGGCGATGGCGCTTGCAACTTGTAGATCGCGCGGTTCGCCATATACCGACAGCCCCGCAGGCAAATGCCACAATCTGCGGCCCTCAAATTCCGTCGTCCTTTTTAAGCTGTCGAAAATTATCGACTCTGATCGACCGTTTCCGCAGGTAGGTTGGCGTGCGCTCGAGGAGGCGGAAGATCCTGTCGCAGTGGCGGCGGAGCAGCTGTCACAATAAGAGCCAAACGAATTCGCCGTATGTTGATGGCCGGGTCGTGCCCAGAAGTCCCGCTTGGTGGTGGTTGCGAGCGGGCGTAGCAGCATCGCTGCAAAGCATTCGAGATCACTATCCTCTATAGGTTGAGTTTTTTAATCGACAACTCAACCTGATCTTAAAGATTACGCCTTATAGCGTGAACCATGGAGGCAACGTCACGTCGGCATGATCTGGATTTTATCAGGGTCGCAGCATTCATGCTGCTGATCGTCTATCATGTCAGCCTGATGTATAACTCCAGGGGCTTTCTTCTGAAGGCACCGGACAGCTCTCCCATCTTTGACATCATCCATCTGTGGACCCACCCTTGGCGCATGTCGCTGCTGTTTTTGATCTCAGGCGTCGTCACGGGGATATTGCTGACACGGCAAACTCCCGAGGTGCTGAGGAAGGCGCGAACGAGGCAGTTGCTGGTTCCGCTGCTGATTGGAATGCTGTTTCTGATCCCTCCCCAAATGTATGTCTGCCTAAATACCAGCCTGGGGGTCGACATCAGCCTCCGAGACGTCTTCTGGCACTATCTGACCCTGACGCCCATTCCGCTGCCCAACGGACGTGAGGTCAATCTCTTCTGGATGCAGCACCTGTGGTACCTCGCCTATCTCTGGACCTACACCGCAATCCTGACGCTTGTCGTATCGGCCTGGCCGAAGTTGCTGCCCCTCGCGGGGGATCGGCTGGCGCCCCGGCTGGCGGGCAAGTGGATACTGATATTTCCCGCCATACTGTTCATCTTGCTCAGGCTCACGCTGCGGCCGGCCTTCCCCCCGACACTCAATATCCTCACCGACTGGTACAGCCATAGTATCTATCTGATGTCATTTCTGCTCGGTGTCGTGATGGCCATGCGCAGCGAATACTGGGAGGCGGTCGTCGACGCGCGAAAACCCGCCCTGATCCTTGCGCTGGGTTGTGCGGTGCTTCTGACGATGCTCTTTCCGGGCCTGCCTGCCGGCGAGCCTGACATGTGGCAGGCATTTTCGGGAAGGGTGCTTGCCGGCACGTTCCAATGGTGTGCGATCGTCGCAATTCTCGGATACGCAAAGATCTGGCTGAATTCGGAGAACGCCGTTGTCCGCTATCTGAACAGGGCAGTGCTGACCTACTACGTGCTTCACCAGACGGTCATGTTGGTTATTGCCTACTGGTTGCGTGAGTTTGGGTTGATGTCCGCCTCGTCTTTCATCCCGATCGTGGTTGCGACGCTCGCCGTCTGTGCGTTGTGTTACGAACTGAAACGACGCCTGGAAATCTCCTGGAAAGCCAGGATCCGCGCTGGCATTGCCTGACGCATGGATATCTCGATGTTCACCCGGCATGGGCTCCCTGGAGCAATCTCTCCGGTTCAGGGTTAAGAGGGCGTCCGGTGCGCCGACAATCGGCCCCGGCTTTCCTGATATCCACTCGCCGCACATTCCCGAGGTCGAGAAGATGACCGATCTTCTGTCCTTGCCGCGAAAGCGTCTTCGGGACTTAGCCGCAGGCCTTATCAACATCTTAAATGAAGGATCGGTGACGGAACCTGTTGACGCAAATTTAACCTCGTCTACTATATATAGTGTTCGAGGTTCCTTCGATTCGCAAGGATTGGAGGCTAAGATGGGAATACGGTCGATGAGCATGATGCTCGTCAAGCCGTAGCTGCCCCCGCAACTGTGAGCGGCGAGTATTTGTTCTGCATGTGCCACTGAGGAATATATGCCTCGGGAAGGCAAGAGCAAATACTTCGACCCGCAAGCCAGGAGACCTGCCTCGAGCAATAGCGTCCACGGGCGGGGTGTCCGGATGGCGAGCGATGGTTTGCGGCAGGTCGCCGTTGTCGTCGCTTTCCCCGAAAGGCCCGCAAAGGTTACTTCGAGGTGTGAAGTCCATGTCTTTGAGTATCCTTATCTGCCTGCACGACTGACGGCCGCCTAAGCGTCCGGCAGTCGGTTGTGCCCGCCGCCATTTTTCAGATTGCCGAACGGGTGTCGCCCGACGCCCGGACGATCTCGCACGCCTGTCATATATACGAGGACATCCATGAGCATTACCGTCTACAGCAAGCCCGCTTGCGTCCAGTGCACCGCGACCACACGCGCCCTCGACCGCCAGGGTATCGATTACACCATCGTCGACGTGTCCACCGATACTGAAGCCTACGAGCTGGTGCAGGGTCTCGGCTATCGTCAGGTCCCGGTCGTTATCGCCGGCGAGCAGCATTGGGCTGGCTTCCGTCCCGACATGATCAGCGCGCTCGCCTGAGGAACCGGGCGGTGGGCGAGATCGTCTATTTCTCCAGCAGATCTGAGAACACCCATCGCTTCGTTGCCAAGCTTGCCTTGCCGGCCGCTCGCATTCCGCTCGGCGCGGGTGAAGAGCTTCGAGCGGCCCGTCCTTACGTTCTCATTGTCCCTACCTATTGTGGTGAAGGGGGCAAGGGTGCCGTGCCCAAGCAGGTGATCCGCTTCCTCAACGATGCGGATAACCGTTCAAACATCCGCGGGGTCATTGCCGCGGGCAACAGCAACTTCGGGGCGACGTTTGGTATCGCCGGCGACATCATCTCCACCAAATGCCAGGTGCCGTTTCTCTATCGGTTCGAGCTTTTGGGCACGGAAGAGGATGTCGTGAATGTCAGACACGGATTGGAACGATTTTGGACACGCTAAGCTCTTCTTTGTCGCGGCACGCCGCCGAAAAACCGCTTCACACTTTTTCTCATCCCGCGAGCGACCGGCCATCGAAGGTCACGGAAACGGCGTTGGACTATCACGCCCTCAACGCCATGCTGAACCTCTATGACGAGCAGGGTAGTATCCAACTCGACAAGGACCGCTTGGCGGCCAAGCAGTACTTCCTCCAGCATGTCAACCAGAACACGGTGTTCTTCCACAACCTGCGGGAGAAGCTCGATTACCTAGTGACGGAGGGTTACTACGAGCGGGAGGTGCTGGACCAATATTCCTTCAACTTCGTGCGCGATCTCTTCGATCATGCCTATGCGAAGAAGTTCCGTTTTCCGACGTTCCTCGGCGCTTTCAAATATTACACCAGCTACACGCTGAAGACCTTTGACGGAAAGCGCTATCTGGAGCGCTATGAGGACCGCGTCTGTATGGTAGCCTTGGCGCTGGCGCGCGGCAGCGAGCAGCTTGCCCATAACATGGTGGACGAGATCATTTCCGGCCGCTTCCAGCCGGCGACGCCGACTTTCCTCAACGCAGGCAAGAAGCAGCGCGGCGAGCTGGTTTCCTGCTTCCTGCTGCGCGTCGAAGACAACATGGAATCGATCGGCCGCGCCATCAATTCCGCGCTGCAGCTTTCCAAGCGCGGCGGCGGCGTGGCGCTGTCGCTCACCAACATCCGCGAGGCCGGCGCGCCGATCAAGCACATCGAGAACCAGTCTTCCGGCATCATCCCGGTGATGAAGCTGCTCGAAGACTCCTTCTCCTACGCCAACCAGCTCGGAGCCAGGCAGGGCGCGGGCGCCGTTTATCTTAACGCCCATCACCCTGATATCATGCGCTTCCTCGACACCAAGCGCGAGAATGCCGACGAGAAGATCCGTATCAAGACGCTGTCGCTCGGTGTCGTCATTCCCGACATCACCTTCGAGCTCGCGAAGAACAATGACGACATGTATCTGTTCTCGCCTTATGACGTGGAGCGCGTCTATGGCGTGCCTTTCACGGAAATATCGGTGACGGAAAAGTACCGCGAGATGGTGGCCGACAGCCGCATCCGCAAGAAGAAGATCAAGGCGCGCGACTTCTTCCAGGTGATTGCCGAAATCCAGTTCGAGAGCGGCTATCCCTACATCATGTTCGAGGACACGGTGAACCGCGCCAACCCCATTGCCGGCCGCATTACCATGAGCAATCTCTGCTCGGAAATCCTGCAGGTGAGCGAAGCGAGCGAATACAGCGACGACCTTTCCTACACGCATATGGGCAAGGACATCTCCTGCAATCTCGGCTCCCTCAACATCGCAGCCGCGATGGACAGCCCCGATTTCGGCAAGACGATCGAAATGTCGATCCGCGCGCTGACGGCAGTCTCCGACATGAGCCATATCTCGTCGGTGCCTTCGATCGAAAAGGGCAATGACGACAGCCACGCCATCGGCCTCGGCCAGATGAACCTGCACGGCTATCTTGCCCGCGAGCGCATCTTCTACGGCTCCGAGGAAGGCGTCGATTTCACCAACATCTATTTCTATACTGTGACCTATCACGCCATCCGTGCCTCGAACCTCCTAGCGGTCGAGCGCGGGCAGAGCTTCAAGGGCTTCGAGAACTCGAAATACGCCTCCGGCGAATACTTCGCCAAATATACCGATCAGGCGTGGGCGCCCGCGACCGAACGTGTGGCCGAACTATTCGAAACGGCCGGCATCGCCATCCCGACGCAGAAGGACTGGGCGGAGCTGAAGCAGGCCGTAATGAAGGGCGGCCTTTATAACCAGAACCTGCAGGCCGTGCCTCCCACAGGTTCGATCTCCTATATCAACCACTCGACTTCTTCGATCCATCCGATCGTCTCCAAGATCGAAATCCGCAAGGAAGGCAAGATCGGCCGCGTCTATTATCCGGCCGCCTTCATGACCAACGACAATCTCGATTATTATCAGGACGCCTACGAGATCGGGCCGGAAAAGATCATCGACACCTATGCGGCCGCCACCCAGCATGTCGATCAGGGCCTGTCCCTGACGCTGTTCTTCCGCGACACGGCAACCACGCGCGACATCAACAAGGCGCAGATCTACGCCTGGAAGAAGGGCATCAAGACCATCTACTACATCCGCCTTCGCCAGATGGCGCTGTCCGGCACCGAGGTGCAGGGCTGCGTTTCCTGCGCCCTTTGATTTCCGGTTTGAAAAGGACATTTCCGTGAACATGCAATTCAAGCCGGTAAGCCGTATCCGCGCCATCAACTGGAACCGTATCGAGGACGACAAGGATCTCGAGGTCTGGAACCGCCTGACCGGAAATTTCTGGTTGCCCGAAAAGGTGCCATTGTCGAACGACATCCCGTCCTGGGCAACCCTGAAGCCGGAGGAGCAGCAGCTCACCATCCGCGTCTTCACTGGCCTGACCCTGCTCGACACGATCCAGAACGGAGTAGGCTCCGTGAAGCTGATGGCCGACGCCGCCACGCCGCATGAAGAGGCGGTGCTGTCGAACATCTCCTTCATGGAGGCCGTGCACGCTCGATCCTACTCATCGATCTTCTCGACGCTCTGCTCGACGCCGGATGTCGACGATGCCTATCGCTGGTCGGAAGAGAACGAATTCCTGCAGCGCAAGTCGACGCTGATCATGGAGCAATATGCTTCCGGTGATCCGCTGAAGAAGAAGGTCGCCAGCGTCTTCCTCGAAAGTTTTCTGTTCTATTCGGGCTTCTACCTGCCGATGTTCTGGTCGAGCCGTGCCAAGCTCACCAACACCGCCGACATGATCCGCCTCATCATCCGCGATGAGGCGGTGCATGGCTATTACATCGGCTACAAGTTCCAGCGTGGGCTTGAGCGGCTGCCGGAGGAGCGCCGGCAGGAGATCAAGGACTTCGCCTTCGACCTCCTGCTCGAACTCTATGATAACGAGGCTAGGTACACCGAGTCACTCTATGACGGTGTCGGCTTGACCGAAGACGTCAAGAAGTTCCTGCACTACAACGCCAACAAGGCGCTGATGAACCTTGGCTACGAGGCGCTCTTTCCCGCGGAGGCTTGCAAGGTCAATCCGGCGATCCTCTCGGCGTTGTCGCCGAATGCGGACGAGAACCACGACTTTTTCTCCGGCTCCGGCTCGTCCTATGTGATCGGGAAGGCAGTCGCGACCGAAGATGAAGACTGGAATTTCTAGGACTGGGTGATCCGTCCGCACGGCGTCGGGGGTCGCCCTGACGCCGTGGGCCTACTCGGACGCCGGTTTCCCGCCGGCCGCTCCCGGCAAGCCGAAAGCCTGTTGGAAGTAGTTCCGAAATGCCTGCATCGCAGGCGTCAAGGCGTTACCCGCACGCCATGCAAGTCCCACGTCCATGGCCGGTACGGTTTCCTGGATGTTGATCGTCTCGATGCGGCGGCCTTCGAGCGACCACGGCCGATATACCATGTCGGAGAGGATGGCGACGCCCTGGTTGTTCGCGACCATGGACCGAACGGCTTCCACCGATGAAGTGCGAAGCGTGACATTCGGTTGGTAGGGGGTCTTGCTCCAATATTTGAGCGATGACTGGGCGGCTTCGTCCACCGTCAGCATGATGTAGGGCTCTTGCGATATTTCCTGCAGCCCCACGCCCTTTCGCCGCAGCAGGTGATGTTGCGCCGGAACCCAGAGCCTGCGCACCGAGCTCAACAGCGTCTCTGTCGTGATCATCGGGTTGAGAATGTTCGAGGTGAGCAGGACGGAAAGGTCGTAGCGGTTGGTCAGCAAACCTTCCTCGATCGATTCCCTGTTCAGTTCATAGAGTTGCACCCGCAGTTTCGGGAAGAGCCGGCGTATCCGCTCGATGTGCATCGGCAGGAAATAGCCGATCACCGTGTAGGTGGCCGCGACGACCAGTTCGCCCTCGACATCGGTGTTGATGAAGTTGAGTTGCATCGCCTCGTCGATCTTGGCGAGGATCTCGTAGGCATGCGACAGGAACTGCCGTCCTGACGAGGTCAATTCCATCCCCTGCGCCGTGCGGGCGAAGAGCGGAACGCCGACGATCTGCTCGAGTTCCTTGATGGCCGCGGTTATGGCGGATTGAGAAATATTCTGGCTGATCGCCGCCTGGGAAACCTGCCCATATTCTGCGGTCGCGACGAAATAGCGAAGCTGGCGAATGCTGAGAGCCACCGAACCGTCCCTCCAATAAATTCAGATTGCTGCACTGCAAAAATGAATAATGCTGGTCAAAACTGCATCATCTTCAAGAGCAATTTTTGAGCATGCCTTGTAACTATATATTTTATCGCGATTTTTTCCGCATCACTCCGACGCATCATTATCATATTTTCAGATATTACTGCTCAAAAGAATCTATTTTTCAAGCTGCCAATTAGACCCTACCGTACTGATGAGGAAGGCGCCCGCCGAGGGATGCCTTCGGTACCGATCTACCAGTGAGGATGGCGGGTTTGAAGCGAACGGTGGATATCAACTGTGATATGGGGGAGGCGTTCGGCCGGTGGCGTATCGGCGATACCAGCGATGAGCACCTCATAGCGCATATAAGCTCCGCCAACATAGCGGCGGGCTTTCATGCCGGCGATCCCAATCTCATCAATGACACGGTAAAACTAGCCGCTGAGCACGGCGTCGCGGTCGGCGCGCACCCGGGATACAACGACCTGCAAGGTTTCGGACGCCGAAAGATCTCGGGCAGCAACAAGGAAATCGTCAACGACATCGTCTACCAGGTCGGTGCGCTTCGCGAGTTCTGCAGGCGTCACGGCACCAGCATGCAGCATGTCAAGCCGCATGGCGCTCTCTACATGGAGCTTGCAGCCAATCCGGAGCTGTCGGACGCTTTCATCGAGTACATGCGCACGACCGCACCCAATGCGCCCATTTTCTGCATGTGGAACTCAGCGACCTACGAGGCTGCCAAGCTGCTCGGCCATCCGGTCGTCAGGGAACTCTACGCTGATCGCGATTACGACGACAATGGCTGGATCGTCTTTACCCGCGATGCCGGGCGGCCCGATCCCAAGGCGATCGCCAGGAAGGTCTTGCGCGCCTGCACCGAAGGAAAAGTGCGCACCGTCCAGGGAAGAGACATCCCAATCGAATTTGAATCCATCTGCTTCCATTCCGATACGCTCGGAGCGTTGGATATCGTCCGCGAGATGCGCGAGGCGTTGGTGGCCGAAGGAATTCGGATCGCGCCTGTTTCCCAGATATTAGAACAGCAAAAATGAGGGGCTATCATGAGCAAAGCTGAAATCAGATCACCGCTGCCTGGCACCTTCTACAGGGCCTCGTCGCCGGATGCTCCTCCATTCAAGGCCGATGGTCAGGACGTCGCGGAAAGTGACATCGTCGGCGTAATCGAAGTCATGAAGACCTTTCATGAGATCCCGGCGGGGCTTTCCGGAAGGAACATCACCTTCCTCATCGACAACGAAGAGCCGATCATGGCCGGCCAGGTCATCGCGGAGGTAGAACAGTGACGATCAGCTCCGTTCTCATCGCCAATCGCGGCGAAATCGCGGTTCGCATCATCAAGGCCGCCAAGGCCCTCGGTATCCGCACGGTGCAGGTGCACAGCGCCGCCGATGCCGATATGCTGGCGGTGCGGCTGGCGGACGAGGCGATCAATATCGGACCGCCGGCGCCGAAGAAATCCTATCTCAACATCGAGGCCGTCATCGCGGCTGCCAAGGCCGCGAATGTCGATGCGGTGCATCCCGGCTATGGCTTCCTATCGGAGAATGGCGATTTCGCCGATGCCGTCGCGGCGGCCGGTTTGACGTTCATTGGCCCGAGTGGCGATGCCATTCGCCTGCTCGGAGACAAGGTTGCGGCGCGCGAGGTTGCCAAGCGCGCCGGCGTGCCGACCGTGCCCGGCAGCGGCGGGCGCATTTTCGATCTCGCTGAGGCTCACGAGATTGCCGAGCGTATAGGCTTCCCGGTGATGATCAAGGCCGCCGCCGGCGGTGGCGGCCGCGGCATCCGCATCGTGGAATCGCTTGCGGATCTCGACAAGCAGTTTCCGCTTGCCGCGGCTGAAGCGCTGGCCGCTTTCGGCGATGGCGGTCTTTATATCGAGAAGGTCATTTCCCGTGCGCGTCATGTCGAGGTGCAGATCTTCGGCGATGGGGAGAATTTCATCCATCTCCATGAGCGTGAATGCTCGTTGCAGCGCCGCCGTCAAAAGGTCTGGGAGGAGGCCCCGTCGCTCCTGCTGCCGCAGATCGTGCGCCAGAAGCTCTGCGAGAGTGCCGTCGCGCTGGCAAGAGAGGTTGGGTACAAGGGCGCCGGCACGGTCGAATATCTCTACGACGAAGATAGCAGCGAATTCTATTTCATCGAGGTCAACACGCGCATCCAGGTCGAGCATCCGGTGACCGAGATGATCACAGGCGTCGATCTTGTCCAGGAGATGTTCAGGGTCGCCGGCGGCGCGCCGCTTTCCGTCACGCAGGACGATATCCGCCCGCGCGGACATGCCATCGAATGCCGCATCAACGCCGAGGATCCCTTCAAGGGTTTCGCGCCGGCTCCAGGGCTTGTCGGGCGCCTGGTGGTTCCCGAGGGAGACGGCATCCGCTTCGATACCATGCTCTACGAAGGCTATACCGTTCCGCCCTTCTATGATTCCCTGCTGGGCAAGCTCATTGTCTGGGGTGAGACAAGAGGCGAATGCCTGATAAGGCTTGGTCGAGCGCTCGACAACCTTGTGATCGAGGGGCTGGCGACGACCATTCCGCTGCATCAGGCACTCGTCCGCTCTTCGGCCGTGCAAATTGCGGCCTTCCATACGCGCTTCCTGGAAGGGTGGCTTGAAACCGAATTCTCTCCCAAAAATCATATTCGATCGGAGGTCGCCTGATGCCCGCGCGCTATAGTTTCGGAGGGGATGAACACCTCTTCATCGAATGCAGCGATGAGATGTCGCTGGAAGCCTTCTTCAAGAGCCTGTCGATGGCAACAGCCGTGCGGGAAAGCCAGATCAAGGGCGTCACCGAGATCTGCCCCGCCAATGCCTCGTTTCAGGTCAAGTTCAACCCGGATATCATCAAGCCCGACGACATGCTGAAGGAAGTCAGGGCGATCGAGGTCGATGCCGAAAAGGCCGAGCCCGTGCTCAAGACGCGGATCGTCGAAATCCCCGTCTTCTACAACGATCCCTGGACCCATGAGACCTTGATGCGCTTTCGCGAGCGGCACCAGGAGCCTGAGGGCACCGATCTCGACTACGCCGCCAGGATCAATGGCTACGATGCCGTCGGCAGCTTCATAGAGGCCCATCACGGCTCGCCGTGGTTCGTTTCCATGGTCGGCTTCGTCGCCGGCCTTCCCTTCATGTATCAGATGGTCGAGCGTCAGCGGCAGATCGAGGTGCCGAAATATCTGCGCCCGAGAACCGATACGCCGCGGCTGACGGTCGGCCATGGCGGTTGCTTCGGCTGCATCTATTCGGTGCGCGGCGCCGGCGGCTATCAGATGTTCGGCATCACGCCCATGCCGATCTTCGATTCCAGCCAGACGACGAGCTATCTCCGCGATTTCATGGTCTTTTTCCGCCCGGGCGACATCGTGAAGTTCAAGCCTATCGATCGTGCCGCCTATGACCAGGCGGTCGAGGATGTCGACAGGGGCAGGTTTTCGCCGCCGATCCGCGAGGTCACTTTCGATCTTCGCGAATTCGAGAAGGACATCGACGACTACAACACCAAGCTGGAGGGCACGCTCTATGCCCATTAAGGTCATACATCACGGCGTTTCCACCAGCGTTCAGGATCTCGGCCGCCCGGGCTATTTTCATCTGGGCATTCCGATGGGCGGCGCCATGGATCGCTACGCGTTGCGGGCAGCCAACCTTTTGGTCGGCAACGACGAGGGTGCGGCCGGCCTCGAGGCGGTCTTCATGGGGCCGAAGCTCGAGTTCACGCAAGACGCGCTCGTCGCTGTCACCGGTGCGGACATGCCCGCCAAGCTCGATGGTGAACCGGTCCCCGGCTGGACTGCTTTCAAAGTGAAGAGCGGTCAGGTCCTGACCTTCGATTTTCTGAAGTCCGGCGCCCGCATCTACATCGCGGTTGCCGGCGGCATCGATGTGCCGATCGCCCTTGGCAGCCGGTCGACCTATCCGATCGGCGCACTTGGCGGCTACAAAGGCAGGGCGCTTGCGCCGGGAGACGAACTGCCGGTCGGCCAAGGCGGCCTTGACGGCGAGGGGCGCACCATTGCTGAGGACCTGCGCCGCAAACCGGGAGCGCCGGCGGAACTTCGCGTGCTGCCGGGCCTCTACTGGGACAGGCTGACGGACGCGGCGAAGGCGAACTTCTTTGCCGACACCTGGAAGGTGGCGCCGGAGGCCGATCGCATGGGATATCGCTTTCGCGGCGGTCGCAAGATCGAGTTCGTCGAGCGCAAGCAGTCGTTCGGAGCGGGCTCCGATCCGTCCAACATCGTCGACAGCTGCTATCCCTATGGTTCCATCCAGATCCCGAGCGGCACGGAGCCAATCATCCTGCATCGTGATGCGGTCTCGGGCGGCGGCTATTTCATGGTCGGCACCGTGATTTCAGCCGACATGGATCTGATCGGGCAGCTTCAGCCGCATACGCCGACACGATTCATCGAGGTTTCGATGGACGAGGCCTTGGCTGCACGAAAGCACCGGGCTTCGCTGCTCGCCAAGCTCAGATCCACGTTTAACTGAGCATCTGCCCGTTTCGGCTTCTAAACTGCCAATGGGTGCGTCATCCAAGAGCTCGCAAGACAAATACACCGGCCCTTGATAGGGCCGGCATTTTCATCGTTGCACAACGAGGCCGTAACCCGCTCTTACTTGTTCAACGCATCCTTCAGCGCCTTGGCCGGCGTGAAGGTGAGCTTCTTTGCGGCGGCCACCTTGATGGTCGCGCCGGTCGATGGATTGCGTGCTTCCCGTGCCGGCGTGTCCTTGACCTTGAACTTGCCAAAGCCCGGGATCGATGTCTCGGCGCCGGAGGTTGCAGCTCCGGTGATGGCGGCGAAGACGGCTTCGACGACAGCCTTGCTCTGAGCCTTTGTCAGCTTGTGATCTGCGGCAATCTTGTCTGCGATTTCGTTGGTGGTGGTCATCATGCTTCCCCCGGGTTGTTTACGGTTGAATCATTTCCATCGTAATCGCCCAATGTCACGAGCTGCCCGGGTCTCAGAGGGCTCATACACCGGCATTTCCACAATTTCCGATGGGAAGAGCCTCATTTTCGGGCTTTTCCCTACTGGTTCCAGGAGATGCGGTGCCGCTTGTTGTTCTGTCGCGACACCTCCTTCTTTCTACTTTTGCTGATTCTTCCCTCCGGGCACGCACCACGGCGGTCTCGCCAAAAGGCATAATCTGGATGGACAAAATGATGGATCAATCACGTCTCGATCCGCGTTATGCCAGCGATGCTGGTCATGGGGCCGGTGACGGTATAGATGCCTCATGATGACAAATAACGGGAACAAGCAATGGAAGACGCGATCAAGATAGATAACCGCGGTGACTTCGGTCTGTGGGCCATCGAAGTTGCAAAGCAGATCGTCAGTGAGCAAGGTTTCGGCCTCGCCAAGGCAGCCCGAGATGGTACGGACGAAGATGTCCGCGTAGCCGGCGGCGCCCTCGGGCAGGCGATCACCAACGCGCTCATGGAAGTCTACGATGGTTTGCTCGATGGTGCGGATGAAGACTAGGCCGGAGCGCTGGCATCCCGCTGCCAGCGAGGGGCCGAATGCTCACGCATCATGGTCGATGCGCGGGCGGAGCCGGGAAATCCAGAACGCTGTTCGTGTAGGTTTCGACCAGCGTGCTGAATGGTGTACCATCCGGCAACTTCAGCACTGCGCGATGTTCGAGAAGAAACGGGGGCAGCGTCAGTTGTCCCGTGCCGGCGGACGGCAGATCGGCTTTCATCTCCCACCCTTCGGGAAGAGGTGACCAAAGCAATTTGGCTGACAGGTTCGTGCGGGTGAAGTTGAGTGACTGAACGGCTCGGCCAAAGGCGATATCGGATGTGTTCAGCGCTTCGTTCATGTCAGCCGTCAGTTTTGCCGGCACATACCAATTATCGGCTTCCGACAGGACGCGATCGCCACAGGCGAGACGAACGCGACGATAGGCAATCGGAACATCCGGCCCCACAGCCAGCAGCTCACGGATATGGGCGTCGGCCGGCTTATCCTGCCCATGCACGCGCTGCGCCAGGATCTTGGAGCCCGCCGGCGCAAGCTTATGCGAGGCACACCAGCGGTCGAGCGTCAAAGTGGCGCTGGCATTGCTGAGGAGATTGGCATTCAGCGTCTGGAGGACTGCAAGGGCTTCCACCCGCGATGTCGGGGTGTCGGGCCATTGCGACGGAGCGGCTGAATCCTGAGCCATCAAAGCGTGGGCCGACAGCATGGCGGCCGCGGAGCCGGCAAGAGCTGCGACCCGGACGAATGTCGAAAGGCGAAAAGGCATGGGAAAGGAAATCCTCTATATGAATATGTCTTGTCGATCAGAATTGACGCATCTAACCTCTTGAAAGGCCATGCTTGCAAGCTCAATGGCGGCATAGATGGAGAGGGCTTTCCCGGCGGCAAGGTCCAGAGCGAACAATGGTCTCGATCGTGGCAATGAGTGGCGCAGTGTAGCGAACGACCAGACCCACGACCATCGGCGTCGACCGAGGCACCGCCGGAAGCCGCCCTTGGCGATCTGCGCCGCCACAAGGGCAAGCGCGCTTCCGTACACCACCAACACTCAAAAGCGCCTGAATGCCAAAAGGCACGGGATCGCCATAGGTGGTGACGCACCGGACAAGGTTGCTTTTCGCGACTGTGATAACGACGCAGTCCTTATCGAAGGCGCGTATTTTCTGGCGGCTCTGTTCCAGTGCCAACTTACAATCGCTATTTGGCATCCCCATATGATCGACAGATTGTCTTTCTGCCCAATGACAGGAGAACCAATGTTCAGTGCAGTTCCGCGTTTCGCCAAGATCGCAGCCATCGTCGTCCTCGCTGCCGCATCGTGCCTTGCGAGCTTTAGCGATGCTGATGCTCGCCGTGCTGGCTCCAGCGGATTCGGCAGCCGCGGAACCAGGACTTTCGACACGCCTGCCATTACGCGGACAGCGCCAACCCAGGCCGCTCCGATCGACCGGACGATGACACCCCAGACGCAGACCGCGACGCAGCCGCCGATCAACGCGCAGCCTCGTCCCGGCCTTTTTGGCGGCTTCGGCGGGTCGATGATCGGCGGATTGATCGCCGGCGGCTTGCTTGGCATGCTGATCGGTCATGGTTTCGGCGGCGGCTTCGGCTTCCTCGGCATGCTGCTGCAGATCGGCCTGATCATCGCGGCGATAAGCTTTGCCATGCGCTTCTTCGCTAACCGCCAAAGAACGAACTATGCGGCATCGGCGCCGGGCACATCCTATAACACAAACAGCATGAATGCTTCGCAGCGTCCCTCCTTCTCGATCCCTCCGATCGGTGGCAGCGCGGCGAACGCGAAGCCGGCGGCGCGGCAGGCGAATGACGAGATCGGGCTGAAGCAGCCCGATCTCGAACGCTTCGAGCAGCTTCTCACCAAAATTCAAACGGCCTACGGGTCGGAGGATTACGCCACGCTGCGCCAGCTGAGCACACCCGAAGCCATGTCCTATCTTGCCGAGGAGCTTGGCGAGAACGCGACCAATGGCGTCCGCAACAGCGTTTCCGATGTTCGCCTGTTGCAGGGCGATATCGCCGAAGCCTGGCGCGAGGACAGTGCCGAATACGCGACGCTCGCCATGCGCTATTCGAGCATCGACGCGATGGTCGATCGTACGACGGGAAAGCTCGTGGATGGCGACGATCGCAATCCCTCGGAAACCACCGAGATCTGGACCTTCGTGCGCAGGCCGGGTTCGGACTGGAAGCTCTCCGCGATCCAGGGGACAGGGCCTCACGGCGCCTGAACCCGCATTCGGCAAAGATTGCCCTCGCGAAAGATCGAGGGCAATCGCTGGCGCTTGTCGAAGAGATCTACCCACTCTCCCAAAGCGCTTCAGCAACTCCTCGATGAAGACCTTCAAGCCGGCACCTTGGTGTCTGCGTCGGACTTGCTGCGAACCGAATGAGGGAGGACGGGCCCTATCGGGCTACCCTTTGGAATCTCCCAAGACACTCATGAGACGAATGTGGAAACGATACCGCATCCGTCTTGACTCATCGGATGAGTCCATTAATCTCAATGTGGAAACGTTACCATACTGGGGAGGAACTGGATGAAATCCGCGCGGCTCAACCGCCTTTTTGGCGTGTCCGGCAATTGCTTCGATGTCGCCATCGATCATGGCATGTTCAATGAACGGACCTTCCTCGCCGGCATCGAGGACATGAAGACGGCCGTCCAGGTGATCGCCGACGCCGCCCCCGATGCCATCCAGCTTCCACCGGGGACCGCGCCACTCTTGCAGGCGATCCCCGGCAAGCATCGCCCGGCGTTGGTCCTGCGCACGGATATCGCCAACATCTATGGCAATCCCCTGCCATCAGCGCTGTTTTCCGAAATGATCGACCGCGCGGTGGAGCAGGGCGTGGCGCTCGACGCGGCCTGCGTCGTCGTCAATCTCCTGATGCTACCGAACCAGCCAGAAGTCTATCGTGCCTGCGTGCGCAACGTGAATAGCCTGAAGCGTGAATGCGAGATCTATGGCATGCCGCTGATGGTGGAGCCGCTGGTCATGCAGGATAATTCCAAGGGCGCTTACATGGTCGATGGTGCGATCGACAAAATCCTGCCTCTGGTGCGTCAGGCCGCCGAACTCGGCGCCGATATCATCAAGGCTGACCCGTGCGATAATGTCGAGGAATATCACCGTGTCATCGAGATCGCCCAGGGCCTTCCGGTGCTGGTGCGCGGCGGTGGGCGCGTTTCTGATCAGGAAATCCTGAGCCGCACCAAGCAGCTGATGGGGCAGGGCGCGCGCGGCATCGTCTATGGCCGCAACGTCATCCAGCACCAAAATCCTGCGGGCATGACGCGCGCCTTGATGGCGATCGTCCATGACGGTGCTTCCGTAGAGGAAGCCTCGCGGCATCTCGCCTGACGCATTCTGGGAGGAATGGACATGACAAGGGTATTCCGCTTCGGCGTCATCGGTTGCGGCCTGATGGGGCGCGAATTCGCAAGTGCCGCGGCGCGCTGGCTGCATCTTGCCGACGTGAAGGCGCGACCGGAAATCGTCGCTGTCTGCGACACCAATGCGACGCTGCTCGACTGGTTCAGGGATCACGTGCCGACCGTGCGCCAGTTTACCGGCGACTATAAGGAGCTTCTGGCCAATCCAGAGATCGATGCGATCTATTGCGCGGTGCCGCATGTGCTGCACCAGCAATTCTATATCGATATCTTGAAGGCCGGAAAGCATCTGCTCGGCGAAAAGCCCTTCGGCATGGATGCGGCCCAGAACCGCGAGATCATGACGGTTCTTGCCGAACACCCGGACCTTCTGGTTCGCTGCTCGTCGGAAATGCCTTTCTTCCCCGGTGCACAGAAGGTCATCGCGCTTGCGGAAAGCGGCGAGATGGGCGACCTCCTCGAGGTCGAGGCCGGTTTCCTGCACTCCTCTGACATTGACCGGCAGAAGCCGATTAATTGGAAGCGCATGGCTGAGATCAACGGCGAATATGGCTGCATGGGCGATCTTGGCATGCATGTCCTGCACGTGCCGTTGCGGCTCGGCTGGCGCCCGACGACCCTGCATGCGCAACTCGTCAAGAAGGTCACCGAGCGTCCTGACGGCAAGGGCGGAATGGTGCCTTGCACCACCTGGGACAATGCGACCATCAGCACGCGCGTGCGCGCCGGGGATCAGGATTTCCCGATGGTACTCAAAACGTGGCGCATCGCGCCGGGCGAATCCAACACCTGGTACATCCGTATTCTCGGCATGAAGAAGAGCGCCTTCTTCAGCACCAAGTCGCCGCGCCAGTGGCAATGGATGGATTATACCGGCGGCACGCAGGCCTGGAGCACCGAGGACCTCGGCTATGGCTCGCTGTTTCCGGCCATAACGGGCAAGATTTTCGAGTTCGGTTTTGCCGATGCCATCCAGCAGATGTGGGCTGCCTTCGTCGATGAGCTGGCAGGCGGGAACGCCAACGGCTTTGGCTGCGCCACCCCGGCCGAAGCGCAGGCACATCACGCGGTGCTGACGGCGGCTCTCAAATCCGGTCGCGAGAACATCGTGGTGCCGGTCGACTATGAGGGGGCGGCGATCTGATGAAGCGCTCGGAGATCAACGCAGCGCTGCTGCGGGCAATGAAGACCCTCAAGCACTGGCGGTGGGCGCTGCCGGAGTGGGGATATTGGACTGCGGCGGAGTTCGCCGCCGATCCGCAGGCGACGGCCTATCTGCGCGCCCATCAACTGGGCTGGGACGTCACCGATTTCGGCTCGGGCCGGTTTGCCGAATGCGGTCTGGTGCTGTTCTGCCTGCGCAACGGCATCGTTAGCGTCGAGGGCGAGCGCACGTATGCGGAAAAACTCCTCTTCGTAGAGGAAGGCCAGGTAACGCCGACCCATCGTCATGCAGCGAAGATGGAAGACATCATCAATCGAGCCGGCGGCGATCTCGTCATCGAATTCGCCGCGGCCGACGCCGACGGCAATGTGCTGAAGGACGATGTCACCGTTCCGCTGGACGGACTGCCGCGCAAGCTCGCGGCATGGGAACCGCTGGTTCTTTCACCCGGCCAGAGCGTGACGATCCGCACCGGGCTCTATCATCGTTTCTACGGCAGAAGAGGCGGTGGCCCCGTCCTCGTCGGCGAGGTCAGCCAGGTCAACGACGACAATAGCGATAACTTCTTCCTGGATCCGATCGGGCGCTTTGCCGCGATCGAGGAGGATGAACCACCTCTCAGACCCTTGTGGAACGAGGCAGGCTGATGATGCGGACAGGGGAGGAGGTTCGCGGCAGCGAAAGGCAGGATAAGGGCGGCATCGTTTGCGCGGGAAATTTCATCGTCGACCGCGTTCACACACTGTCCTACTGGCCGAAACAGGGTAATCTCGCTCATATCCTGCATCAGGATCTGGGCGTAGGGGGCGGAGCCGCCAATGTGGTCACCGACCTCGCCTCGCTCGGCTTTCCTGGAAAGCTGGCGGCAGCGGGATGTGTCGGCGCCGATATTGACGGAGAGATCGTCAAGTCGCGCCTGGTCGATGCCGGCATCGATGTCGGCGGGCTGATGGTGCTGTCCGACCGGGCGACGGCGCACACCCATGTCATGAATGTGCCGGGTGAGAACCGCACTTTCTTCTATCACGGCGGTGCCAACGATGCGGTCACCGATGCGCTCGTCTTCCCCGAGGTCTTCGCGAGCGCCGGTTACCGGCTGTTCTATCTCGGTTATCTGATGCTGTTGCCCGGTCTCGACCGGCTCGGTCCGGACGGCCGCTCGGGAGCGTCGCGCCTGCTTGAAGCCGCCCGTCGAGCGGGCCTTACGACCTGTGTGGATTTCGTATCGAGCGAGGATCCGGAATTCGCCGCCAAGGTCGGTGCTTCGCTGCCATATTGCGATTTCCTGATCATCAATGAGGTCGAGGCGGGTCGTGCAACCGGCGTGGCTGTGCGCGATGCGCGGGGAGACCTGATCGAAGCGGGAATTCTGACTGCGGGCGAGCGTCTGCTTGCGGCGGGTGTGGCCAAGGGCGCCGTCATCCATGCGCCGGAGATCTGCTTCTGGTTTGCGCCTGGCGCTTCGCCTGTCGTCACACGTTCGCGGCCCGTCAATCCGAGCGACATTGTCAGCACCGTCGGTGCCGGCGACGCCTTTTGCGCCGCCGTGCTTTACGGCCTGCACGAGAACTGGCCGGTCGGGCGCATCTGCGCCGTTGCCCACGCCGCCGCCGCCCGCTGCCTGGGAGGCGCGACGGCGACGGATGGCATCCCCGACATGGCGATCCTCGTCGATGATGCGAAGGAAATGCACCCGGCATTTACGGCATAGAGCATCGCTCATCAGGTCGTCAGCATTGTTGGCGATTGATGGTAGTGTACCGTGGGGATTGGCTCATCATGCGGCGATGATCAACGGAATCTGAGGGTTGGAGGAGAAGAATGAGGGCCGTACGCTTGGAATCGATCGGGTCCATGATCATGCGCACCGTTGAGAAACCGGTTGCCCTACCTGGCGAGCTCATCGTCCGGGTTCTGGCTGCCGGCATCTGCGGCTCCGATCGTCACATGTACAAGGGCGAGTATCCGACAGCGATCCCCGTTACCTTGGGACATGAATTCTGCGGCATCGTGGAGGAGGTCGGCGATGGAATCCCATCATTTGCCGGCGGAGAACTCGTCACCGTGGACCCGAATATCGCCTGCGGCACCTGTGCGGCCTGCCGGCGCGGGCGACCGAACCTGTGCGCAAGGCTGACGGCCATCGGGGTGACACGCGACGGCGGCTTTGCGGACTATGTGGCGGTGCCGTGCGGTCAGGCATTCACGCTGCCGTCCGATCTCGATCCCGTGCATGGCGCCTTCTGCGAACCGCTCGCCTGCTGCATTCACGCCATCGACAAGGCAGACATCCGACCGGGCGATAGCGTCGCCATCCTGGGCGGAGGTGTGATCGGCCTGCTCATGGTGCAATTGGCCCGCCTGGCCGGCGCCAGCCAGGTGATCCTGATCACGCGACAGCTATCGAGGCGCGAGGCTGCGCTGCGCCTGGGCGCCACGCACGCCTTCGATCCAGCATCTTCGGATACGGTCGCTTCCGTTCGAGATGCTACCCAAGGCGGCGCAGACGTCGTCATCGAGTGTGCCGGTGTCGCCGACACCTTGCAGACCGGTCTGAGGATGACGCGGCGCGGCGGCACTTTCGTGCTGTTCGGCGTGACGCCGGCCGGCATCGAAGTGCCCGTTCTGCCCTTCGACCTGCTCGTCAACGAGGTTGATGTCAGGCCGGCCTATCTCAACCCGTTCACGCATTCCCGGGCCGCGGCAATGGTCGCGAGCGGAGCGCTCGAATTGGACTCCCTGGTGACCAAAGCCATAGGCCTCGAAGAGGTTGCAGGCGTAGTCGGCAGCGCGCCATTGCCGGGCGAAATCAAGGTCATCGTGCGACCCTAGCTTTAGGAAATCACCGGTCTATCTTGCCGGTCGCGTACATGCCGCTCGCCTCAGCCGCGGACAGGTCCCGTGGAATCGCGTTCGATCAGCGTCACGGGGATCTTGACGACTATACCCTGTCGCGGCTCGTGCCCCGCTTGCTGCTCCTCGATCAACGCCTTCAATCGCTGCGCCGCCCGCTCACCGACCTCGCGGATCGGCTGCGCGACGGTGGTCAATCGCGGAAAGACATAGGCAGCTTCCGGCAAGTCGTCGAAGCCGATCACCGAATAGTCGCGCGGAACGGAAAAGCCGCGATCCTGGACGGCATGGATGACTGCGATCGCCGAAATATCGGTTGTGCCGACGATCGCCGTCACTTCCGGCCGGGACGTGAGCAATTCACGCGCAAGCTCATAGGTTGCCGCAAAGCTATGCTCCTCCGCCATCGCCACCACGGCAGGCGTGATTCCGTCCTTCGCCATTTCCGCCCTCATGCCCTCAAGGCGAAGCTGGACGGGTTGGCTATGCGCGGGCGCGCCGACAATGGCGATCGACCGGTGGCCGAGACCGATCAGATGGCGCGCCATCAGCCGCCCGCCTTCCTCATGATCGGCCATGACGGCATCGTTTGCGATCCCGCCCAGTTCGCGGTCGATGGCGACGATCGGAATATCGGCATCGCGCAGCGCCTCGAAATGCTCGATACTGCCGAAGGCGCTGGCCACGATGACGCCGTCGATGCGCTGGGACAGCAGCATGGAAATGTAGCGCGCCTCGTGCTCCATGTTTTCCGCCGTGCTGCAGATCAGCGTCTGGTAGCCGTGCCGGAACAATTCCTGCTCGATGGCATGGGCGAGAATCCCAAAGAAAGGCACGTCGATCGACGGCAGCATCAGCCCTATCATCCGGCTCGGCGCACCCCGCAGCATGCGCGCGCCCTTGCTCGGTGTGTAGTTCAGCGTGCGGATCGCGGCTTCCACGCGTTGCCTGAGCTCCGGGGAGGCGTAGCCGCTGTTGTTGAGCACGCGCGAGACCGAAGAGACCGATGTTCCTGCAAGCTTGGCGATATGTCTGATACTGGTCGTCACTTGCTCGCATTTCTTTGTCTGGCGGCCGATCATTCCGCAGATGGTTGTAGATGTTCAACTCTATGTCGGCACCGACTAAATCACCGGCGGCACGTCGCATCAAGCGCAATAGGGGCGATCATTGACAGCGATCGGCAACGTCGGCGTCGATCCTATCAGGTATGCGCAAAGAGCCTCAGGCTCTTTTATCATCCGCAAACATCCTTATCTCAGCGCTACGCAATATCTGTTGGGGCGCGATGTGCTTTTTCATCCAGATCGACTTTCATTTGGCATCGTCCTGCCGGCGCAACCGCGAACCTCTGCCGATGTCGAGTTCGATGCCCAGTTGAAGCTTGCAAGCCATGCGGACGAATTGAGTTTCGATGCGCTCTGGGTCCGGGATGTGCCGCTGAACAGCGAAAGCTATCCGGATCCGGTCGGACACGCCGATCCCTGGGTCTTCCTTGGAGCACTGGCGGCGGTCACTTCGAACATCGGCCTGGCGACAGGCGCGATCGTTCTGCCTTTGAGACATCCTCTGCACATTGCCAAGGCCGCGCTTTCGGTGGCGCTCCTCTCGCAGGGGCGGCTCGTTCTTGGTCTTGGGTCGGGAGACAGACCGACGGAATACGAGGTATTCGGGAAAGATCTGGAGAAGCGGAAGTCGATCTTTCAGGACAATTGGGAGCGTCTGGCTGCCGTGCTTCGCCCGGATCAGGAGATATTGGACGAGAACGGCCAGGCGCGAAGAGAATTCGCCGTCAGACCGAGGTTGCAACAAGCACCCATTCCTTTGGTGGCTGTCGGTTCGTCGTCGCAGTCGCTCGAATGGATCGCCCGGCATGCGACCGCATGGATGACATATTACAGGCAATTGCCCGTCCAAAGGGACCGGCTGACGCTTTGGCATAATGCCCAGGCGAAAGTGACGACGGAATTCCGCGGCTTCGGCCAGTCGATGGTGCTGGAGCTCGTCGATAGGCCCGATGCGGCCTACGAAGAGATAAATCTCGGCGGCAGAACGGGCAGGCGAGGGCTGATCGGCGCGCTATCGGCCATGCGTGAAGCCGGTATCCATCACGTCGCGTTCAATCTCGTTTCGGGAGATAGGCCGCCACACGACGTCATGGACGAAATCGCCGGGGATGTGATGCCCGCTTTGAGCTAGGCCGCACGGCCGGCGCTACTGGCACCGGCATTTATAAGATTTTTATATCTTCCGCATTCCCGCCGTCTCGAACCTTAATGCGGTTTGGGCGCATGTTATACGGCGAAGATACACGCGAGGTGATCTTCTCTCTGTGCGGAAATAAAAGAGGCGCTCTCACCAAGAGCGCCCTGCATGGTTTTCGCAATCAACAAGAACAATCAAGGAATCGCGATCGATGATGGACATTATTCTTGTCGGGATCGGCGTTTTATTTTTCCTCCTCTGTGTCGCTTACACCAAGGCCTGCGACAGCCTCTAGTCGGAGAGACGGCAATGCTTCTCGATTACATTCTCGGTGGCGGCGTGACTCTTTTTCTCACCGCCTACCTGATTTACGCTCTCATTCGCCCCGAGCGCTTCTAATTCCATAGCGCTGGATAGGGAAAGTTACCCCCATGACCTTCAACGGATGGCTTCAGATCCTCATTTACATCGGGATCCTTCTTCTGCTCGTCAAACCGCTCGGCGGTTACATGACGCGTGTCTTCACCGGCGAGCGCACATTTCTTTCTTATGTCCTCGGTCCGTTGGAACGGGGACTTTATCGTCTCGCCGGCACGAATGAGCGCGAAGAGCAGCACTGGACGACCTATTCGATCTCCATGATTCTGTTCAGCCTCGCCGGCTTCTTCGTGCTCTATATCCTGCAGCGCTTCCAGGCCAGCCTGCCTTATAATCCGGCAGGCATGACCTCGATCGGCCCGGAGCTTTCGTTCAACAACGCCGCGAGCTTCGTGACCAACACCAACTGGCAGAATTACGGCGGCGAAAGCACGATGTCCTATCTCGTGCAGATGGCCGGTTTTACTGTCCAGAATTTCGCCTCCGCCGCCACCGGTATTGCGCTCGCCATTGCGCTGATCCGCGCCTTCTCTCGCGCTTCCGGCAAGGCGATCGGCAATTTCTGGGTCGATTTGACCAGGGCGACGCTCTATGTGCTGCTGCCGATCTGTATCGTTCTGACGCTGGTGTTCGTCTATCTCGGCGTGCCGCAGACGCTCGGGCCCTATGTCAATGCCACGACGCTTGAGGGCGCGCAGCAGACAATTGCCGTCGGCCCGGTCGCCTCGCAGCTTGCCATCAAGATGCTCGGCACCAATGGCGGCGGCTTCTTCAATGCCAACTCCGCCCATCCTTTCGAAAACCCAGATGCGATCTCCAATCTGATCCAGATGCTGGCGATCTTCGCGATCGGCGCTGCGCTGACCAACGTCTTCGGACGCATGGTCGGCAATCAGCGTCAGGGCTGGGCAATCCTCGGTGCCATGGGCGTGCTGTTCATCGCCGGCGTCATCGTCACCTATTGGGCTGAAGCTGCCGGCAATCCGCTGGTGCATGCGCTCGGCGTCCAGGGCGGCAATATGGAAGGCAAGGAAGTCCGCTTCGGCATCACGCTGTCGTCGCTCTTCGCGGTCATTACCACGGCGGCGTCCTGCGGTGCGGTCAATGCCATGCATGGCAGCTTCACAGCGATCGGCGGCATGATCCCGTTGATCAACCTGCAGCTCGGCGAAGTCATCGTTGGCGGCGTCGGTGCCGGCTTCTACGGCATCCTGATGTTCGTCATCATCGCCATCTTCGTTGCCGGCCTGATGGTCGGGCGTACGCCGGAATATCTCGGCAAGAAGATCGAGGCCAAGGAAGTCAAGATGGCGATGCTTGCCGTCCTGTGCCTGCCCTTCGGCATGTTGATCTTCACGGCGATCTCGGTCGTGCTGCCGTCGGCCGTGGCCTCCATCGGCAATCCCGGTCCGCACGGCTTCTCGGAAATCCTCTATGCCTACAGCTCGGCGGCGGCAAACAACGGCTCGGCCTTCGGAGGTCTCTCCGGCAACACGCCCTGGTATAACGTCACCCTCGCTATCGTCATGCTGATCGGCCGCTTCTTCGTCATTGTGCCGGCGCTTGCGATTGCCGGTTCGTTGATCACCAAGAAGACAGTCCCGGCTTCCGCTGGCACCTTCCCGACGGATGGTCCGCTCTTCGTCGGCCTGCTGGTCGGCACGATCCTGATCGTCGGTGGCCTGACTTTCTTCCCGGCGCTCGCGCTCGGACCGATCGTCGAACATCTGTCGATGATCGCAGGCCAGGCCTTTTAAAGGATTGATGTCATGAGCGGTTCGCTTTTGACCAAGCTTAGAAAAGTTATCGATCCACGCCCCTTCGACAGGGGGCGTGGCCCAGCCGGGACGACCTGTGCCTCCGACGCCATTCTCTTGGCGATGGTCACCCTGTTCCTCGGCCTCGTCGTCTTCGGATTCTTAATCGGCTGATCGGTGCGTTCCGATCTGACGTTTTCCTCTTCACGCTGGAGCCTCTTATGAGCCAGTTAAAATCAGCGAGTATTCTGGATTCTCGCATCCTCGTTCCGGCGGTCGGCGCTGCTTTCAAGAAGCTGAACCCGCGCACGCTTGCCAAGAACCCCGTCATGTTCGTGGTCGCGGTCGTTTCGGCATTGACGACCGTTCTCTTTCTGCGCGACCTCCTCACCGGCGGCGACAATCTCGCCTTCTCCCTGCAGATCAATATCTGGCTGTGGTTCACGGTGCTGTTTGCCAACTTCGCCGAGGCGGTCGCCGAAGGCCGCGGCAAGGCGCAGGCGGATTCGCTGCGCAAATCGCGCACCGAAACCCAGGCAAAGCTTCTGGGTGGCAGCAGCCGCACCGACTACAAGATGGTGCCGGGCACCAGCCTGAAAGTCGGTGACGTTGTGCTCGTCGAAGCAGGCGACATCATCCCGTCGGACGGCGAAGTCATCGAAGGCGTGGCCTCGGTCAACGAGGCGGCGATCACTGGTGAATCGGCCCCGGTGATCCGCGAATCCGGCGGCGATCGCTCCGCGGTGACAGGCGGCACGCAAGTGCTGTCGGACGAGATCCGCGTGCGCATCACGGCAGCAGCCGGCTCAACCTTCATCGACCGCATGATCGCACTCGTAGAAGGCGCCGAACGGCAGAAAACGCCGAACGAGATCGCGCTCAATATCCTGCTCGCCGGCATGACACTGATCTTCGTGCTCGCCACGGTGACGATCCCGAGCTTTGCGGCCTATGCCGGCGGCTCCATCCAGACGGTCGTGCTCGTCGCCCTGTTCGTGACGCTGATCCCGACCACCATCGGCGCGCTGCTGTCGGCCATCGGTATCGCCGGCATGGACCGCCTGGTACGCTTCAACGTGCTCGCCATGTCCGGCCGCGCCGTCGAGGCTGCCGGCGACGTCGACACGCTGCTGCTCGACAAAACAGGTACGATCACGCTTGGCAACCGCCAGGCAACCGCCTTTCGCCCGGTTCGGGGTGTGAGTGAACAGGATCTGGCCGACGCGGCGCAGCTCGCCTCGCTTGCCGACGAAACGCCTGAGGGACGCTCCATCGTCGTGCTCGCCAAGGAGAAGTATGCGATCCGTGGCCGTGATATGACGAGCCTGAAGGCAACCTTCGTGCCCTTCACGGCCCAGACGCGCATGAGTGGTGTCGACCTCGAAGGTTCGTCGATCCGCAAGGGTGCGGTCGATGCGGTGCTTGCCTATGTGGACGGTGCTGCCAATGGCGGCAGCGATGGCACCGCGGTGATCTCGCGCACTACCAGCGAGACGCTCCGTGAGCTGCAGTCGATCGCCGACGAGATCGCCAAGGCCGGCGGCACGCCGCTGGCGGTTGCCCGCGATGGTCGTCTCCTTGGCGTCATCCACCTCAAGGATATCATCAAGGGCGGCATCCGCGAGCGCTTTGCAGAATTGCGCCGCATGGGTATCCGCACCGTGATGATCACGGGCGACAATCCGCTGACGGCGGCCGCCATCGCCGCGGAAGCCGGCGTGGATGACTTCCTCGCCCAGGCGACGCCGGAAATGAAGCTGGCGTTGATGCGCGAAGAGCAAGCCAAGGGCAAGCTCGTCGCCATGTGCGGCGACGGCACGAACGACGCCCCGGCACTTGCCCAGGCCGACGTCGGTGTCGCCATGAACACCGGCACGGTCGCTGCACGCGAAGCCGGCAACATGGTCGATCTCGACAGCGACCCGACGAAGCTGATCGAGATCGTCGAAATCGGCAAGCAATTGCTGATGACCCGCGGCGCGCTCACCACCTTCTCGATCGCCAACGATATCGCGAAGTACTTCGCCATCATTCCGGCGATGTTCATCGCCTTCTATCCGCAGCTGAAGGCGCTGAACATCATGGGGCTGGCGACCCCGCAAAGCGCCATTCTTTCGGCCATTATCTTCAATGCCTTGATCATCGTTGCGCTGATCCCGCTGTCGCTGAAGGGTGTTCGCTATCGCCCGATCGGCGCCGGTGCGCTGCTCAGCCGTAACCTGCTGATCTACGGCGCTGGCGGTATCATCGTTCCCTTCATCGGCATCAAGGCCATCGACATGGCGATTACCGCCATGGGCCTCGTTTAAGGAGCTTTTCCATGCTGAATCAAATCAGACCGGCCATCGTCATGATCGTGGTCACCACCGCCGTGACAGGCCTTCTCTATCCGATCGCCATGACGGGCGCCGCCCAGGCGCTCTTCCCCAACCAGGCAAACGGCAGCCTGGTGGAGAAGGACGGCAAGGTGATCGGCTCGGCCCTCATCGGCCAGAGCTTCACCAGTGACCGCTACTTCCATGGCCGCCCGTCGGCGACAACCGGTGCAGACCCGAACGATGCAACCAAAACAGTTGCCGCACCCTACAACGCCGTCAATTCCATGGGCTCCAATCTCGGCCCGACCAGTGCGAGCCTGATCACCCGCATCAAGGGCGACGTAGCGACCTTGCAGGCGCAGAACCCGAACATGCCGGTTCCGATGGATCTGGTGACCACCTCCGGCAGCGGTCTCGATCCGGATATCTCGCCTGATGACGCCTACTTCCAGATCCCGCGCGTCGCCAAGGCTCGCAACATGGATGAGGCAAAGCTCCGCACGATCGTCGACGCCACAGTCGAGGGGCGCGAGCTCGGTGTTCTCGGTGAGCCAGTCGTCAACGTCCTGGCATTGAACCGCGCGCTCGATGCTTCTATGAATCAATAAGTTGAGCAGGTTGAGACGGCGGCTGCCGTCTCAACCTCGTCAGGAAAGACGATCCGCATATGGCAGATGACAGCCGCGACACACTGAGCAGGCCTTCGCCCGATGCGCTTCTTGAAAAGGCGCGGGCCGAGGCACGCGGTCGGCTGAAAATCTTTCTGGGTGCGGCGCCGGGCGTGGGCAAGACCTATGAGATGCTGATCTCCGGCAAGGCGAAGATCGCCGATGGCGTGGATGTGGTTGTCGGCGTCGTCGAAACCCATGGCCGACGCGAGACGCAGGCACTGATCGAGGGCTTCGAAATCATCCCGCGTGTCAAGGTCGACTACAAGGGGCGGGCACTCGAGGAAATGGATCTCGACGCCATTCTGAAGCGCCGGCCGCAGCTGGTGCTGGTCGATGAGCTTGCCCATACCAATGTGCAGGGCAGCCGCCATCCGAAACGCTATCTCGATGTCAAGGAACTCCTGGACCGTGGCATCGACGTCTATACGACGTTGAATATCCAGCATGTCGAAAGCCTGAATGACGTTGTTTCCCAGATCACCCGTGTCCGTGTGCGCGAGACCGTGCCGGATTCGATCATCGATCTGGCCGACGATGTCGAGATCATCGACCTGACGCCCGACGACCTGATCAAACGCCTGCATGATGGCAAGGTCTACGTGTCGAATACGGCCGAGCGGGCGCTGACCAACTATTTCACACCCGGCAATCTGACGGCGCTGCGCGAGCTGGCGCTCAGGCGCACGGCGCAGCGCGTCGACGATCAGCTGCTCACCCATATGCAGGCGCATGCGATTTCGGGCCCTTGGGCTGCAGGCGAGCGCGTGCTGGTGTCCATCGATCATCACCCGCGCTCGGCCTCGCTGGTGCGCTATGCCGCGCGCATGGCCTCCCGCCTGCGCGCGCCCTGGGCTGCGGTCTATGTCGAAACCAACCGCTCTATCAGCCTGACGGAGCCGCAGCGCGACACGATCGCCGCAACGCTGCGACTGGCCGAACAGCTCGGTGGCGAGGCCATCACCATTCCCGGCCGCGAGGTGGCCGAGGAACTGATCCGTCATTCCGCCAGCAACAACGTCACCCATATCGTCATCGGCTCGCCGAAACTGGGGTCCTGGCGTGATTGGTCGCGCCGCTCGGTTTCCTATGACCTGATCCGCAAGGCCGGCGAGATCAGTGTCCATGTCATTTCCGGCAACGACGCGGATGCCCAGGCCGCGAGCCGCGGCGTCCGGTCGGCGCCTGCTCCTACCCCCTTCCAGTTGCGCGGCTATGTGCTGGCAACGCTCTATGTCGCCGTCGCGCTTGGTTTCTGCGTCATCCTCGATCAGGTGCTGGACGTCCGTAATCTGGCACTCGTCTTTCTGATGGCGGTGCTGGCGACCGCGGTGACGCAAGGGCTGCGTCCGGCGCTTTATTCTTGCATCCTCGGCGCACTCGCCTTCAATTTCTTCTTCCTGCCGCCGCGCTACACCCTGACGATCAGCGATCCGGAAAGCGTGCTCGCCTTCTTCTTCTTCCTCGGCGTCGCGGTCATCGCCAGCAATCTGACGGCGACCGTGCAGCGGCAAGCAGCCGCCGCGCGCCAGCGGGCGCGAACGACGGAAGATCTTTACCTGTTCTCCAAGAAGCTCGCCGGCACCGGCACGCTTGATGACGTATTGTGGGCGACGGCTTTTCAGCTGGCCTCGATGCTGAAGCTGCGGGTCGTGCTGCTTCTGCCCGAGAGCGGCACGATAGCGGTCAAGGCCGGCTATCCGCCAGACGATACGCTCGACGACGCCGACATCGCCGCGGCGCGTTGGGCCTGGGAGCACAATCATGCGGCCGGTCGCGGCGCCGACACCTTGCCCGGCGCCAAACGTCTATACGTTCCGCTGCGCACGGGCCGCACCGCTGTCGGCGTCATCGGTCTCGACAGCGATCGCCGCGACGGGCCGCTGCTGACGCCGGAACAGCAGCGGCTGCTCGATGCCCTGGCCGATCAGGCGGCGCTTGCCATCGAGCGCGTGCAGTTGGTGGCGGACGTCGACCGGGCAAAGCTCGCCGTCGAGGCAGACCGGCTGCGCTCGGCGCTGCTGACGTCGATTTCCCATGATCTGAAGACGCCACTTGCCGCCATCCTGGGCGCTGCCGGAACGCTGCGCGATTACCTGGAGACGCTGCCGCATGAGGATCGCGTCGATCTTCTGGCGACTGTCATCGATGAATCCGAACGGCTGAACCGCTTCATTGCCAATCTGCTCGACATGACGAAAATCGAGTCCGGCGCGATGGAGCCGAACTATGCCCTGCACTATGCCGGCGATATCGTCGGCAGCGCCCTTCGGCGCGCAGCGAAGATACTGGGCCGCCATCGCGTCGAGGCGCAGATGCCGGTCGACCTGCCGATGGTGCGGGTCGATCCCGTGTTGTTCGAGCAGGTGCTGTTCAATCTGCTCGACAATGCCGCCAAATATGCGCCTGAGACCTCGGCTATCCGCCTGGAGGCATGGGCCGACATCGACAACATCGTTTTCAGGGTCATGGACGAGGGTCCCGGCATCCCACCCGCCGATCTCGAGCGCGTCTTCGATACTTTCTACCGCGTGCGCAAGGGCGATCAGGTGCGGGCCGGCACCGGTCTTGGCCTTTCTATCTGCCGCGGCTTCATCGAGGCCATGGGCGGCACCATTGCCGCCGGCAACAGAACGGATCGTCAGGGGGCGGTCTTCACCATCCGCCTGCCCAAACCAACGGATATCCCGAAGCTGGATGAATTGAAATGAACACGACTGCCGTCAAGATTCTCGTTGTCGACGACGAGCCGCCGATCCGCAAGTTGCTGCGCGTCGGTCTCGGTGCCCAGGGCTACACCGTCAATGAGGCGCACAATGCCGCCGCAGCCCAGGCCTCCGTCGACGAGGACCGGCCTGACCTGATCGTGCTCGATCTCGGACTGCCCGACAAGTCGGGCCAGGATCTGCTGATCGGATGGCGTGAGGATGGCATGCAGATTCCGGTCGTCATTCTGTCGAGCCGCACGGATGAGGCCGGCATCGTCAAGGCATTGGAAAGCGGAGCGGACGACTACGTCACCAAGCCCTTCGGCGTCAACGAGCTTGCGGCGCGCATTCGCGTCGCGCTGCGCCACCGGCTGCAGCAGCAGGGCGAAAAGGCGATCTTCCAGACCGGCGGCCTTTCGATCGATCTCGTCAAGCGCATCGTCAAGGTCGAGGGCAAGGAGATCAAGCTGTCGCCGAAGGAATACGATATTCTGCGTGTGCTCGCCCAGCATGCCGGCAAGGTGCTGACCCACCAGTTCCTGTTGAAGCAGATCTGGGGGCCGGCGGCGGATGTGCAATATCTGCGCGTCTATGTCCGCCAGCTCAGGCAGAAGATCGAGCAGATTCCCGATCAGCCCCACTATATCACGACCGAGACCGGCGTCGGCTACCGCCTACGCGAACCGGAGTGAGGCGAAGGATTCGGTTCCTGTGATGAGGCGCTCCCATCCAAACGGGTGTCGCGATGAGTATCATGCCAGCATTATCGATTGTCCGACCCTCAAGAGCGACCATGGCCCTTTCCACCATCATCCTGCCCGAGCATGTCTTCATCGGAATGTCGGCCCCGACCAAATGGCGGGCGCTGCAGATGCTGTCGTCGAAGGCGGCCAGCTGTTTTGGCCTGGATGAAGCGACGGTCCTACGGGCGCTGGAAACGCGCGAGAGGCTTGGAACAACCGGTATCGGCAATGGCGTTGCGGTTCCGCACGCCGCGATCGCCGGCATGACCAGGCCGCGTGGCCTGCTGGTCCGCTTCTCTCATCCCGTGGATTTCGAAGCTATCGACGATATCCCGACCGAATGGGCCTTTGTGCTGCTTTTCGGGGAGGGGGGGCGCAGCGACTATCTGAACGTGCTTTCCGCGATTGCGAGGAGACTGAGGACGGAGGGCGTTCTGACGGCAATGCGGCAGGCAAAAAGCGCCGACGAACTTTATTCCGTTTTCATGTCCGACTCCGTCGCCTGATACCGGTGATTGTGGAGTGTTGTAGCCAAGCGGGAATGTGATTTCACTTTTCTAGATTCTATGGGATGCTGTTCTCTGGAATTCCCCAAAACGGGAACGGTCTTCGTTACTTTATACGACCAAGTTGATAGGGTTTAGGGACAAACGAAGGGGGTCCATCCATGCAGACGATAAAGCTTTCCCGGCTGCTCGCCACCGCAGTTCTGATCGGCAGTTTCTCGATTGCGGCGGTTGCGCCGACATGGGCTGCGGACAAGACGCTTCTGAATGTGTCCTACGATCCGACGCGCGAGTTATATAAGGATTTCAACGCCGTCTTCGCGGCGAAGTGGAAGAAGGATACCGGCGAGACCATCAATATCAAGGCTTCGCACGGTGGTTCCGGCGCGCAGGCCCGCTCGGTCATCGACGGTCTCGATGCAGATGTCGTCACCCTGGCGCTCGAGGGCGATATCGATGCGATCGCCAAGGCGACGCATAAGATCCCCGCGGACTGGAAAACCAAGTTCCCGAACAATTCCGTTCCCTATACCTCGACCATCGTCTTCCTGGTGCGCAAGGGCAATCCGAAGGGCATCAAGGACTGGTCGGATCTGGTCAAGGATGGTGTCGAGGTCATCACACCGAACCCGAAGACATCGGGTGGCGCGCGCTGGAATATTCTGGCGGCATGGGCATGGGCCAAGCACGCCAATGGCGGCGACGACGCAAAGGCGCAAGAGTATCTCACGCAACTTCTCAAGCATGTACCGGTTCTCGATACCGGTGCGCGCGGCGCAACGACGACCTTCGTCCAGCGCGGCCTCGGCGATGTCCTGCTTGCCTGGGAAAACGAAGCCTACCTCTCGATCGACGAACTCGGTCCTGATAAATTCGAGGTCGTGACCCCGTCTTTCTCGATCCGGGCTGATCCGCCGGTCGCAGTCGTCGACGGCAACGTCGACGCAAAGGGGACCCGCAAGATCGCGGAAGCCTATCTGAACTATCTCTACTCGGATGATGGTCAGAAGATCGCCGCCAAGCATTATTATCGGCCGATCAAGCCGGCAGCGGCCGATCCCAAGGATGTCGCCCGTTTCCCGGCTTTGAAGCTCGCAACGATTGACGATTTCGGTGGATGGGCTAAAGCTCAGCCGAAGTTCTTCGACGACGGTGGCGTCTTCGATCAGGTCTACAAGCCGGGAAAATAAGTCTGAATGCATTCCATAACCCGCAAACGGTGGCGGTTTCGGCAGCCGAGTGTCATTCCGGGCTTCGGATTGGCGCTCGGCGTTACCTTGGCTTGGCTCATCTTTATCGTTCTCATCCCGCTGTCGGGACTGCTGTGGAAGAGCAGCTCTCTTGGTTGGGAGAAATTCTGGGCCCTGGCTCTTGATCTGCGCACGCTTTACGCGCTGCGCATGAGCTTTGGCGGTGCCTTCATCGCGGCGCTCGTCAATGCCGTTCTCGGGCTCATTCTGGCCTGGGTGTTGGTGCGTTACCGTTTTCCCGGCAAGCGCATCATCGACGCCATGGTCGATCTGCCATTCGCGCTGCCGACAGCAGTTGCCGGTATCGCGCTGACGACGCTTTATGCACCGACCGGCTGGATCGGACAGTTTCTGACGCCGCTCGGCATCAAGATCGCCTTCACTCCGGTCGGCATCGTCATCGCGCTGATTTTCGTCGGCCTGCCCTTCGTGGTACGCACCGCCCAACCGGTCATGGAGGAAATCGACCGCGAAGTCGAAGAGGCGGCAGCGACCTTGGGAGCGACCCGTTTCCAGACGATCACCAGGGTTTTGTTGCCGGGACTGGCGCCTGCCGCGCTCACCGGTTTTGCGTTGGCTTTTGCGCGCGCTGCCGGCGAATACGGATCGGTCATCTTTATCGCCGGCAACAAGCCATATGTCTCGGAAATTGCGCCTTTGCTTATCGTCATCCGCCTCGAGGAATATAACTACGCGGCGGCAACGGCGATTGCGACGGTGATGTTGTTCATCTCCTTCACCATGCTTTTGATCATCAATCTCATTCAGGCCTGGAGCAGGGGGAGGTACGGCTATGGCACATGATCTTTCTGCCGCCTCCGGTGTAGAGCATCCCGTCATTACCGAAAGCCGGGTCGCGCGCATTATTTTCGTGGTGATCTCGCTCGTCTTTCTGACGCTGATGGTGCTGCTGCCTCTGGCGGCCGTCTTCGTTGAGGCCTTCCGCAAGGGCATAGAGGCATTTTTCGATGCCCTGGTCGACGACGAGACTTTTGCCGCAATCAAGCTGACATTGATCGTTGCCGGCATCAGCGTGCCGCTTAATCTTGTCTGCGGCGTCGCAGCAGCCTGGGCGATCGCCAAGTTCGAGTTCAAGGGCAAGGCATTCCTGACGACCCTGATCGATCTGCCTTTCTCCGTCTCGCCGGTCATATCCGGTCTGGTGTTCGTGTTGCTGTTCAGTTCCAACAGCACGCTCGGTCCCTGGCTGCAGAGCCACGGTATCCAGATCCTGTTTGCTGTTCCCGGTCTCGTCCTAGCGACGATGTTCGTGACTTTCCCCTTCGTCGCGCGCGAATTGATCCCGCTGATGCAGGAGCAAGGGAACGCGGACGAGGAGGCGGCCCTCTCGCTCGGGGCCAATGGCTGGCAGACCTTCTGGTATGTCACGCTGCCGAACATAAAATGGGGTCTGCTTTACGGCGTTCTGCTCTGCAACGCCCGTGCCATGGGTGAATTCGGCGCCGTCTCGGTCGTCTCCGGTCATATCCGCGGTGAAACCAACACCATGCCGCTGCAGGTCGAGATCCTTTATAACGACTATAATTTCTCGGGAGCGTTTGCCGTTGCCACGCTGCTGGCCATGCTTGCCCTTGTCACACTTATACTGAAGACGTTGCTGGAAATGCGCTATAGCGAAGAGATCGCAGCCAGCCGGCGTCACTGAAGGAATTTTTGATGGAAGTTCGCGTTCAAAACCTGCGCAAGGAATTCGGTCGCTTTCCCGCATTGCATGACGTCTCCCTGGATATTCGTTCGAGCGAACTGATTGCGCTTCTCGGGCCGTCCGGCTCCGGCAAGACAACGCTTCTGCGGCTGATCGCCGGGCTGGAGACGCCGACGGAAGGTCGGATTTTCTTTGGCGAAGAGGATGCTTCGCGAAAGACCGTGCAGCAGCGCAATATCGGCTTCGTGTTCCAGCATTATGCGCTGTTTCGGCATATGACCGTGCTGGAGAACATTTCATTCGGCCTCAAGGTCCGCTCTGCATCGCGTCGCCCGCCACGTGCCGAAATTCATCGGCGCGCTACGGAACTGTTGGAACTGGTGCAGCTCAACGGCCTGGAGAAGCGTTATCCGGCGCAGCTTTCGGGCGGCCAGCGCCAGCGCGTGGCTCTGGCGCGCGCCATGGCGGTCGAGCCGAACGTGCTGCTTCTGGACGAGCCTTTCGGCGCCCTGGACGCGCAGGTGCGCAAGGACTTGCGTAAGTGGCTCAGGGAAATTCACGACCGCACCGGTCATACGACGGTTTTCGTGACCCACGACCAGGAAGAGGCGCTGGAGCTTGCCGATCGGGTCGTGGTTCTCAACAAGGGCGCGATCGAGCAGGTCGGCACACCAGACGAGATTTACGATACGCCGAATTCCCCGTTCGTTTATGGCTTCATCGGCCAGTCCAACCGCGTCAAGGTGCGCATCACCAGCGGCGAGATATGGTTCGAGGACAGGCCGCTCGGTTTGAGTACGCCGCATGAGCCGGATGGCGAGGCCCATCTCTATTTTCGTCCGCACGACATCGAGCTTCATGAAGGCGATGGTGGTGCGATCGCCGGCTTGCTCGTTGGAAGCAGGCGTGTCGCCGGCACGCGCCATCTCGAAATCAATATCGGCGCCAGCCACGATCCTATCGAGATCGAGCTGCCGCCGAACAAGGCGGATGCTCTCGACCGCAACCGCATCGCATTCAGGCCGACCCGCTGGAAGCTGTTTCGCAACGGCAGCTGAAATCGATCGCCGTGTTTATAATTGCGCCTCAGTCTTCCGGGTGAGCGGCTGAAGCAAAGCCGCCGCCCTGAAAGATGACGGCCGGATCGTTCGGATCTTCCTCGGGTGTCCTCGCGAGAATTTCGGCCCGCCAATGGGCGGCGTTATCCTGCGGTTTCCAGCCGAGGAAGGCGGCATTGCCGTTATCCCACCATTGTTCGTCATTGTCGGAGACGCCGTAGACGATCGTATGTCCGAGCCTGGGGGCTTCGAAGGCGTGTCCGCAGAGGGAGAGAAAATCCCGGACGCTGAACCAGGTTGCCAGCATGCGCGTGTTGCGCGGCTCGGGAAAGCACGAGCCGATGCGCACGGACAGCGTTTCCTGGCCGAACTTGTCGAAATAGAGGCTCGCCACCGCCTCGCCGAACACCTTGGAAACGCCGTACAATGAATCGGGTCGTGTCGGCACCGTGTTGTCGATGCGCTCGTCGCGGCGATAAAAGCCGATCGTGTGGTTCGAACTGGCAAAGACGATGCGCGGTCTGCCGGCAGCACGGGCAGCCTCGTAGAGATTGTAGAGGCCGACGATGTTTCCCTGCAGGATCATGTCGAAGGGCTTTTCAAGCGAAATCCCACCGAGATGAATGACGCCGTCGACACCCCTGAGCAATTCCTCGACCCCGCTGCGGTCGGCAAGATCGCAGGCAACGAAGCGTTCGCTCGGGCGAAGGTCGTTTATGGGCGTGAGATCGGACAGCACGACAGTCTCGGCAATCTGCGACAGAAGCGGCCTGAGCGCCTGGCCGACGCCACCGGCAGCGCCAGTCAGCAGCAGAGTTTTCAGCATGATTATCTCCCGGATCGGTCTAGTCGGTGGGGACGTTATAAGATGGTCTTTCGGCAGTCACCATATATCTGCGGAGCGCCTATTTAAAAGCGAGGAAGTCCGGAATCTGGTGTTATATCAGGCCGTTCGGCGGGAATGTCTGATCAAGCAAGCCGCGACGCCGGCGATCTCTAGGCAGTGCGCGTATGCGCCTGGGCTTCACCGTCCAATGTTTCCAAACTGATCACGGCCTTGATGGGCAGATGATCGGACGCGACGCGCGCCAATGGCGAGTCGTGGACTTCGACCGCTGAGATCATGCCGCGCCGGTTGGCCATGATGCGATCCAATGCCAGAAGCGGCAGCGCCGCGGGGAAGCTCGGCACGGCCGGAGGCAATGGCCCAAAGGCGGCCTGGAAGGTACTGAGCGACGAACGGTCGCCGAGCCGCCATTCATTGAGGTCGCCAAGCAGGATTGTCGGGATTGAGCCGCCGTCATTCATCAGCTCGACGATCAGGCGCGTTTGCTGGGCACGCGAGCGATGCAACAGGCCGAGATGGGCGGCGATGATCCTGATGCTTCCGCCACGCGCCAGTTCTATCTCGGCAATCAAGGCGCCGCGCGGCTCCAGCCCGGGCAATTTTATCTGATGCACGTCACGCACCGTGCCCTGCTTGAACAGCACGACATTGCCGTGCCAGCCATGCGCCTTGGTGACGCCGGCGATCGGCACGGGAATGAGCCCGGTCTCGCGTTCGAGCCTGCGCAGATCGAGCAGGCCCGTGCGTTCGCCAAAACGCGTATCGGCCTCCTGCAGGCCGATGACGTCGGCATCGATTTCATGGATGACCCGGCTGGTCCGCTCCGGATCGAAGCGGCGGTCGGCGCCGACGCATTTGTGGACATTGTAGGAGGCGATCAGGGTGCCTTCTGGGCGGGCAGGTTTGCCGGCTTGCTTGGGGCTCGATTTGTTTCTGCTCTTCAGGCTTTCCAGGATGCTCGCACGAAGACTTTCTTTCTTTTTCCGCATATGTCCGTCGACCGTTCCCTTGACCAGACCACGCCGGGCGTATGGGTATGAGTATAGGAAGCGAAGACCGGCCTTGTCATGTAAAAAGGCTGCGATGAACGCAGATTGGCCGAGGGAGCCTTTGTCAGAGATAGGGCGAGCCGAGCCAGAGGATCTTCTCGATCAGCCTGACGACAAAAGGCCGCGCCCGGAGCTTTTCGAGGTCCACCGGTTGCGCCGTTTCGAGTATCGCGCCGATATGCGCGTCGATCGTGCCGGCAAAACCGCGGTCGATGACCTCCAGATCCACTTCGAAGTTCAGCCGCAACGAACGGGGGTCGAGATTGGAGGAGCCGACATAGGCCCATGTGCCGTCGATCGCCAAAAGCTTGGAATGGTTGAACGGACCTTCGGCACGCCATATACGGCAGTAGCTCTTCAGCATCTGGTCGAACTGCGCCGTCATGGCGCGGTCCACGAGCACGAGATTGTTGGCTGTCGGCACGATGATATCGACTTCGACACCACGCCGTGCTGCCGTCACCAACGCGCTGATGAGCTCCCGATCCGGCAGAAAATAGGGCGACATGATGCGGATCGACTTGCGTGCGACCGAAAGCGCGCCGATGAGCATCTTGTGGTTGGTTTCGATGCTGCGATCGGGGCCGGACGTGACAACCCGCATGAAGACCGGCGCTCCCGGCTCGTTGGATGGCGCTGCAATCCGCCACTCGTTTCCACTCAAGACTTCGCCCGTCGTGAAGCGCCAGTCCTCGGCCGCCGTGTTGAAGAGATCGGCGACTGCAGGCCCCGTCACGCAGAAATGCATGTCGCGGGCGCAATGGTCGGTGGCGAATTCGCGCGTGAAGCCCTGCCGGATGTTCATGCCGCCGGTAAAGGCGATCCGTCCGTCGATGCTCAGGATCTTGCGGTGGGTGCGCAGATTGGCATAGGGCAATCTGAGCCCGATGATGACGTTGCCGTTGAAGACGTCGACGTCGACGCCTCCTTGGCTGAGATAGCCCATGATACTCGGCACGGAATAGCGGGCGCCGACGGCGTCGATCAGCACGCGAACGCTGACACCGCGTTTGACCGCTTCAATCAGCGCGTCGGCCATGCGCAGGCCGATGGGGTCGCGGTCGAATATATAGGTTTCCATGAGAATGCTGCGTTCCGCGCCGTCTATAGCGGCCTTCATCGCCGCATAGGCCGCATCGCCGCTCGTCAGCATTTCGATCGTATTGCCGGTGCTCATCGTGTAGCGGGCGACACGGTCGCCGAGCGTCTTCATCGAGGCAAAGCGTTCGCCGAAATTACGCCGCACCTGGTCGTCGTCTGCGTCGAAACTGGCAAGGTCGCCGCTCGCATCCTTGCGAAAGAGGGCGTCGCGCTGCGAACTCAGCGAAGCGCGACGGATGCGGTTGATGCCGGCGAACATGTAGAGCAATGCGCCGATGATCGGCGACAGGATGACGACGCCGACCCAGCCGATTGCCGCTCGCACATCCTCTTTCGTCATGGCCGCATGAATTGCGGCAGCCGCACCCATGGCAATGGACAGGACGGCAAGAATTTGGCCCCAATGGGCAACCAGAAGGTCAAACATGGCGCAAGTATATCTTTACCCGCGAAAGCTGCAATCTCGGCCGTCCTGCCAAACGGCTATGCCCGGCCGATAGCAGTGCGAAAACCCGTCGTATTAGATATTTTTAATTGAACAGCATTCTTGCTGCCTTCATATTGATGGTGCTTCGGCTGCTTCGCTACCGTCCCCCACGGTACCCATGTTTCTTGTGCGAGGCGCCACTGCGGTTCGAGAGCCGAGACTCGCGGAATCGTGCCATGGCGTTGTCACGGCCATGGTGTCTTGGCTGCTCAGGGGAGGCAAGAAGCCCGCATTTCAGAACGGGCATTGGTCACCAACCATGTTCAATGATGCGAACGGAGGACAGCAGATGTTGGAATCTCGGGACGAATGGATCAAGAAACGCGCATACGCGATCTGGGAGGAGGAGGGCTATCCTTCCGGTCGCGATACCATGCATTGGGAACAGGCGAGCAACGAGCGCATCGCGCTCGAAAAAAGCGACGGCAAGGATGTCAAGATCAGCGCCAAGTCCAAAGCGAAGCGCAAGCCGGCGGTTGCCGTGGTTGCTGTTGCAAGTGAACCTGCGCCCAAGCCTGCTGCGAAACTGACATCGAAGAAGGCGGCGGTAGCCAAGGTGTAGAGCAGGCGTGCTCTTCTCAAGAATGTGGCGGGGACAAAGCGGCTCGATGCTCAGCATCGGGCCGTTTGCTTCTTAACGCTGCGGCGGCAGAAATATCTGCAGCAATTTCGGCAGTTTGCGTGCCGGCGCGAAACAGATGTCACACATCGGTGCTAACGAGCGAGGAGGGAGCCTCGCGATGTGCAATAGCTATATCCTTTATCTGAAAGTCGTCGTTTCGACGATCGTCGTGGCGCGCTGTCCTTTATCCTCAGCGGATCGTGCCGAGGTGATGCGATGACATCGCTGCTCGTTCTCGCCAGCCTCTATCTTTTGGCGGCACTCGTGCTGATCCTGATCATCGACCGCTCTGTCGGTGTCTTCTTCCCTGCCTCGGCCAAGCACCGCGCCGAGCCGCAGCATGGCCGTCGGGTACGGTTATCGCCGACGAGCCACGATTCCTCGGGTTAGACAACGGAACCTTTTCCGTGATGATGGGTTGGTTTTTCATCCGCAACGAGGAGAAGAACCATGCCACGAGGAGACAAATCCGCCTACACCGACAAGCAGAAGCGCAAGGCCGAGCATATCGAGGAAGGCTATGAAGATCGCGGCGTTTCCGCGGATGAGGCCGAGCGCCGCGCGTGGGCGACCGTGAACAAGGAAAGCGGTGGCGGCAAGAAATCCGGCTCGGGCCGGGGGCATCCTGAAAATCATGAATCGTCGGAAAAGGGCGGCAAGCTCGGCGGACGTGCGGCCGCGAAACGTCCGGCTGCGGAGCGTTCAGCATCCGCAAAGAAGGCGGCCGCAACCCGCAAACGCAACGAACAGCGCGCTCATTCTTAAAGAACCGGCATGCGGGCTTCGCTTTTCCATTGAGGCGCCCTTGAAGCCCTGCTGTCAAGGTCGTTGATAGGCGGTGCAAATGCCGCAGGGTCCGCCCTTCCGTTCCGTTGCGCCGATGCTAAATTCGGCATGGAGAGAGTCGAAGCTGGACCGGCCGGTCGGCCGGGAAGGCAGATCAGCCAAAGGACCAGACTCCTGCACGAGCCGGTGTATCGATGGTCCCATGGGAGGGAAACCGCATGCCTTATGAGCTTTACTACTGGGACGGCATCCAGGGCCGCGGCGAATTCGTGCGGCTGGCGCTGGAAGAGGCTGGCGCCGATTATGTCGATATTTGCCGCGGTCCGGCAAGCAAGGGGCAGGGTACACGCGCCATGTTGGCTATTATGGGCAGCAAGTCCGAGCCTGGCATCCCGTTCGCGCCGCCGTTTTTGAAGGATGGCGATCTGATCATTTCCCATGTGGCGAACATCCTGATGTATCTCGGGCCGACACTTGGTCTTGCCCCCAGGGATGAAGCGCAGCGTCATGAGCTGAACTCTCTGCAACTGACGATCACCGATCTCGTCGCGGAAGTGCACGACACACATCACCCAATCGCCACCTCGAAATATTATGAGGAGCAGAAGGAAGAGGCCAAGGCTCGCTCGGCTGAGTTCATCGACAATCGCATCCCAAAATACCTTGGCTATTTCGAGCGCGTCCTGCAGCAGAACCCGCGTGGGCCGGCGCATGTTTTCGGCAGCGGGCTTACCTATGTCGATCTGTCGCTATTTCAGGTCTATGAGGGATTGCGTTACGCATTTCCGCGCGCCACCGCGCATCTGGCGGACCGCTATCCCCATCTTGCAGCTCTGCACGCCGCTGTCATGAAACGGCCGAATATTGCTCGCTATCTTCAATCCGACCGTCGTATTCCCTTCAACGAGGATGGCATCTTCCGGCACTATCCGGAGCTGGACAGGAGCGAGGCGTGAGCGAAGGAAGACTGCTGACGTTATTCTTTCCAGTCTGCTGGGGCATATGGGCATTGATCTGGTTTGTGGCATCGTTCGGTGTCAAGAAGGCGACGCGCCACGAGGATCCATGGTCGCGACTGTCGAATACCGCCCCGATCTGGATCTGCGCCTTTCTACTGGTGGTGCCTTCATCCTGGCTCGGTCCCCTGTCGCTCCGGCTCGTCCCGCGAAATCTGACCTATTACGGCATCGGCGCGGTGCTAACCGTCATCGGGCTCGGCTTCGCCGTCTGGGCGCGCTATCACATCGGCCGTAACTGGAGCGGAGTGATCACGGTCAAGGAGGATCACGCGCTGATCCGCACCGGCCCCTACGCCATCGTCCGCCATCCGATCTATTCCGGCCTGATACTGGCCATCCTCGGCGCAGTGCTGGCTCGAGGCGATATTGCTGCGTTGCTCGCGTTCGCCTTCATGCTCTATGCCGTTCTGCGCCGTGTCGGCATCGAGGAACGCTGGATGAGCGAGACCTTCGGTCGCGACTATGCCGACTACAAGGCCAGCACGCCGGCACTGATCCCCTTTGTCGTGCGATATTAGGTCTTCAGCGGTGAAGCGGCATCGAAGAAGTCGGCCCAAGGATCGCCGCTGGCCTTGCTCAGGCGCGAGGTCGCGTTCCTTACCGTAAACGAGGCGGGCCCGATCTTATTGGTCAACTCTTCCCAGGCTAACGGCATCGAAATCGGTGCACCCGGCCTTGCGCGCGTCGAATAGGGTGCGACCGCGGTGTTGCCGCGGCCGTTGCGCAGGTAATCGATGAAGATGTGGCCGGTCCGCTTTGCCTTGCTAGCGACCGACAGATATGCGTCAGGACTATCGGCGCTCATAGAATGCGCAATCGCCTCGGCTGTATCCTTGACCTGCGGCCAGTCCGCCTTGGGCTTGAGGGAGGCAACCACATGCAGACCCTTGCCGCCGGAGGTCTTGATGAAGGAGGTAAGCCCCAGCGCAGAAAAACGCTCCCGTATTTCCTTCGCAGCCGTGATGACCTTGGCCCAAGCGACATCCTCGCCGGGATCGAGATCCATGATGATCATGTCGGGTTTTTCCCAATGATCGGTGGTGGTGCCCCAGGGGTGTATTTCCAGCGCCGCGGATTGGACGAGTGCCGCAAGGCCGTCGAAATCCGCGATCTTCAGGAGCTTGGCGCCGTCCTTGTCCTCGGGATCGGCGATTTCTTCGATATGCGGATTGATGCCTTTCCAGGCATGTTTCTGGAAGAAGCGCGGCCCGCTTATGCCATCCGGGCAGCGCAGCAGCGCCAGGGGACGATTGACGACGAAAGGCGCCATGCGCGGCCAGGCCAATGCGTAATAATCGACGAGATCCTGCTTGCTGACACCGTCGTCAGGCCAGTAGATCCGCTCGGGGTGGGTCAATTGAACGGAGGTTTCGATCCGGTTCTCAATGGGCGTCTTTGCCATTCGCATGCGCTCCATCTTCTTTCGGCGCGAAAGCCGCGCCGAGCAAAGATTACCATTGCCCGGCGCAAAAAGTCGATCACCTCTGGCGCCTTACGGCATGAGCTGGCCGCCATTCACCTCGATGACCTGGCCGGTGATGTAGCCGGACAGTGTCGGCGACGCGAGGAACAGATAGGCGCCGACGCAATCCTCCGGAGTGCCGACGAACCCCATGGGAATGGTCTTGCGCTGCAATTCCATCTGCTCGTCATTGGTATAGCGCTCGTGGAACGGCGTTGCGATAACGCCCGGCGCGACCGCATTGACACGGATCTTGTCGTTGACGAATTCCTTGGCGTGACCGTGGGTAATGGTCGAGACGAAGCCCTTGGAGGCGGCATAAAGGATCGCGCCATTGCCGCCGCCGTTGCGGGCGGCAATCGACGTGGTGTTGATGACGAAGCCGCCTTGCTTCTTGAGGTGAGGGTGGGCGGCGCGGGTCGCGGCGAGTACCGAGCGGGCGTTCAAGTTCATCACACGCTCATAGTGCTCGTCGGTCATGGCCGAGGTCGGCAGTCGTCCGAGCATACCGCCTGCATTGTTCACCAACCCGTCGAGGCCGCCAAGAGCTTCGGCGGCTTCATTGACGACGCGTTCCGTCTCGCCATCCTGCGAGACATCGCCCTGGATCAGATGCACCGTACCGCCGCTGGCCTTGATCTCGGCAGCCAGCCGTTCGGCCGGTTCGCGGCTGGCATTGAAGTGAAGGCCGACCTTCATGCCCTGCGCGGCGAAGGCGAGTGCAAGCGCTGCTCCGATACCAGTAGAGGCGCCGGTGATCAGCACACGCTTGCCGGCAAGATCGGGAATACGAATGGACGCAAGGGACTGCGCAAGTTCTGTCATGACGACTCCTCCTGAACATCAATCAATCATATGACGAAATCGGTTCTGTCTTAGCAGGCACAGGCGCGGCAAGGCAATCGAGGCGGGACCGACAAAAAGACGCGGCTTCGGGAAGGGCAGGCAGGCAATCCCGTTGAGCGAAAACTTCTCCCATTGATTGCTTCGAGCGGTATTGCCGGTTGCAGCTCCTGAACTACGTTCCCATCGGATCGCTGCGATAGGAGCCTCGCCTTGGACACCCCTCCCGAATTGATCTCTCGCCGTCGTCTTTTCTCCGACCCTGAGCGACGTGTGGTTCGCATCAGCTCCGACGGGACGCACGTTGCCTTCCAGGCGCCCTTGGACGGCATACTGAACATATGGATCGCACCGCTCGACGATGTGGGCAACGCCAGGCCGGTGACTGAAGTCAGGGACAGAAATATTGCGGCATGGCATCTGTGGACGCATGACAACCGCTATGTCGTCTATGCCCGCGACCAAGCAGGCGACGAGAACTGGCAGATCTGGAGGGTTGATGTCGAGACGGGAGAATCGAGATACCTAACGCCAAGCCCAGGAGTGACTGCCTACATCCAACAGAGATCGCTGCATTTTCCGGCTGAGCTGCTTATTGCGCATAACGAGCGCGACAAGCGCTATGTCGATCTCTATCGCGTCGATATAGCCAGTGGTGACGCTGCTCTTGTGCACCTCAATGAAGAGTTCGGCGGCTTTTTCACCGACGATCAATTCCATGTTCGGTTCGCAAGTCACCAGACCGAAAATGGTGCGACCGAATATCTTCAAAGGAATGGGAAAGGAGTGTGGGAACGGTTCACGCTGATCGACGTTGAGGACGCCCTCACCACCCGACCGATTGAATACAGCAGCAATGGCCGCGAGCTCTATTGGCTGGACAGCCGCGGGCGTAATACAGCGGCGGTTGTCGCTCAGGATCTGAGCGGCGGACAATCACGCGTCCTCGCTGAAGACCAGCAATCCGATTATGTGTCCGTTGTGCTGGATCCAATCACTCGGCGCCCGCTGGCCGCCGCACGCCAGTTCGAGCGGATCGAGTGGCAGGCCCTCGATCCGGAATTCGAAGAGACTTTGGCGTTCCTCACGCAGGATTCTCGCGGGGACTTACTGTTTGCAGGCATGTCGCAGGACCGGAGACATATCCTCTACGCCTACCAGTACGACGATGCGCCGCTTGAATATTTCCACTACGACCACGTCGCAAAGCACAAACGGCGGCTGTTCGGCTCGGTGCCGGCTCTCGAGAACGCGCCGCTGGTTCCGATGACGCCGTCGACCATCCGCTCGCGCGACGGGCTGGACTTGCATTGCTACCTTTCACTGCCGGATGGAGCGGAGGCCGGCGCAAAGCTGCCGATGGTGCTGCTGGTTCACGGTGGCCCCTGGAGCCGGGATGCCTGGGGTCTTTCTGCAAATCATCAATGGCTTGCCAATCGCGGCTACGCGGTTCTGAGCGTCAATTTCCGCGGTTCGACCGGCTTCGGAAAGGCCTTCGTCAATGCCGCGAATCTGGAATGGGCCGGGAAAATGCATGACGACCTGATCGATGCGGTCGACTGGGCGATCGCCGAAGGCATTGCCGATCCTTCCAGAATTGCGATCATGGGTGGGAGCTACGGCGGATATGCCGCGCTTGTCGGGCTGACGTTCACGCCGGAGAAATTCGCCTGCGCCATCGACCTCGTCGGAATATCCAGCCTGGTCACTTTCATCAACACGATCCCAGAATATTGGAAGCCCTGGAAATCGCTGTGGAAGACCCGGATGGGAGATTTCGATACGCCCGCGGGCCTTCAGTTTCTAGAGGAACGCTCGCCGCTCAACAGAGCGGACCGAATCGTGCGGCCGCTCCTGATCGCTCAGGGAGCCAACGACGTTCGCGTCAAGGCATCGGAATCCGATCAGATCGTCGCCGCGATGCAGAAGCACGGCATTCCCGTTACTTACATTTCCTATCCCGACGAAGGTCACGGCCTCGGGCACGCGGAAAACCGCCGGTCCTTTGCCGCAGTCGCCGAGGCGTTTCTCGCTGCGCATCTGGGCGGTCGGTTCGAGCCCTTAGGTGATGCCTTCGAGGGCTCGTCTCTCGAGTTCAAGGCGGGTCGGGGCCTCATACCTGGTTTGCAAGATCAATAAGACCGCCGCCATGATGCGCACGGCCATGCGTGAACCTCGGCAAGGATCGGGAAGAGGCCTCTGGCGTCGCCGTGTCACGGCGGATAAGGAAGATGGCAATGGAGTCGAGCGCCTGGCCCTCATTGATAATGAAGCGATGGCGACTGCGGCTTTCGATAACAGAGAGAGACCGAATATATCATGAGCAAGAACAAGCTGATCCGTTTCGATATCGCCGATAGTCAGGCCGGCGGCCAGCGGCGTCCTTTTGCCAAGGCCGTGCGTGCCGGAGATTTCGTCTATGTTTCGGGTCAGGTTCCGACCATCAACGGCGAGGTCGTGGTCGGCAATATCGTCGCGCAGACCGAGCAGGTCATCGCCAATATTAAGGAAGTTCTTGCCCTGGCCGATTGCACCCTCGAGCATGTGGTGAAGGTCAATGCCTGGCTGGACGACGCACGCGATTTTTCCAGTTTCAATGCGGTCTTCCAGAAACATTTCATCGACCATCCGCCGGCGCGCTCGACGGTTCAGTCGCCCATGATGGTCGATGTAAAGGTCGAGATGGACGTCATCGCCTACAAGCCGCTCGACTGAACTGACGCTCCTTGATTATTTAGAAGCTCCGTTTTGAGGTGCGGCTTCCAAAGCGAAGCTGTCTTGCAATGAAGGGATTGCGGTGCGCGCCTGCGGCGCCGCGATCCGTATTCTAGAGCGGTTACGCGTTTCACGGAATCGCCTGACCGCTGTATGCTATTGTTTTTACGCAATTCCGGACGGAAAACCGCTACGCACTTTTCCTGGAATTGCTCTGGCCACTCGTCCCGGCGGCGCTGCGGCCATTTCTCTGCGGACAACGTCTGTTCCCGGGCGTTTCCCTGTTGAACAAGAGTCCAAACCGGCCAACGCCCCGTTGTCGGCATATGACCGGAGTGAGCCGGACAGCCCGCGAGTCTCTCCATAATTTCGATTGTGACAGATCGCCGTTCAGTCGGCGGCGGCTGCGCGTGATTGCTCACGCCAATGCCTGTTGATTTCCAATCAGCGGATTGACGTGTGCGCAAACTCAAGATTAAATCAATTTGATTGACTACTCGAAATAAACGAGAGGGAACTGAAAATGGGAATGAAGAAAAGCAGATTGCGTAATCTTTTGCACCGGGCTCCATGGCTTGCGACGGCGGCATTGGGCGCCACGCTGGCATTCGGTTCGGGTGTCGCATCGGCCGCCGAATCAGTGCTGACGATGCACATCGAGGAGCAGACCAGCTGGGTCAGTAACTTCAATCCCTTCGATCTGGCCGGTCGCCGCCAGAGCACGATGGATTTCATCTATGAGCCGCTGGTCATCTTCAACGCCAATGACGGCGGCAAGCCGGTCTGGCGTCTGGCGACGAGCTACAAGTTCTCCGATGATCTGATGTCGATCACCTATGAGCTGCGTCCCGGCGTGAAGTGGTCGGATGGCCAGCCGCTGACCTCGGCCGACGTGAAATACACGATCGACCTGATGCTGAAGAACCCGGCTGTCGACACCGTCGGCGTTGGCCAGACTGTCGCTTCCGTCGAGACGCCTTCGCCGACCCAGGTAAAGATCAACCTCAAGGCCGTGAATTCGGAATTCCCCGAATCCCTGGCCGACCTTGCCGTCGTGCCGGAGCATATCTGGAAGGACATTGCCGATCCGGTCGCCTACAAGAATGAGAAGCCCATCGGGTCCGGGCCGATGACGGAGGTTCGCCGCTTTACTCCGCAGGTCTATGAGCAGTGCCGCAATCCGAATTATTGGGATGCGGCGTCGCTGCATGTGGATTGCCTGCGCCTGCCGCAGATCTCGGGCAACGACCAGATGCTGGCGCTGCTGCCGGAAGGCACGGTCGACTGGATCGGTTCTTTCCTGCCGCAGATAGACAAGACCTTCGTCGCGCTCGATCCGCAGCATAACGGTTATTGGCAGCCGCCGGCGGAAACCGTCGCCTTCCAGATGAACTTCAAGTCCACGAATGTCGGCAATCTGGAGGCCTTCAAGGATCTGAACTTCCGTCACGCTTTCAGCCTGGCGATGGACCGCACGTCGATGGTCGATATTGCCGGCTTCGGCTATCCGGTCGTCAACCTGCATGCGAGCGGTCTGCCACCGCGTTTCGAATCCTGGCGCAACAAGGCTGCCGAAGGCGACAAGGATGCCTTCATGGGCTTCGACACCGACAAGGCGAACAAGATTCTCGACGACGCCGGCTACAAGAAGGGCGCCGACGGTTTCCGCACCACGCCAAGCGGCAAGCCGATCGCTTTCCCTGTCATCGTGCCGAATGGCTGGACGGATTGGATCGACGCCGTGCAGATCGCCGTTGAAGGGCTGCGGGCCATCGGCATCAATGCCTCGGTCGCCACGCCTGAATACGAGCAGTGGCGCAAGCAGCTTCTCGATGGCAGCTTCGATGTCGTCATGAACTCGCGCGCCGACAGCGCCACACCGTTCCAGGGCTATTACCAGAGCCTGTCGACGGACTATGCCGGTAAGCTCACCGTCGCCGCGCCGCGCTACTCCAACCCGAAGCTCGACGCGCTCTTCGATCAGTATCGGAAGTCGTCCTCCGATGACGATCACAAGAAGATCTTCAACGATATCCAGGTTCTGATCGCCGATGACTTCCCCGTCGTGCCGGTCTTCAACGGACCGACCTGGTACCAGTATTCCAGCAAGCGGTTTACGGGCTGGGTCACCGACAAGGATCCGGTCATGAACCCGGAAAATCACGACAACAACCGCATGCGCCTCATGCATCTCTTGCGTCTGAAGCCGGTCCAATAAGACCTAAGCAAGGGAAGCGGACATGCGTATTTCCAGCCGACGCCTGGGCGTCTATGCGGTGGCTTTGGCCTTCGCGATCGTCGTGAACTTCATTCTTCCCCGGCTCATGCCGGGGAGTCCCGTCGACGCCATGGTGGCCCAGCTCGGGCCGCGGGCAACGCCCGCCGCCGTCGAGGCAATCAAGGCGCGCTTCGGCGAGATCGATCAGCCGATCATGATGCAGTTCGTCGATTATCTCAAAGGCCTCGCGACGCTCGATCTTGGCGTTTCGGTCAAATACTATCCGCAGACCGTGGTGCAGGTGTTGAGCCGTGCCACGCTCTGGACGATCTTCCTGGTGGTGACGGCGATCATCTTTTCGCTGTGCGTCGGCGTCGTGCTCGGGGCGATCTCGGCCTGGCGCCGCGGCGGGCGGTTCGACACTGTCGTATCGCCTCTCGCCGTGATCATGTTCTCGATACCGCCCGTGATCATCGCCCTGACGATCCTGTTCGTCTTTGCGGTATCGCTGCGCTGGTTCCCTGTGGGGTACGCCTATGATCCCAATCTCGATCCGGGCTTCAACTTCACCTTCGCCGGCAGCGTCTTCATGCATGCCATCCTGCCGGTCCTGACGCTCTCGCCATTCCTCATCGGCGAATTCCAGACGACCATGCGCTCCTCCATGATCGTCATACTGGGGGAGGACTATGTGACCATGGGCCGCGCGAAAGGGCTCAGCAATCTCGCCGTCATGTTCAGCTATGGCGCCCGCAACGCCCTTCTGCCCGTATTGACCAACCTGGCGCTGATGCTCGGTGCAGTCTTTGGCGGCTCGATCGTCACGGAGATCGTTTTCAATTATCCGGGCCTTGGCCTGACGCTGTTCACCGCCAGCGTGGCCCGCGATTATCCCGTCATTCAGGGCCAATTGCTTCTGATGACAATGGCGACCCTCGCAGCGAACTTCCTGGTCGACATCATCTACGGCCTGGTCGATCCGAGATTGAGGGAGGGGACGTAATGGGCTTCGCGTTGAAATCAATCTTCAGCCAGAAGAAGGCCCTCTTTGGCTTCGTCATCATTGCCGTCTTGTGCCTGATGGCCATTTTTGCGCCGGTCATCGCGCCGGGCGAGCCTGGTGCACGCGTCGGCCGTTCGCATCAGGCGCCATCGGTCGAGCATGTCTTCGGCACCACCAAGATGGGTCGCGACGTCTACCGGCAGTTCGTCTGGGGTGCCAGGAGCTCGCTTTCGGTGGGCTTTGCGACCGGCATCGCCATTACCGTGATCGGAACTGCCATCGGGCTTATCGCCGGCTATGCCGGCGGCAAGACGGACGCGGTGCTCGATCTCGCGACCAACGCCGTGCTCGTCATACCCAATATGCCGTTGCTCATCCTGCTTGCCTCCTTTGCAGGCACGGTCGGGCCGATGACGATCATGACGATCATCGCCTTGACCTCATGGCCCTGGGGTGCGCGCATGACGAGGTCGCAGACGATGGCGCTGCGCAATCGCGATTTCGTCACTGCCGCCAAGATGATCGGCGAGCCGGCCTGGCGCATTATCTTCGTTGAAATCCTGCCCAATCTGACGCCGCTGATCGGCATCAACCTCGTCGGCAGCATCATCTATGCCATCGTTGCGCAGACGACGCTTGAATATCTCGGCTTCGGCGATCCGCTGAAGGTCACGTGGGGCACTATGCTCTACAATGCCCAGAATGCCTCGGCCATCATGGTTGGCGCATGGTGGGATATCGCCGTTCCCGCCGCCGGTATTGCGCTTACGGGCCTCGGCCTGGCGCTGATCAACTTCACCTTCGACGAAATCGCCAATCCGCAATTGCGCTCAGGCCCGGCATTGACCCGGTGGTTCCGTCTCACCCGAGCCCGCAACCGCATGATGAGGGCTGGCCAATGAGCGACAATCTGCTGGAAATTGAAAACCTCAATATCGACTATCTGGTCGACAAGGGTGACTTCCGGGCGGTGAAGAATGTTTCCTTCAACATCGGCCGCGGCGAGATTTTCGGTCTCGCAGGCGAATCCGGTTGCGGCAAGAGCACCATCGCCTATGCCATAACCAGGCTTTCCAAGGCGCCGGCCTGGGTCAGCGGTGGAAGTATCCGCCTGGATGGGCAGGATCTGCTGCGGATGCCGGAGATCGACCTGCAGAAGATCCGCTGGAAGCGGATCGGCATGGTCTTCCAGAGCGCCATGAACTCGCTCAACCCGCTGATGCGGGTAGAAGCACAGTTTCATGATGTCCTGCACCGCCATACTGGCTGCTCCCGTCAGGAATCCCGCGCCCGCGCCGAGGAAATGTTCAAGCTGGTCGGCATTCCCGCGCATCGCGTCGGCGATTATCCGCATCAGTTTTCCGGAGGCATGCGCCAGCGCATCGTCATCGCCATATGCCTGGCGCTCAGACCCGAGCTCATCATCATGGACGAGCCGACGACCGCACTCGATGTCGTCGTTCAGCGCGAAATTCTCGAGCAGGTCCTCGACCTCCAGCAGACCTATGGTTTCTCGGTGCTGTTCATCACCCACGATCTGCATCTGATGGCCCAGCTTTGCGGGCGCATCGGCGTCATGCTGAAGGGTGAGCTCGTCGAGGTCGGTGACGTCACGCAGGTCAGCCAAGCGCCCGCTCATGACTACACGCGCAAGCTCTGGAACGCCATTCCGCAGCTTCCAGGCAACGTCCACCTTTCCGGAGCTTTGGCATGAAACCGCAGACACAGGCATCGATTGCCGAACCCGTCATCCAGCTCGAGAACATTCAGCGCGATTTCGGTCCCGTGCAGGCGCTCAAGAGCGTATCCTTCTCGTTGTTTGCGGGGCGTGCATTGGCTCTGGTCGGTGAATCCGGTTGCGGCAAGACTACCTGCGCCCGGATCATCGCGCGGCTCGACAGGCCGACCGGCGGCAAGCTTTTCTTTCGGGGACAGGATCGCACCGCACGCGGCTCCGGCAACGACGAGCGGCTGTACCGCAAGGATGTCCAGATGGTCTTCCAGGACCCGTTCTCCTCGCTCAACCCGGCCTTTACCGTCAATCATCATCTGTCGCGGCCGCTGCAACTGCACGGGCAGAACAGGCCGAAGGCCGGGCGCGGCGAAGACATAATGCGGCTTCTGGAAAGTGTCGGCCTCGATCCGGCGCTGACGCGACAGAAGTTTCCGCATGAGCTATCGGGTGGTCAGCGCCAGCGCGTCAATATCGCCCGCGCGCTGGCTGTTTCGCCGAGCATTCTGGTGGCCGATGAGCCGACTTCGATGCTTGACGTCTCGATCCGCAAGGACATCCTGGAACTGCTCGCGCGCGTGAAGCGGGAGAACGACCTCGCCATGCTCTACATTACCCACGACATCGCCACGGCTGCCCATGTCGCCGAGGAGATTGTCGTGATGTTTGCCGGTCAGATGGTGGAGTGGGGCGACACCGCTACGGTGCTCGCCGCTCCGAAGCATCCCTATACGCAGCTGCTGCTATCCGCGGTTCCGGACGGCGGCCGCCGGTTCGTGACCGGCGGCAGCGCCCGCTTCCTCGAGCAAGCGGAGAAAGTCCGCGCGCTCAGCCGGCCGATCTCGACCGTGGTCGAGCAGGTCGGCACCAATCATTTCATGCGTGCGCTAGTCGCATCGAACTAGGGGGATTTCACCTTGGATTATCTGGTCAATCTGTCGACCTTGCCGCCGGATACGCAGTCACCCGAGCGGATGGCGCAAGCCGGCATCACCATCCGGCGTGCCCTGCCGCCGGAGCTGCGGCTGATCATCGGCTGGGTCGGTGACCATTTCAGTCAGGGTTGGGCAAGCGAGACGACCGTGGCGATGACGCGTCAGCCGCCGACCTGCTTCATTGCCACGCGCAATCAGGAGCTTGTCGGCTTTGCCTGCCATGAGGCGACGGCGCGCGGTTTCTTCGGCCCGACCGGCGTTGCGGAGGAGGTGCGGGGTCTCGGCATCGGCCGGGCGCTGCTGTTTGCCTCCCTCACCGACATGAAGGCCATGGGTTATGCCTATGCTGTCATCGGCGATGTCGGTCCATCGGAGTTCTACGAGAAAGCGGTCGGCGCGATGCCGATCCCCAACTCCGCGCCCGGCATTTATGCCGGCATGCTCAAGCTTTGAACGATTTTAGATAAAGAGAGAATGTTCATGTCGATACCGCGATCCCTGGCTCTGCGGCTGGAAACAACCTGGAACCCGCCGGCCGACGGCAAGGAATTTTCCTATGTGTTGCGGCTCAAGAACCTTTCATCCGAGCAGCTTTCGGGCTTCTCGCTCTGCGTCAGCGGCCCCGGCCGCGTCGATCCGGCTGGTATCGTCGAAGGTGCCACGGTCTCCAAACGACTGTCCAACTTCACCGAGTTCCAGCCGCCTGATGGTTTCGTGCTGGCCGCCGGCGATACATGGACCATCACGGTCCGTGCGCTGAGCTGGCAGTTTCGCCACTGGAACGATGGGGCCAATAGCGCCTATCTCGCATTGCCCGATGGCACCACGGTTTCACTTGGCACGGAGCCGACGCGAACATCGTCAAGCAATGCGCCGTTGAAGCGCGGTGCTGAAATCTACCCGGTGCCGGCCAATCCGCCGGTGCCGCTGTCGATCATTCCCTGGCCGAACCGCGTTGCCGTTTCCTCCCGCCGCCCGCTGCCGGCAGGCTTTGCCTTGAAGGCTATCGCTCCGGAAGCGCAGGCCGCCGCTGCAAGTTTCACAGCCCTTGTCGAGCATCTCTTCTCGGCCGAAGGTCTCATCCGCTCCGAGGCGGAGGGGGCAGTGCCGGTGGACCTGCACCAGGTTGAAGGTCTCGGCGCCGAGGGCTACAGGCTGGCGTTCTCGCCTGAGAGCATCACGGTCGAAGCGAGTACACAGACCGGCTTCGTCTATGGTCTCGTCACCATCGGCCAGATCTGGCGCGGTGCGCGTCTGCATCCACAGGCATTTTATTTCCCGGCGGGTGGCGAGATCGTCGACGAGCCGGCCATGGGATGGCGCGGGCTGCATCTGGATGTCGCACGCCAATTCTATGGCACCGCCGAGATCAAGAAGCTGATGGCGGTGCTTGCTTGGAACAAGCTCAATCGCTTCCATTGGCATTTGTCGGATGACGAATCCTGGCGTGTCGAAATCGACGCTTATCCGGCATTGACCGAGATCGGAGCCTGGCGTGGTCACGGCCTGCCGCTGCCGCCACTTCTCGGCTCCAGCCCGGCTCGGACCGGCGGTTATTATACCAAGGAAGCCGTGCGTGACATCGTCAGCTATGCTGGGGGTTTCGGCATCGAGGTCTTGCCCGAGATCGATATGCCGGGCCATTGCTACGCCATGCTGCAGGCAATTCCCGAGCTTCGCGATCCCAATGAGGCTGGCAGCTATTATTCGGTTCAAGGTTTTCCGGATAACTGCATCAACCCGGCGCGCGAAAAGACCTATGAGGTGATCGAGACGATCCTCTCCGAACTGATCGAGCTCTTCCCGTTCAAGACGATCCATATCGGTGCCGACGAAGTGCCGCTGGGCGCCTGGTCCGGCTCGCCGGAGGCGCTGGCGCGGCTGTGCGAACTCGCTGGTGATGAAATTGCACAAGCACATGCCAAGCGATTGAACGTCATCACCAATACGCATGGAGCCGACGATATTCACGGCTCCGGCGCGGCCTTCCTGCAGGCGGAGTTCCTGGAGCGCATCCAGGCATTTCTGGCCTCAAAGGGCTGCGTGACGGGTGGTTGGGAAGAAGCTGCCCATGGCGACAGGATCGACAAGGACAAGAGCTATCTCTGCAGCTGGCGCAATGTCGAAGTCGCGGCCGAGCTTGCCGGTCGCGGATACGAGATCGTGGTTTGCCCGGGGCAGGTCTATTATCTCGACATGGCGATGCGCCCGGATTGGGACGAGCCCGGCGCAAGCTGGGCGGGCCATTCGGACCCGGAGAAACTCTACACCTTCGATCCCGTCGGTGGCTGGACGGACGCCCAGAAAGAAAAGCTTCGAGGCATTCAGGCCTGCATCTGGTCGGAGTCGATGACGGACCGAGCCATCTTCGACCGGTTGGTCTTCCCGCGTCTCTCGGCGCTTGCCGAAACAGGCTGGACAAAGCCATCGGCAAAATCCTGGGAGCGGTTCAAGGCGCTTGTCGGCACGATGCCGCTGCTATACGGCCTGCATCAATTCTGACAGCTTGATGCATGGCCCTCGGGCGCGGCACTTGTGCCGCGCCCGATTGCGTTTCAGTGATCTGCAAGCTCAATGGCCCTGACCGTTCGTCACAGTTGCTGGACAGTGCGGTGGATGATCGGCTTCTGCAGGACATCGAATTGCGGGTTCGTTTCCGAAAAGATCGGCAGGGCGGCGGCGCCGAGAATGGCGGTATCTTTGCCGGTCGCCCCGACCATCAGGCGAGGGATCGTGCGCTCTTCCTCAGGGTTCACGGGGATGTGCAGCGGTTCCAGGCGCGCCGCAAGCTGTGCCATCAGGGTTGTCGGCGCACTGCCGCCAAGCACGATGGTCTGCGGATCGAAGGCAAGCTCGAGAAAGTCGATTGTCTGGCGCAGCGGCCGCACCGCTTGTTCCAGCCAGACCTCGAGCCCTCGGCTATTGGCCGCGATCATCGCATCGAGATCGTCAGGCGAAAGCTCCTGGGCGTTTTCGATGCCAAGACATTCGTAGGCGACGGATGGCGATACATAGCGATCGAGGCAGCCGCGCTTGCCGCAGCTGCACAGCCTGCCGTGCGGCTCGACGATGATATGGCCGATTTCACCGGCATTGGCGCGGCTGCCCTTGTAGAGATGGCCGTCAAGGAACATGCCGGCGCCGATGCCGCCATCGCCTGCCAGAAAGAGATAGACGAAGCTCCCAAGGCCACGCGCAACGCCGTAAAGCCGTTCGCCGATCGCCGCGGCGGTCGCATCATTCTCGACAATGACAGGCACTTTGATATACCGCTGCAGTTCACGAGCGACCGGGAAATCCTGCCAACCCGGCAGGTTGAGCGGGCTGAGCGATGTAACGCCGCCATCCGCATAGCGTCCGGGCAAGGCAATGCCGGCGCCGAGCAATCGGTCACGATCAAAGGAAAAGGCCTCCATGAGATCTCTAACGATGTCGGCAAGCACCGGCATCGCCTCGGTCGGGCCCGGTTTGTCGACATGGCGCTCGATGCGGGCGCGAACCGAGCCGGAAAGATCCGTCAGTACGCCGGCGGCCCGTTGGCGGCCGAGTTCAAGGCCGATGGAATAGGCCCCATTCGGGTTGATGGTATAGGGAATGATCGGCTGGCCGCGGGCAATTCTTTGTGCTTCCATCGGGATCAGCAGATGCGAACGCGCGAGTTCCTCGACGATGTTGGATACGGTTTGTGTCGTCAGCGCCGTGATGCGAGCAATGGCGGCGCGTGACATCGGCCCGTTGGTGCGAATGGCCTCGATCACGACACGCCGGTTATGCGATTTGGCCTGTTCGAGATTCGTGCCTGAAATTGTCTTCATGAGATGATCGGGAATTTCTGGATCAGCGTTCGGATAGCGTTGTTGCTTGTCACGGGCTGCTGTTGCGTGACGGGGAGGGCGGGGCGTAATTTGCCGTTGCTCTCGCGGTATATAACCACTTTCCATACTTTTATCGATTGGTTCAATACGAGATGGATCAATGGGCGAAAGGTTGGCTCCCACAGGAGGTTTTTTTGCTCCATCGGCGATCGGAGAAGCCTTTACTACAGCCGCCGTTAGGTTAGAGTCGGGTTACCTCAGCGTTCTGCAGAGGGTTGCCCGGAGGACTTCGATGATCAGGCTGCTCGGACTTGCGATTTTTTCAACCTGCCTTGCCACCGGAGCGATGGCCGCCGATGCCACTTGCAAGGCACAGGCAGCCGACAAGAAGCTGGCGGGAGCAGCCTTGACCAGTTTCAGCAACAAGTGCGCGAAGGATGCAGCAAGTTCTTGCGATGCCCAAGCAGCTACCAAGAAACTGGCCGGCGCCGCCAAGACGAGCTTTGTCAAGAAGTGCACTGCCGATGCCGTCGGCGGTTGATCGCTGACATCAAGCTCTTGATCAGAGGTCCCCGGCCCGGTTGTTCTCTGGGCCGAGAGTGGAATGATGTTTGTGCACGACGATCTGATTGGTCACCCTTTCGACAGATGGCGGACCCGTTCTCCAGGTTCCGGCTGCCCCACCCTCCAAGAATGGATGGCTACGATCGTCCGGCTCGATATTGATCGACGAGGTTTCTGCAGGCCCGAATGGTCAATGCCATGACGGTCAGCGTGGTGCCGGCAATGCCGCTGCCCGGGAAGGCGGAGGCATCCGTCACGATCAGGTTGGGAACGTCCCAGCTTTGATTATGGGCATTGAGGACGGAGTCCTTGCTTGAAGCACCCATACGCGCGCCGCCGGTCTCGTGGATGGCGGCTCCCATGCACATGGTCTTCCGGAACCATTGTCGGAACATGAAACGGCTGAACGGATCGGCATCGGGAAAGGCGCCGCGGCCCATTTCCATAAGGCCGGTGGGCGAACCGATGAATTCCAGCTCGCCGCCGGCGCCGCGCACCATCTCGATCAGCACTTCTTCCTGCTGGCGCAGCAGCGCATGCTCCTCCTCGCCCATGACGCAACGGATATGGGGAACCGGAATGCCCCAGGCATCCTTGCGCCTTGTATCGAGCGTGATGCGATTGTCGGCATAGGGCAGCATGCGGCCGAAGCCGAAGAAGGCGAGCCGTGCAGGCTCGTTATCCGGCGTCGGTGCCCGGCCAATGCTGCCCTGATAGTCGAAATCATCGCGGCCCGCATCGCCTTCCCCGAAGCGCGGAACGAAGATGCCGCCCGAGGGATTGTAGAATGGGTCCGTTGGAGCGGAGTCGTCGACTGCCCAGCCTTTTGCTTTCGAGAAGGAGCCGAAGGCCAGGCACGGCAGCTGGTCCATGAAAAAGCGCCCGAGCGTGCCCGAGCTATTCCCCAGTCCCTGGGGATGGCTGGCGGTCGCCGAATTGAGAAGCAGCCGCACGCTTTCGATCGGCGATGCCGAAAGCACCACGAGGGCCGCGCGCGCGGTCTCGACTTTGCCGGTGACACGATCGATGAATTCCGCGCCCGTTGCCCGCTCGCCGCGATCATCGGTCGTGATGCGGCGCACGATGGCGTCATGACGGATGGTCAGCCGACCGGTTGCCAATGCCTCGCGTAGCGGCTTCGGCGTGCGCTCGGCATCAGGAGCGATATAGCGCCAGGAAACGACTTGCCGCTTGGGCCAACGTCCCTCGACTTCCGTCTTGAAGGTCTCCTCGGCCGGTGTCAGCTTTGCCGGATGCGCGTAGACGCCGTCGGGCAGTGTCTTGATGCCGTCCGGATTGCCATAAAGCCCGAGGCTGGATTCGATCTCGGCATAATAGGGCGCGAGTTCTTCGTACGAAACCGGCCAGTCCTCACCCTTGCCGGTTTTCGAGCGGATCTTGAAGTCATCGTCCGTCCAGCGCAACAGCACGCGGCCGAAGCTGTGCAGGCGGCCGCCGCCCTGACGGCCACGTATCCACAGGAATGGCGCATCCTTCGGCGTCGTATAGGGGTTCTTGCGATCGTTGACGAAGAAATGGCTGAAGCGCTCGGTAAAGAAGGCTGCGCGCGCCTGAATGGGCTGGCCGTTGAGCGTGGCGCGGGCTCGCTCCCAGATATTGATGCTGCTTGCAGGCGCCTTCTTGCGATTGGGATCGAAATCCTTCTGCGTGACGGCGGGACCGGCCTCCAGCAGCAATACCGACAGCCCTTGGGCGGTCAATTCCTTGGCGGCAAAGGAGCCGGCGGCGCCGGAGCCGATCACCAGCGCGTCATAAATAGTCTGAGACATGAGTCATTTCCGTATGCTGTGAAAGCGGGTTCAGAGGCGGGCGCCATCGGCGTCGAAAAGGGAGGCTTTGGCGATATCGAGCCCGGGTGCGATCGCCGTGCCCGGCTGGAGCGCGGCGTCGCCCATGATGCGATAGGATAGGCTTTGGCCTGCCCAGTCGAACCACAGCACAGTGTCCGCTCCCATCGGTTCGACGACGGAGACGATGCCCGGAATGGTGGGCGAGCCGCTTGCCACACTGTCCGGCGCGATATGTTCCGGCCGGATGCCGAGCGTGGCGGGACCCTCCTTGACGGCAGTCAAAAAGGGATAGCTGGCCAGATCAATGGCAAGCCCGTTGCTTTCGAAGACCGGCGTGCCTGACTTTAGAACAATCTCGCCCTTGATGAAGTTCATTGCCGGTGCGCCGATGAAGCCGGCAACAAAGAGGTTGACAGGGCGATGGTAGATTTCGGATGGGCTGGCAAGCTGCTGGATCACGCCATCCTTCATGATGGCGATACGGTCGGCGAGCGTGAGCGCTTCCACTTGATCATGCGTCACATAGATCATCGTGTTGCCCAGGCTCTGGTGCAGCTTCTTGATCTCGACGCGCAATTCGTTGCGTAGCTTGGCGTCGAGATTGGAAAGCGGCTCATCGAACAGGAAGACGTTCACTTCGCGCACCAGGGCACGGCCGATCGCGACGCGCTGGCGCTGGCCGCCCGACAGTTCCGAGGGTCGGCGGTCGAGCAATTTGTCGAGATGCAGAAGCGAAGCCGTGCGGGCGATGCGCGCCTCGATCTCGGCCTTGGGAAGACCGGCCACACGCAAGCCGAAGGACAGGTTCTTGCGTACCGACATGCGGGGATAGAGCGCATAGGACTGGAACACCATGCCGATGCCGCGATCCTTCGGTTCGGCCCAGGTGACGTTCTTGTCCGATATCCAGACCTCGCCATCGCTGATCTCCTGCAGCCCGGCGATGGAGTTGAGCAGGGTCGACTTTCCGCAGCCGGACGGCCCCAGCAGCACGAGAAATTCGCGCGGAGCGATGTCGATCGACAGTTTTTCGATGACGGTGTGATCGCCATAGGCGATCTTGAGGTCCTTGACTGACACGGCAGGCTGCATGGCGTTACCCCTTCACAGCTCCGGCGGCGACACCACGCAGGAACCAGCGGCCGGAGAAGAAATAGATGGCGAGCGGAACGACGGCGGTCAGGATGGTGGCAGCCATGTTCACGTTGTAGGCGCGCTCGCCCATGGTGGTGTTGACGATGTTGTTGAGCTGCACCGTCATCGGCAGATTGTCGCGCCCGGCAAAGACGAGGCCGATCAGGAAGTCGTTCCAAATGCCGGTGAACTGGAAGATGGAAGCGACGACGACCATCGGCACGGACATGGGCAGCATGATCTCGAAGAAGATTCGCCAGAAGCCGGCGCCATCGACGCGCGCGGCCTTGCAGAGCTCTTCGGGGATGGCGACGAAATAATTGCGGAACAACAACGTCACCAGCGGCAGGCCGAAGATGACATGGACCAGAACGACGCCGGCCACCGAATTATAGAGGCTCAGATTGGCGAGCAGCCGAACCAGCGGATAAAGGAAGATCTGGTATGGGATGAGGCCGCCGGCCATCAGCAGGCCGAATAGAAGGTTTGACCCCCTCGGCCGCCAGAAGGAGAGGGCATAGCCGTTGATCGCGCCGATGAAGACGGAAATCGCCACGGCCGGCACGGTGATCTTCACCGAGTTCCAGAAGCCGATGCGCACGCCCAGACATTGCGTGCCCATGCAGGCTCCCGACCAGGCCATCTTCCACGCATTGAAATCGACGGTATCCGGCAAGGCGAAGATGCGGCCCTGGCGGATCTCCTCCATCGTCTTCAGCGAGGTGACGAGCATCGTATAGAGCGGCAGCAGGAAGAACAGCGCGGCCAGGATCAGGAAGGCATAGAGCCCGATCTGGCCGGACGACAGTCGCGAAGGCTTCGGACCGCGGGGATGAAGAGCTGCCATCAGTGTGCTCCCCTTCTTCTGGCACGCATGTAAAGCGCGTATCGAAACGGTGCGACGGCCATGACGACCGAGAGCACGAGCACGGTGGCGCCGGCGCTGGCGAGCCCGAGGTTCTGGCGCTCGAATAGATTGTCCATGATGAATTTCGCCGGCACCTCGGTCGAATAGCCGGGGCCGCCGCCGGTCTGCGCCACGATGAGGTCGTAGGTCTTGATGACGCCCATGGAGAGCAGCATGCCCGACGCGGCAAGCGCTGGCCCAAGTTGCGGCAGGATAATCGAGAGATAGATGCGCCAGACTGGAATGCCGTCGATCTGGGCCGCCTTCCATTGCTCTTCGCCGATGCCGCGCATGCCGGAGAGCGCAATGACCATGACAAGGCCTGCCCCTTGCCAGACGCCGGCGAAAACGACCGTGTAGATCGCCATGTCGCGATTGACGATCCAGTCGAAGACGAAGCTCTGCCAGCCGAGCGCCCTGACCGTCGCCTGGATGCCGAAGGTCGGGTTCAGCATCCATTGCCAGATGAGGCCGGTGACCACGAAGGACATGGCATAGGGATAGAGGAAGATGGTGCGGAACACGCTTTCGAAGCGGACCTTACGATCAAGTGCTGCCGCCAGCACAAAGCCGAGGGCGAGGCAACCTCCCACATAGAGCACGCCGAAAATCAGCACGTTTTCAAGGGACGCGAGCCATCTCGACGTCCGGAACAGCTTAGCATACTGGGCAAAGCCGACATAGTTGGATGACGGAAAGATCGTCGAATCCGTAAAGGACAGGCGCACCGACCAGACCATCGTGCCGATGTAGATGAAGATCGCGGCGATCCACGTCGGCAGGAGGGCATAGGTCGCAGCAAGGGGACGTCTGCGCTTGGCTTGCATCAGCAAACCCTTTCAAAAGGATTGAGCAGAGCCGATCGGAGGGAGGCCTCCGATCGGCCCGTTGCGAGGCCCTATTCGAAGATCGCGAAGAACTTCTCGGCGCCGGAGGCGCTGTCCTCGGAAGGGTTGGTCCAGAACTCGTCGACGAAGTCGTTGAGCGCACCAGCCTGCTGCGGCGAGAGGATCAGGGCCTGGTCCGGCACGATCTTGCCCGCGCTCATCAGTTCCAGCCCCTTTTGCGCGCATATGTCGAGCTTCGACTTGTCGACATCGGTGCGCATCGGCACCGAGCCTTTCCTCAGGGAGAATTCGACCTGCACGGCCGGATCCATGGCGACCTCCGCGAGCAGCGTCTGGCCCTTCTGGGATGCCGCATCGGCGATCTTCGGGAAGGAGAAGGAGTCGGCGACATAGACCATCCCCGGCGATTGCGGGGCGAGCATGCAGCCATAGTCCTTGCCTAGCTGCTTGCCGGCCACAACGAATTCACCCTTGGCCCAATCGCCCATAAATTGCACGCCGGCCTTGCCGGTGATGACCATGGCGGTCGCGTCGTTCCAGTTGCGTCCTGCAGCCCCTTCATCGACATAGGCGCGCAGCTTGCCGAGAATATCGAGCGTCTTCTTCACGCCTTCGACGGATGCGTCGCCCTTTTCCTTGTCGACATAGATCTTGAGGAAGCCGTCGATGCCGACCTGGGTCAGCAGGATCATATTGAAAACCTTGGATTCCTGCCAGGATTGGCCACCCCAGGCGACCGGCAGCACACCGGCAGCCTTGAGCTTGTCGAGAGCGGCGAAGAATTCGTCCCAGCTCTTCGGCTCCTCGGTCACGCCGGCCTTAGCGAAGGCATCCTTCGAATAAAACACCCAGCTTTCGCCATGGGCATCGCTCGGCGAAAGATAGACCTTGCCGTTATAGGAGATGAGATCATAGATCGACTTTGGCAGGACATCAGCCCATTTGCCGGCTTTCGCCACGTCGTCGATCGAGTTCAGAAGGCCCTGATTGACGAAATCGGTATTGGCAAGGCCGATCACGGCCTGCTTGGCAGCCGGCGGATCGCCCGCGACCAGACGGTTCTGGAAGGCGGCGTCCGCCGCTCCGAAACCGGCAATGGAGGAATCCTTCCAGACACCGCCGCGCTTTTCGAATTCTTGGCTGATGACACTGAGGGCGGCGGCTTCGCTGCCGGAGGTCCACGAGGTCATCACCTCGGCCTTCGGCTTGTCTTCGGCATAGGTCGGGGTGGATGCCGCGACGAGGGCGGCTCCCACCAACAGCAGTTTCATTCTGTTTTTCATTGTTCCACCTCTTCAAGAAAGCCCTCTTGGCGGGGCCGTTTGGTCTTCAGATCATTGGCATCATCGATAGATCGGCAGAAGCGCCTGCTGTACGAGCGTCAACCCGTTTGCGATGTCGGCGACCGGATCGGGCGCAGCGTCGAGCTCGAGAATGGCCCAGCCTTGATATCCACGGTCGCGCAGGAGCCTGGCCCAGCCTGGCCAGTCGACGCGGCCAAGGCCGAAGCCGCAGAAATAGGGGCGATGGCGATCGTGGATATGCTCGTCGATCGGCGTGTCGGCGGGCATCGGCCCGAGCGCGTCCTTCCAGTGGGCGATGATGACGCGCTCATGGTGGCGGTCGACAAGCTGCAGCGGATCGGAGCCGGCAACGATGATATGCGCCGTGTCCGGGCAGATATGCACGTAGGCCGGATCCGTCAGCAGCATCAGCAGATCGACATCGCGCGCGGCTGCAAAGATCGAGTGCGCCTCGGTGTGGAGGGCCAGCCGCACGCCCTTGGTGTAGAGGGTGGCGCCGAGGCGGTTGAGGAAATCGGCAATCTTGCGCGCCTGCTCGAAATCGAAGAATCGTGTCGGCTGGGCGCCAAGCGTCTGGCGAAGCGGCGCGCCGATGACCATGATGTCGCTGCCGCAGGCCTTGAGGAACTCGGCGTATTTCTCGGCCTTGTCGATGATGGCGGCTTGCGCGGATGCTTCGGTAAAATCGCCGGCGGCTTCGAGCTCGGCAAAAAAGCCGCTCGCCAGTGTCAGCCCACGCTTGGAAAGCTCGGCGGCGAAGGCTTCGACCGAGCCATAGGTCTTTGTCGCATCCTGCCAGTTGAACGGCGAGAAGGTAAGCTCCACGCCTGTGACGCCGGAGGCTTGCACGGCATCGAGAATCTTGTCCCAAAACGCGCGCGGCTCGCTGCGTGACAGGGCGATGATGCCGTCATAATCTCCAACGCCCCAAAATCCGGGGTGGAAGAAAGTGACGAGATCGACGCCAAAGCGAAGCCGTTCCGTTGAGGTCATGAGACTATCCGTTCCTAAGGCATGGAAGATCGTTCGCGGAGCTTTGCTCCACGGCAAATAATCCATAATGATTTCAATGCACTACAACTGGCAATCGTTTGCCGTGCCTAGATAGTAGACAAGTCGTTTTTATATGCAAGCAGTTTTTGGCAATCGTTTGCTAAACCTCTGGGATTGCCGTAGCATCCCGCGCAGCAGGCATCGGGAAGGACCTAAAAAAGTGAAAAATAACAAGGATCTGCTCGTGGAGGAGCATTCGGGACCTTTGATGGCGGATGTCGCCCGGCTGGCGGGGGTCGCCATCTCGACGGTCAGTCGGGCGCTGGCCAATCCGGGTCGGGTGAACGAGAAGACGCGCGCCAAGATCGATGCCGCTGCCAAGCAGCTCGGCTATACACCGAATGCCATGGCCCGAGGTCTTCGCGTCGGCAAATCCAACGTCGTCATGATTGTCCTGCCGGGTTCGCTCTACTATGGCGTCTCGCAGGTCATTCCGCAGGTCCTGCAGGGCATCAACCGGTCCCTGAGCCAGAATGGCTACCATCTGATGATCGCGAACCTCGATCGCGACGAGACCTCGGAGCGTCACATCCTCGATCTGGCCTTCGGCGGCACGGTTCGCGGCGCCATCATTCTCTCCTCCGATCTGCCCGTCGATGGCGGCCGGTCGCTCAAGGATTCGGCCCTGCCGATCGTCTCGCTCCTGTTCGACATGAGCCACGCGGCCCTGCCGAGCGTGGTCACCAATGATCGGCAGTCCGTTCGGGATGCGACGAGCGAACTGATCGCTCTCGGCCATAGGCGGTTTCTTTATCTTGCCGGGCCGGTGGGCAACTACCACGACAACGAGCGTTATCTTGGCGTTCTCGAAGCGCTCGCCGAGGCAGGACTGTCCGAAAAGGCGGTCATCAGGTCCGGAGGCACCCTCGATTATCAGCACGGTTTCCAGATCGGCGTCGCTGCGGCCGCCGAATTTGCCGATCTCAAGCAGAAGCCGACCGCCGTCATTGCCACGAGCGACGACATGGCTATTTCATTCATGAGTTGCGTCCAACGAATGGGCTGGAAAATTCCGGCGGATCTTTCCATCGTGTCGTTCGACGGCGCACCGGTATGCGAATATTCCTCTCCTCCGCTTTCGACGATCGAGCAGCCGGTCGAGGAGATGGGGCAGCTGGCTGTGAGCTTGCTGATGGAACGGATCGATGCGCCGGAAAGGGGAGCGGCGACACGTCACGTCATCTCGAGCAAGCTCATTCGGCGTGAAAGCTTCGGTCCGGCGCGGCCGAGTATCTGACGGCCGCATCTCGCTCCCCACGCGTAAATCGCCGATATTTGAGGGGCGAGATATCGGAATCCAGCTTAGGATATTCTTTTACCATCAGGTCTTACAATCAGGTATAGATGCTAACTTCGAAAGGCCTGTACTGGATAAGATGCTGGGCGCGGAAATCGTCGCATTCCTTGAAGCCTGTCCGATGGCGGCACTTGTGATCGACACCACAGGTGCCATCGTCTCGGCGAATGCCGAAGCTCGTGATTTCTTTGGCCTTGGAGACCAGCCTTTCGCCGCCGTCATCTCGGATCTGCTGCCTGACTGGCCGTTGGCCGCCGCCCCAGCACAGCCGCTTGTCGTGGCCGGCAATCGCCATCGGCGAGACTGTCATGTCAAAGTCATCACCTGGCAATCGGCCTCTGACGTGATGACTGCGGTTCTTGTCGAACCGGAGAGCGAAGAGCGGCAGGCGGCTTTCGCGGCACGCGAGGCGAACCTGCGTCTTCGATACGTCATCGAGATGCTGCCGGAGGCTGTTTGCGTTTTCGACGCAAACGACCGTTACGTTCTCTGGAATGAGAGATATGCGGAACTCTACCCGGACATCGCGGATCATCTGAAACCCGGCGTCGCTTTCGAGGACATATTGAAGGTGAGCCTTGCGAGCAACCGAATGCGGGAGGTTGTCGAAGACAAGGATGCCTGGCTGCGACAGCGCATGCGGAAATTTCACCAGCCCGTTTCACAGGAAGAGCAGCAACTGCGCGACGGACGGTGGCTGCGGCATGACGATCGACGTACCCCCGATGGCGGCGCCATCGGCACGCGGGTAGACATCACCGATTTGAAACAGCGCGAGGAATGGCTGCGCCAGCTGTTCGACGCCAATCCGATGCCCATGCTCCTGTGCGACGGCAGCAGCCTTCAAATCCTGCAGGCGAACCGGGCCGCGCTGGATTTCTACGGCTTCGGGAAAGAGGCATTGCTTTCCTGGAGAGCATCCAACATGCATGTCGAAAGCGAGGCCGATCGGTTTGCAAGAGCGCTTCTCGAACTCGGAGGCGACTGCGAGGCCAGAACGGTCTGGCGGCAGAGAATAGCTGATGGCACCGAGCGTCACGTGCTCATCTATGTTCGCGTGCTGCACGAAGGCAAGGAACGCCGTCTTCTGCTGACCATTGCCGATGTCAGCGACCGGATTCTCGCTGAAGCGGAAGCCAACCGTCTCGCCGCGCACGATATGCTGACTGGATTGCCAAACCGGATGTGCTTCTACAAGGCCCTTGGCGAAGCGTTGAGAGCGAATGATGGAAAGCGTGTCGCCGTTTTCTGCCTCGATCTCGATGGCTTCAAGCCGGTCAACGACACCTTCGGGCACGCCGCGGGTGACGATGTGCTCAAGATGGTCGCCGAGCGCCTGCGAGGGGCGGCGAGGGGTCATATGGTGGCGCGGCTGGGTGGCGACGAATTCGCCATCCTTATGGAGGCTGACGAGGGAGATGTGGCCGAGCTGGCACAGGGCTGCATCGCTGCCTTCAAGTCATCCTTCCTCATCGAAGGTGTCCCGGTCGATATCGGCATCAGTGTCGGTGTTTCGGCGGCACCTGCGGAGGGTCAGGATGGGCAAGCCCTCGTTCTGGAGGCCGACCACGCCCTCTACAGGGCGAAAGCCAATGGGCGGAATACCTGGCAGATGGCGTCCGACAGCTATCGACATCGCAATGTTCCGAGACGTCGAAGGTGAGGCTGGCGGCGCTTGCGCGCGGCTCTTGAACTTGGCCCGGCGACCCCTCATCTGATTATCAACTGTTTCAATCTGTCGAACTGACAGCCTCTCGCTTTTTCACAGTTGCTGCCGGTCCTCGTAGCGACGCGCGTCCGCGTCGCAGGAGTTTTTTATGGGATTCATTGATCGCGACATCCAGCCGTCATCTGATGCCGGGCTGCTGGATGCTTATTCTCAATCGGTATCGAGCGCCGTCGATGTCGTCGGACCGGCTGTCAGCCGGATCGAGCGGTTGGGCGGCCGCGCCGGGCATGGTTCCGGCTTCGCCATCTCGCCGGATGGTCTCGTCGTCACCAACAACCATGTCGTCGACGACGCGAAAGCCGTGCGCATCAAGACGCCCGAGGGCGCGACCATCGAGGGCAGGGTGCTTGGCCGCGATCCGGACACCGACCTTGCGCTGATCCGCGCCAATGACTGGCCCGGTGCATGGGCAAGGCTCGGCGATTCCAAGACGCTGAAGCGCGGTCATATCGCGATTGCCATCGGCAATCCGCTCGGCTTCGAATGGACCGTCACGGCCGGTATCGTGTCGGCGCTCGGCAGGTCGATGCGCGCGGCCAGTGGCCGGCTGATGGAAGACATCATCCAGACGGATGCAGCGCTCAATCCGGGTAATTCGGGCGGCCCGCTGGTGTCCTCGGCGGGCGAGGTGATCGGCGTCAACACCGCTGTCATCCAGGGCGCCCAGAGTATCGCCTTTTCGGTCGCCTCGAATACGGCGAAGCATGTCGTGTCCGAGATCCTGCGGTTCGGTCATGTCAGGCGCGCCTATATTGGCATTGCTGCCGACACGGTGGAACTGCATCGCCGTATTGCCCTGGAAGCCGGCGTCACGCACTCGACCGCCGTGCGCCTGCGCCGCGTCGAAAAGGACAGCCCGGCCGAAAAGGGTGGCTTGCAGGAGGGCGACTATCTGCTCGCCATCGATGACTATGCCGTGTCAGGCATAGATGATGTCGTCAGGCTGCTTGATGGCGATAAGATCGATACCGAGATCGAGGTTCTGATCTTCAGCGTCGGCGGCCTGATTGAGCGACGGCAAGTGAAGCCGTCGGCTCGCCCGGCAACATAGGGTCGCCGATTGCTACCCTCTGCCGACCAATGGCATTTTCGTCGCCATGACGGTCATCGAAAGCACGTTGGCATCCAGCGGCAAGGTGGCCATGTAGACAACGGCGCGCGCCACGTGCTCGGCCGAAATCGTCGGCTCTGCGGCGATTTCCCCATTCGCCTGCAGCACGCCGGCGCTCATTCGTGCCGTCATGTCGGTTGCGGCATTGCCAATATCGATCTGGCCGCAGGCGATGTCGAAAGGCCGGCCATCGAGCGCCGTCGATTTCGTCAGGCCCGTGATGGCGTGCTTCGTGGCCGTATAGGGTGCTGAAAGCGGGCGCGGCGTCGTCGCCGAAATCGAACCGTTGTTGATGATGCGGCCGCCGTGCGGCACCTGGTTCTTCATCAGCCGGAAGGCCTGCTGCGTGCAGAGGAATGCGCCGGTCAAATTCGCTCCGACGATGGCGTTCCACTGTTCGAAGGTCAGTTCCTCCATCGGAACTGCGGGCAGGCCCATGCCGGCATTGTTGACCAGAAGATCGAGGCGGCCGTATCGGCTGGAAATGGCATCGAAAAGGGCGCGGACGGATACCGGATCGCTGACATCGGCAGCAACCGCGAAAAATTCCGCGCCGGTCTCCTCCGTAAGCTCCTTGGCGGATTTTTCAAGAACATCCGTCCGCCGCCCGGAGATCACGACCTTGTAGCCGGCTGCACCGAGCGCTTTCGCCATGGCGCGCCCGAGACCCGTGCCGCCGCCGGTCACCAATGCTATTCCATTGTGTGTGCTGGATGAAACCTCGCTCATGCAAGCCTCCCGCCCAGTTCATCCTCGATATGCACCTGCAAGATCTCGTCGAAGCTCTGTTCCGCCTTGAAGCCGAGATCGCGAGCCCTTTGCGCATCGAACTGCGTTGCCCAGCCGGCGACGATCCGCTCGATCACCGGATCGGGTTCCCGCCGGATAAGGGCGACAGCCTTGTCGCCGGCCACCCGACGCAGCGCGTCGATTTCATCGGAAACCAGCGCCGACAGTCCAGGCATGGTGAGATTGCGTCGCGGCCCGATCTTCGCAGTATCGAGCGTTGCGGCATGTACAAAGAAGCCGACTGCGGAGCGTGGGCTGGCAAACCAATGCCGCACCGTATCGCTAACCGGCAGAATGGCCTCCTTGCCGACCAGCGGCTCGCGCAGGATGTTCGAGAAGAAGCCTGAGGCGGCCTTGTTCGGGGTGCCGGGGCGGACACAGATGGTGGGCAGCCTGATGCCAATGCCGTCGAAAATGCCGCGCCTGGAATAGTCGGCGAGCAGCAGCTCGGCGATCGCTTTCTGCGTGCCGTAGCTTGTAAGCGGTGCCGTCAGGAATTCGTCGCCGATAATTTCGGGGAAAGGCGTGCCGAATACGGCGATGGACGACGCAAAGATCACGCGCGGTGTGTACGCAGTCTTCAGTCCCTGCTGCCGGATGGCCTCGAACAGTGCCCGTGTGCCATCAAGGTTGACGGTGTAGCCCTTATCGAAGTCCGCTTCCGCTTCGCCCGAGACGATGGCGGCAAGATGGAAAATGACATCGGGACGGTCTTCGATGAGCTTGTCTGCGATGCCGGCATTCGCGAGATCCACCGTGACAGCCTTCGAAACGTCCTTGAGAGCCTCCGGCACCGGCGGCTGCACCGCATCCGCGAGCGTCAAGCGATCGATCGACTGTCCGAGAGTCTTCGGCTCGGCTGCGATCCTGTCGACAAGCTTGCGGCCGATCATGCCCGCGGCGCCCAATATCAATACATGCATTTCGGCTCTTCCTCCCAAGGACTGGCGTCGGTCTTCAAAGATAGTTGCCGCCTTCTCCTCGCCAATCCCCTTGCTTCGGCCCAATCGACGGCGGTCAAAACGGTTCAGATATGAATTGCTGCTCTCATCGATACGCCTGTAGCCAGGCCAGGCCAGCTTCCGTAGTGGTTGCCGGCCGATATTCGGCCCCGATGGGCCTGTCATAACCGAGCTTTTCGATAAAGCGCAGGATATAGCGGTAGTCGATTTCTCCGTGATCCGGTTCACGCCGGTCCGGGACGGCCGCGATCTGAATGTGGCCGATGGCGTCCAGATGCTCTTGCAGTCTATGCGTCAAGTCGCCCTGCATGATCTGGATATGATAGCAATCGAACATCAGCTTGATGTTCTGCGCTCCGACCGCGGAGATGATGCCGAGCGCCTGCTCCATCGTCTGCAGGAAGTATCCCGGTGCATCGCGGTGGTTCAGCGGCTCAATCAGCACGTTCGCTCCGACCTTGTCTGCACGCTCGCAGGCATAGCGCAGATTGTGAATAAAGGTGCTGCGCCCTTCTTCGCCATTGCTCTTTCCGGCCATTACATGCACGTTTCGCGTGCCGATGGCGGAGGCGTAGTCGAATGCCTGATCGATCGCCCGGCGTGCCTCCTCCTCACGCCCCGGCAAGGCCGCCAGCCCATTGTCGCCGTCCTCGACGCGTCCGCGTGTCGTGTTGAGACCAAGCATGGGAAGACCGGTTTCGGTGAGCGCCTGACGCACGGCTTCGGCCGAAATGTCATAGGGATAATGGCATTCCACCGCATCGAAGCCGGCTGCCTTGGCGGCCCGGATCGCGTCGGGAAGCGAAAGCTCCTGCCAAAGGAAGCCGAGATTGGCGGAAAAGCGCAGCATGTTCAGTCCCACTCCACATCATAGGTGCGAACCAGATCGGCAATTTGTGCGTCGGTCAGCAGGGAGGGATTGGCCCCTCGCGTCAGGATGGCAAGTTTTGCCGTCTCTTCCAACTCCTCGATGGCATAGATCGCCGCTTCCAGATCCTTTGCCGAGACGACCGGTCCGTGTGCCGCCAGCATCACGGCGCTGCGTTTGCCGGCAAGGCCACGGATCGCATCGCCCATGGCGGGATCACCGGGCATGAAATAGGGCAGGAGTTTCACCTTGCCGAGCTTCATGATCGAATAGGCCGTGAGCGGCGGCAGCATATTGTCGCTATCGATATCGGGCAAAACAGACAGCGCGACCGAATGGCTGGAATGGAGATGCACGACGGCACCTGTCTTCTCCGGTCTTGTCTCGTAGAAGGCGGCATGCAGCGGCATTTCCTTCGTCGGCTTGTCTCCGCCGATCAGGCGTCCATTGGCGTCGAACAGAGACAAGCGTGAAGGATCCAAGCGGCCGAAGGAACTGCCTGTCGGCGTCACCAGCAGGCGCCCATCGCTGAGACGGGCGGAGATATTTCCGGACGAGCCCGCGGTCAGGCCCCTGTCGTAGAGCGATTTGGCCATCTGGCATATCTGCTCGCGCAGCTTGGCTTCCTCGCTCATGCCGTCTCCAGCCGGGTAAAGGCATCCGCGAAGAAGGTCTCGCCGCCGAAATTGCCCGATTTCAGCGCAAGTGCAATCGTCTCGCCCTCCACCTCCGCGAAGGTCCAGGGAACGCCGGGTGCTATTTCCGGGCCGATCGTCAGATGGGTAACCCCGAGCGCCTGGGTGATCGCACCTGATGTCTCACCGCCGGCAACGACGAAGCGGCGTGTGCCGAGGCGGAAGGCTTCCTGCGCGAGCTCTGAAAGCGCTTGTTCGACCACTTGGCCCGCATTGTCTCGCCCCAATCGCTCCTGCGCCCGGCGCACGTCGTCGGGTTCGGCGGTGGCGTAGATGATTTTCGCAGCGTCGGCGGGTTGCTTCTGCAGCCACCGGCAGGCTGCCGCCGCACCTTGTTCCGCAAGGGCGAGAGGGTCAAGCCTCAAGCTGATACTGCGCCCTGCATAGTCGGCGACTTGTTTGCGTGTCATGGCAGAGCAGCTTCCCGACAGGACGATCTGGCCGCCCGCGACGTTTGGCAATGTTTGGCGGACCTTGGGTGGCGCCGCAAGGCCCTGCTCCATGTACAGCCGCGGAAGCTGGCCGGCGATCGCGCTGCCGCCGGTCAACAGGAGAAAATCGACCGTGGCGGTGGCGATCGTGCGCAGGTCATCGTCGCAAACGGCATCGACGATCACATGCTGTACACCGTCTTCCGTGAGCTTTCGCAGTCTCGCTTTCAGCGTCGCCGGCCCCGCGGAAACCGCGATGCGGTTGGCAAGACCGACCGTGCCGCGCACCTGTGGCGCCAGAAGCCGCACCAGGCTCGAATCGCGCATCGGCGTCAACGGATGGTCCTTCATTGAGCTTTCCGAAAGCAGCTGCTCGCCGACGAACAGATGGCCCATGAATATGTTGCGGCCGTTTTCGGGAAAGGCCGGGCAGTAGATCGTTTGCCGGACGCCGATCTCTGCCATCAGCATTTCCGCGATCGGACCGATATTGCCCTCCGGGGTGCTGTCGAAGGTCGAGCAGTATTTCCAGAAGAATCGGGTCGCGCCCGCGTCTTTCAGCCATTCCAGCGCCTGTCGCGCTTGCTCCACGGCAGTCTGGACCGGCGCTGTCCGGCATTTCAGGGCGATGACTTCGATGACGGCTGCATCGGTGTCGTCGCGTTTCCTCTGCGGCACGCCGATCCGCAGCGACACCGGCAGCCCGCTGCGTGAGAGCAGCGCGGCAAGGTCCGTCGCCCCGGTAAAATCATCGGCGATGCAGCCGAGCAGGAGTGCCATCCTCTAGCCCTCCATGCCCGGCAGGATGGCGCCGCTCTTGCGGGCGAGGATCTTTGCGACGGCAGCGTCATCCTCGAGGCCGAGACCTGCTTCGGAAGCCTCAACGAAGAGGCTGAGTGCGGTTGCTGTAAGCGGCGTGAGGGCTCCCGCCCTTTCGGCTTCGGAGGCGACGATGCCAAGGTCCTTGACGAAGATGTTGACCGCCGAGCGTGGGGTGTAATCACCCGAAACGATGTGTTCGCCCCGGTTCTCGAACATCCATGACGAGCCCGCCGAAACGCGGATCACCTCATAAAGCGTCTTCAGGTCGATGCCCGCCTTGGCGGCAAGCGTCATGGCTTCGGCGGTTGCCGCAATGTGCACGCCTGCGAGAAGCTGATTGATCATTTTCACCTGGGAACCGGCGCCGGGCCGATCCCCCAGGCGGAACACCTTTGCCGAAATGGCGTCGAGGACGGCGGATGCCCGGTCGAAGGCCTCTTGCGGGCCGGATGCCATGACGGTGATCTCGCCCGCCAGCGCGCGAACATGGCCTCCGGAAACCGGTGCATCGATGACCTGCATGCCGGCTGCTTCCAATCTTTCGGCAATGGCCGTCGTGGCGCTTGGCGCCATGGTCGTGCAAAGCAGAAAGACAGTCGAGGGGCGCGCGGTCTCCAGCGCACCGTTCTGCCCGAAGAGAACGTCTTCGACCTGCTTACTGTTGATGACGTAGATGAGGACGACATCGGCCGTGTCCACCGCCGAGGCCGGCGTGGTGCAGGCGTCCCCGCCCGCTTCCGTGAAGCGCGTGAGGACATCGCTGCGAACATCGCATCCTTGGACAGCAAAACCTGCTTTGAGAAGCGATATCGCTGCGCCCCAACCCATCGATCCCAGCCCGATGACGGCTGTCTTCATTGCGTCCTGCACGGCGCTACCTCTGCAAATATCAATGATGTTACCGGTACCGGTATCGATACCATGGTCAATTTCCCTTCTGATTGTCAAGGGACGGCAGTTTGCATTTTGGTTGAAACATCCTATGAAGAAGAGCGGCGCCAGCCAAGGTGCGGCTTGTCATCGAGGGCTGCTTGGGAATGCACAAACCCACTCTGGAAGAAGTCGCGATCGAGGCAGGCGTCAGCAAAATGACGGCGTCGCGCGCCCTTCGCGGTTCCGCCGATGTCTCCAAGGAAACCCGTGAGAGGGTCATCGAGGCGGCGACGCGGATGAGCTATGTGGGCAACCGGCTGGCGCTCTCGCTTTCCTCTCAGCGTACCAATCTGGTCGCCGTCGTCGTGCCCAGCATGTCGAACATCGTTTTTCCCGAAGTTCTGGCCGGCATTTCCGCCGGGCTGGATGGCTCCGGCATGCAGGCCGTGTTCGGCATATCCGACTATGACGTCGCCAAGGAGCGCGACATCATCCGCGACATGCTCTCCTGGCAGCCTTGCGCCATCATCGTTACCGGTCTGGATCAGCCGGAGGAGACCGTGAAATTGCTACAGCACGCGAATATTCCGGTCATCCAGCTCATGGATCTAGATGGCACGCCCATCGATCTCAATGTCGGGCTATCGCATGGCGGGGCGGGTGAGGACATGGCAAGGGCGCTCGTTGGGGCCGGCCGCAGACGGTTCGGCTATGTCGGCAGCGCACTCGAGAAGGATCTGCGCGCGGGCAAGCGCAAGGCCGGCTTCGAGCGGGTGTTGCACTCGTACGGCCTGCACTTCGTAAACCAGTCGGTCGATGACGCCTTTTCCTCGATCGCCTTGGGGAAGCGGCTGACGCTCGCCATGCTCGCGGCCGTTCCCGATCTCGATTGCATTTATTATTCCAACGACGATATGGCGAGCGGCGGATTGTTCGCCTGCATGGAGCTGGGGGTTGCTGTACCCGAAAAGATCCTGATTGCAGGCTTCAACGGGCTGGATCTCGTCAACTCCCTGCCGGCGCCGATCGCGACCTCTCGTTCGCCAAGGCGCGCCATGGGTGAGATTGCGGCGCAGCTGGTCCGTCAGGCGGTGGCGGGTGCTCAGGATGCCCGCCAGAAAACGGTTGTGTTCAAGCCGGTAATTACAGGAATTGACGGCTACAATGATGCGCCGGACGAGCCGGAGATCGCGCGCTTGCGTTCATGACCAGCATCATGTGGGTCCGGCGCGGTTGTTGTTTCAGCCTTTGTTAGATCGATGGTGATATTGGCACTACATCCATCTTCTCAAACCGAGGATATTTGAGAATGCATCGCCCCCAACAATTGCTTTTTGCCCTTACCTTCACTGCCATGACAGCCGTTTCATCAAGCGTATGGGCCGCCGGCTTTGAGAACATTATCGTCTCGACGGAGAAAGATGCCGACACGACGCAGGATAGCTTTGCCCCGGATACACCGAAAATCTTTGTTTCGGCTGACCTCACCGAGGACGTCCCCGCCGGAAGCAAGGTGAACATCGCCTGGATTTCCGTCGATTCCGGAGGCGCCGCTCCACCGAACTACAAGATCGATGAGGTCAATCTCGACATCACATCGATAATCAATCACGTCGATTCCGCGTTGACCAAGCCGAACAGTGGCTGGCCGGTCGGGACATACAAGATCGAATTCTCTGTCGACGGCAAGCCGATGGAGTCGGTCGGTTTCGCCGTCAAATAGGGCCCTGGGCTGTTTACGCCTGCAGTATATGCCTGCGCGTCAGCTCCTTGAGCATGTCCACGTCGCGTTTCTCTATCGCGTCGACCATCAGCTGATGTTCGTGGCCCGACTGCTCGATGCGGGCGCGGGTGCGCCATTGCGATACGGGCGCCGATGACGTCCGCTGCCGGATCTCCGTGATCAGCTCGACGAGTTCCTGATTGCCGGCGAGCGCCAGCAAATGCCGGTGAAAGGCAAGATTGGCTTCGTAGAGCTCAAGCATGGTGCCCGTCAGTACCAGCTCGTCGAAGCGCGAGGCGAGCGCCCGCAAATTCGCGACATCGTCCTCGCCGGCGTTTGCGACGATGCGGTCGCTGACCGCCGTTTCGAGGATGACGCGGATGTCGCTGACTTCCTGAGCGCGGCGCCCGTCCTGCTCGTGCACATGATAGCCGCGATTGGGAACATGCTCCACCAGCCGCTTCTGCACCAGCCTGTCGAGCGCGCGGCGCACTTCCGGCCGCGTACAGTTGTATCGTCGTTCGAGATCGATCTGCTTCAGCCATGTTCCGGGCGGAAGCCTGCCGGCGAGGATATCCTGGAGAATGAGCTCGGTCACATCCGGCGTCTCCGCCTCTTTTGCTCGCGCTGTCGCTTCAGCTTCCAGCGAATTCATGTAGCTCTCCCAAGCCTCCGGATTTCCGCGATGACTATCATAGGTTCCGGCTCATCAACAACGACGTGCCCGTTGTCCCTGCCGAAAAAATATTCATGCACATCTCTTGCGCACCCATTTCAATTGGCACATAAATTGGTGCCAATTTGATATCCATTACACGAGGCGGATGCAAGTCCATGCAAAATTCTGATGCGGTCTGGGAAATCGTCGAGAGAAAACGCGCGGCGTTCTTTGCGCTCAGCGATCGGATTTGGGATATCCCAGAGACGAACTATCTCGAATATCAATCCGCCGAAGAACATGCTCGCATGCTTGAGAGCGAGGGCTTCCGGGTCGAGCGCGGACTTGCCGGCTTGCCGACAGCAGTCATGGGAGAGGCAGGCGAGGGTGGACCTGTCATCGCGATATTGGGTGAATTCGACGCGCTGCCGGGATTGAGCCAGGAGGCCGGGATCGCCGAAGAGCGCCCCTTGATCAGCGGCGGCAATGGCCATGGTTGCGGTCATAACATGCTCGGCTCCGGATCGATGCTGGCGGCTGCCGCCGTCAAGGATTTTCTTGCCGAAAACGGTCTGAAGGGCCGGGTGCGCTATTACGGTTGCCCCGCCGAAGAAGGCGGTTCTTCCAAGGGCTTCATGGTGCGGGCTGGCGTCTTCGATGACGTAGATATCGCGATTTCCTGGCATCCGGCAGCCTTTGCCGGCGTCAACAATCCGATCTCGCTCGCCTGCAATGAAATCAATTTCCACTTCTCCGGCCGCGCCTCGCATGCCTCGGCCACACCTCATCTCGGTCGCAGCGCGCTCGATGCCGTCGAATTGATGAATGTCGGCGTCAACTACATGCGTGAGCACATGCCCTCGACGGCGCGTATTCATTACGCCATCACCGATGCGGGCGGTGCGGCGCCGAATGTCGTGCAGGCGCGGGCGACAGTCCGCTATCTGATTCGCGCGCGGACCTTGCCGGAGCTTCTGGTGCTGGTTGCGCGGGTCAAGAAAGTAGCGGAGGGCGCCGCGCTGATGACCGAGACGACCGTTCGCAGCGAGATCATCAGCGGCGATGCCAATCTGGTCGGGAACACGCCGCTCGAGGAGTGCATGTTCTCTCACCTCGAACGTCTTGGGCCGCCGGTGTTCGATGACGAGGACCGGGAGACGGCGCGCAAATTCCAGCAGACCTTCAGTGCTGAGGATATCGCAGCCTCCTATGGTCGTTTCGCACTGAAGCCGAAGAAGGGCCAAGCGCTTTGCGAGGAGATTTTTCCGCTGAATGCCGGTGATGGCACGCTGGTCGGCTCCACGGATGTCGGAACCGTCAGCTGGGTCGTCCCGACCGTCCAGATGCGCGGCGCCACTTATGCGATCGGCACGCCGGGGCATTCCTGGCAGCTTGTCGCCCAGGGTAAGTTGCCCGTGGCGCACAAGGGAACCGAGCATGCAGCCAAGGTGATGGCGAGCACGGCTACCGATCTCATCCGCAATCTGCAGCTCATCGAGGCCGCCAAGGCCGACCACAAGGCGCGGCTCGAGGGCACGCCTTTCGTCAATCCGATCCCGGACGACGTCAAGCCGCCGCTCCCGGAGACGGCCAATGGCTGAGCTGGCCCTGAAGCCCGATCGCGAGCGCCTGATGGCGCATATCACAGAGTTTGCCCGCCGGGTGAAGCTCTCGGGGACGCCTGAGGAGCTCGAAAGCTTTCGCTATCTTCAGGCGCAGATGGATAGCTATGGCTATCGCACGCAGCTCTTGTCGCACGACGCCTACATCAGTCTGCCTGGCGCGGCGAAAGTGGAGATCGACGGCAAGAGCCTCCGCTGCATCACGCATTCCATGTCGGTGCCGACATCCGCGGCCGGAGTAACCGGCGTTCTCGTCTATGTCGGCGAAGGTAGTAAGGCGGATTTCGCGGGCAAGGACGTCACCGGGAAAATTCTTCTGGTGGATGGGATCGCGACCGAGGAAGTGGCAGCACTTGCAAGTGCTGCCGGTGCTCTCGGCCAGCTTCATGTCAGTCCGAACGAGCATCTCTACGAAATGTGCGTGTCGCCGGTCTGGGGCAGCCCGTCGCAGCATACACTGGTCAATCTGCCGACCACGGTCATCTGCACCATAGCCAAGGAAGACGGCGATCGCTTGCGCATGCGGCTTGCGAACGGCGAAAAAGTGCAGGCGACGCTGACGGCGGAGGTGGATACCGGGTGGCGCAAGACGCCGCTGCTGCTGGCTGAGCTTCAGCCGGCCGGCGAGGATGCGCCATTCGTCCTCTTTTCTGGGCATCACGACACCTGGCATTTCGGCGTCATGGACAATGGCGGTGCCAATGCGACGATGTTGGAAGCTGCCCGCCTGCTTGCCCTTCACGCGGCTGATTGGCGGCGAGGGCTGCGCATATGCTTCTGGTCCGGCCATTCGCATGGCCGTTATTCCGGCTCAGCCTGGTATGCGGACGAATATTTCGACGATCTCGATCGCCGTTGCGCCGTTCATGTGAATGTCGACTCCACCGGCGGCGAGGGAGCAACAGTGCTCACCAATTCCGGCGTGATCGACGAGTTGCGGCCCCTCGCTTCGGACGTGATCGAACGTGTCGCGGGGCAGAAGCATGCCGGCAGGAGGCATGGACGGGCTGCGGATCAATCCTTCTGGGGCGTCGGCATCCCCTCGATGTTCGGCAGCCTCAGCCATCAGCCGCCCGGTCCGGTCAAGATGCTGACGGCGCTCGGATGGTGGTGGCATACGCCGCATGACACGGCCGCACATATCGACCCCGATAATCTGATCCGCGACACACAAATCGTCCTCGAGGTCCTGTGGCGGCTCTTGGCGTCGCCCGTCCTGCCGCTGGACTACACCGTCTATGCCGCAGCGCTCGGTGAACAGATCGCGCGCCTGCAGACAGGGCTTGGGGGCCGGATCGACATTTCCGTTTTGGTAAAGGCGGTTGATGAGCTGAACGCCAATGCGAAGGCCATTCTTGAGGCGGGCCATGTCTCCGTCGACAGGGCGGAGCACATCAATGCTTCGATGATGCGCGCCGCGCGCCATCTGGTGCCGCTGAATTATACGAGCGGCGAGCGCTTTCACCACGATTCCGCCCTGCCGCACCCTGCCTGGCCTTCACTGGAGGGGCTGCGTGCGCTGGCCTCGTTGCCGAAGGGGGCGCCGGAGACGGCCTTCTATGCCGTTCATGCGCGCCAGGTCAGAAATCGTGTTGCTCACGCGCTGAGAGAGGCCAATGCGGCGCTCGGATCGGCGCTGAACGACTGATCGCGACAGGCCGCCGAATCTAACAACCGGCTGCGCAAAGTGGCTGTAAAAAAGGGAACTGAAAATGAAGAACAAAAGCCTGCTTGCCGCCGTGTTCGGGGCTATTGCCGTTCTGGCTCCACTTGCCGCCGGCGCCAAGGATTGGACGCATGTCAAAGTCGGCATCGAGGGCGCTTTTCCGCCCTGGAACCTGATGGACTCTAGCGGCAAGCTTGCCGGTTTCGACGTCGATCTGATCAACAATCTCTGCAGCCGCGCCAAGGTCGACTGCGAGCTGATCGCCGGCGAATGGAATGCGATGATCCCGAGCCTCAATGCCGGCAAGTTCGATCTTGTCATGACGCTCGGCATCAACGAGAAGCGCAAGCAGGTCGTCGACTTCACCGTTCCCTATGCCAGCGGCGTCGCGAGCTTTTTCCTCTTGAAGGATGGCCCGGTTTCCGCGCTGCCGATGACGGGCGAACGGCTGAACCTGAACGACAAGGCCAAGGCCGATCCGGTAATGGCTGAAATCGGCAAGTCCTTGAAGGGCAAGACGATCGGCGTGGTCCAGTCGACCAGCCAGGAACAGTTGATCACCGCCTATTTCGGTTCCGATGTCACCGTGCGTGCCTATAAGAGCTCCGGCGAGCGCGATCTCGACTTGAAGGCAGGACGTGTCGATGCCGGTTTCGACAGCGGCGTCTATGAGACCTCCGTTCTGGGCAAACCGGGCAACGAGGACCTGATGATGTCGGGGCCGATGGTCAAGGGCGCGATGCTTGCGACGGAAGTGGCGCTCGGCATGCGCAAGGGCGAAACGGATCTGAAGGCCAAATTCGATGAGGCCATCAAGCAAGCCGCTAAGGATGGGACGATCAAGCAGCTCTCGGAAAAATGGAGCAAGATCGACCTTACGCCGACGTTCGACGCCAATTGAATGCCCTCGCGAGACATCGTCCCCAGCTGAGGCTTAGACAATGATACGATTTGCCAGAATCTGCTCCACTCGGGCAGCACCATGAACCAGCCAGGCATATTCGAACTTGCCGGCTTCGGCCCGGACGGCTGGGGGCATGCCCTTCTCGCCGGGGCGTGGATGACCATCCTTGTCGCGATTGCCGGCTATGCGGTCGGCGCCTTCATCGGGACCTTCGGTGCCTGGGCGAAGATTGCCGGCAATCGCTTTGCGCGCACGGTGGCCGATGCCTACACGACCGTATTGCGCGGCATTCCCGATCTGCTGGTCATTTACCTCTTCTATTTCGGCGGAAGCGCCGTCGTCACGGCGATCGGCAAGCTTTTCGGGGCGGAAGGCTTTCTTGGTTTTCCCGGATTTCTTGCCGGCTCGCTTGCCGTGGGCGTCACCTCGGGAGCCCAGTTCACGGAGGTGCTGCGGGGCGGGTTCAAGGCGGTGCATCCCGGTGAAATCGAGGCGGCTATTGCCTGCGGCATGTCGCGCGGCTTGCGCCTGCGCCGCATCATTGCGCCGCTGACGCTGCGGCATGCGCTTCCCGGCCTCGGCAATGTCTGGCAGGTCGTCCTGAAGGAATCGGCGCTGGTGTCGATCACCGGCGTCGCCGAATTGTTGCGCCAGGCCCAGGTCGGTGCCGGCTCGACCGGGCTTCCATTCGATTTCTACCTGATTGCCGGCGTCATCTACCTGATGATCTCGACCCTTTCGAGCCTCATCCTTCAACAGGCCGAGCGGCGTTTGTCGCGCGGTGTGAGGAGGCGCTGATGGATTGGCAATTCCTTGAAGAGACCTTCGTAAGTCTCATCGGCGCGCTCCCTTTGACGATCGAGCTTGCCGTGACATCGATCTGCCTCGGCGCCATCCTGGCGCTGCTGCTGGCGCTGGCGCGTCTTTCCGGCATCGCCGTCCTCGATTGGTTCGCGCGCCTCTATGTCTTCGTCTTCCGCGGTACGCCGCTGCTGGTTCAGATCTTCCTGATCTACTATGGCCTCGGCCAGTTTCCCGCCATACGCCATAGTATCCTCTGGCCATTCCTGCGCGAGCCCTATTGGTGCGCGGTCCTGGCATTGACCTTGAACACCGCTGCCTATGCCAGTGAGATCATTCGCGGCGCCCTGCTCTCGGTACCGCACGGGCAGGTCGAGGCCGCTCGTGCCTGCGGCATGCATCGCATGATGCTGTTTCGCCGCATCGTGCTGCCGCTCGCCGTTCGTCAGGCCTCGCCGGGCTATGGCAACGAGATGATCTCGATGGTCAAGGCGACCTCGCTTGCCTCGATCATTACGCTGATGGAGGTGACCGGTGTTGCCGCCAAGATCATCTCGGAGACCTATCGCGCGATCGAAGTCTTCGTCGTCTCCGGCGCCATCTATCTTCTGATCAATTTCGTGCTGACGCGTCTCATCCAGCTTGCCGAATACAGGTTGAGCCCGCATCTGCGTCCCCCTCCCTCCAGTACCCGCTCCACCACCGAGGCAGTTGCCGCAGGAGATCCGCAATGATCGCCATACCAGTCGCACTCAGCGTGCGCGACATGCATAAGAGCTTCGGGCCGGTCGAAGTCCTGAAAGGCATTTCACTCGATGCTCTCGAGGGTGACGTCGTCTCCATTCTCGGCTCTTCCGGTTCGGGCAAATCCACCTTCCTGCGCTGCATCAACCTTCTGGAGATGCCCGATTCCGGCGAAGTGAGGGTGGCTGGCGAAACGATCCGCATGCAGCGCAACGCCCGCGGTGCGCATCGTCCGGCGGATGGCCGGCAGGTCGATCGCATTCGCTCCCAGCTTGGAATGGTGTTCCAGAGCTTCAATCTCTGGTCTCACAAGACCATCCTCGAAAATGTCATCGAGGCGCCGATTCACGTTCAGCGGCGCTCGCGGGCCGAGTGCGTCGAGGAAGCGGAAGCCTTGCTTGCCAAGGTCGGCATTGCCGACAAGCGCGACTTCTATCCGGGGCATCTTTCGGGTGGTCAGCAGCAGCGCGCCGCCATTGCGCGGGCGCTCGCCATGCGGCCGAAGGTCATGCTCTTTGACGAACCGACCTCTGCTCTCGATCCGGAGCTCGTCGGGGAAGTCCTGCGCGTGATGCGGGCGCTGGCCGAAGAGGGGCGCACCATGCTCGTCGTCACGCATGAGATGGGCTTTGCGCGTGATGTCTCCAGCCGCGTCATCTTCCTGCATAAGGGCGTCGTCGAGGAAGACGGCAGGCCACAGGATGTCTTTGCCGGCTCGCGCTCCGAGCGCTTCCGCCAGTTCATCAGCAAATGACCAGTCAAGCTCAATCAGAAAAGGGGAACTCGATAATGAAATACCTTACCGGAATTCTCGCGGCCGTGATGATGGTCGCCACACTTGCCGTCTCGACGGTCGTGCGCGCCGAGGAAAAGAAATGGACGCATGTGACGATTGCGACCGAAGGCGCTTTCCGGCCATGGAACTTCACCAAGGCCGACGGAAGCCTGGATGGCTATGAAATCGAGCTGATCAAATATTTCTGCGACCATATGAAGGTCGAATGCACGACCGTCATCCAGCCCTTCGACGGCATGATTCCCGCGCTCAATGCCGGCAAGTTCGATGCCATCATTTCGGGCATGTCGGCAACCGCCAAGCGCGAGGAAGTCATCGCCTTCAGCGATTCCTACGGCACGACCGGCCAGACTTTTGCGACGCTGAAAGATTCCCCGCTTGTCGGCCTGCCGCTGAAGGGCGAAGTCTTTTCACTGGCGACGGACGAGGCCGGAGCGGCTGCGGCGGTAAAGCAGCTCGAGCCGATGCTCAAGGGCAAGACGATCGGTGTGCAGACGGCATCGATCGCAGCGACCTTTCTCGACAAATACCTCAAGGGCGTGGCCGATATCCGCGAATACAAGACCACCGAGCAGCACGATCTCGATCTGAAGGCCGGTCGCGTCGATATCATCATGGCGTCGATGGCCTATCTCTCGACGGCGGCGGCAAAGCCGGGCAACGAGGACATGATTGTTGCCGGGCCGCGCTTCCAGGGCGGTCTTCTCGGCCGTGGCAGCTCCGTCGGCTTGCGCAAGGAGGATACGCAGCTGAAAGCGATGTTCAATGATGCGATCGCGGCTGCCAAGGCCGATGGCACGATCGCCAAGCTGTCGGCGAAATGGTTCGGCTTCGACGTCACGCCGAAGTGAGGCTTCCATGGTGGGGTGAATGTGATGGACCTGACGGCCCGTTACCGCCGTCGGGCCGTTACTTCGGTGACCTTTTCAGCGATGTACCGGTTGCTCCGCCCTACATTCTGCAACAAGATTTCCCATAAATTTCACCGGTTAGAAACATTCGGAAACAATCGGAGCCAAATGATCGGATAATTACCCACGCAGAGAAATCACCTTTGTTGCGGAGTCCGATCGCCGATGCTTCTTCTAAATCCCTGGCGGCGAGAAAAGCTGAGCCATATCGTTGTGACGACCTTTCACGAGGAGGGTTATCGCGATTACGGCAAAAAATGCATAGAGACATTCCTCACTCACTGGCCGAAGGACATCTCCCTCGTTGTCTATGCCGAGAATGTCGTGATCGAGGAGAAGGATCGCCGCCTTCTGGTGTTCGACCACAATGAAACCTTGCCGCGGCTGCGTGATTTTCGCAAAGCCTACGGTGAAAATCCGCAAGCCAACGGACTGCGCCCCTCGGCCAATGGCTTGAAACGCGATTTTCGCTGGGACGCCGTTCGGTTTTCCAACAAGGTTTTTGCGGTCGCCGATGCCATCAGGCGCTATCATACCATGGTCGATCAACTGATATGGCTCGATGCCGATACGATCACCCATAGGGACATTCCAAGAAACTTCATCGACAAGATCGCGCCGCGTGGAAACCAGCTTGCCGCCTATTTGAACCGGAGAATATATCCGGAGTGCGGATGGGTGGGCTACAATTTGCGCCATCGCGAGATATTGACCTTCGTCGAACGTTTCGAAGGCGCCTACACGTTGGGCTATTTTCTGACCCTGAAGGAAAGCCACGACAGCTTCGTCTTCTGGAAGGTGCTCCAGCAGATGGAGGGCGATGGGGAAGCTCGTTTCAAGCGGCTCGGCTCGAACCTGACGAAGACCCATGTCTTCATCAATAGCGTTCTGGGCAGCTACATGGATCACCTCAAGGGAGACAGGAAGCAGGCCGGAAAGAGCCGCAGGAGCGATCTGAAATGGAACCGGCGCGAGGCCTGGTGGCGATAATGGCGGATAATCGCGCTAGCGACGGACTCCGCATCCGCATTTTGTAGGTAGCTACTGCATATAGGCGAGTTGTCATTATCTCGCGCAAGCGGCTAATCTGTACGGGATAGGAATTCGGAGATTCATGTACGCCAATTCGATTCTGCCTGCAGATGTCGCCGTGGTGCTGGGGTTGATGTGGAACATCATCGCCTCGCTCGCCGCCTTTTGGGCCACGGGAAAATATCCACGCATGCGTTTGGTTTTTCATGGGCTCGCCTGCTTCGTTATCCTGCTCTCCCCCTTGACGGCGATGATCCTCGGTTTGCCCGGTCTGCTTCCCGAGGAGGAAGAAAGCCCAGGAGCGCGTTTTGTGTTTTTGCCGCTTATCTTTGAGGCGGCAATCGTCCTGCTGCTATATTGTTTGGCTGGAGCAATGCTGCTTCAAAATCGGTTCATTCGGCGATGGCGGACTGGCGCCGTAGCGATCAATCCCGTTAAGCCACCGCGGAAGTCATCGCGCGCATCTTCAAGCCCCGTCGCATGGTCGCGCCACCGGGGCAAGGGTCTCGGATAAAGCGAGTGCCTATTCTCGATGTGATTTGGGTTGGATCGGTTCTCTTGCCGCTCCGTCCGTTGTGTTGGCATGAGGGATCGTCAGAAAGGCCTCCAGCGTCTGTACGATGCTGGTCGACCTGTAAGATATCGAGTCGACCTCGGAGCTTTGCAGGATCAGCGAGCGGATACGATCCATGAGAGCGGCATCCGGTGGTTGGCCGTCACCCACCATTTCGACCTTGATATAGACTGAAGACATAGACCCCCCGTCGCTGTCCCATTGTTTATTTCCAGCCACTCGCAACGTGTCCATCAGGCGTGGACCGTTACCATATCAGCAATTTATCATATTGCGAATAGACCCCAGTATGCCATGGTACGGTGCGGCGATTAAGCGACGCTGAATTGCTACTCATGCCGGCGGCAATTCTGTCGAGATCGGTTGATGTGACGCTAGGGCCATGATGCGCCCCGTTTAAAACTCTGCACAGCCGCGATCGCGTTCAGGCAGAGTTCAGGCGAACCGTCGTATTGCTACCTGTGTCCAATAGATAGGAAATGGGGGTAAGGGAATGTTTGAACGTTTGGTACGACTCTCTCGCGTCGCCTTGGTAGGGCTGGCCGCGATGCAATTGATGACCTCGGTCGCAATGGCGCAATACTACGGCGGCGACGATGATTACGGACCGCCGCGATGGCAGCGTGACCAGGGCCGGGATTGGAATCGCCCGCCAAGAGGCTGGGATCGCGATCGCGAGCGGGGCGGCTGTGACCGCGGCGAACTCATGCGGGCCGCGCGTGCGGAAGGTTTTCGGCGCATCGATTCGGTCCAAAGCGACGGCCGACGCATAGTCGTTCGCGGCTGGAATGATGGCGGCCCCGACCGCATGGTCTTCGCCAACCGGCGCGGTTGCCCGTCTCTCAACTGATGCTCAAAGTGTGTTGTAAGCTGGAGCCGATGGTAAATCGGCTTCCGCTTACCTCCGCACATACACCCCTTCCATTGGCTGGAAGGATGGGCTTGGCCCTAGCTCTTCAGTTATGGTTGTTCGTGGCGCGGGCAAAGCTTAGGCAATGGCGAATTTTGTTTTCGCAGGGTCCGTGCTGGGGTCATGCCGGGATTTGACCGGCACGTCGATGCCGTCGGCCTGCCACTTGATCATGAAATGCCAAGAGACACCCCAGGCATCCCGCACCCGGCCGTATGGCTCCGTCGAACGGCCTTTGCTGAGCGCATCCCGTAGTCGGTCTGCTTCAGCCTGCGCCTCGCATTCGACGGTAATCTGGGAGTTGTGGTCGAAGCAATCGAATGGCCCCGCCTCTAAGCCCACATATGCTCGATCGCCGAGCGTAAAGCCTGCGAACTTGACGCTAAGGGCCGGTCCGTTTGGATCGCTGTCCAGAATGTTCGACACCCACCCGATCGATGAGCCAGGGATCAGCGACGTATAGAATGCGATCGCCGCTTCCATATCCTGCCGAAACCAGAGATGTTGTCATCGGAGGCTTCCTCCTTCGTGACCCGGCCTGGATTGGCACGCGGGCTGAGGGAAAGCGGTCGTTTAATTATAATTCATGCCGCCGACGGGCCGCTTTCTTGTTGGTTTTGTTGAGCGGCGGCGCCGGCGGCATGACAGAAGAGTTACCGGAACCCGTGCGCGCTCACCCCTGCGACGCGCGGACGGCTATGCAGAACTAATTTCCCGTAACTCTTCCAGCAAGCGCCATGACGTAGTCGTCTGCTATATCTGCCAAGGTCAGAGCGACCTCCGGCTCGTTCCAGCCTGCGGCAAGCACCACCTGCACGAAGTCTCGAAATGCTACTGCAAGGACTTCCTCCCGCTCGACAGCGCGGTAGGCGTCGGTGGTGGAATGTTGCGGCCTGCTGATCTGTATTGTCTGACGGGCGGATACCATTAATATGCTCCCCAAAGATCGTTTTACTGGACGCAGAGTACATTCGTCATGTACTCAGCCTTTTTAGCTGCACGGTTATTCTGCTTCTTTTTTAATGGGTTACGCGTAGCCTGTCGTTAGCCACGCATCCGGAAACTTGCAGCAGCGTACATTTTCGCAATCACTTAACTATGATCCGGAGGCTTTGGAGGGGAGCGGTCGTCAATGCATGCGCTCATGCCACGCGAAACATCGGCGCGTCCGGTGAATTGATGATCTATATGAGATGCCCGCAGCGTTCAGCGGCTGTGACCAAGCGTTCTCAGCCATTCTTCGAAAGAATGAGCCCCCTCGTCGTCTTGCGATAGCGGGAATGGGCGCCCGAGATAGGGCTGCGAGATAAGATTCCTGGCCTCACGCGGGCTGTAGCCGAACTCCTTGCTGAAGGCGCGGCTGAAATGTGCGGCGGACGAAAAGCCGACTGCATAGGCGATGTCGAGGATCTGTTGCCGATTGGAGGGGTCGCTGAGCGCGGCATGCGCGGATAGAAGGCGGCGCCGCTGAATATAGTGATGCACACCGCCATCCTGTTCGAAGATCTGATACAGTCTGGTGCGGGACATGCCGAGCTCGCGGCATATCTGCTCCACCGTCAGATCGCTCGCGGCAAGATTGCGCTCGACGAACCGCCGCACCCGCTCCATCAGGGCAAGGGTGCTATGGTGTTCAGTGTCGGCAGACTGTGCCGCCGAAGCTGCAGCGCCGGCCCAAATTATCCCGCGCACGGTTTGGACAACATGGGGCAAATCCGTCGCTACAAAGTTTGGAAGATTGGCTACGATACTATCGAGATACTCGATCAGCAATCTGGTGAAGGTCCCCGAAAGAGCAGTATTGTTTTTGATCTCGACTGCGGCAGGGGCGTCGGACAGCAATGCACGCGGCAAAAAGAGCGACAGAGTTTCGGCGTCGGTGGAACGCCCCCGAAAGGGGTGTCCTAGCGATCGCAGTTCGACCTTGCCCGGCTCGCCTTCGCTGACATACCCATCCACCTCCGTCCATGTCCGGCCACTGCGCAGCACGGAAACATGCCAGTGATCGATGAGATCCGCTTTTACCTTCGCTTGCGAGCGCATGTAGCTGTGGGCTGGCGCACTCTGCTCAACGATCAGCATGCCCCCCAAATTCCATGCCGTGTGGTCGGCGACAAATCCGGTTTCCCGCGGGGCGTTGTCTGGAAGCCGAGTGTCTACGAGGGGCGCCACATACGCCTGCCATGCAGCAAATTGTGTTTCCGGTTCAAGATCATGTGTGGAGAACAGCAACGGCTTCAGTATTGAAGGTGCTTGTGACTCTTCGCCGCCAACTTTCGGCGGACGCGGAAAGCGACGCCTATCGCGCGGCGAGGTCTTCGTCTCCTCGCTCCGCGCATCTTTCTTGGTTTCGACCACGGGAGATTCTTCTTCGCGTCGAAAGTCAGGCAATCTGGCCTCCCCAAATGGCGTCAGGACAGAACAGAATCGTCATCGTGAATCCGCATCCATTGTTAGCGCAAAATCGCACTCTGTTAAATCGGAGGTCGTCCAAGCCTGTTCCGGGTCGTCGTTTTCGCAGAGACAGCCTGCCGTAAGTTGTGCTGAGGCCTCGCATATTACGCCTCCCACACATTCATTTGTTGCGGACTTTGAAAAAAACAAGGCTGGAGGGAATGTTAGCCTATCGCTCCCACGGGAATTGCCCGAAGGTTTCGATAGGTCGGCCCGATTCGTTGCCGCCTGCCGCCAGCTGAAGAATACTAACATGTCGACCATATTGCCGCCAAACGGGAGTGATGCATTCACAGGCGCGCTTGTCGTTAAGGCCGACATGCCGGCTACCTGCACCTGACGCGAAGGCATCTGACATATGATGATAGATAGGCGCTCCTTCCTGATCGCAACAACCCTTGCGATGATGTCCACGAGGGTACGGGCGGCACCATCGGATACCGGCATCCCGCTATGGCCAGGCCTGCCTCCGGGCGGCGGCGGACCATCGGGACCTTTCGAAAGCGATGGCAAGGGCGCCGTCAGCAATATAGCCGTGCCAAGTCTCGAGGTTTTCTCGCCTGCGCAAGCGAACGGAGCCAGCATCCTCATTGCCGCCGGCGGCGGCTATAAGCGTATCGAGATGGAGAAGGAGGCTTATCCGGCTGCCCGCTGGCTGACGAACCGCGGCATCACCGCTTTTGTTCTGACCTATCGCCTGCCGAGAGAAGGATGGAATGACGGCCCGCTGGCGCCGCTTCAGGATGCACAACGCGCCCTGCGCATCATTCGAACCCAGGCGGAGCGCCGTCGGCTGGATCCCTCGCGCATAGGGGCTCTCGGTTTCTCGGCCGGCGGTCATCTGATCGGTCTGGCGGCGGCGCGGTCGGCCTTCGCGTCCTACCAGCCGATCGATACGATCGATCGCCAATCCGCGCGTCCGGATCTGGCAACGCTGATCTATCCGGTCATCACGCTTGAGCCACCCTATGACCACACCTCCGCCCGCCGTTCAATGATCGGCAGTCATCCGGATGCGGAAGCCAGCGCGGAGTGGTCGGTCGAGACGCATGTCCGCTCCGGCTGTCCGCCAGTCTTCCTGGTGCAGGCCGAGGATGATCCGATCTCCGATCCGGCAAATACGCTGATCATGGCGGATGCCTGCCGAAAAGCGGGTGTTCCGGTCGAGCTGCATCGGCTTCCGAGCGGCGGCCACGGCTTCGGCATGGGAAAGCCGGGGACGCCAAGTGCTGCCTGGCCCGATTGGTGGAAGCAGTGGCTGCGCGCCAATCGTCTTCTGTCATGAGGAACCGCACGGACGGCGTTTGCGCTGTCGATGTTTCTCGATGCAGCAAAGGGCGCCTTTCGCGGCCCTTTGCAAAGCCGGTCTGAAACTATTCCGTTTTTGTTGTGCCTTCGAGCGGGCTGGCGGAGTAAGGTCGCCATCATCTTCTTGAGGCATGGATGATGGACCACAAGCGCCACAGAATACGCGAGCTCGGTTTCGCGCCCGGTCATTTCGAACCCGGGCCCCTGAACGCGATCACCGATGTTGCCGGCGTGCATGTCGGGCATGTCACATGCCGGGAAGGCGAGCGCACACGCACCGGGGCGACCGTGATCCTGCCGCATGGCGGCAATCTTTTCCAGGACAAGGTCCCTGCCGGACTCGCCGTCTTCAACGGCTTCGGAAAGTTTGCCGGCGCCACACAGATCGTCGAACTCGGCGAGATCGAGACGCCGATCGTCCTGACCAACACGCTGGCCGTCGGGCGAGGCGTAGAGGCTATCATCCGCCACACCCTCGCGCAGCCGGGTAACGAAAAGGTCGTGTCGGTCAATGCGGTGGTCGGCGAGACCAACGATTCGCGTCTCAACGATATTCGCGCCGCTCGCCCGAGCGTCGATGAAGTTCTACTTGCGATCGATACCGCGACATCAGGGCCGGTAGAAGAGGGTGTGGTCGGTGCCGGAACCGGAACGGTCGCTTTCGGCCTGAAAGGCGGCATCGGAACGAGCTCGCGCCTCGTGCCTGTCGGCGCGGAGGCCTATCGGCTGGGCGTGCTTGTCCAATCCAACTACGGCGGCCGCCTTATTGTCGCCGGACGTGATTATGCCGCGCTGGCGGAGCACGACAAGGACGGTTCCATCGTCATCGTGCTAGCGACCGACGCGCCGCTCTGTCCGCGCAATCTCGAAAGGCTGGCGCGCCGTTGTTTCGGCGGGCTTGCCCGCACCGGCGCGGCTTTGAGCAATGGCTCGGGCGACTACGCGCTCGCCTTTTCGACGGCAGAGGCGGTGCGGCGTACTCCCGAACGCCGCAAGGGCGTGAGTTTGATCCCCACATTGGGCAATGATGCTGTCTCGCCGCTGTTCGAAGCCGCGATCGAAGCTACCGAGGAAGCAATCCTCAACTCCCTCGCCATGGCGGCGGAGACCAAAGGTTTCAACGCCGCGACCGGTAAAGGTTCGGTTGTCGGTGCCATCAGCCTTCCCCATCCAGGTCATTGATGACCGTAATTTTCTGATTTCGCATCATACGGAGTTTTCATGTCTGCCGCGACGATCCGCACCGTCTATCTCAACGGTGCCTTCCTGCCCGAGAACGAGGCGCGTCTTTCCATCTTCGACCGGGGATTCCTGTTCGGCGATGGCATTTACGAGGTCACTGCCGTGCTGGACGGGAAGCTGATCGACAGCGCCCTGCACATGGCCCGGCTCGAGCGCAGCGTAGGTGAGATCGGCGGCCATCTGCCTATCACGACTGACGAGATCGTGGTGATCGAGAAGCGTCTCGTGGAAGAAAACCACCTCACTGAAGGGCTCGTCTATCTGCAGTACACGCGTGGTGCCGAAGACCGAAATTTCTTCTACTCCGAGGATCTGGAGCCGACGCTGGTGCTCTTCACGCAGGCAAAGACGCTCGAACATGTCGCAGCCGTCGAAAAGGGTCTCAAGGTGAAGTCCATGCCGGATCAGCGCTGGGCGCGGCGCGACATCAAGAGCGTCTGCCTGCTGCCGCAGGTGCTGGCCAAGCGCGCCGCCAAGGCGGAAGGCTTCGACGAGGCCTGGCTGGTCGAGGATGGCATGGTGACGGAGGGTGCGTCGTCGACGGCCTATGTCGTGACGCGTGACGGCCGCATCGTGACGCGCGCCAACAGCCACGCGACTTTGCCCGGCTGCACCAGGCTTGCCGTGCTGGACCTCGCGCGCGAGGCGGGATTGGTGCTGGAGGAGCGGCCCTTCTCCGTCGAAGAGGCCAAGACCGCCGCCGAAGCCTGGCTGACGAGCGCCTCCAACTTCATCGTCTCGATCACCAATATCGATGGCGTTGCCGTCGGTGACGGGATGCCTGGCCCGATGTTCAAGCGCCTTCGCACGCTCTATATGGAAAACGCCCGGCGCACCGCGATCTAAGCCTGCCGCAAGGATCGTCCGATCGTCAGGGCTTGTCGAGCATCGACCAGACACGCCCGACGATCGGACGGCGGTTCTCGCGTGAGCGATAGAGGCGGATTTCCACCTCGATATTCCATTCGGGATCGGCGGCACGCACCAACCGGCCATCGGCAAGCTCGGTATTGACCAGGCTTTCCGGGATCCAGGCAAGCCCGAAGCCGGCTGCGGCCATGCCCTTCAGCCCCACGGACATGCTGCCGACATGTACCCGGTTTTCCGCGGGCAGCCGCTCCCCGAAGGCGCCGGCCACCAGTTGCCCGAAGAAGGACGTCTTCTGATAGCTGACATGGCAGAAGCCGGGTTCCAGGCGATGCAGCGGCACCCCGCCGGCGCCCGCGGCGCTCACCGGCAGGATGGTTTCCCGGCCGAGCGTGTGATGTTCGAATTGCGGATCGAGCAGCATCGGCACATGCGGGTGCTGATAGGTGAGCAGGAAATCGCAGTCCCCGTCGATGAGGGAATTCAGGTTTTCTTCCATGGTGCCGGAGTCCGGGCGCAGATGCGAGACCACCGGTCCGATGCGCGTGTTGAGCCGGCTTAGCCAATCAGGGAAGAAGGTGAAGGAGAGGGTATGCAGCGCGGTCAAGGTCACGGTACGCGCATCCGTGCCATCCTCGTGCTGAAGGTTGCGCCGCGCCTGATAGAGCGCCTGCAGCGTCTGCTCCGCCACGGGTACGAAACGCTCGCCTGCGGCCGTCAGCCGCGAAGGATAGGTGGCTCGATCGATCATGCTCGTCCCGACCCAGCCCTCCAGTTGCCGGATGCGGCGGCTGAAGGCGGATTGCGTCACATGGCGCTCGTCGGCCGCTTTGGAAAAGTTCAGCGTCCGCGCCAGCGCCAGAAAATCTTCAAGCCATTTGACTTCCACTCGAAGCTCCCAAAGAAACCGGCTGTCAAAGCCCGCATCTCCTTGGCCCGAAAGGGCGGGGAATGCAATCAGCCGGCGCGGCGATATTCAATCATTCGTGCTCGAGCGAGCACCAGTTCGAGCCTATCCTCGCCTAGAAGGTGGAGGCAGACCCGCTTGGTCCAAGGTCCATCCATCAGCGTGAACAGATAGCGTCCGGCACCCAGCGCGCGCAGCGGCATGCGCTGGCGCACCGGGCCGACGCCCATGACGACATTGCCGCCTTCGATCTCGAGATGCGCGCCCTCCGGCGAGTCCCAGACACCGGATAACGAGGCCGACACTTCCTGCTCTCCGACAGGCAGGAAGCAGTGCTGGGCATGTCCGATTTCCCCGACGATCGCGTCGCCCTCCATCATCAGGCGCATCGGCGACGAGGCCGAGCGGGAGGAAACCCAGGATCCCTCATCCTCGTAGACGGTTTCGTCGGCATCGAGATAGGTCACGGTGCTGCCGGCGACCTTGATCCACCATGGCCCGTTCTCCGTCACATAAGTGCCATCGCGAAGGGCGGTCGAGGTGCGCGGCAAGGCCTCACCCGTCAATGCCGCCATGGACTCCAGTGCGATCTTATAGCCGTTGGTATCCTCGCGGTTCGATACGACCGCAAAGCCGGCTTTCCGAACCGGATCAAGCAGGAAATAGCTTTTGTAGCCGGGATGGGAACCGCCATGGCCGATAAGAGAGCGGTTGCCGAGCATGGTGCGGCGCAGGCCGAGGCCGTATCCGCTCGGCCTGCCATCGGCGAGCTGCCGTGGTGCAGACAACTCGTCGAGTACTCCGGCAAAAGCCCCTTCGCCGCGAAGTAGTCCCATCAACCATTTGGCGAGGCTTTCGCCGCTGCCAGTCATGCTGCCGGAGGCGGAAATATGCAGGCCGGCCGCCGAAAGCTGCCAGCGCTCACCATCGCGCCAATAGCCTGGAACCAGGCCGGCAACGGGGTCGTTCCAGACATCCGGCGCGTCCAATACGGCATCCGCTTGCGCACCCAGCCGTCGAACGAAGTCTCGAAAGAATACACGCCGACGCTCGAATGCGGCTTCCACGAGCCGGTAGCCGGTATTGGAATAGGAGATCTCCGTGCCCGCCTCGTAGTTCAACCGCGTCTGGCGCGCCAGGAAATCGAGCAACGGGCCGGCTTTCGTCTCCGTATAGACAGACAGGCCAAGCAACGTCAGGCATTCGCGCGTGTCAGGCAAGCCTCCGCTCATGTCGAGAGCGCGGCCAACGGTGACATCGCGAAGGGGGGTCCGCAGTTCGGGCAGATGCTGTCCGAGCGGGTCGCCGAGACCGATCTTGTCGGAATGGGTGAGCACCATGGCGCAAAAGGCGTGCTTCGTCACCGAGGCATAGCGGACCACGCTTGCCGCGGTGAAGGGGGCGAGCGTCGAAAGGCTTTCCACGCCGCCATATTCGGCAAAGCGAATGCCGTGCGCATCGAAGCCGATGACGCCGCCGCCCGGCTCATCGCTTCCCCAATTTTGCGCGAATTGGGCTGCGCAGGACCGCGCCGCCTTCCAGTTTCCCGTTTCGGACATGCATGCCTCGCAAATGCAGATTAGACCGGTTCCGCTTCCTCGAACTCAATGCTCAGACGGCGCAGTTCCTGCGTATGGGGGTGGGTGACGTTACCGCGCCGCAAATCGTCGGCCGTGACCTGCTCCACCATCTGGCCATCGATCATAACGCCGACGTCGGTGCAGAGATGGGCGATCACGCCGAGATTGTGGCTGACCATCACATAGGTGAGCTTTCGCTCAGCGCGCAGATCGGACAGCAGGTTGAGGATCTCGGCCTGAACCGACACGTCGAGCGCGCTTGTCGGCTCATCGAGCAACAGGATCCTGGGATCGGCGATCAGCGCGCGGGCGATGGCGACACGCTGGCGCTGGCCGCCGGAAAGCTGATGCGGATAGCGAAAGCGCGCGCTCTGCGGCAGCGCCACGTCCGAAAGCGCCCTTGCGATGCGTTGGTCGACGTCGCCCATGCGGTGAACCAGCGGCAGCTCGCTCAGAATGCGGTCGATCGTCTGGCGCGGATGCAGGGAACCGTAGGGATCCTGGAAAACCATCTGCACCTTGCGGAAGAAATCCGGCGTGCGGTGTTGCGGAGCTGCTTCGCCATTGAAGGCGATGTGCCCCATCCAGCTGGTGTTGAGGCCGGCCATGGCGCGCAATACGGTCGATTTGCCGGAGCCGCTTTCGCCGACGATGCCGAAGCTGCCGCCTTCCTCGACCTTGAAGGAAACGCCCTTGACGACTTCACGCTCGCCGAAACGGATGCGTAGATTGTGGATCTCTATCGTCATTTCAGCCACTCCGGATCACGCTCGAGAATGGGCAACCGCTCTTTCGGGTGGGTGAGCGAAGGAATGCAGTTCAGCAGGCCGCGCGTATAGGGATGAGCAGCAGACAACAGTTCCGATGCCTTCAGCTCCTCGACAACGCGCCCGGAATACATGACCGCCACCCGGTCGCAGAAATGCGAGACGAGCGGCAGGTCATGACTGATCAGCATCAATCCCATCGAGCGCTCGGAGACAAGCTCCTCGATCAGCCGCAGGATTTCCGCCTGCACCGTCGCGTCCAGCGCGCTTGTGGGTTCGTCGGCGATCAGCAGTTCCGGATCGGGAGCAAGCATCATGGCGATCATGACGCGCTGACCCATGCCGCCTGAGACTTCATGCGGATAGGAGGCGGCAACCGCCTTCGGATTGCGGATCTTGACCTGTTCCAGCAGATTGGCGGCCGCTTCTGCCGCCTCCCGGCGGCTGCCGCCCTTGTGCGTGCGCCATGACTCGGCAACCTGATTGCCAATGGTCTTAACGGGGTTTAGCGAGTATTTCGGGTCCTGCAGGATAAAGCCTGCCCGTTTGCCGCGGATGGTGCGCATCTGCTTTTCGCTGGCCGACACGATGTCGATGCCGTCGAAGGAAAGCTTGTCGGCTTCGATGCGGGTTTGCCTTGGCAGGAGTTTCATCAGCGCGCGTGCCGTCAGGCTCTTGCCCGAGCCGCTTTCGCCGACGATGCCGAGCTTCTCGGCACTGAGGCGCAGCGATACGCCCTTGACGGCCGGGGCAAAGCCCGTGCGCGTCTTGAAGCCGATGCGCAGATTGTCGATCTCGACCAGCATGGATCAGTTCCCCTTCGGATCGAGCACGTCGCGCAGCGCATCGCCAAGGAAATTGAAGGCGAGCGAGACGAGGAAGATGGCGATGCCGGGGATCGTTGCGACCCACCACTGTTCGAAGATAAAGCGCTTTGCGGTTGCGATCATCGCCCCCCATTCCGGCGACGGCGGCTGTGCACCCATGCCGAGGAAGCCAAGGCTTGCGGCCGTGATGATGATGGAGCTCATGTCGAGCGTCACGCGGACGATCAGGCTTGGCATGCACAACGGCGCGATATGCCGCATGATGATGCGCCAGGAAGAGGCGCCTGTCAGGCGATAGGCGGCGATAAAATCGGCGCCGCGCACGGTCAGGGTTTCGGCGCGCGCGAGCCGAGCATAGGGCGGCCAGGCGGTGAGCGCGATCGCCAGCACGGCACTTTCGACACCCGGCTTCAGGGCGGCAACGAAGGCAAGCGCCAGCACCAGTCGGGGAAAGGCGAGGAAGATGTCGGTCAGCCGCATCAGCGCCGTGTCGACCACGCCGCCGAAATAGCCGGCGATGCAGCCGATGGCGAGGCCGATCGGCGCCACGAGCACTACTACGGCGATGACCATGCCAAGCGTCACGCGGCCGCCAAAGAGCAGGCGCGAGTAGATGTCACGGCCGAGCTCGTCGGTGCCAAGCCAATGGGCCGCGCTCGGTTTGGCAAGTCGATTGGCGAGATCCTGGGTGGCCGGATCATGCGTGGCGAGCCATGGCGCGAAGAGCGCCAGCAGTATGAAAAGCAGGATGATCGACAGGCCGATCATGCCGAGAGCGTTGCCCTTCAGCCCCAGCCAGATGCGATAGCGATCGCCCCAGGCGGCTTGGCGCCGGGAAGTGGGGGACTCGTCGAGCGCCCAATTGCGGAAGGTTGCCAGCATCATCGCACCCTCGGGTCCAGCAGACGATAAAGGAGATCGGCAACGAGGTTGAGCCCCACATAGATAATGCCGATCAGGAGTGTGGTGCCGATGACCGGGTTCATGTCGCCGTTCATCAGGGAGGCGGTCAGATACTGGCCGATGCCGGGCCAGGAAAAGACCGTTTCGGTGACGACGGCGCCCTCCAGCAGGCCAGCATAGGTCAGCGCCAGCACGGTCACCAGCTGCACGGCGACGGTCGGGAAGGCATGTCCCCAGATCACCCTGCTGAGCGAGAGGCCCTTGGCGCGCGCGGTGATCACGAATTCGCCCTTCAGGGCATCGATCATGAAGGCGCGCGTCATGCGGGCGATATAGGCCATGCTGAAATAGGCGAGGATGCAGACCGGCTGCGCCATGTGGGCAAGCGCATCCCGGAAGGCGTCGAGATCGCCGGCGAGCAGCGTGTCCACGGAGAGCAGTCCCGTGACCGGCGCGATCATTCCGTCATAGATAATGTCCTGCCGCCCAGGCCCAGGCGCGATGCCGAGCGCCGAATAGAAGACGAGCAGCGAGATGAGGGACAGCATGAAAACCGGAATGGAATGGCCGGCGAGGCAGACGACGCGGATCGCCTGATCCGTGAGGGTTCCCTGCCGCACGGCTGCCCAGACGCCAAGCGGAATGCCGATGATCGCGGCGAGAATGAGTGCTGCGGTCGCCAGTTCGAAGGTCGCCGGAAAGAAGCGGGCAATATCCTGCGACACCGGGTTTTTCGTCAACACCGACATGCCGAGATCGCCATGCAGAAGCTGATTCAGGTAATGGAGAAACTGTACCGGAAGAGGCTGGTCGAGGCCCATTTCGGCCCGCACGCGAATGACCACCGCCTCCGGCGCATTGTCGCCGACGGCAGCAATGACCGGATCGACCGGCATGACGCGGCCTATAAGGAAGGTGACGACCGTCAGTCCGAGCAGCGTCAATACGATGCTGCTCAGGATGGCGGAGAAGGATTTGAGCCGTCGGGTCAAGCCTTGCTGGTCCCCTGATAGGAATTGGCTTCTGAGAGAGCGCCGAGCTGGAAGCCGGAGACGGCCTTGCTGCACGCCGCGGTTTTCATCCATTGGAACATGAAGATGAAGGGGCTGTTCTGCATGTGCTCGCGCTGGAGCTCTTCATAGAGGGCGATGCGCTTGGCCGGGTCCTTCTCGTCGCGGGCGGCTTCGGCCTTGGCGGCGAAATCGTCGTTCTTGTAGCGTGAACGCCACAGGAAGGGCTTGCTCTTGGCGTCGTCGGAATTGTCCTTGTTGATGGTGAAGACTTCGCCGTTGGAGTTCGGATCGAAATAATCGGTGCCCCATGCGGAAAGCGCCATCTCGTGCTGGCGGCCGCGCATCTTCGTCAGCACCTGCCGGTTTTCCGCCGATTGCAACTTCACGCGAATGCCGATCTCGGCAAGGTTCGCCTGGATGGCCTGGGCGAGGTCAGGATAGGGCTGTGCGGCGTAGTGATCCATCGTCACGTCGAAACCGTCGGCAAGCCCGGCTTCGGCCATCAGCGCCTTCGCCTTCGCCACATCCTTCTGGAACGGCGTGTCGCTGATCGCTGCCGGGAAACCTTCCGGCTCGAAGCTCTGGTGGACCTTATGGGTCAAGGGCACGATGTTTTCCTGCATGCCCTTGTAGTCGAGCGCCCATTTGACGGCCTGCCAGACCTGAGGCTTTGCCAGGTTCGGCACACCCTGATTAAGGGACATGAGAACCAGCGAGGCGATGCTCTTGGTGACCAGCGTGAAGTCGGCGTCGTTCTGAATGGTGCGAAGCTGCTCGGAGGTCAGATCGCGGGCGATATCGGCATCACCCTTCTTCAGCATCAAAAGCTGCGAGGCGGGGTCGGTGACATGGCGCAGGATGACGCGCTTCAGATTGCCCTTGTAGGGGCCATGCGGGTTGAGCGTGAGCGACACGGATTCGCTCGCCTTCCAGGCCTGAAGCTGGAAACTGCCCGAGCCGGCGCTGTTCTTCTGCAGCCAGGCATTGCCCATGTCGCCATTTGCCTCATTGGCGAGCACCGTCTTCTTTTCGACCACGGCGGCGATGTTGGCCGAGAGGCAATAAAGCAGGAAGGCGATCGCGGTGGGCTTCTCGGTCGTCAGGGTCAGCGTCTCGGCATCCTTGGCGACGATACGGCTTTCGATGTTCTCGGCGGTGAAGCCGAACTGATTGATGATGAAGGCTGCGCCCTTGTTCATCTTGATCGCGCGCTGCAGCGAGAAGGCGACATCCTCTGCCGTCACCGGCGCGCCGCTTGCAAAGCTTGCCTTGGCGAGCTTGAAGGTGAAGACCTTGCTGTCCGCATCGGCCTGCCAGGATTGAGCGAGCACAGGATCGACCTTGGAGGGATCATCGGTGTTGGGACGCACCAGCTTCTGATACATGTTGCTGATCACTTCGCCGCCAACGGCCTCGAAGCTTTCATGAGGGTCGAGGCTCGTCATGTTGTCGAGCTGCTGGGCAACGACAAGCACATCTTTCGGCGTCGCGGCAAATGCGGCCTGTGCTAGATCGAGATAGGACAGGAAGGGCAGCGTACCGCTGCCGATGAGAAACTGGCGTCTGGAAACCATGCGAAATCCCCTTTCACTCTTTTGGCAACAGCTCTATGCCAAGCATAGCGAGACTTGGTACGGTTCTGTCGCTATCGTATTTTCGCCAGCTTCTCTAACAGCGCGTCTTGCGAGCGACTAATTCCGTTTTTCGCAGACCCTATGCGCGGTTTGCATTTGCCCATCCCTCCGAGCTTGCCTAGGCAGGCATCCACTACAATTTTTGGAATGAGACATGACAGAATCCTCGATAATTCCAGTATTCGACGGCCACAATGATGTGTTGCTGCGGCTGCGGCGCGATGGCCTCAATTCCGTCAACGCCTTTCTGAATGGCGAGGCTGCGGGGCATATCGATCTGCCGCGCGCGCGTCGCGGCGGGCTTGCAGGCGGGCTTTGCGCGGTGTTCATTCCGTCTCCGGATCAACCCCGCGATGGGAATGGTGACTTTCCGGCTCCCTCGCAGCCTCAGGCGCTGAACGAGACTTTGGCGATGTTTCGCCTTCTTCTCGCAATCGAGGCTCAGTCCGATGGCGCAGTAAAGGTTTGCCGGTCGGCCAACGACATCCGTAGTTCCATCGCCGATGGCCGGTTCGCCGCTGTTTTCCATATCGAAGGGGCAGAAGCGATCGCGGCCGATCTCGATGCGCTCCATGTCCTTCATCAAGCCGGGCTGCGTACGCTCGGTCCGGTATGGAGCCGGCCGAACGTCTTCGCTTATGGCGTGCCTTTCCGCTTTCCCTCGACGCCGGATATCGGGCCTGGCCTGACCGATGCCGGCAAGGATCTGATCCGCGCCTGCAATGAACTGCGGATCATGATCGATCTCTCGCACATGAACGAGCAGGGCTTCTGGGATATCGCGAAATTGTCGAAGGCGCCCCTTGTCGCCTCGCATTCCAACGCACACGCGATTTCGCCCCACAGCCGCAATCTGACGGACAAGCAGCTCGATGCGATCCGCGATACCGGCGGTCTGGTCGGCATCAATTTCGGCGTGCTGTTCCTGCGTGATGATGGCGTCAGAAATGCCGATACGCCGATTGAGCTCCTCGTCCGTCATATCGCTTACATCGCCGAGCGGATCGGCATCGAGCATGTGGCGCTCGGCTCCGATTTCGATGGCACGACCATCCCGCAGTCGCTTGGCGATGCCAGCGGCCTGCCGAAGCTCATCGACGCCCTGCGCGCCCATGGTTTTGACGATCAGGCGCTCGGAATGATTGCCCATGAAAACTGGATCCGCGTGCTCGAACGCACTTGGGGCGCCTGAAACCCGCGGCGGCGCCGCGCGTAGAGCTTTGAACCTGCGAGACGCTGCACCTTATCCAAGCGGGAGTAGCGCCTTGCCCTTCGGCTCAGTTCTGCTGGCTCGACATCAGCGCCTGATGGATCGGCGCCACCCATTTGTCGGTAGCGATATCGTAGGCGCCGAAGCTGCCTTCGAACTGCCAGTAGCTCCAGGCAAAATGGTTGCTTTCCGCTGCCCGCGCCACGCTTGCGGTCCATGCCGCCCGCGATGCGATATCGCCTTTGTCGTAGGCGCCGAACTCGCCAAGCAGGATCGGGCGATCATGGTTGCGCGACCACGCGGCGATCGTTGAAAAGTCTCGGGCGATCTGTTCGTGCTCGGCTGGACTGCCCCATTTTACGCCGATCAGCTTTTCACGGCTTGGATTTGTCCAGGTCGCACCCTGGTGCGTGAAGGCGAAGGGATCGTAATAGTGAACAGTCACGATGATATTGCGGTCGTCTTCGGGAAGCGACAACTTGTCGAGTGAATGGAAGTTGTTGGAATTTGCCGGTCCGATCACCACGCTGCGATCGGGATTCGTCTTGCGAATGACAGTGAGCGCTTCGCGCAGCAACCCGTTCCAGATATCCGGGGTTATCGCCTTGTTCGGCTCGTTCAAGATCTCGAAGAGAACGCTATCAGGTTCATCCTCATAGCGTGGTGCGATCTGGTTCCAGAAGGCAATCAGCTTCGATCTGCAATCCTCGGCGTTCTCAGCGCAGGCACGATAGTCGTGCTCGTCGAGGATGACTTTCAGACCCGCTCCGGTCGCCTGTTTCACCACGTCATCAAGCTTTGCGAGCCATTGCGCGTCGAGGTGGCCGGACTGATCCATATGCGAGAAGGCTTGCAGATTGACGCGGATGTTCTGAAAGCCGCTGTCATGCAGCATCTTGTAATAGGCGGGCTTGAAGCGAGCCTTCCCGGCATCGGTCCAGAGAGGGTCATAGCCGAGAACGTTGACGCCTCGGCCGAGTTTTGTGGCGGCCTGGCCTGCTTTTATCGAAGGTGCGGCAACGGCGGCGGTGATGGCAAGCAGCGTAAAAAGGCCAGACAGGAACAGGCGCATGCTCACCTCCATGACATCTGAAGCGAACTTCAGCCCGCCTTGTGTCCGAAATAGGGTGCTCCAGCGCCTATCGTTCGACCAGATGGATCGGCAAAGGGTGCATCGGCCGCAGCGTGACCTTCATGATCGGCTTTGGCGAAGGTTCGTTCGGACCGGTGACGCGGAACCTTTGCAGCAGGACGGCAAGGATCGCAACGGCTTCCATCATGGCAAAGCCATTGCCGATGCAGACACGCGGGCCGGCACCGAACGGCATGAAGGCAAAGCGATGGCGGCTCTTGGCAGTCTCGGGTTCGAAGCGCTCGGGATCGAAAACCAGCGGGTCCTCCCAGATGGAGGCGTGACGATGCACGGCATAGATCGGCACATAGAGGATCGTTCCGGCCGGAATCGTATAGGCGCCAAGGGTAAATTCGCGCAGTGCCGCGCGCGAGATGATCGGGGCCGGCGGGTAGAGCCGCATGGCCTCGGAAAAGACCTGTCGGGCATAGGTGAGTTTGCCGACATGTTCGGCAAGAAGCGGGCCGCCATCTGTGGCAGCGGCGATCTCGTCGAAGAGCCTGGCCTGACAGTCCGAATGGCGGGCCAGGAGATGGAGCGTCCAGGCAAGGCCGAGCGCCGTCGTCTCGTGTCCGGCGGTGATGAAGGTCATCAGATTGTCGATGATCTCTTCGTCGTTCATCGTGCGACCCGTTTCCGGGTCGGCTGCACCAAGCAGCATGGACACGAGGTCGCTGCGCTCGATACCACTGCGCCGCCGTTCGGCAATCACTTTAGCAAGGGTCGCCCGCAGGAAGGTCACGGCCGCTTTTGCTTTTTCCTTGCCTGGATGCGGCATCCACTCCGGCGCGCCGAGCAGGCCCAGCGCAAATTTCCAGCCAGTCGGCTTCAGATAGTCGGTGATGTTACGCTCGACTCTGTCGACATCGATGCCTTCGCCGCCAGACATCATCGTCTCGACGATAATGTCGAAGGTGGTGCGCATCATTTCCTGGCAGAGGTCGAGAGCGCCGTCTTTATGCGTGAGCCAAAGATCGCGTCTGCGCTGGGCGGCTGCGATCATGGCTGGCTGAAGTTCGAGAAGCTTTTCGTGGCGAAAGGCACCGGCCACGGATTGACGCTGCCATTTCCAATGAGCGCCATCCGAGGTCAGGATGCCATCGCCGAGCGCTGGGCCGAGCAGGCGGCGAACATCCTCGCCCTTGCCGAGCGCATCGGAATTCCTCACGAGAGCCTGGTAGATAAGTTCTGGATCGGCGAGATAGACCCGTAATTTTCCGCCTAACCGCGTAAAGACAACTGGCTCATCGAAGATCTCGGGTGGCAGCGCATCAAGGGGATTGCGGATCAGTGAAAGGAGCACATGCGGCATCGACCGTGGCGTCAGGGGAAATGCGCCCGGCGATGGATCGGCCGTGTTTACGCGTGCATTCATCCTTCCGCCTCCTTGTTCAGTTCCACGAATGCCTGTAGATCAGGATTAAGGCATTTACCTTAGAACAGGTAAGGTGAATACCTTAGGCATTCAAGAGGAAAAAAGCGTGGCGGAAAACAAAGGCAAAAGAACGGAGCCGACAGCACGGCCCAGTACGCGCGAACGGATCCTTGTCTCGACATTATCGCTCTTCAACCAAAAAGGCCCCGAGGCAGTGACAACGGCGGAAATCGCAGAGGCTGTCCGTATCAATCAGGGCAATCTCTACTACCATTTCCGCACCAAGGAGTCCCTGGTAGTGGCCCTGTTTTCCCGGTTCGAGGCCGATGCGCTGGCGCTCGTCGCCGAGGCGGATGCCGTGCCCGCGCCCGACTCGAAAGCCTATGCCGGCTTTCTGCGCAAATGGTTCTCCCTCGTCTGGACCTATCGCTTCCTCTTTCGCGACCTTCCGGGCCTATTGGCGACCGCGCCGGGATTGAGGGGGCCGATTCTGGCTGTCAGTGCCGGCATGCGTCTTTCGGTCGATGTCATTTTTCAGCGCATGGAAACAGCCGGTCTCATCAGCGTCGCTGCGGATGACAGGAAGCCGCTATTGGCCAATGTCTGGATCGTCTCAACCTATTGGGCCGTTTATCTCGGGCTGCAGGAAGGCGTTCGCGACCTAAGCCCGCAGCACGTCCATTGGGGGCTGAGCCAGGTCGCGAGCCTCTTGCGTCCCTATCTTTCACCCCAGGCAAAGGCCGATCTCGAGGAGATGCTTTCAGAGCCCCTTGCCTGAACTCTGAATACCGGCATAGCTGGGTGACCCGCGAGGTTAAGATGCGCGCGCAACAGCATCGCGAAGATTGCGATAGCCTGTCGCCGGATGCGGTGCGACAAGCCTTGGTCCGCTGCCGCCGAGTTTTTCCCGCAGTGTTCCCGAGCGGTAGTCGGTCTTGTAGACGCCGCGCTTCTGCAGCTCGGGAACCAGAAGATCGACGGCATCCTCAAAGCTTTCGGGCGTCACGGCGTAGGCCAGATTGAAGCCGTCGACATCGGTATCCTCTATCCATTCCTGCATCAGGTCGGCAACCGTTTGCGGCGAGCCGACAAAGACGGGGCCGAAACCGCCGATGCCGACCCAGTCGGCCATTTCGCGCACGGTCCACTCTTTGTTCGGATCGATCGTGGTGAAGGTCTCGACTGCGGACTGCACCGCGTTGGTATGGCGGTGGCGAAGCACCTCGTCAGGCGAGAACTGGCCGAAGTCGATGCCGGTCCAGCCTGATATCAGCGTCTGCGCGCCTTCGAAGGAGGCGTATTGCCGGTATTCGTTGAACTTGCGCTGCGCTTCCGCGTCGGTCTCGCCAAGGATCACGGTCTGGAGGTTGAAGGCGAGGATTTCGCGCGGGTTGCGCCCGACACGCTCGGCCGCTTCGCGAACATTGGCGACATAGCGGTTCAGCACCGGCTTGGAGGGTGCTGCCACGAAGATGCATTCGGCATGCGCGCCGGCGAAATCCTTGCCGCGGCTGGAGGCTCCTGCCTGATAGAGCACCGGCGTCCGTTGAGGCGAGGGTTCGCTCAAATGAATGCCGGGAACGGCGAAATGCTTGCCGGAATGGCGGATGGGATGCACTTTCTCGGGCCGCGTGAAGATGCCTTTTTCCCGGTCGCGGATAACCGCATCGTCCTCCCAACTGCCTTCCCAGAGCTTGTAGCAGACTTCGAGATATTCTTCCGCCAAGCCGTAGCGGTCATCGTGCTGCGTCTGCGCAGACTGGCCTATATTCAGCGCGCCGCTGTTCAAATAGGAAGTGACGATGTTCCAGCCGACCCGCCCCTTGGTCAGGTGATCGAGCGTCGAGATGCGTCGCGCGAAGGTGTAGGGATGCTCGAAGGAGAGCGAGGCGGTCAGCCCGAAGCCAAGATGCTCCGTCTCATAGGCCATGGTCGGGATAAGCTGCAGCGGATCGTTGACCGGCACCTGCGCGGAGTGGCGTAGCGCCGCGTCGACATTGCCGTTCAGCACGTCATAGACGCCGAGCACGTCGGCGATGAACAGCCCGTCGAATTTGCCGCGCTCCAATGTCTTTGCCAGATGGACCCAATAATCCATATCCTTGTAGGTCCAGGACTTGTCGCGCGGATGCCGCCACAGGCCTGGTGACTGGTGTCCGACGCAGTTCATGTCGAAGGCGTTGAGCCTGATTTCGCGGGTCATGTTGTTATTCCTGCATGATAAGGATCGGCGGCATTCAGGCGCCGACGGCTTTCTTGTTGACGAAGCTGAAGGCGAGCACCGCGAAGATCAGGAGACCGGTGCCGACCTGCTGCCAGTAGAAGTTCAGGCCTGTCAGCAGCAGGCCATTGGCGACGATGCTCAAAAGCAGCACGCCGAGCACCGTGCCGGCGACATTCGGCCGGCCGAGCGGCGAAAAGGTCGTGCCGATGAAGGTGGCGCCTATGGCGTTCAGCATGAAGCCGTTGCCGGAGGAGGGGATATAGACGGTCACCGTGGCCGTCAGGATCAGCCCGGCAAAGGCGGCGATAATGCCGGCGAGAATGAAGGTTGCGGCGACATGGGCTCGGAGCCCGATCCCCGAATAGCGCACCGTCCGCGGCTGGATGCCGATCGCCAGAACCACGCGCCCGAAGCGCATCCTGGCAAAGAGCAATGCGGCACCGGCGATGATGACGGCCGCGATCAGCAGCGGCACGGGAATAGTGCCGAGCGTTCCATGGCCGATAAAACGAAATGCCTCGGGCACACCGGATGGCGGCAGATAGACCGGATTGCCGCCATCCGTCAGCAGCTGCTGGATGCTGCGGCCGATGAACAGCGTTCCAAGCGTTGCCAGGAATGGCGATACGCCGATTCCGGAAATCAGCACCGCGTTGAACGCCCCGACCAGTGCCCCGGCGCCAAGGCCCGCCAGAGCAGCCAAAGGCACGGGCACGCCAGCCAGAATGCTGGAAACGAAAGCAAAGCTCGCAAAGTCGACGGATGTCCCCACAGAAAGATCGATGCCACCGGCCGCAACGGCAAAGGTCATGGCGATCGAGACGATGGCGAGCAGCGTGAAATTGTTGACGAGAATGCTCTGCAGGTTGCCGGCGCTGAGGAATGTCGGCGCGACCGTCGAGAAGAGCGAGAAGACGGCGATGAGCGCGACGATGAGGCCATATCGGGCAACACCTGCGAACGGTCGTGCTGAAACAGCGGTAGCGGACATGATCAGATCTCCCGTTTGCGCAGCAGGGTTGTTGCCGAAACGACAATCAGGATCAGCAGCCCCTGAACACCGCTCACCAGCGTGCTCGGCAGGTTCAGAAGCTGGAAGCCGTTGATGAGGAAGCCAACGAACAGGGTTGAGATCAGCGTGCCGCCGATCGTCGGCACGAGCCGGCGCGAGAAGACCGAGCCAAGCAGGGCCATTACGACGACCGGAAGCAGCATCTCGCCGGAACCGGTCGTGCTGCCGCTGAGATAGGATACCGATAGGATGCCGGCGATCCCGCCGCAAAGTCCGCTGGCGACGAAGGCGCCCGCGACCAGCTTTTTCAACGGCAGGCCGGCCGCGCGCGCGGCTTCGGGAAACTCGCCGACGGCGTAGAGCCGCAAGCCGAGCGGCGTATATTGCACGATGGCCGCGGCGATGATCGTAAAACCGATCAGGATATAGGCGAGAATCGGTATGCCGAAGCCATCCGAGGCCGAAAGGATTGTCAGAAAATCGGTCGCCGCCGGAAGAACTGTATTCTGGGTCAGAACCAGTTCCAGGCCGGCGACGACATTCATGACAGCCAGTGTTGCCAGCAAGGGCACGATGCCCGCCAGCACGATCGCCAGCGCGTTGACGGCCCCGATCGCCAATCCGGTGGCAAGTGCACCCGCGCCGGCAGTAAGATCATTGAAACCCAGCTGAATGAGCGTTGCATAGACCGCGGCGCTCAGGCCCATATTGGCCGCAAGCGAAAGGTCGATGCCGCCGGTGACGACGTTGGAGCCGCCAGCGATGAGGACGATCGTCAAGCCGATGGCGAGAACGCCCGAGATGGCCGATTGGCCGAGCACGTTGCCGATATTGCCGACGGTCAGGAAGTAGGGTGCCGTCAGCGCGAAGATCACCAGGATCGATAGGAAGGCGAGCAACGAGCCGAAGCGCAGGGTTGCGGCTGCAAGCTTGCTGCCCGATGGCAGCGACCGCCTGGCCGGAGCCTCGGGAAGGGAGGCAAATTGGACATCAGCCGACATGGCGCAATCCTTCCACGGCGCCGGTCGATGCCGACAGCACTTCATCCGTTGTGGTCTGTGAGGAAACGAGCTCGCGCGTCAGCCGGCCGCGGAACAGCACGAGGATCCTGTCGGTAATGCCCACGAGCTCGGGCAGGTCCGACGACAGCACGATCACGCCGGCGCCGCGTGCGGCAAGCTCGCCGATGAGCGAGTAAATCTCCACCTTGGAGCCGATATCGACACCGACTGTCGGCTCATCCAGCAGATAGATTTCCGACTGGCGGCTCAGCCATTTGGCGATCGCGACCTTCTGCTGGTTGCCGCCCGAGAGCGTGCGCACCAACGCTTCGCGGCCGGCCGTCTTGATCTGCAGGCGCTTGATTAGCTCGTCGGTATCGCTGCCCTCGCGTTTACGGTCGAGAAAGCCGAAGCGCGTGTAGCGGGAAAGGCTCGACAGCGTGATGTTCTCCCGCACGCTGAGATCGAGGCCGACGCCGTGGCCGCGACGATCCTCAGGCACCAGCGCCAGCTGATGGTCGACAGCCTCGACCGGGCTGCGCGGTTTGAGCGCCTTCGTCTCGATATCGATCTCTCCGCTCGTCGCCGCCTGCAGTCCGAAGAGGGTGCGCACCAGATCCTTCGCCCCGGAGCCGAGCAAGCCGGTGATTCCGAGGATCTCGCCGCGGCGCAGGGTGAAACTGACATCGTGGAAGCGATTGGCTGCCGAGAGATGACGAACCTTGAGAATTTCGGCGCCGAATTCCACCTGCCGTTTCGGGAACATCTCTCCGATATCACGCTCGACCATAAGGGTCGCGATCCCGTTCGCCGAGGTCTCGCTCATGGGCAGGGAGGCGACATCGACGCCGTTGCGGAGCACCGTGACGTCGTCGCATAAAGCCTCGATCTCGTTAAGATAGTGCGAGATGTAGATGATGGTCACGCCTTCGCTTCGCAGACGGCGGATCAGGCGGAAGAGAATGTCCGCCTCCTGCCGGACCAGAGCAGCGGTCGGCTCGTCGAAGACGAGAAGTTTCGGTTGGTGCAACAGCGCTCGCGTGATCTGAACGATCTGCTGCTCGGCCGTCGAGAGCTCGCTGATCAGCGCGTTCTTCGGCAAATCCACGCCGAAATAATTGGCAAGGATCTCCCGGGCGCGATGCTGCATCGCGCTACGGTCGATAAAGGGCGTGCCACCGAGGCGCAGCTCCCTGCCGAGGAACAGCGTCTCGCCCACGGTGAAAGTCGGAACCAGCAGCCGGTCCTGGTGGATAAAGTGAATGCCGAGTTCTTCGCACAGATGCGGCGTCAGCCGATCATAGCCTAGGCCTTCGATTTCGATGCGGCCTTCATCCGGCTTGTGCAGGCCGGCAAGAAGCTTGATCAGTGTCGATTTGCCGGCGCCATTCTGCCCGACCAGCCCATGCACGGTACCGCGGCGTACGGTCAGCGACGAGCCGGCCAGTGCCTGCGCACCGCCGAAGTGCTTCACGACACGGTCAAAGCGGACGACATGGTCCCGGCTGTCGGCCGCAGGCGCTGGCTCGGTTGCTGTCATTGGAAAAGGCCCTCGCATTGTGCGGGGCGATGCGGCGAAAGCCGCATCGCCGGTTCATATGTCAGCCGATGCCAAGCTTCTTGACGATGTCGGAGACGTTGCTCTTATTGGCCAGAAGAGCAGGTACGTAGGTTTCGCGCGGGAGGGTTTGCCCCGCCAACAACTTGGCGACGTTGCGGATGGCGGTGCGGCCGATTTCTGCCGGTTGCTGGGCCGCATCGGCGCCAGCAGGCGAGTTCGGATCGGCGACCAGCTGCAGCACTTCCGGGCTGCCGTCGACGCCATAGGTGCGGATTTCCGTGCGGCCTGCGGCGGCAAGAGCCTGCGTGGCGCCGAGCTGGGGAATATCCCAGGCGGACCAGATGGCCTTGATAGAACCCTTCTCCGGATACTTGTTGAGGATCGCGGTGATCTGGGCGAAGGCGTCCTGAACCGTGTTGGGAATGACGTCCCGTAGCTCGGGTTGAATGATCTTCACCTTCGGGAAATACTTGACGACATTGACGAGCTGATCATAGCGGATCGCGCAGGGCGTGACGCCATAGAAGCCGTTGAAAGCGATGATATTGCCTTCGCCGCCGATATCGGACACGAGCTGCAGCGCCAGATCCTTGCCGATACCCCAGTTGTCGGATGTGGTGTTGTTGATCGAATTGGTGGAGCCGACATCGACGGTCAGGACGGGAATACCCGCGTCCCGTGCCTTTTTCAGCCAGGGATCGATGACGCTCAAGGTGCCGAGAATCTGGACGATCGCGTCCGGCCGCTGTGCGATCAGTGTCTGCAATTGGGACACCAGCTTGCCGTCGTTACGGCCGGCATCGACGGCGATCGGCGTGCCGCCGAGCTTCTTTACTTCGTCGATCTGGGCATTATAGGCCTGCAGATCGAAATAGTGGTCGGTTCCCGTTGCGCTGATGGCGATACGCTTGCCTTTTAGAGACAAGGCATCGTCGGCTGCTGCCTTGCTTGAGATCAGCCCGGCAGTCGCCAGGGCTGCGCCGGCAGCGGTCAGTTTCAAAATGTCCCGGCGCCCAAGGCCGGTCGTTTGCTTATTGTCCATTAAAGAATCCTCTCGAGCAATAGAGCATAAAATAGATAGATTTAGGCGCATTACAGAGGAATGGTTTTCCAAAACACGAGCGGCCGGGGAAATTTCCGTGGGCCGCTTCCGGGGCTCAGCGATCAGGGTTTCTGCCGAGCCCATAGGTTAGCGCCAGTGCACCTACGAGAACTGCGCCCTTGACGAAATCCTGCGTATAGTAAGGGGCATTCAGCATGGTGAGCCCGTTCAGCAATACGCCGACGAATACTGCTCCGACGATCGTGCCAAGCACGTTCGGGCGGCGCAGATTGAGGACGGCGTAGCCGATCAACGCGGCCGCGACGGAATCCATCAGCAGGGAGCCCCCGGAGGAGACGTCGCCGCGCCCGACGCGGGCGGCAATGACGATGCCGCCGAGGGCTGCGAGCACGCCGGAAATCACATAAGCAAATGTCTTCAGCCGCGTTGTCGAAGCGCCGGCGAGCCGGGTGGCGAGTTCGTTGCCGCCGGTGGCGAAGAGCAGCCGGCCGATGCGGGTCCGCTCGGTCAGTACGAAAAGCACGATGGCGACGACCGCCATCAACACGACGGCGACTGGCAGGATGGAAAAGAGATTGTAGCGGCCGATCAGAAGGAAGGATGGATCAAAGGCGCCCGTCGCCTTCGAGCCGTCCGGCAGCACCATGCCGGTCGAAATCGAGCGTCCAGCCGTCGGGATCAATTGCAGGCCCGAAAGAAGGAACATCACTGCGAGCGTGGCGAGCAGATCCGGCACGCGCAGGCGCACGATGAGGAAGGCGTTGACGAGGCCGATCACGGCGCCGAAGGTCAGCACCAGAGGCACGGTTGCGAGAGCGTCCAGGTGCCAGACGATCATGGCATAGCTTGCCGCCATGACGCTGGAGGCGGCAATCGCGCCGATGGACAGGTCGAAACCGCCGACGGCAAGGGTGACCGTGACGCCGGCGGCGAGGATCGCAACAACAGACACGGCCTGCAGGATACTCATGAGATTTGCGATCGTGATGAAGGCGGGCTGTGCCGCGGTAAAGCCGACCAGCATGGCCAGGAGCAGGAGGAACACTGCGCCCGCGCGGAGATGGTGGCCGACTACAGCAAGGCGGCCTTTGACGCCGCGGCCGTCCTGTGCGGCCGCAGCCGCAAATCTGTCGTCATCGATCGTTGTCATGCGGAAATGCCCTCAATGGCTGCGGAAATTGTTTTGTTGCCAGCGATGGGGCGCAGCACGTGGTGATCCATCGTGAGAATGCGATCGGCGACCTCGTAGGCTTCCTCCGGGTCGGAGGTGGCAATCAACGTCGCGCGGTCGCTGCGCGCACGGATCGCCTTTATGATGTCCTGCCGCGCGCCGACATCGACCCCCTGAAAGGGTTCGTCGAGCAGCAGGAGCGGGCATGGTTCCGCCTCCCAGCGCGCGATGACGGCCTTTTGCTGGTTGCCGCCGGACAAGGTCCAGATAGAGGCTTGCGGACCCGCTGCCTTGATGCCAAGGCGCGAAATCGCCTTTTCCGCCTCGCGCCGCTCACGGCCGCCGAGCAGGAAGCCATGGGGATACCATTTGTCGAGATGCGGCAGGCTGATCGTCGCCGCCAGGGAGGAGCCCGGCCAGGCATCCGGCATGAGCGAAGAGCGATGGCGATCCTCTCCTGCCATGGCGACGCCGGCTGCGACTGCCTCGCCAGGCGAGCGAGGCCGATAAGGTCGTCCGTTGAGCAGCATATCGCCCCCGGCCAACCGGGTGGTGCCGAAGATCGCCGCCAGCAACCGGCTTTTTCCGGCCCCGAGTACGCCGGTCACGGCAACCACTTCGCCGGCATGAAGGCTGAGGTCGAAGGCTTCGCTTTGCGAAAATAGCCGCGTGCCGCGCATTTCAAAGACCGCCGGGCCCGTGGCCTGCCGCACATCGGGGCGCGCGCTATCCAGCCTGCGGCCGATCATCGCTTCGATAGCGGCAGAAAAGTCGATCGGCCGGGAAACGCTGCCGACCACCCGTCCGCCGCGCATGACCAGCGCGCGATCGGCTATAGCCTCCAGATCCGCCGTCCGATGCGAGATATAGAGGATCGCCAGACCCTGAGCACGCAGCCGCAGGAGGACATCGAAGAGCCTCCGGCTTTCGGTTCCCGATAGACTGGCTGTGGGTTCGTCGAGGATCAGCAGTTCTGCCTTGTTGGCCAAGGCGCGCGCGATTGCCACGAGCTGGCGGTCGGCTGCCGAGATATCGCCGAAATCACGATCGAGCGGCAGTGAGAAGCCGGCTGCGTCCAGCATTGCCTTGGCCTCGCGCCGAACGCTCTTGCGCGAGACGAAGAAGGGTGTTCCGCGCTCGGCGAACCGGTTGAGCAGCAGAACATCGGCGACGGTCAGTCCGGCAGGACCGATGAGATCCGTCGATTGATGGACGGTGACGACACCCGCCCGAGCCGCTTCAGAAGGGCTTCTGGGCAAGAACGGTTGCCCGTTGAGCCGGATCGTGCCGCCGTCTGCGGCAAACACGCCCGACAGAATCTTGACCAGCGTCGATTTTCCAGCGCCGTTGGCACCCATCAGCGCGACGATCTCTCCGCGCTCGATCGCAAAGCGCGCGGCATCGACGGCGCGTGTCGAGCCGAAGCTATGCGTAATATTGGAGACGTCAAGAAGCGCCATTCAGAGGGATCCGGGTTCCTGTTCGAGCGCTGATAGTGCGCAGCATGGCCACCGGATTTCCAGGCAAGCCCTTGCCCTGAAGGCCTGCCGAGGCGAACAAAGAATCTCAGAAGGCCGCGAAATTCGGATGATTTACTCTACTAAAAACATAGAGATTATATCTAATAATTTCATGCGTCGCAGGGTTGGCATTCCGTCAGACGACGCTTCCGATTGATCACGAGGATCGCGACGATGAAATCCCTTCCGCGGCTTGCCCTGTCAGCCGCCATTCCGCTCTTTTTCACGCAAGCAGCAATGGCCGGCGGCGTGAGCGGCGCTCCTGCTCCCTTCGACAAGGGCGGCGTCAAGATCGCTCTCATCAGCTACATTTCCGCCGGCGACTTCTTTCAGGCCTATCAGGCCGGCGCCGAAGCCCAGGCCAAGGCGCTCGACATCGATCTGCGCGTCTTCCCGGGACGTCAGGATGCCGCCGAACAGCGTGAGCAGATCCTGCAGGCGATCAACCTCGGTGTCTCGGGCATCGTCATCGATCACGGCCTGCCGGAATCGCTCGGTGACGTCGTGCAACAGGCGCTCGACAAGGGCATCAAGGTCGTCGCCTTCGACGTCAATCTCAACAATCCGAAGATCCCGCAGGTCGAGCAGAGCGACCACGAGCTTGCCGATCTCGCCTTGAAGCAGGTCGTCAAGGATAATGGCAGCAGCTTCAAGGCGGGCTATGTCTATGTCGCAGGCTTTGCGCCGCTCGACCGCCGCAATGAAGTCTGGGAGACGTTCAAGTCACAAAATACTGGTGTGGTCGAAAAGGCCCGCTTCGGCAATGTCAGCGATACGACGGCAACCTCCACGACCGACCAGGCAAAGGCGGCGTTGACAGCAAATCCCGACATCACTGTCGTCTTCGCCCCCTATGACGAATTTGCCCGTGGCGTGAAGCTTGCGGCCAACGATCTCGGCATCGGGAGCAAGCTGAAGATCTATTCGGCTGACGTTTCCACCGCCGACATTCAGGAGATCATCGAGCCGGGCAGCCCCTGGGTTGCGACCGTCGCGACCAATCCGGCCGTTGTCGGCGCCGTCTCCATTCGCGCCGCCGCCCTGCAGGTCGCCGGTCAGGATGTTCCGCATCAGATCACCGTCAAGCCGACGCTCCTGACCCAGGAGGGACTGCGCACCGCCGGTGTCAAGACGATCGAGGAACTGGCGCAGAAGGTTCCGGCGTTCAGCACGAGCGACGCGGTGACCGCCACCTGGATCCCGGACAAGCTTTTCTAAGCTGCCTGCCTCGATTTGTCGGCGGGATCACGAGACCCCGCCGGCTCATGTCATAGAATCGGAGTGATACCATGAGCCAGTCCAACGTCGTCTTCGCGAGCAATCGGAATGCCACGCGAGAGGATCTCTTTGCCAGGGCCGAGGAAATTGCAGCTGACCTTTCGAAACGCGCCGCCGAGCTGGACCGTGAAGGCCAGCCGCCGCTTGGCGAAATCGTCAAGCTCAAGAATGCGGGATTGCTGAATGCGCTGCATGCGCCGCAGATCGGCGGCGGTGGTCTCGATTGGGTTGATGGCCTGCGTTTGACCCGCATCCTCGCCCGCGGCGAAAGCTCTATCGGCCAGCTTCTCGGCTATCATTTCGTCAACAGCCAATATGTCTACTGGGCCTTCGACGAGGCGCGCGCACAGGAGCTCGGCGGCAAGACGGTGGCTAACAGCCTCTATTGGGGCGCGGCCGTCAATCCGCGCGATCCCGGCCTCGTGCTGACGCGGCGCGGCAACGGCTATGTCCTGAACGGCCGCAAATCCTTCTCCACGGCGGCGCACGTCTCCGACTATATCAACGCCAATGCCGCCCTCGACGACAGGATCGTCGGCTTTGCCGTTCCGACCAATCGGGCGGGTTACAAGGCCAATGACGATTGGGATAATTTCGGCCAGCGCCTTTCCGATAGCGGCAGCGTCGAATTCCATGATTTCCCTGTTTATGAGGAGGATCTGGACAAGGTCGCAACGACCGGCGGTGCCGCGCCCGTCTTGGCTACGTTCAACACGCCGCTCATTCAGCTTGTTTTCGTGAACTTTTATCTCGGGACCGCCGAAGGCGCGTTGCGCGAGGCGGTCGATTATGTCCGCACGACGACGCGGCCTTGGGTGACCTCAGGCGTCGAGCGGGCGACCGACGATCCTTATATCCTCGAGCGCGTCGGCGAGCTGACCGCCGCCTTGAAGGCGTCTGCGGCCCTAGCCGATAGCGCCGCCGCTGTCGTTCAGGCCAATCTTGCCAAGGGTCATAAGGCGACCGCGCGTGAACGCGGCGAGGCTGCGGCCGAAGCCTATGCGGCGAAGGTCCATGCCACGCATGTTTCTCTTGATGTGACTGCCCGCGTTTTCGAGCTCACCGGCGCGCGTTCGACAGCTGAGAAATATCGCTTCGACCGTTTCTGGCGCAATGTGCGGACCCACACGCTGCACGATCCCGTCTTCTACAAGGCCAGGGAAGTCGGAGAATTCGTTCTCAACGACACGATCCCCGAGGTCAGTCTCTACAGCTGAATACACATGGTTATGAGGTATTTCCCAGTGTGAGCGAAGCGCTGTTTACAGAGAGTTTTACAGTGCTTTGTTTGTTTCTCGCATATCTCTGATGCGGCCTGCTTATGTCGGCAGGCCTCATTCGGCTGGCGAATGGCTTCGCATGTGCCAGACCCGCGATTCCACCGTCGGACGATCTCCGATCCGATTCTCTCATGTCATCCAAATAGAGCCGAATTCGGCAAGTCAGGCCACGCGGCTACAGAGCCGCGAATGTGCTTGCTTTGAATCCGCGGGCTCCGCTGAGGATCAGTCCGATTCCGGATGAGATCGTGATATCGTTGACGTCCGCAACAACGTGACGAAAATCGTGGTAAGTGAGACAAGGACATGACTGACAGGCTAAAAGGCAAGATCGCAATTATATCCGGAGGGGCGACCGGCATGGGAGGAGCCGCCTCCCGCCTGTTCGCACGGGAAGGTGCAAAGGTCGCAATCATCGACCGGAACGGCGATGCAGCTGCGCAAACCGTCAGCGATATTCGCGCTGCCGGAGGAACTGCGGAGCATTGGATCGCGGATGTCTCCGACGAGACGGCGGTTACCGACGCGGTCAAGGGCGTGGAAGCCCTATTCGGCGCGGTCACCGTGCTGTTCAACCATGCGGGAACGATCGTCATCAAGCCATTCCTGGAAACGACAGTTCAGGAGTGGGATTGGCTTCATGCCGTCAATGTCCGTTCCATGTTTCTAATGACCCGGGCAGTGCTGCCGGGCATGATCGCTGCGGGCGGTGGCTCGATCGTTTGCACATCGTCGATTTCTGCCGTAGCTGCAACGCCGATGGAAGTCCTGTATGACACCACGAAGGGTGCGGTTCATATGTTCGCCCGCGCGGTCGGCGTCGAATTTCGAGACCGAAACATTCGCTGCAATGCCGTATGCCCTGGATTCATCCGAACGCCGCATGGCCTGCGGGAGGTTTCCGAGTTGCAGGCTCTAGGTGTCGACGTGTCGGATGCCGCTATCGCCGCGCAGCAGGGCCGCATCGGCGAACCCGAGGATGTGGCCCAGGCCGCGCTTTATCTCGCCAGCGACGAATCGCGTTTCGTCAACGGCGCCCACTTGTTTGTCGACAACGGCTTCACCGCGATCTAATTGCGGAGAGGCTCCTTTGGCTGTCGAGCAGATCGATGGCTGAAAAATGGTTGGGGTGGCATGCCCTTTTGAGGCCCTGTGCGTTCGAGCGGTGGATGCCTCATTTTTTCGACACGCCTGCGATGCCGTATTCGACAACGGCACCATGAAACCTTTTGATTTTTAAGCCGTTATCGTGCTTATGACCCACGCTAAATTCAATCCGAAATCGGGCGGCGGTACCAAACCGCGCGGCCTTAAGAAGTCGCGCCAGGAAAAGGCGTCGACTGTCGAGGTCGCGCCGCCGCCAAATGTCATCGAGCCCGATCCAGAGTTGACGCCTGAGGAGGCCGAGCGGGCGCGCAAGAGGTATTTGCTGACGCGTTTCTGGATCAGTGCGCGCGGTTACTGGGGCAGCAGTGGCGACAGCCTCGCTTGGCCGTGCTCAATGGCACTATTGACCCTGATCGGCATCAATGTCGGCTTCCAGTATGGAATCAATATCTGGAATCGCGCGATTTTTGACGCCATAGAACAGCGTAATGCCAGCACCGTATATTTCCTAAGTGCCGTGTTCCTGCCACTCGTGCTCGGAAGCGTAGTCCTTGTCGCTGCCCAAGTCTCCCTTCGTATGGCGATCCAGCGCCGCTGGCGCTCCTGGCTCACTACCGCGGTGATCGCGCGCTGGCTCGCAAACGGCCGGTACTATCAACTGAATCTCATCGGCGGCGACCACAAGAACCCCGAAGCGCGCATCACGGAGGATTTGCGGATTGCCACTGAATCACCTGTTGATTTCACCGCTGGTGTCATTTCCGCATTTCTGTCGGCCTCGACCTTCATTGTGGTGCTCTGGACGATCGGCGGGGCCTTGACTCTGACGATCGGGGGTTCGAGCGTCACTGTTCCCGGCTTCCTCGTCATCACTGCGGTACTCTACGCCGCGATTACGTCCAGCTCGATGGCGCTTATCGGCCGCCATTTCGTCCACATCTCGGAGGTCAAAAATCAGGCGGAAGCCGAATTTCGCTACACGCTGACGCACGTGCGGGAAAACGGCGAGAGTATCGCATTGCTCGGCGGTGAAGAGGAGGAGCGTAACGACGTCGACAAGACGTTCGCCAATGTGCTCAGGCAATGGGCGCTTCTTGCACGCCAGCATATGCGCACCTCGCTTGTGTCGCAGGGGTCGAGCCTGTTTGCGCCAGTCGTACCGATTTTGCTTTGCGCTCCAAAGTTTCTCGAAGGCAGCATGACTCTTGGGCAGATAATGCAGGCTGCCTCCGCCTTCGCCATCGTTCAGAGCGCGTTCGGATGGCTGGTCGACAACTATCCCCGGCTTGCCGATTGGAACGCCTGTGCCCGGCGCATTGCTTCGCTGATGATGTCGCTCGACGGGCTCGAGCGCGCGGAACAGAGCAACGCCCTGGGACGCATCAAGCGCGGTGAAACTGAAGGCGATGCGATGCTCAGCCTGAACGATCTGTCGGTGTCGCTTGACGACGGCACCGCTGTGGTCAAGGAAACCCAGGTCGTGATCGAACCAGGCGAGCGGGTGCTCGTGGCCGGAGAATCCGGTTCAGGCAAGAGCACGCTGGTGCGGGCCATCGCAGGTCTTTGGCCGTGGGGCAACGGCAGCGTCAATTTCCACGCCGACAGACGATTGTTCATGTTACCGCAACGGCCTTATATCCCTTCCGGGACGCTTCGCCGTGCAGTCGCCTATCCGCGTGCCGCCGATGACTGGACGCTGGATACGATCAAGGCAGCCCTCGACAGGGTGGGGCTCGATTATTTGAACGATAAGATCGGGGAGGATGCGCCATGGGACCAGACGCTGTCGGGTGGCGAAAAGCAGCGGCTCGCGTTTGCGCGTCTCTTGCTGCACGATCCCGATATCATCGTGCTGGATGAAGCAACGTCAGCGCTCGACGAGAAGAGCCAGGACAAGATGATGGAGACGGTGATCCGTGAATTGCCGAAGGTCACCATCATAAGCGTAGCGCATCGAGCCGAGCTGGAAGCCTTCCATAGCCGCAAGATCACATTGGAGCGGCGCGAAGGCGGTGCAAAGCTTGTCAGTGATATTGATCTTGTCCACCGCAAGAGAAAACGGAATTTGCTTTTGCGCCTTTTAGAGAACCGGCCCTCCGTGGAGCGGGATCGCGAGTGAGGCGGCGGCGTCCCAGAATGGAAATTGAAGTCTGCCTGGTCGGCGTTCCCGGAGGCGCTGGGCGAGCCTGCATTGTGGAGAGGGCTGTCGTATTGCGCCACCAAGTGGCTCAAAAAACTTCTTGGGCCCGCTATCATGAGGCGAGCCATTCTATCCAGAGGAATTGAGCTTCCGCTCGAGCGCGGATCAGAACTCGAAAATGCGTATGCCTGAGTTCGCAAACGCCATACGCACGAAGAACGCGCCATGGGCTGCTCGCCTCCCGGTGGGAAGGGCCTTTGGAAAAGGCCCTTCCGGCAGCATTATTCCAGGATTTTCACAACCTTACGGGTCTTCGGCTGGACGATAACCCGCTCGTGGTTAACGTAGGCGTAGGCGTAGGTTGGATTATCGGGGACCGGTGTGACAACAACGGTGTCAGGGAGCGGCCGGCCGACAACTATCCTATCTTGCACGACGGTCTCACGGGAAGGCATTGGCTGCTCTTCCACGTAGGTGACGACCTTCTGGGGCGGAGGGTCGATGGCCGTTCCGACGATAGCTCCGGTCACGCCGCCGACTGCCGCGCCCACAGGGCCGCCAACAACTGCTCCGGTAACCGCGCCACCCGCAGCCCCGGTAACTGTCGAGGATTGTGCGAAGGCTGAACCAGCAAGAAGGCCAAAGGCGGCCGCTGCTGAAACGATGACTTTCGTATTCATAGCATTTCCTTTTCCTTTCCTTTTGGGCTCGTACGAGCTCAAAGGGGAATGCCCGTCGCACCAGAATGTTCCTCCCCAGAAGCTGCTTGGCGTCATCACGAGTTGCGCCGTAGCGACAAAATCCGTGAAGGGTGATGCGCACGACATGGGCTCAAGGTCTTGTCCCGATTGCCATATTCATCAGATCATTCAGCGCATGAGGCCGGCGGAACGAAGGGCATTTTCGATGACACCCCGGATACCGTCGGCGGACGCAGGTATTGGTCGTTCCGGCAGCGCGTCGTTTTGGTGGGGCTCGGGATAGCTTCGTTTGCCAAAGGACGGCGCCAGGCCCCAGGATCGGGCGATATGCGCGGTTGAAGAGACGCCGACATCAAGCATGAACGGACCAGTAACGCCGAGACCGCTCTTGGTATCGATCGGCGTTCCGTGACCCAGGCCGTCGATTCTATGGAGCTCGATCGAGACGAAGCCGTCCTCCATTTCCCATCCGGTGATGCGATGGTTGGCTTCCGAAACCGAGGATATGGGCGAAGAGGAAGACACGCCGTGAATGCTTCGCCATTGCTCGACGAGTCCACGGGCGTTCGCCTCGGCGACAATGTGGTCCCGGGTGCCCTGCCAGACAGAGACAATGGGCCACGGCCCTCGATGTGGTGATGCCTCGGTGATCTTGGCGGAAAGGATTGACGCGGATGGAAGGCCGTTACCGCGCATCCGCTCAAAGGCTTCCGGAACCGTAGAGGCGACGTTGTAGGGCAGGCCCGCGATGATTGCGCCGCCCGCGAATACTTCCGGATAGGTCGCGAGCATGACGTTGGCCATCGCGCCGCCGGCTGAAAGTCCGGTGATGAAAACCCGCTTGCGATCTATCTGCTGCTCACGGCATGCCATTTCAATCATCTGAACGATCGACATGGCCTCCCCTTCGCCGCGGCGCGTATCGCCCGGCTCGAACCAGTTGAAACAGAGATTGATATTGTTCTCCCGGCGCTGCTCCGGATAAAGAAGAATGAAGCCATGTTCGTCGGCAAGGCGGGACCACCCAGAACCATGATCGTAGATTTCAGCTGTTTGGGTACAACCGTGCAATACAACGACGAGGGCAGGGGGCTGCTCCGGCGAAGAAGGAACATATATCTTTGCGGCCAGTGCCCCAGGGTTTGAACCGAAGGCTCCGAGATCTCCGAGCCGAGACGTCGCAGCACTATTGCCGAGGTGTCCAGCTCGCTGCTCTGCGAGGCGTTTGATCGTATCGGAAAGGGATGTCATTGCATGCTCCAACTATCAAAGCCGGAATGGCAGTGACAAAAGCAAACGCGCACTGCTCCATTTTGTTGCACTGCACAAAACGATTTACAGGATGAAACAGGGTAGGGGGCGAGCTTTCCGGGAATACCCCGCAGTTTTGAAGCCGCCATACTTGCGACAAACCGTTGCGATGGCCAGGAAAGGGGAGCTTGGAAACATTGACCACCAATTCCGTAACGATCGCTCCGAGGCTGGCAGCAGCGGCGGGTGGGCGGTCATGGTTGATGTCCTCAGGGGCTGCAGGTTTGCGGTGCGAAAGCCTCCCGGTATGGACGTCGTCGCTCAAGGCAGGAAAGAGAATCCGTTATTCGGGCTCCTTATGAACCGGGTTTTTCACGCAATGTCATTGCGATAGGAAGGCAATTGCCGTTGTGCGGTTTGCCAGCCGCCCAATGGAACCACGTTGGCGGCCGAACGTTTCTCTATGGCTATATCGGGCACTGCTGACATTTCGTCAGGAACCCCGAATGGGAGGAAAATATGAAAACGCTGCTGATCGCGATCGGCCTTTTAGCCGCAACAACTTTGCCGGCTCTGGCAGCCGAACCTGTCAAGATGGTCGACACCAAAATGGGCAAGGTCATGGCTACGGAAAAGGGCATGACCCTCTACACATTCGACAAGGATACCAAAGGTAAATCAAACTGCGACAAGGATTGCCTCAAGAAGTGGCCAGCCTTCCATGCTGCCGACAAAGCCAAGGCAGAGGGTGAGTGGTCGTTGGTCAAGGATGCCGATGGCAAGCAAATGTGGGCCTATGGTGGCAAGCCGCTTTATACCTTTACTGGAGATAAAAAGTCAGGCGACATGAACGGCGACGGCGTTGCCAACCTCTGGCACGTGGCTAAATAGCCGGATAGGCATGGAGTTGCAGAGGGCGGCCCTCGGATCGCCCTCTATTTCGTGCTGCAAATTCCCGTACAATGTCTTCGAGGTCCGAAACCTGAACGCAAAGCCCTGCCTTGCGGTTGATGTCGATATGGGGGCCGGCAAGAGAACACGACCCGTTAGCGCGATACGAATGTCGAGGAAATCCGGATACTTCATCGTCCTGGCGCCCAGGAAAAGGCGTCGCGGGCGCGCTGGCGACAGAGTTGTGGAATCCGCCCGCGAATTCTTCCCGACGGAAAATGAATACCTGTCAAGCTCCGCGGAACGCGAAGCCCCCGGTTCATTCTATTCTAAGGTTAGCCAGCGCAGGCGCCTGCTTAGACCTACCAATGCCATCAGCGCGGTAGCGTAGGTCAAAGCGCCGGTAGTGATCTGAAGAAAAAGACCGACCCGCCAGGACATGTCTCCCGACAGATTGTGGACCACCATCACAGTTGCGATCATCATTATGCTCGCAGGCAGGATCAGCAGGATAACTCCTTTCGAAATCTCCACCCAATCCACCTTCGCAATCTTCGACTGCAGTCCGATGCAGGTCGCCAGCGCGAAAGCGGCCGTAAAGCATTGAACGATCGCCAACTCTCTTAGCCCAAACCGTGCAAACACGACGACGGCCGCAAGCGATACAGCAACGTTCAACACTGTAACGGGGAGCCGGTACCGGATTCGATCGATGACGGATAGCGACGCCTCGTTGATGTAGCCAGGTGAAAGCAGCAATTGGCGCACACAAAGAAAGGGTATTATGGAGGCTGCAGGCATCCATGCATCGCCAAGCAGAAGACGTACGACAGGTTCGCATACCTGCGCAAGACCGAGGTACATGGGCGCTGCAATGGCAAACAGAATGAGAAGGAATCTCACGCCGGCGTGGCCGATCGAGCGCGCCGATGCCCCAGGCTGCCCGTGTGCGCGCCGGAAAACCACCCAGCTCAACGACCGCGCCGGTTCGCCCATCAATTCCGACACGACTGAGACGACGCGCTCTGCCGCACGATAGAATCCCGCATCCGCTACCCCTAGAAAACTCCCTACGACCAGGGTACCCGAATATGATCCGAGAAAGACGATCAGACGATTTCCGACGATCTGGCGCGAGAATGTTACGACTTCGACAAACACTGGTGCCGTAAGCCGTAGACGCGGTAGCCGCATCGTAACGATCACGGATCCTGTCAGCAAAACAAACTGGCAAACTATTTTGGCCGCCGCAAGAGCCGATGCATGCGCGTCAAGGTAGAGCAACGCCACTGCCGTAAGCAGGCCTACGACCTCTCCAACGACTCTGACGAGTGCACGTTGATGCAGACGACCGGAAGCGACCAACACGCCGTCGAAAGTGGCGGTTAGCGCCGCGGGCAACATCCAGCAACTTAGAAGAGCGAGAAGCCAACTTTGCGTGAGGTTGGCTGTAAGGGCGTAGAAAACCGCGGTACCGATGAGGCCGACGATCGTAAATATTCCGCCACTGCAAAGCGAGATAGTGGCGACTTGATCGAAGCAATCGCAGCTATCTCGCGATTTCATCATGAATTCCGCCCAGCCACCCTCCGCTATCACCACCAGCAGCATGGCAATGGCCGAAACGAAAGCGAAAAGCCCGAATTCGGCGGGGCTCAGCATGCGTGCCGCAAGGAAGAACATCACGATTTGCGAAACCTGTGAAACGATCTTCGCTACGACGATCCAAACGCCACCGGACACGATCGCCCGTATAAACTGACGTCTTGTGGGTCCGTCCCAATGCGGTGCTTCGCTGTCCGCGCGGGGTTCAGCGTCCTTGGTCGGTGAAAACATGTGAGCGTTCCAGATTGATAGATCACCGGTCGCCTCGCCTCGATTGACGATCTCGGCGGCCGGTGCAAATTAGCGAGTTAGTGGTCGTCACGGCGAAAGATGACCGAATATCGCCGAGCCCAATCAGCCTCGCTGCGATCGATCGGCTCACGGCCCCAGCGAAGCCACGGCCAGCCGGTTTTTAATCCCTCCGCTTCCCATATCTCTTCCTGGTTCATCAGCACGGGCCGGAACCCGAATTCCGTCAACACTCTCGTTTTAACGTCGAGGTCGATCCCGTCGACGACCAGATATCCGTCGCGGGCGACAAGCCTTACCATGTTCCGTAGGCATCGTTCGGCCAAGTGGTCGTCCATCGGCCCCATGAAATTGTTTGCCAGCAGGAAATCCTGCGGCTCGAAAAGCTCCGGAAGCTTATCGTCAGTCGCATCGGCGGTCCGCCAGGTAACGCTTTCCCTCACCCAGTCCCTTACCCGTAACGATCCATCCGCAAGAGGCTCCAGGAGTTTGACGAGTGATGGCACATCAGCGCCGGCGACTTCCGCCCTGCCTGCGGCGTAAAGACCTCCCTCGGCAGCTGGAACATCAGGAAAGTAGACGCCTCGCCTTGCGGCCTCCACCACCGCATCCGATATGTCTGCGCCCTGCGCGGTGATATGCAAATCGCTCCGAAGGCTTTTGATCGTGTAGAGAACGGAATAGAGTTCGGCCCCGGTACTGCACCCAATAGACGCGATCTTTAGGTGGCTGCTACGCGGATAGTGCGATGCGAGTGTTGCAATAGTCGACAACAGCGGCGGGTTGCGCATGAACTGGGTATAGTGCGACTGAAACTTCCCGGTGTGACGGGTGAAGTGGCGGTAGATGTATCGTCCGGCACGGAACATGGCCGGCGTTCGCCGGGCTGAGTTCGGAATTGTCTCCCAAAGAGCGCGACACAGGCGAAAGGGAGCCTGGCGAAGGGAATTAAATCCAGTGATGGCGAGCGGCATTATATACTCCTTCTAGCGTAACGCCGATCCCAAGGAGGATCAGGCAAAAAAACAGGGGTTCGAATCGGATTGGTGCAAACGCGCGCTGAGAAGCTTTCCTGCGCTATCCTCGAAAGACAGGCCCGGAGATTGCCGAACCCATAACCAGGGGGGCCGGCAAGATGTGGCGTCCGGCTGCTATCGTACGCATGTCGGCTCACTTCGGAGCTCGCGTATTGCGGAAGCGAGACTATCTACCGGGAGCAGAAGTGCGCGGTAGTGTCGCGATAGGGCCTATGAGGGATACAGAAAATTCTGTTGCTCTGGAGGAAACAGCAGCAGCCCATGGGGCAAAAAGTATGCCCGGACGATCTCAGATACGGCAAAATAGAGCGAAGGGCAGATCACATCGAAGGTAGAATAAGCAGCGCTGTAGCGTTTACAGGCTTGCATCGACCGCTGGACCCGTTTGGTTCCAGCGGTGTGGCTGGACCAAATACAATCACGCGGAAGGCGCGACGATCCAGCAGATAGCTCTATCCTGCCCAATTCCCGATGACCTTTTCCCGCGTGGAGATGCGGAATGTTTGCGGCAAGCGCAATCGCCGCCAAAATGCCGACGATCACGAGAAATCTTTGAGCCAAGGATATTTGAAGATTCTGCATACAGAGGTTTTAGGTCGGCCCATCACTCGCCTCAATTCGCCAAACCGGAGCGGGTCATCGTCAAAAAGGCGTAGCGCCAATTCGAGTACCTCCTCGGTTCAAGATAATGGTAGGGCAATGTAAACTTGACGCTGTGAAAACAAGATCTGGGAGTGAGATCTTGGTTCATGCGGCGTGAGGGCGCCTCTGACATCTGGAGAGAGCGCCATTGGACGATCTCTAGCGATGAGGCATATCTTTCGTCAGCTCATCAAAAGAAGGTGCTCGACGTTTTGCCTTCATGAGCAAATCGAGCTCAATCGCCGAGGGGCCAAACCGAACGAACAGGTCTTCGGCGGTGCCACCGTCCAGGCGGTACTTTTTCTGAAATTCCGCCAGTGAATAAGGAGCACCCCTTACGGGGCGTCGTCGTTGAAAAGTCCGTTGTGAATCCATGCCCGACTTCTCCTCGCTGTTTCGACGAAGCAAATCGATAGCGTGGCTGAAAGTTCCACTACGGCCAAAATATTGCAGAAAGGCACATGAAAATAGATCAAGGAGGAATGCGGTGTCGCGGCGCGCGCTGTTTAGCTTTGACCGGTGACATTGGTTCGAACACATCATGCTTGGTTTATGATCTTCGGCCAGATGTTTGTCGTGCCTAAGCAAGTTGAAAGCAGCAGAGCTTTGCCGGTGGCTCGGATAGTATAAGTGAAACCCGGCGAACGGCTGACATCAGTCCTCTGGAGCGGTTCAGCGATTCATGGAATCGCCAAACCGCTCTATCTGTTTATTTTTACGCAATTCCGGACGGAAAAACCGCTGCGCACTTTTCCTGGAATTGCTCTAGGGTGGAGACTCAATCAAACCCACCATATGATGGTGGCAGCGATATAGCATGTAGCTGCGAAGTTGATGGCGAGCTTGTCGTATCGTGTTGCG
>NZ_JAAZQP010000018.1:0-93897 GCF_012275435.1 Rhizobium sp. SG741
CAGCCCGGTAGCTCGTCAGGCTCATAACCTGAAGGCCGCAGGTTCAAATCCTGCCCCCGCAACCAAATCACCCAAATGCATATACTTCAAAGCCGTTTCGGCGTTCAGGGACTTGCCGGAGCGCCTACCCAGCAGGGCGGCCACCTCAAGCAGCGCCCTACCTCACCTCCCACATGGGCCACGGCGTCCTCAATAGCTGACATGCCATAGCTCGCAACCCGAGCAGCATGAAGAATGAGCCGCGCTCAAGCAAAGAGCCAGCCGACAATCAACTCGAACCTTCCCAGCAATAATCGTCGATAAGCTTGAACCCAAAACCAGTTCAACCATAAACCAATTAATTGACAGATATGAGTGTCACAAGAGCGCGGCGCGGCGCAGAAGGTGCGTAAAGACCTCGGCCAGTTCCTTGTCCATAAACGGCTTCTTCAGAACCGGCCGGTCGCGATAACCATCCCGAATGTCGTCACTGCTGTAGCCGGTTGAGAAGGCGAACGGCACACCATGCGTAGCGAGCGCATCGGCCACGAGGTAAGTCATTTCGCCGTTCAAGTTCATATCCAGCATGGCGACATCGAAATTTTGAGATTCAATCAGGGCGATGGCCTGATTGACCGTGGCGGCGCTGGTCACGGCCGCACATCCCAGGTCTGCCAGCATGTCTTCAATCATGATGAGGATCAGCATTTCATCCTCGACAACGAGCACGCGCCGACCGGAAAGCAATTTATCCATCACGAACACCGTTCGATGCAGGAAAGTTGATCGTGCAGACGATGCCCTCACTCCGGTAGTCGAGATCAACCGTGCCCTCCAGTTCATGAGCCAGGCCGCGCTCGATCACGCGCGAGCCGAACCCTTTCCGTGATGGGTATGTCACCGACGGCCCATCCTTCTCCTGCCAGCGTAAATGAAGCCAGTCGCCTTCCAGCGACGGCTCAATCGTCCACGAGATCAGTACCGATCCGGTCTTGTTGGAAAACGCGCCGTATTTCACGGCATTGGTCGCGAGCTCGTGGAACGCGATACCGAGCGCAAGGGTAACCTTCGGTGAGACGCGGATATTCCGGCCCGTGATGACAAAGTGCTCTGAGCGCCCGTTTCCAATCCCAAACGGCTCCAGAGCCGCGTTGACCAGATCGAGCAGCCCCGCACCCTCCCAACTTTTCCGGGTCAATAGGTCATGAGACCGCGACAGGGCAAAGAGCCGTGGCTCGATGGAATCCCGGATTACATTGACGTCGGACGCATTCCTCAGGGCTTGCCAGACAATCGACTGTACCGTCGCCAGCGTATTTTTGACGCGATGGTTCAATTCGTCGATGAGCATGCGAGACTGGGCCTGTTCCCGCTTATGATCGGTAAGGTCGACAAAAGAGGCGAAGTGCTGCACGATAACGCCGCTTTCGTCTCGAACCGGGCTGATAAGGACCGCCGACTAAAACACGCTGCCATCCTTGCGACGATAGGAAATTTCCGAACCGCCGGTCGTGCCCGCGAATGCGGCGTCGATGCGCGCGAGCGAATCGGGATCCGTGCCGCGCGCCATTAGAAAGTTGAAGCTCTGTCCGAGTACCTCTTCCCGAGTATAGCCGGTCAAGTCGAGAAAGGCGTTGTTGGCGAAAATGATGGGATTGTCGGATTCTTTCGCATCCGTAAAAACCATCGCCATTCGTGTCGTTTCAGCGGCGACGACGAAAGGACCGAGCTCCCTCCGGAAGTCGTCGACCTCGGCTTCGGCGATTTTCTGACCATCAGATTTGGCGATTATATCTGGCATCTGCCGGCCTTATCCCTGGTTTGGCGGGCCGCGGCCAGTCGATATTATTGTATACTCTAGGAAGCTTCGCGACCAGCGAACATTTATCCGCGCCGCAAGGGCTTCCTTAGTACCAACGACCCCGGCCGAACCAGCCGCCGCCGCCGATCAGCAGAACGACAATAACGATGATGAGAAGTGTGGTGGTATCCATGTAAGTCTCCTGGGGAGCGCCCGATCATCTCCATCGCGCTTGACTGCACGGTGCGTTGTTCGTGATGGCACTCCAACTAAACTTAACGTTCAGAACCGAATTTGGTTCAATTCGACGGCATATTTGTTGATATATCGGCGAAATCGGCCGGTCAGGTTCCGCCGCGATCGGTGATATTGCGGCAACATATGTCCGCCGATATGCCATCAAGTCGTGCGAAGCCAAAAATGGCGATGTTCGAAACTTGAGCCACTTTGCGAGCACCTATCGTCCCGGCGGCTTGTCGCTGCATCTGACTTTTTGAGCGTCCAGTTGTCCGTGTTCAAACGACTTGGCAGCGCGGCTGCCTTCGGGATAGGGGTTGCCTTCTGCCGGGTTCTTCTGTTTGCCGGCTTTTGAGCCACGCCCATAGGCGCTGGTATCGCGTTTGTCAGCCTGCTTCGCATCCGTTGCGCTCAACAGCGGCGATTCATCATGCTTTGCCATGGGTCTATCCTTCTCTCTTGCGGGTGGGCCTTCTCTATTGCTGAGCAGGCGCCGTCGCAGGCGGCATTGAGGCTCCCGATGGCTGTATCGTGGTCCTCTGGGCAGCCGGAATTCTAGACTCCTTCGCGCTCGTGTAAGACGAGTTTGCATAAGGCCAAAAGTTCCACGCCAGCGCTGCGACAGCAACAACCGCCAATATAGCGATCGGCGGCCCCCAAGAAGAGCGGCGTGCATATGGCGTGGTTCTGAGATCTAGATTTGGTTTATTCGAATTAGTGTTCATGTAAATTTCCTCCATACAGGAAAACTCTTTGCTGGAGCAAAGGTTCCGGTAGCAGAAATATTGGAGAATACTTATAGAAGGCTGGCGGAGATCCCAAATTCCACCCTCCATACCTGGCCATAATAGGACAGGCGAAAGACGAAAGACCTCAGATTTGAGACCGAACGTCTTGACTGTGCGAAGTGTGTCCAATGGTCGGAATTGGAGTGGGACGGCTCATCGCGGCGGATGACCGTCTGCGGCGCGAGGCTTCGATGATCGCGCGTCTGTCGATCTTGATGGTGATATTTCCCTTGCCGCCTCTGTGCTCGATCGCATTCTGGACGGGTATTGACGATGACGCGCTGTAGTGCGCCGGCATCACCCTAGATGGCCAGACGGTCGACACCTGTCTCAGCGACAATTCGTATCCCTGCGTACTGGCGAGAGGCATCGTGTCGGCGGCGACGTTCCGGCAGAATTCCACCAGATCGACGCACGAGACATTCCTGCCGATGACATCCAGGCGCCGTAGTTCGAGCAACTGTTCGGCAAGCGTGGCAATATGCGCCGCATCGGAGAGAAGCCGGCTGCCGATCGGCCTTGCGGTATCGTCTCGACGCGCGCCTGCGGGATGGCCGCGAAATCATTCGCAGCGGCGACCGGTGGGGCGGTCGAAGAGGTGCAGCGCGTTGGCGTCGAAACCGAGCTTCAGCGTCTGCCCTGCGGCAACCGCAGTGCGCGGGGGCAGGCAGGCCATGAGCCGCTGCGAACCGGCTTGCGCGGTCACGATCAGTTCGGGACCCGTCAGCTCCGCGACTTCGCAAATGGCCTCCAGCTTGCCCCGCTCGTCCAGACGCATCGTTTCCGGCCGTATGCCGACGACCAGTTCCTGTCCCTGTTTGACCCCGTCCTTCGTCGCAGGCATGGGCAGCGTGATCGAGGTGCCGTCGATGCGCAGGGAACCAGCCTCGGCGGTCGCGTTCAGCAGGTTCATCGGCGGCGCGCCGACGAAGGTCGCGACATAGAGCGTTGCCGGGTGATTGTAGATCTCGTCCGGCGTGCCAAGCTGCTCGATCCGACCATCCCGCATCACGGCGATGCGGGTTGCAAGCGTCATCGCCTCGATCTGGTCGTGGGTCACGTAGACGACAGTGGTCTTCAGTATCTGGTGAAGACGCTTCAGCTCGGTGCGCATCTCCATGCGCAGCTTGGCGTCGAGGTTCGACAGCGGCTCGTCGAACAGGAAGACCTCCGGCTTGCGCACCAGCGCCCGGCCGATCGCCACCCGCTGGCGCTGGCCGCCGGAAAGCTGGCTCGGCTTGCGCTCGAGCAGCGGTTCGATCTGCAGCAGCTTCGCCGCCTCGCGTACCGCCTTGTCGCGCTCGGCCGCCGGCACCTTGCGCATCTCCAGGCCGAAGCCGATGTTGCGGTGGACCGAGAGGTTCGGATAGAGCGCATAGGACTGAAACACCATGGCGATGTCGCGATCCTTCGGATGCACGCCGAGCACCGAGCGGTTGCCGATGCGGATATCGCCGCTGGTTGCTTCCGCCAGCCCGGCGATGATGTTGAGCAGCGTGGACTTGCCGCAGCCGGACGAGCCGAGCAGCACCAGGAACTCGCCGCTTTCAAGCGATATGTCGATGCCTTTCAGCGTCTCGACATCGCCATAGCTCTTGCGGATGTTCTGGATTTCAAGCGCGCTCATCGAACGGCCTCCTCGGATGCTTTGGCCGGGCCGTAGCTGCGCGGCAGAGTGGAAATGGCACGGGAAGCGACCGCAGTCCCGGCCGAAATGCTGGCTGCAAGCGGCTCGCCTCGGGCAAGGGCGGCCAGGAAACCCGCGTTGAAGACATCGCCGGCACCGATCGTATCGACGACGGTGACACGCGGCGCGGCGACCGAAACCAAGCTGCCATCGGCCCCGATGGCAATGGCGCCCTCGGGGCCGCGCTTGACAACGACGATGGCTCCATCAGGCATGTGCGAACGAAGCGCACTCGCGGCCTGAACCGGATCGTCCACGCCGGCAAGCGTCGTCGTTTCGACTTCGTTCATCAGCGCGACGCCGCAACGGGAGAGCCAATGCCGCGTCGAATTGCAATTCTTCTCGGTCCAGCCGTCAAGCGGCCAGCCCGTGTCGAGCGCAACCGTGATCCGGTGTCTATCCGCCCAGTCGAACAGCGCTTCGTAGTCGCGTGTCAGGTCGTCGGTAAGGAAGGCGCCACACAGCAGCGCATAGCCGCCGGAAAGTTTCGTCCCGTCGAGCACGGCATGCACGTCGGCAAATGTGAGCCGTGGCAGGTGGCCGCGTGTCGTGAAAAAAGTGCGCTCGCCGTCCGGATGGGTGATGCCCACGGATAGAGTCGTGCCTTCGGGACGCACCGGCCACTTGCTGCTGCGGGTGCCGAATGCTTCACTGAGCCAGCGTCCAAACTGGTCGCTGCCGACATTGGCAGCGATCTTGTAATCGATGCCGAGGCCCTCCCAGGCGAGTGCGGTATTGCCCGCCTGCCCGCCGACGCGCAGCTCGTCATGGTCGACGATGATCTCCGTGCCGGCCTTGGGCCAAGGCTCGGCCGGCCCGAGGATCAGGTCGATGTTGACGTTGCCGATGACTGCTAGTGGCTTCATTCATTCGCTCCGGGTGATCTTGGTGGAGCGCAGCGGCGTGCCGGCATTCTCGACCCGGGCATCGGCAAACGCGATCATCAGCGCCTGCGCCACAGGCAGCATCTGGAAGATGGCGGCAAGGCCGCTTTCCGGCTTGAAACGGAGCGTGATGCAACCGGGGACCGGTTCTTCCTGCGAACCGTCGAAGATGATCACAGGCGCCCCCGTCTCGACGGTGGAAACAGCCATGGCCGTCACCAGGCTGGCGGTCGCGTCGTTGCCACGGAAAAGCACGACGCCGATCGATGGGCCGAGCATTTCCATCGGCCCATGCCGCAACTGGCCGCCCTCGAGCGAAAAGCAGGGGCGGCGCGACAGTTCGGTGAGGCCAAGTGCAAGCGCCTCGGCAACGCCCTGCAGGCGGCGGCCTGAGGTAACGATGGTGGCGACATCGGCAAGGGCAGCAAGCGCCGGCGAGATATCGAGCGTCTGCGGTGCCTGTAGTACCGCCAGTGCGCTCGCGGGATCCTGCCCAAGCGCGGTGAAGATCGCCAGATGCAGCGCGAAGGTCACGGTGAGGCTGCGCGTTGCCGCAAAGGCAAGCTCGGTGCCGCCGGCGCCCACCAGCGAGGGAGCGGTCCTCGCGAGGAAGGAGCTGCCCTCCAGCGTCAGGCCGAATGTGTCGGCATTGCCGCCCGTCTCGTCGAACCAGCGCAGCACTTCGGCGCTTTCGCCGGACTGCGACGTCACGAAGATCGTCCGGTCCTCGAGCGACAGCGGCTGGCCGAGCTGTTCGGAGAGCGGTAGCGCGATCGCATCGATGCCGGCAGCACGGTAGAGCGTCTCGACGGCGCGGTTGACGGCGTGGGAGCCGCCCATGCCAAGCAGCAGCAGCTTGCCGGTGCGCTTCAGCGAGGCTGCCGCCTTGGCAGCCATCTCGGCAGCGGCCTCGAAGGAGGCAATCGCATCGGCATGTTGGCGGGCCATTTCGCGATCGATCGCGGCAAGCCCGGCGGGGCGTGTTTTCTCTGTGGTCATGTTCATCCCTTGACGCCGCCGCTGGTCAGCCCGGAGATCAGGGCACGTTGCATGACAAGACCGATCAGCACCGGTGGCAGGGCGGCCAGCACGCCGGCAGTCGCGATCAGTCCGTAATCCGAGACACGGCCGCCGGCCAGATCGGCGATGGCGACGGTGAGGGTCTTTGCGCGCTGGTCGGAGGTGAAGAGCAGCGCATAGAAGAATTCATCCCAGGCAAGCAGGAAGGCGAAGAGCGCCGAGGTCGCCATCACAGGCATGGCAAGCGGCAGCGTGATGATCTTCAGCGTCTGGAACAGACCGGCGCCATCGATCATCGCGGCGGCCTCGATCTCCTTCGGAATGGAATCGAAGCCGGATTTCATCAGCCAGGTCGTAAAAGGCGCGAGGATCGTCAGGTAGACAAGTGCCAGACCGAAGACGTTGTTGAGCAGGCCGAGATAGGCAAGACCCATATAGAGCGGCACGGCAAGTGCGACGGGCGGCAGCATGTAGGTGGCGATGACCATCGAGAGCGACCATCCCACGGACGGCGTGCGCGACACGGCCCAGCCAGCGGGGATCGCCAGCGCGATCGCTGCGATCGTCGCCATGCCGGCAACCTCGATGCTGTTGCGCAGCGACGAGGTAAAGGCGGCTCCCTCGCTGTTTTCCAGCGTCGAAAGCAGCACCCAGTAGCGCGAGAAGTCAGCCGTCTGCGGCCACCAGCGCAAGGGCTTGGCGGCAAGATCGGCAGCCGGCGAAATGCTCATGATGAAGAGCCAGGCAATCGGCGCCAGGATGACGACGGCGAGCAGGATGGCGCAGACATAAATGAAGCAGGTGAAGAGCGGGCTCTTGCGTTCCATCAGGTCGCACTCCCCGCGGTTTTGCGGACAAGGGCGGCATAGGCCGCGGCAAGCACCGTCACCAGCAGCGTGACGATGAGGGCAAGCGATGCGCCCGACCCCGCCCGCTGGAAGGAGAAGGCTTCCTGATAGACGAGGATCGATAGCGTACGCGTGCTGTTTGCCGGGCCGCCGCGTGTCATCACCCAGATGATATCGAAGACCTTGAAAGCCTCGATGGTGCGCAGCACCAGCGCCACCATCAATGGCCCGACAAGATAGGGAAGGATGACGAAGCGGAAGCGCTTGAAGGGGCCGGCGCCGTCGACCAGCGAGGCGGCGGTGATATCGCGCGGCACGGCCTGCAGGGCGGCAAGCGCGATGAGCGCCACCAGTGGAAAGTTCTTCCAGCAATCGGCGACGATCAGCGCCGTCAGCGCCGTGCCCGGTTCGCCGAGCCAGGAGCGGTAGGCGTCGATCAGGCCAAGCTGGGTAAGGGCTGCGTTCAGCGCGCCATATTCCGGATTGTAGATCAGCCGCCACAGCGTGGCGTTGACGACGGTCGGCAGTGCCCAGGGCAGGATCATCAGCGCGCGCAGCACGCCTCGGCCCTTGAATTCCTGGTTCAGGAGCAGCGCGGCAAGCACGCCGAGCACCATTTCGGCGGCAACGGATACGATCGCAAACCAGGCCGTGGTGATCAAGGTGCGCTGGAAATTGGAGTTCGCCAGCATCTTCGCATAATTGTCGATGCCGACGAAATTGCCGCCGGTGCCGACAAGCTTTGCATCCGTGAAAGAAAGGCCGACGGTATCGACGAGCGGCCAGCCGATGACGGCGACCATCACCACCAGCAGCGGCAACATCAAAAACCAGGCGCGAGTTGTCATTGAGGTGCCGGACATGACGGGCCCCTTCTTTCATTCTTCATGGAGGATCGAGAGGCGGGCGGCGATAGGCGCCGCCCGGTAAGACTATCAGAGACCGCTGTTCTGGGCAGCAGACTTCAGCGCATCTTCCGGCGAAGACTGGCCGAGCAGCGATTCCTGGATCGCCTGCTGCAGTGCTGTCGACAGTTCCTGATACTTCGGTGTCGTCGGACGCGGATACATGGCCGCAAGCCCGACCTTTGCGGCGGCGATCAGGTCTTCCTGGCCCTTGGTGACAGCCGGATCGCTGTAGGACGAGGCCCAGATCGGCAGGCTGAGCTTGGCATACTGGTTCTGCGTTGCCTGCGAGGTCATGAAGGTGATGAACTTCCAGGCTTCGTCCGGATGCTTGCTGGCGGTGGTGATGCCGAGGCCCATGGAGCCGTTGACCGCCGAAGCCTCGCTCTTGCCGGCGACGCCCGGTGCCGGCACGACGCCGACCTTGCCGGCAACCTTGCTGTCTTTCGGATCGTTCGCCATGTTGTACATGTAGGTCCAGTTCAGTGCGAAGGCTGCGTCGCCATTTTCGAAGACCTTGCGGACGTCCTCTTCGAGGAATTCCTTGGAATTCGGATTGGTGAGGCCGGATTTGTAGCTGGATACCATGTATTTCAGGGCATCGAGGCCGCCGCCGTTCTGGAAGTCCGGCTTGCCGTCCTTGAGGAAGTCGCCTTTATAGGCGCTGACAAGCGTGGTGTAGTCACAGATCGCGGCTTCGGCCTGCGACCAGCTCCAGGCGATTGGCGTGGCCAGAAGGCCCTTGTCCTTGATGATCTTGGCCTGTTCGGTCAGCTCGTCCCAGGTCTTCGGCGGCGTCTTAATGCCAGCCTTTTCCAGGATTTCCTTGTTGTAGAACAGGTACTTGGTGTCAAGAATCCAGGGCATGCCGTAATATTTGCTGTCGTATTGGACTGTGGTCCATGCGCCCGGCAGCACGCCCTTCTTCGTATCGTCAGGGATACGCGAGGAAACATCGACCAGAACCTTGTTGGTCGCGTATTCGGCGGGCCAGATGACGTCGAACAGCACGACGTCGTAGCCGCCGCCCGAGCCTTGCGCCAGCACGGTCTTGTCATGCAGGCCCTCATAAGGGACGAATTCGAGATTGACCTTGATGTCCGGATTGGCCTTGGTGAAGGCGTCCGTCATGGCGCGCACATCGGCTTCGCTATAGGCGGCCTGCGCCATGAAGAGGGCGTTCAGCGTCGTTTCGGCAAAGGCGTGCGACGCGAAGGATACGCCGATCAGCGCTGCGCCGAGCAGTGTCTTGTTCAATGATTTCAACATTCCAGCCTCCAGTTTTTTTTGACAGTCACGCGATTTTCCAACGGCGGCTGAAATGTCGCCGTCAGGTGTCGAACGGGCAGCCGGCCAGGCTGCCGAACCTCGATCGGAGCGTCTTCGGAGCCTTGAGGCTCCCCTGCGTTCCCTCATGAAACTCTGTGGTTTCTTTTAAGTCAATTGTCTTGACTTATTTGTTCTTCAATATTCTATTGGTGTCAAGAGGCAAATGCACATGAACGATGTTCGCCCGATCAGGGCCACGAGCGGAACGAACCACGAAGGCACCAGTGCCCATAACCGGCGGGTGATCATCGACGCCTTGCGGCTCAATGGTGCCCTCTCCCGCGCCGATCTGGCACGTGCCACCCGCCTGACGAAACAGACGGTCTCCAACATCATGGAGGAGCTGGAAATCGACGGGTTGGTGATCTCAAGGGAAACGGTGCGCCGCGGCAGGGGGCAACCCTCGACGCCCTATGGGCTCGTGCCGGAAGGCGCCTTTGCGATCGGCCTGCAGATCGATCGTCACATCACCCGCGCCATCGCTGTCGATCTGGTCGGCAATGTGCTGATCGGCAAGGAGGCGAACCTGCCGGTCGGCGGACCGGCCACGGGCACCCCCGTGGTGCTGCAGCTCGTGCAGGAGGTTCGCACCGAGCTCAAGCTGCGTGCCGCACAGGCGGAGAAGCGCCTCGTCGGGCTCGGCGTCGCGATGCCGGGTCCGTTCGGCATTGAGCAGGATGGGGACGACAATCCCTGGATGATGGGCGCCTGGCAGCGCTTTCCGCTATTGGAAACGCTTTCCGCCGGCACCGGCCTCAACGTCACCCTGCAGAACGACGCCGCCGCCTGCGCGACCGCCGAACGCATGGTCGGCGCCGCGCATGGGCTCGATCATGCCGTCTGCCTCTATGTCGGCTACGGTATTGGAGCCGGCCTGATCCTCGGTGGCGATCTTTATAGCGGCGCCCATGGCAATGCCGGCGAAATCGGTATGGCGCTGCTCACGGCCGGCGGCAGGCTGACCCAGCTTGAACATCGCGCATCGCTGGCCTCGCTCTACGAGCATCTGGGCGTCGATCCGATGGCGCCGGACATCTATTCGCTGATCGACAGGCGCGCTGCCGCCGACGATCCGGAGATTCTCGCCTGGATCGAAAAGGCGGCGATCGACCTGCGCTGGAGCGTGCATCTCATCGAGACTATCTTTGATCCGCAGACCGTGATTCTGTGCGGAGGCGCGCCTGCAGCCCTTGCGACGCGGCTGATCGACGCCATGCAGCCGCTGTTGCCCTCCAATGCCGATCGCGCCGACCGGCTGTTGCCGCGCCTGCAGCTCGGCATGACCGACCCCTGGGCCGTGGCGCGCGGCGCGGCCGCCGAGCCGATCGGCCATGCCTTCGATCCGCGCTTCTCGGCGATCCTGAAATCCTGAAGTTTAGAGCGATTGCAGGAAATGTGCAGCGGCTTTCCTTCCGCAACCGCGCAAAAACAAAGACATAGAGCAGTCAAGCGGTTTCGTGAAACCGCTTGACTGCTCTATGTGTGGCGCGGGCTCGCGCCGAGGCGCGCAAGCACCTTGTTCGGAATGCCATAGCGCTGGATGACGTCGCGGCTGTTGCGCAGGCCGCAGATCTCGCGATGAATGAACATGGCCCAGACGGCTTGCGCGGCCGCATCGATCAGCCGCTCGTGTTCGACGCCATCCTTGCCCTTGGCCTCGCCCTCCTGCAGCGCGGCGAGTGCTGCCTCCACCTTCATCCCATGGCGGCCGAGCGAGCTGGCGCGCTCCGACATCATCTCATATTCGAGAATCCCGAGGCCGGTCTCGTTCATATTGGATGGATTGAAATTGCGCGGCGGGCGAACCGTCATCTCTGACTCCGCATGCAGGTGACCAATCTTGCCTCGGTTTTACACAATTTCGATCCAATTTCCAAACCGCGACGTCGGTATTTCGATCGAAGGCGTGGAATGCGGAAGTATTGGATTTCGGCCCGCGAAGACGTTTTTCGGGTGGCTGGAACCTTATATTTTGGGTCTCATGTCATGACGACAAGGAGATCGACTGCCGCCTTGCGGCACGATTCGAAGGAAGGATATCGGCATGACCACATCCACGCGAAATGCCGGCAAGCATTATGTCTACAGGATCATGGCTTCGCCCGTCGGCGCGCTGAAGCTTGTTGCCAGCGATGACGGGCTTGCGGCCATTCTATGGGATAATGACCGGCCCAATCGCGTGCAGCTGCCGATCGTCGCCAAGGACGACAGCCATCCCGTCGTGCTGGAGGCCGAGCGACAACTCCGCGAGTATTTCGCCGGCGAACGGCAGGCTTTCGATCTCCCGCTCGATTTTTCGGGAACCGAGTTTCAGCGGAAGGTATGGCGGGCGCTGCTGGCCATTCCCTTCGGCGAGACGCGCACCTACACCCAGATTGCTGCCGAGATCGGGGCGCTGAAAGCGATCCGTGCAGTTGGTGCCGCCAATGGCCGCAACCCGATCTCGATCATCGCGCCATGCCATCGGGTTATCGGATCGGCGGGTGAGCTCAGAGGATTTGCCGGCGGCCTCGAGCGCAAGGCTTATCTGCTGCGGCTGGAGGGGGCCGGGACGAAAGCCTTCGATTTCGCCGGCTGACCGTTGGCGATCATCGTCGGCATAAGATGCAAAGAGCCTGTCTGGTTTCGGCAGGGCGATTGCATATGGGAAGAGATCGTTGCCGGGTAACCCCTTCTCCCCAAAGGGAGAAGGTGCCGACAGGCGGATGAGGGGGATGTCAGGAGCAAGAGTACTGATGGGGTACGGCGATGAGCCCCCTCATCCGACCCTTCGGGCCAGGGATTGCGTCACTGGCATGCTCCATATGCAATCGCCCACCCGGAAGTCCGGATGGGCTGTTTTCATTTTGCGCAATCGCACTCAACTGCCGGCCGTGATGTCACGAACCGGCCGTGTCGTTTCAGCCTTCAAGCCACTTCACCTGTTCCGGCGTCAGCTTGATGTCGAGCGCCGAGAGACTGTCTTCCAGCTCGGCGATCGTGCGCGGGCCGATCAGCGGGATGACCGGGAACGGCTGGGCAATGACATAGGCAAGCGCGATATGGATCGGGTTGCGGCCGAGCTTCTGCGCCAGTTCGATCGCCCTGTCGCGGCGGCCGAAGTTGCGGTCGGAATACCAGACGCGCACCAGTTCCTCATCGTTCCGTTTGTCGCGGCCGGCGCGGTCGGTGAAGAAGCCGCGGCCCTGGCTCGACCAGGCGAAGTTCGGGATCTGCTTGGCGTTCAGCCAAGCCTTCCATTCGTCGTCTGAGGCAGCGACGCATCCGGCCCAGATCGGGTCGAGCATTTCGGCCAGCGAGAAGTTGTTGGAAAGCGCCGCAGGTGCGGTCTTGCCGTTCTTCTCGGCATAGGCGATCGCCTCGTCGAAGCGGGCGCGCGTCCAGTTCGAACCGCCGAAAATGCCGCGAATGCGGCCGGCTTTGACCTCGGCATCCATGGCATCGACGAACTCGCTGACCGGGACGGCCGTGTTGTCGCGATGCATGAAGTAGATGTCGACATAGTCGGTCTTCAGGCGGTTGAGCGACTGGTCGAGTTGCTTGGAGATCATATCCGGGTAGCAAAGCGGCGAATGGGCGCCCTTGCCGATCAAAACAATCTCCTCGCGCGGCACCTTCCGGCTGGTGTGCCAATCGCCGAAGATGCTCTCCGTCTTGCCGCCGCCATAGACATAAGCAGTGTCGAAGGCGTTACCGCCGGCTTCATAGAAGGCGTCGAGCGTCAGCGAGGCGGCCGCGAAATTCGGGAAGAATTCGAAGCCGAGCATGACGGTCGATGCCGGCTTAGTAATGCCGGGGATGTCGCGCTTCGGGATGCTGTTGCCCTTGGTAACGGCTGTGCCGGCGATGTTCTTCGTCCTATGCGTTGCCTTCTCGACTTCGTATTCGAGGCCGATGGAGGCGCGCCACTGATCGAGAACTCGGAGGTTGCCGATCGAATCCGCCCAGCCGATGCCGGGATAGGCGAATTCCTTGTGTCCGGCGCGGATGGCATCGCCCGCCGCATCGACCTCGAAGGAATAGAGCCAGCGCTCCTCCTTGACTTCGATGGTCTGGGTCTCCCCGCCTTTGATGAGCTCGATCTTGCCGACGCCGCCCTTATGGCCGGAGGCGAACCAGAAGTCTGCAACTTCGATGCGTCCTTCGGAGCCGATGATCCGCAGCGTGTTGTCCTGGTTTGCCATGATCGAGCAGGAGACTTCGGCAATAATGCTGTTTGGGAATTTCAGCACGGCCGACGCCCATTCGTCGACGCCCGTCTGGCCGAGATGGGCAACGCCCGAGACCTTGTCGGGATCGAGAAACGGCTTGCCATCGGCGGCACCGGCAATCAGACGCGCCATCGACACGGGATAGCCGCCGACATCGAGGATGCCGCCGCCGGCCGTTTCATTGGCAAACAACCGATGTTCCGGCTTGACGGTGCCCATGTTGAAGCCGAAGGACGAGCGGATGATGCGCAGCTCGCCGATCGCGCCGCTCTTCACCAGTTCGATCAGTTTCGCCGTCTGCGGATGGACGCGGTACATGAAAGCTTCGCCGGCGAAGACCCCGGCCTTCTTGGCTTCGTAATAGATTGCTTCTGCATCATAGGCCGAAAGCGCGATCGGCTTTTCGACAAGCACATGCTTGCCGGCGCGGATCGCCTTGATCGCCCATTCGGCATGGCCGGTGTGCGGCGTGGCGATATAGACGGCGTCGATGTCCTTGTCGGCAAGCAGCGCCTCGTATCCGCTAACGATGCGGGCGCCGGGGAAATTGTCGCCGAGACCCGGCTTGTCCGGGTTGCGGCTGGCGATGGCCACCAGCTTGCCGCTGCGGGAATGGGCGATGCCGTCGGCAAAAGTCTGGGCGATCCTGCCGGGGCCGATAATGCCCCAGCGGATGGGTGTATCTGTACTCATGGAACGATCCTTTCCTAAATCTGCATGCTGTCTTGGGAGAAAAGACAGCGCCTACCGCAATCGGTTTCCGGCACCGTCGAAGAGGAATGTCTTGGCCGCGGAAAGCGCGACGGTAAGCGTGTCCCGGTTGCCGGTGTTGCGGGACTCTTCGCGTTCGATGACGATCTGCTCGCCGCCGGCGATGTTGGCGTAGATGTAGCTGGTGTTGCCGAGATGCTCGGCGACGTCGACGTCGACGGTCAGATCCGCATCGCCTCGCCCGGCGTCGAGGAAGTGCTCGGGGCGAACGCCCAGCGTCACATGCTCGCCGATTTCGACGCCCGCTGCCGTGATCGGCAGCGACAGGCGGACATTGCGCTGGTCGCGAAGGGCCACCCCGACGCGGCCAGGCTGATTGTCGACGACCTCGGCGCGCAGGAAATTCATCTTCGGCGAGCCGACGAATCCGGCGACGAACTGGTTGGCCGGATCGTCATAGAGGTCGAGCGGTGCTCCCACCTGTTCGATGTTGCCGCTGCGCAGCACGACGATCTTGTCGGCAAGGGTCATCGCCTCCGTCTGATCATGCGTCACATAGATCATCGTCGTGCCGAGCTTCTTGTGAAGGCGGGAGATTTCGACGCGCATCTGCACGCGCAGCTCGGCATCGAGGTTGGAGAGCGGTTCGTCGAACAGGAAAATCTGCGGTTCGCGCACGATGGCGCGGCCGATGGCGACGCGCTGGCGCTGGCCGCCGGAGAGCTGCTTCGGCCGGCGCTGCATCAGCTCGGTGATCTGCAGGATCTCGGAGGCCTGCTTGACGCGGCGGTCGGTATCCGCCTTCGGATTGCCGTTCATGCGCAGGCCGAAATTCAGGTTCTGCTCCACCGTCAGATGCGGGTAGAGGGCATAGGACTGGAAGACCATGGCGATGCCGCGATCGGCCGGCTCCATGTCGTTGACGACGCGGCCGCCGATCTTGAGCTCGCCGCCGGAAATATCCTCCAGCCCGGCGATCATGCGCAGCAGTGTGGATTTGCCGCATCCCGAAGGGCCGACGAAAACGACGAATTCGCCGTCCTTCACCTCGAGATTGGCGCCGTGAATGATTTCCAGTGAACCGTAGCGTTTGACGATGTTGTTAAGGGATAGTTCAGCCATACGGGTCTCCCGGAATTATTTGATTGCGCCGGCGGCGATGCCGGCGATGAAGTGGCGCTGCAGGAGAACGAAGATGACGAGGATCGGCGCCGTCAGCATCACCGCGCCGGCCATGATGCCGCCCCAGGATACTCTGGTGAGGCCGATGAGCGTCCCGAGCGCCACGGGCGCGGTCATCATTCCAGGCCGGGAATTGATGAGCAGCGGCCAGAGGTAGTTGTTCCAGGAGGCCAGGAACAGGATAATGGCGAGCGCCGCCATCGTCGGTCTTGCGAGTGGCAGGGCGATGCGCAGAAAGATCTGCCATTCCTTGACACCCTCAACCCTGGCCGCATCAAACAGCTCGCCGGGCATCATCGAGAAGGCCTGGCGCATGAACAGCACGCCGAGCGAATTGAAGAGTGGCGGCACGATCAGCGCGACCCAAGAATTGGCCAGCCCGAAATCGCGCGCCACCATGATGAACTGTGGGATGACGACGACGGAGTAGGGAAGGGTGATCGTGCCGAGGATGATGCCGATGACGCCCGGACGGCCGGCGAACTGGTAGCGCGCCAGAGCCCATCCCGCCATCGAGGTCAGCATGACCGACAGGACCGTATAGACGATGGCAACGACGATGGAGATCGTCATAGCGCCGATGAAGTTGGTGTCGGCCTGGAGGTTGCGGACGTTGTCCATGAAACCTGTCGACGGTGTCAGGATGATACCGGGGCTGAAAATGCCGTAATCGGGCATGGTCGAGAAGACGAACATCATCCAGAGCGGAAACAGCCAGATGATGGCGAGCGGCGCCAGCAGGCCGTGCAAGGCGAGCGAGCGGATCAGAGTGGATTTGGACTTCGATTTCATTTAGCTTCGCGCCCCACCCAGAGATTGAGAAGAGAGATGACCACGGCGAGCGCCGCCATCGTGTAGGCAATCGCCGAGGCATAGCCGAAGTTGGTCGACTGGAAGGCCTGGCGATATAGCAACAGGCCGAGCGTCTCCGTCCCACCGCCGGGGCCACCCCTGTTGGTGATCAGATATGGTTCGGTGAAGAGCTGCATGGTGCCGATGACGGACAGGACCACGCAGAAGAGAATGATCGGTTTCAAGAGCGGCAGGGTGATGTGGATGAACTGCTGGAAGCGGCTGACACGGTCGAGCGTTGCAGCTTCATAGACATCCTCGGGGATCGATTGCAGCCCAGACAGGATGATAATGGCGTTGTATCCGGCCCAGCGCCAGGTGACGGCGATGATGATGAGGACCATGGCGGCGTGGGAGTCTGCAAACCACGACACCGGCGAAATGCCGACACCGCCGAGCAGCTTGTTGATGATGCCGAAATCGACGTTGAACATTAAGCGGAAGACGGCTGCATAGGCGACCTCGCCGACCACGACGGGTGCGAAGAAAGCGAAGCGGAAAATGCCGCGCGCCTTGAGCAGTGGTGAATTCAACAGCACCGCCATGACAGTGGCGAGCGTGATCATGACGGGTACCTGGACGATCAGGATGATAAGCGTGTTTTGAAGTGCGTTGTAGAAGGCCGGGTCGCCGAATAGTCGCCCCCAATTGAGCGGCAGGTTGAAAGTCCAAGGATTGACGCGGGTATTCTGGAACGAAATCAGGAACGAATCGATGATCGGCCACACCCAGAAGGCCGTAAACACCAGAAGATAGGGCGCAAGAAACGCATAGGCGCTCCGGTTCTGCAGCCGCATGAAAGCCTCCTCCTTTATGCGCAGTGAAATGATCCGTGACGACACATCCCCGCCGCCTCCAGGGCGGCGGGGATGCCGGGCGCGGCTTGGGATGCGCGCCCGGCTATGTCACTCATTTCGCGAGCGGCAGACCCGTCGCCGAGGCGATCTGCTGGGCCGCGTCGTCGAGCGCCGCCTTGCCGTTCGGATAGCCGCCGGCAAGGTACTTCGTCTGGACGGCCTTTATGATTTCGTCGGCGTCGCTGAAATACTGGGTGCCGGGATTCGGGCGGATCTTCGGCAGGGTGGCGAGGATATCGGTCCAGACCTTTTGCCCACCCCAATAGGGCTGCGGCTGGTTGACGAAGGGATCCTGAACCGCCGTCAGCAACGACGGCACGAGCCCGAAGGACTTCAGCATCGTGACCTGGCCCTCATTGGTGCCAAGCGTGTAGCTCAGATATTTCCAGGCGGCTTCCTTGTTCTTCGAGCTGTTGGCAATCGCCAGCGAAGAACCGCCGAGGTTGGCCGCATGCGGGCCGTCGGCCGTCATGCTCGGCATCGGATAGACGCCCCATTTGCCGGCGAGATCTGGCGACGTGGAGCGGATGGTGCCTTCGTACCAGCCGCCATAGAGCTGCGATGCCACCTTGCCGGCAGTGTTCGACTGGATTTTCTCGTTCCAGTTTGCAGCGCTCAGCAGGCCCGCGTCCTTGATTTCCTTCACCTTGTCCAGCGCCTTGACGCAGGCGGGCTGGTTGACGGTGATGCTCTGGCTGTCATCCGAGAAGTAGCCGCAGCCCTGTTCATTGGCGAGCATGCGGAACCATTCGGTGTCGCCGTTGAGATCGGCCTGCGCCATGATCACGCCCGGGTTTGCGGCAGAGATCTTTTTGCCGGCAGCGATGAAATCGTCCCAGGTCTTGATCGTTGCCGGATCGACGCCGGCCTTTTCGTAGAGATCGCGGCGATAGAACATGGTGACCGGGCCGGAATCCCATGGCATCGCATAGGCCGCATCGCCGACTTCGAGTTCGGCGCGCTTGAAATCCGGGAACTGCTTCTTGAGGTCGTCATTATAGCCGAGCTTCGTCAGGTCGGTCAGGCAGTCGGGGAAGCGGTTCCAGAAAATGGAAGCTTTGTGGTTTTCGATCGACATGACGTCGGGCAGGCCGTCGCCGCCGGCGGCGCAAGCGGCCAGCATCTTGTCGAAGACCTGTGGGTTGCCGATGTCCTGCACATCGACCTTGATATCCGGATATTTCTTATTGAAGCCTTCGATCGTGGATTTCAGCGCCGACGCGGCGATGTTCCAGCTCCAGACCGTAATGGTGGTTTGTTCCGCAAAGGCAGAACCGGAAGCGAGCAAGGTGGCAAGCACCGCCGCTCCAGCAAGTTTTAAACGCATTGAAAATCCTCCCTTTTCAATTGCTGTCCGCAAGCGAACGCGCTTAAACTAGCTCCCGGTACGCTTCTGTCTCCTAAAAAGGGAACATGGACTTGGCGAAAAGTAAGGTGGGCGATCGAGCGGTCTATCAGCCGGGCGCGAGCAGTGTCGAAGGGCTGCCAACGATCCTGCAGATGTTTTATTCCCATCCGCTGCCGATGGCGAAGCCGCATTGGCACGCGCAGGTGGAAGTGAACTACATCGTGCGCGGTACCGTACATTACCATATAGGCGATCATGAGCTTCATCTGAAGGCCGGCGAGATCTGCCTCTTCTGGGGCGGTCAGCCGCATCAGCTGGATGAACTGTCCGACGATGCGATCTATGCGGGCGCGCATCTGCCGCTCGTGCATTTTTTCCGCATGCGGCTGCCGCTCGATATTTCCAGCCGGCTGATCCGCGGGCAGACGCTGATAAGCTCGGCAACCGATGCCGCCGATGACGAGAATTTCGCCAGATGGCACCGTTACGCCATGTCCGGCGATCGGACGAAGGCCGAACACGCCGTCGCCGAACTTCTCTTGCGTCTGGAGAGGATCGCCTTCGAGCCCTACCGCATGGTACCGGAGAAGCAGGAAAACCTGACGAACGAGCAGGTCCATCCGCAATCCTCGCGCAGCCTGGCGAGAATGTGCGATTTCATCGCCGCCAATTTCCTGCATGACATCGATACGGTCGATATTGCCAAGGCGGCGGATTTGCATCCGAAATATGCGATGAATCTCTTCAAGAAATCCACCGGCATGACCCTCGGTAAATATGTGAACCTGCTGCGTCTTTCTCGTGCCCAGGCGATGCTGATGCGCGACGGCGCCAATGTCCTGCAGGTTGCTATGGACAGCGGCTTCGGCTCGATAAGCGCCTTCAACAAATCCTTCCGCCACATTGCCGGCATGACGCCTTCCGATTTCCGCCGAGACATGCGCGTCCTCTCCGCGATGAATGTCGAAGCCATCAAGCCTTCGATGCGGCGGCCGGCCCCGCAATTCCATCGCTAGCGCCTCTTGCGATCGCGGGCGGTCTTGCGCATTGCTTGTGACCGGTTGAGGGAGGGAGAATCCCATGCGGCAGTTTTCTGCTTGTATCGAGTGGTTGTTCGCGCGCGAAGATGATGTCTTCGCCGACCGTATCCGGCTGGCGCATCGGGCCGGGCTGGATGCGGTCGAGTTCTGGCGCTGGACCAACAAGGATCTGGATGCGATCGCCGCCGCGGTCGCCGAGACCGGCATTGCGGTGTCCGGCCTGGTGGCCGAGCCGATGATCGCGCTGACGAATCCGGCAAACAAAGAGACGTGGCTTCAAGGCCTGCGGGAATCCGTCGTCGTGGCGCGACGTCTCGGCGCGCCGGTTCTCATTGCCCAGGCCGGCGACGATCTTCCCGAGTTTTCGCGCGCCGAGCAGCGGGCAGCCCTTGTGGCGGCCGTGAGTGCTGGCGCGGATATCCTTAAGGGTTCAGGCGTTCGGCTTGGTCTTGAGCCGCTCAACACGAAAATCGACCATCTCGGTTACTACCTGTCGTCGACTGCGGAAGGCCTCGACATCGTCGATGAGGTCGGCCGCGCCGAAATCGGCATCGTCTACGATCTCTATCATTCGGCCGTGATGGATGAGAAGACGGAGCATGTCGTCGGTGATCGCGTCGACCGGATCGTGCATGTCCATGTCGCAGATTATCGGGGCCGCAGCGATCCTGGCACGGGCCACATCGATCTGGTTGACCGGTTGGACTGGCTGTTTACACATGGTTATGGCGGCAGGGTGGGCCTGGAATACCGGCCGAAAACGAGCGACGCCGAGGCCGTTCGCGCTGTGGTGAAGTCGATCGGCGGCTAGGGCAATCCCAGGAAAAGTGAGCAGCGGCTTTCCGTCCGAAATTGCTTGAAAACAAACGGTCTAGACCGGCTCCAGCATGCCGAAGACCGCGACCAACCCGATGACAACAATGCCGATAACGATTTCGGCGATACTTCCAAGGCGAAGCGCCTGCAAGGCGCGGCTTGGGTTGCGGCCGATCCATGGCACGAAGACATAGCGATTGATGATCGCCAGCAGCGTCATGCCCGCGACCAGCGCGATCTTGATGGCAAGCAGCCTTTGATAGGGCGAGGACCAGTCGGTCGGCAGGCGTTTCAGGACCATGATGGCATTGAGGACGCCGGAGAGGATGACGAGCGCCACCGCCCAGTGTCCCGCATGCGAGAAGCGGCGCAGCGCCAGTTGCGCGTCCGCCCTGCATTCCGGACGGCTCAGAAGCCGGAGAATGGAGATCAGCGGCAAGAGCGCGCCCAGCCAGCCGCCGCCGGTCAGGACATGGAGGATGTCGTTGGCGCGGTGCGCATAGCGCAGCCAGCCTTCAAGCATCGATGCATGTCCGGTCAAGGCAAGCGCGGCAAGGCCGAGGCCCGACCCCAGCGCGACCCCACGGCGGCGCCAGCCCTCGGGCGACAGGAAGACCAAAAGCAGAATGGTCGCCGCAAGCACCTGCGCCTGCCACGCTCGGCCAACCGTGGTATCGAACAGGACGTCATGGACCGTGCCGGCATCGAGTGCGTCGCTCCAGCCGTTGCCGATGGCGGCGGTCGCAGCGGGCAGCCAAAGCAGCGCCGTCAGGGCCGCGATCGCCGCAAGGAGGACGAAAGGGATCGCAAGGATGCGCCAGACCCGATCGGCGAGCGCCTTCGGCACCAGAAGAGACAGATAAACACAGGCACCCCACAGCAGCATCAGCGATGCGTCGTGAAAAAAGCGGCAGAGTTCGAGCGCTGTCGTCGGATTCATCAGGGCTTCACGGTAAAGTTACAGGCACTATTGATGATAGGCCTTCGGTCGGGGCTGGCTTCGTTTTTCGTTATTGTATGGCAAACGCGCAGCTATCGTGCCAACAAAGCAGGGACGCCGGGCTCGCCACGCTCCAGCGAGCAAATAGTCTCCCGTTGAGTTGTCAAGCGCGATAGGATTCCGGATACGCCCTGTCAACTTTCTCCATGCATAAAGGCGGCATTCGGGACGCTTTGCCGCAAGGCAGGCTGGTGTCGACGGCAAATGCCGGTCGAAACATCCGGCGAGAGCGCTGATTCCTGCTTTTCGGCAAAGAATCGTCGCTTTTGAGTCCTTTCTGCAAAGGTTGTTAAGGCGTTCCGGGGTGTACGCTCGAAAGGGAGTTTCATGTCGGCAGCTAGGACACGTGAAAAAATGGCTCATGGCTTCGGCCGTCACCGGCATCGCGAGCGGCTCGAGAATCTCGACATGCCCACCTACGTCATCGGCGACGTACATGGCCGGTACGATCTCTTGAGCTTGCTGGAGCGCAAGATCGTCGCTGATGCTGCCGGGCTGCCAGGGCGCAAGCTCATCATTATGCTGGGGGACTATATCGATCGCGGTCCGGCCTCGGCGCAGGTCGTCGGCCGGCTCATGGCGCCGCCGCCGAATGGCTTCGACCGCATCTGCCTGACGGGCAACCATGAAATGGAAATGCTCGCCTATATCGATGGCGAGATATCGCTGGATGATTGGGTGGCGCTCGGTGGTGCCGCCACTCTCAACTCCTACGGGGTGGATATCCCGACATTGCGGGAGCAATATCCGAGCCAGAAAAAACTCGACACATTCATCCGAACCTGGCTTCCCGACGATCACATCAATTTCCTGCGCCGGTTGCCGATCCTGCTGGATACGCCGCAGGCTTTGTTCGTCCATGCGGGTATCGATCCGGACCGGCCGATTTCCGATCAGCAGGAAGCTGACCTCGTGTTCATCCGTTCGCGTTTTTACGACAGTGCGCAGCCGCTGCCGAAGCTGATCGTGCACGGTCACACGCCGGTCAAACGGGCCGAAGCCCGCGGGCTCCGGCTCAATCTCGACACCGGCGCTTTTCACACCGGGCGGTTGACGGCGGCCCGGCTATGGCAGGGCCGCATCCACATTACCTCCACTTGATTTGCCGGCTTACAGATTGCCGATGCAGAGGTACTTCATTTCGAGATAGTCGTCTGCGCCGTGGCGCGAGCCTTCGCGGCCGAGGCCGGATTGCTTGATGCCGCCGAAAGGCGCCGTCTCTGAAGACATCAGGCCGGTGTTGATGCCGACCATGCCGTATTCCAGCGCCTCGGCAACCCGCCAGACCTTCTTCAGATCGCCGGCGAAGAAATAGGCGGCAAGGCCGAATTCCGTGTCGTTTGCCTGCGCGATCACGTCTTCGACCGTCTCGAACCGGAAGAGCGGCGCGACAGGGCCGAATGTCTCCTCGCGGGCGACCTTCATCGTCCGGTCGATGCCGGTCAGAATGGTCGGCGCGAAGAAGGTGCCGGCCCCTTCGATGCGCTTGCCGCCGAGGAGGACCCGTGCGCCCTTCGATACTGCGTCCTGAACATGGTCTTCGGCCTTGGCGACGCCCTGTTCGTCGATCAGCGGCCCGATGGTCACGCCCGGCTTGAAGCCGTCTCCGACCGAAAGCTCTGACACCTTGGCGGCGAGCTTGGCCGCGAAGGCATCATAGACGCTGGATTGCACATAGATCCGGTTGGCGCAGACGCAGGTCTGGCCGGCATTGCGGTACTTCGAAGCCAGCGCCCCTTCGATGGCGGCGTCGAGATCGGCATCGTCGAAGACGATGAACGGCGCGTTGCCGCCGAGCTCGAGGCTGACCTTCTTGATCTGGTCTGAGCACTGGCGCATCAGGATGCGGCCGACCTCTGTCGAGCCGGTGAAGCTGATCTTGCGCACCTTGGCATTGCCGCAGAGCTCACGGCCGATCGCCGGCCCATCGATGCCGACGATGATGTTGAGAACGCCGGCCGGAATACCAGCCTCTTCGGCAAGCACGGCAAGCGCAATCGCCGTCATCGGCGTCTGTTCGGCAGGCTTGGAGACAACCGTGCAGCCGACTGCAAGCGCCGGCGCAATCTTGCGGGCGATCATCGCAGCCGGGAAATTCCAGGGCGTAATCGTGCCGACGACTCCCACCGGTTGCTTGATGACGACCATGCGCTTGTCGTTGGACGGCGCGGGTATGGTTTCGCCGTAGATGCGCTTGGCCTCTTCCGCATACCATTCGACATAGGACGCGGCGTAGAGGATTTCACCCTTTGCCTCCGGCAGCGGCTTGCCCATCTCGGCCGTCAGAATCGCCGCCAGTTCATCGGCATTGGCGATCATCAGATCGAACCACCTGCGCAGGAGGACGGCGCGTTCCTTGGCAGGGCGGGCAGCCCAGGCGACTTGGGCGATGTAGGCAGCGTCGATCGCCGCCGTCGTCTCGGCGGCACCCATGTCGGGGAGCGTCGCGAGCACTTCGCCGGTGGCGGGATTGATGACATCGAAGGTCTTGGTCGCGCCGCCTGCCGTCCAGACGCCGTTGATATAGCCGGTGTCGCGCAGGAGCCGCGAGGAGAAGGGGACATGCTTGGTCATTGCGGTCGTAAACGACATGATATGCACTCCGACAGGTTTTCGCCCGGCAGGCCGCGCGGGCGGATCATAGAGAAAACGCGGAAGGGCGGCGGTTAGCGCGCGGCACTCGCCTCGATCATGGAGGCTTCGAGAATGTCGAGCGCCTCGCTGAACACGCCGTCCTGGATGGTGATCGGCGACAGGAAGCGGATGACATTGCCGTAGACGCCGCAGGTCAGCAGGATCAGGCCCTTGTCGAGAGCGATCAACCGCACCTTGTTGGCGAAGTCGGCGCTGGGCAGCTTCGTTGTGACATCGTTGAATTCCACGGCATTCATGAAGCCGGGGCCGCGAATGTCGACGATCTCGGGCACCTTGTCGCGCAGCGATTCCAGCCGCTGCTTCAGCCGCGAGCCGAGCTGGTTGGCGCGATTGCAAAGATCCTCGTCGGCGATGACGTCGAGCACGGCATGGGCAGCGGCGATCCCAAGCGGATTGCCGCCATAGGTGCCGCCAAGGCCGCCTGGTTCCGGTGCATCCATCACTTCGGCGCGGCCGGTGACGGCGGCGAGCGGGAAGCCGCCGGCAAGGCTCTTTGCCATGGTGACGAGATCGGCGGCGACCTCATGATGATCCATCGCGAACATCTTGCCGGTGCGCGCAAAGCCGGTCTGCACCTCGTCGGCGATCAGGAGAATGCCGTGCTGGTCGCAAATTTCGCGCAGCGCCTTCATGAAGGCTGGCGGCGCCGGATAGAAGCCGCCTTCGCCCTGCACCGGCTCGAGGATGATGGCGGCCACGCGCCGCGGATCGACATCGGCTGCAAACAGCTTCTTCAGCGTCGCCAGCGATTGTTCGACGCTGACGCCATGCAGCGGCACGGGGAAGGGCGCATGGAAGACATCGCCCGGCATCGGGCCGAAGCCGATCTTGTAGGGCGCGACCTTGCCGGTCAGCGCCATGCCCATGAAGGTGCGGCCGTGGAAGCCGCCGCCAAAGGCGATGATGGCGGAGCGGCCAGTGGCGGCGCGGGCGATCTTCACGGCGTTTTCGACGGCTTCGGCGCCTGTCGTCACGAAGATCGTCTTCCTGGCGAAATCACCGGGAACGATCGCATTCAACCGTTCGGCCAGATGCACATAGCTTTCATAGGGCACGACCTGGTGGCAGGTGTGGGTGAAGCGGTCGAGCTGTTCCTTGACGGCGGCGATCACGCGGGGATGGCGATGGCCGGTATTCACCACGGCAATGCCGGAAGCGAAATCGATATAGCGATGTCCCTCCTTGTCCCAGATCTCGGAATTTTCGGCGCGGTCGGCATAGATTTGCGTCATCATGCCGACGCCGCGGGAAATGGCGGCATTCTTCCGCTCGGTCAGGGTCATCGCTGTGGCTCCAAGGAAGGCGGTTTCAAATTAGCTTGCAGAACTTCTGCAAGTTCTTTAGAAAATTCCTACATTTTTCCTGCAAGATTTCAAGTGGGATTTTGTGCGGATGACAAGAATGCGCGAAGGTTCACGTAAGCGCTTCTTCCATGCTAAGCAGATCAAAAGACTAGAGATCAGGGATGATTGGCAAATGAGCAGTATCGAGCCCGAGCGCTCCCCCGTGCGCTACAAGGTGGCGGAAGCGGCGCGTCTGGCGGGCGTGTCGGCTTCCACCCTGCGGCTATGGGAAAGCCAGGGCCTGGTCGTACCCTTTCGCTCGGTGACCGGGCACCGTCAGTACAGCGCCGAGGATGTGGCGCGGCTGAAGCGCATTTCCTGGTTCCGTGCCGAGCGCGGCCTCAACCCGGCGGCTATCCGCGAGGCGCTGGAAAACGAGGATGCTTCGGGACCTGCTGCCGACAATGGCGAACAGATGGCGCCTTCCGGCATCGGCCGCAAGCTGCGGGCGCTGCGCCATACGGCCGGCAGGACGCTGGAGCAGGTTGCCGCCGACATGGGAATAACGTCGTCGACGCTGTCGACGCTGGAGCGGACCTCGCAAGGCGTCAGCTTCAAGACCCTTCATGATCTCGCGGATTACTACGGCACGACGGTCTCGCGCCTGTCGGGCGAAGAACGCGAGGATGTTCCGGCCCTGATCAGGGCGGGCGAGTGGCGCACCTGGCCGGCGACGACGCCCGGCGTCACCGTCCAGCTTCTGGCCGAAGGAAAGACGATGATGGATTGCCATCGCTTCGTGCTGTCGCCGGGCGCGGCCAGCGAAGGCGCCTATCGTCACGAGGGGGAGGAGTTCATTCACGTCCTTGCCGGGCGTCTGGAGCTGGTGCTCGACAGCGATCAGTTCTTCGATCTTCTGCCTGGCGATTCGCTTTACTTCGAGAGCCGCCGCTATCACTCTTGGCGCAACCGCCATGATGGTGAGACCATATTGCTCTGGGTCAACACGCCGCCGACATTTTGAGCGGCGAGCGGTATCGTCATCCCCCTGTCTGTTCTATAGAACGGACGAAAAGCGAATTCAGAAGACAAAGCCGGGAGAATCTCATGGCTGCCACCATCCGTTACCACGAAGGTGATATTTCCGCTGACGATGCCGCCCGCTACACCGGCGCCATTGCCGTCGATACGGAGACCCTCGGCCTCATTCCGCGCCGCGACCGGCTTTGCGTCGTGCAGCTTTCGCCGGGCGATGGCACGGCCGATGTCATCCGCATCGCCGCCGGCCAGAAGCAGGCCCCCAATCTCGTCGCCATACTTGCCGATCCCGCCCGCCAGAAGATCTTTCACTATGGCCGCTTCGACATCGCCGTGTTGTTCCACACCTTCGGCGTCACCACCACGCCGGTGTTCTGCACCAAGATCGCCTCGCGCCTCTGCCGCACCTATACAGACCGTCATGGCCTGAAGGACAATCTCAAGGAAATGCTCGACGTCGATATTTCCAAGGCGCAGCAATCGTCCGACTGGGCTGCCGAAAGACTGTCGCCGGCGCAGCTCGAATATGCCGCCTCCGACGTGCTTTATCTCCACGCGCTGCGCGCCAAGCTGACGGAACGCCTGCTGCGCGACGGCCGCATGGACTATGCGGACGACTGCTTTGCCTTCCTTCCCACGCGCGCCAAGCTCGATCTCCTCGGCTGGGAAGAGGCGGATATTTTTGCGCATAGCTGATAGCTTTGCCTGAAGAGCGAAACTCTCAATGAAAGCCGGTGCTGCGAAAGTGGCACCAGCTTTTCTCTTTAGCGATCTGTTAAGGAACTGACTGCTATCATGTCGGTTGATTTGCTGCGTTCGACGGCGTTTTCCCGTTTCGCCCCCCGGTTACCTGGCGTTCGAACATCGACCGGCCGCATGAGCGGACCCTGATTGACCCTGCCCCCCGCTTCCATCGTCGCCTTGCCAGACAAAGGAGCATGTCATGTTGCTTCCCGTTGGTGCCGTGTCCGCCGTGGCTGCGCCTATTGAAAAGCCCGTCGTTGTGACGGCGGAGACTGCTGGCCTCCAGACAGCGGCAACACCGCTGGCCGTTCTATCGAGCGCGATCAATGCCAACGTCGAGGGCAAGCTGAACATGCTGCTGGTGGCGGCACGCGAGCGGATGTTCGATAGCCTGCTCTCCGCCATCGATGCTGCCGGCGCGGCGCTGAACGTTTCACGTGAACCGGGCGAGAGCGATGCCGCCTTCGCGCAGCGCATCGCCGCCACGATCCGCAGCCTGCCGCCGCAACAGCTCGCTGAAGCACAGCAGCGGCTGAACGCGCAGATAAGCACGCCGATCCCGTTGCCTCTGCTGGCCAAAGCGTTGGAGAACCCGGAAAGCCCGCAAGCGCTACAACTGGCTCTCAGCCTCGAGCCTGCGCCTTCCGCAGAACCCGACGCCGCGTTGAAGGCGGTCGTCAATTCCTACGGCCAGAATGCCGGAGAGCCGGAAAGCGTGGTAACGCAGATGCCGACGCCGGCCCTGACGCAGAAAGCAGCCGATATGGTAGCCCAGGCAGCATTGTTGACGGGCCCCGTGAAAGAAGCGGGGCCTTCTACGGCGCTGCCTGCGGCGGCTCAGCCTGTCGCACAGCCGGCCCAAGCGCTCCAAGAGGCACCGTCGCCGAGTGCTTCGGCTTCGCCCGTCCCCGCTGCCGCCGTTCAAGCGGCTCCGGCGCAAGCGATCGCACAAAGCGGATCGCCTCCGGCTCCGCAAGTAGCGCCTGGCGCCAACGTCGACGCCAATGCGACCTTGTTGTCTTCGCAACTTGCGTCCCTTGTCGATGATCTGACTGCGGGGCCATTGCTGGCGGCGATCGCTGCCGAGACCAAGCTGCCGACTGAAGTCGAGTTGATCAGATCGCCGCTTACGCCGCCGCCGGTGCCGCGCGACATCCAGCAGATTCAGGCCGATATCAAGCAGGGGCTGCAGGTTGTCATCAACCCGCCTGTGGCGGCAGCCAGTTCGGCCCTTCTGCAGATCATCGGCAATCCGGCGGCCTCGGTCGAACAGATCATAGCGCAGGCGCTGACCGCCAATGGGGCAGGGCAAATGTCGCCCCAGCCACAGCCGGCCGTCGATGAAAGTGGCAGAAGCCGCCTTGTTGCGGCGGGCTTTACGCCGACAGCGCTGGCAGCTGAACCGGAGGCGTCTGTTTCCGTTGCGTCACTTGCCGGAAAGCCCCAGCCTCAGACATCAGCTGCAGCAGCAACGGCAACGTTCGATGCGCCAGAGCAGATGGGAGTACTTGCCCCGATACCGCTGGGGGTTCCCTTCGTCGTTGCGAATTATCTGCCGGCGGCCACCCCCACCAAGGACGCCGAATCGAAACCGGTCGATCGCGTGGATCCTGTCGAAGACGAGGAAGACGAGGAAGGCGAAGAGGCCAGCGACGGCGATAAGGAGCAGCACGAGACCGAAGACGATTCACAGGCTCCGGAATCATCGCCGCAGGCGGCCGACGAGACCTCCGGCGATACGGAAGCGCAGCTCGTCTCTTCTCAGAATGCGGTTGTCGCGCCGGACCTGCCTGCCTTGCCGCAGCCCGCGCCGGCCGATCGCCCGCAGGATCATGCCTTCGATTTCTATCGCCGCATGGTGGAGTGGGAATAATCGGGAAGAGCGCATAGTACAGTCAAAGAAAAACCCGCCGGATCGCTCCGGCGGGTTTTTGTTTCGATAAGGCTTCAGCCGAAGATTATTCGGCGTTGCGGTTCTTCAGAGCCGCACCCAGGATGTCGCCGAGCGAAGCGCCCGAGTCGGACGAACCGAACTGAGCAACGGCTTCCTTCTCTTCCGCGATTTCCAGAGCCTTGATGGACAGCATGATCTTGCGGTCCTTCTTGGAGAAGTTGGTGACGCGGGCGTCGACAATCTGTCCAACCGAGAAACGCTCCGGACGCTGTTCGTCGCGGTCGCGCGACAGATCGGCGCGGCGGATGAACGAGGTGATGTCTTCGTGGCTGACGAGCTTCACTTCGATGCCGCCGTCGTTGACTGCGATGACTTCGCAGGAAACGACTGCATTCTTGCGCAGGTCGCCGGAAGCTGCTGCTTCGCCGACTGCGTCCTTGCCGAGCTGCTTGATGCCGAGCGAGATGCGTTCCTTGTCGACATCGACGTCGAGAACGACGGCCTTGACGACATCACCCTTGTTGAACTCCTCGATGACCTGTTCGCCCGGACGGTTCCAGTCGAGGTCGGAGAGGTGCACCATGCCGTCCACATCGCCGTCGAGGCCGATGAACAGGCCGAATTCGGTCTTGTTCTTGACTTCGCCTTCGACTTCGGTGCCGGCCGGATGGTTGCGGGCGAATGCAGCCCACGGATTTTCGAGCGTCTGCTTCAGGCCAAGCGAGATACGGCGCTTGGTCGGATCGACTTCGAGAACGACCACTTCGACTTCCTGGCTCGTGGACAGGATCTTGCCGGGATGAACGTTCTTCTTGGTCCAGGACATTTCCGAGATGTGGATCAGGCCTTCGATGCCCGGCTCCAGCTCGACGAACGCACCGTAGTCGGTGATATTCGTGACGGTACCGGAAATCTTCTTGCCTTCCGGATACTTGGCCTGGATGCCATCCCACGGATCGCTCTCGAGCTGCTTCATGCCGAGCGAGATACGGTGGGTTTCCTGGTTGATGCGGATGATCTGTACCTTGACCTGCTGGCCGATGGACAGGATTTCCGACGGATGGTTCACACGGCGCCAAGCCATGTCGGTGACGTGCAGCAGGCCGTCGATGCCGCCGAGGTCAACGAACGCACCGTAATCGGTGATGTTCTTGACGACGCCGTCAACAACCTGGCCTTCTTCGAGGTTCTGAACGATTTCAGAACGCTGCTCGGCACGGGACTCTTCCAGAACCGTACGGCGGGACACGACGATGTTGCCGCGGCGCTTGTCCATCTTGAGGATTTCGAAGGGCTGCGGGTTGTGCATCAGCGGGGTCACGTCGCGGATCGGACGGATGTCGACCTGCGAGCGCGGCAGGAAGGCGATAGCGCCGTCGAGATCGACGGTGAAGCCGCCCTTGACCTGGTTGAAGATGACGCCTTCAACGCGTTCGCCAGCTTCGAACTTGGCTTCGAGCTTGATCCAGCTTTCTTCGCGGCGAGCCTTTTCGCGCGAAAGAACGGCTTCGCCCAGCGCGTTTTCGATACGCTCGACGTAGACTTCGACTTCATCGCCAACCTTGAGCGTGCCGTCCTTGGCGCGCGCACCGAATTCCTTCAGTGCGATGCGGCCTTCGACCTTGAGGCCGACGTCGACAACGGCGACATCCTTCTCGATGCCGGTGACGATGCCCTTGGTGACATAGCCTTCGGCGAGATCGTTCTTGGCGAAGGATTCTTCGAGAAGGGCTGCGAAATCTTCGCGAGAGGGGGTAGTTACAGACATAAAATCTCCTGGCGTGTCCTTATTATGCATTTTTGGACACTGATGCGCCGGTGGTTCGTGTTGAACAGGCCTGACCCCAGTCCGCCTTCCCCTTGAGGGAAAGCTATCCGGCGCTTGGACGGAATGTCAGGCTTCATACAAATTGGCGACTCCGTGCGCTATAAGCACGCGACAGCCGCTCGCATTTTCAGGCATTTCGGCTCAGAGCGGTGTCGATGATCGACTTTGCCGTCTGAAACGCCGCTTCTATACTCATTTCTGAGGTATCAAGCAAGTACGCGTCTTCGGATGGCCGAAGCGGGCTGTCGGTGCGGCCCATGTCACGCTCGTCGCGGCGCTTCACATCCTCGAAAATGGCTGCGTAATCGGCGCGGCCGCCGGCCTCGACGATCTCGTCGTAGCGCCGCTTCGCCCTGACCTCGGCCGAGGCCGTGACATAGAATTTCACCGGCGCGTTCGGGCAGACGACGGTGCCGATGTCGCGACCGTCAAGCACGGTGCCGGGCTCCTTGCCGGCAAAGCTGCGCTGCGCTTCGACCAGAGCCCGACGCACGGCCGGCATGACGGCGATCTTCGATGCCGCTTCGCCGATCTCGTGTTGCGACAGGATGGCCCGGTCGAGCCCGGCGAGATCGACCTTGCGCGCCATGGCCTCGGCGACAGTCTCGTCATCGAGCGGCAGGCCGGCATCGAGCAGCGCTTTGGCGGTTGCGCGGTAGGTGAGGCCGGTATCCAGATGGTGGAAACCATAGGCGTCCGCGATCCGGCGCGCCAAGGTCCCCTTGCCGGCTGCCGCCGGCCCGTCGATGGCGATGATCATTCTTCTTTTGTCCCTACCCTTTATCCCGATGTTACTTGCTGTAGCGACGCACGAGATCGGCCATCTCGGCGGTGTCGGTGCGATCGATCGCGTCGAGGCCGTCCGCCACGCCCTGCCGGTCGGCCAGCGGCCGGTTCTGGCTGACCTTCCATTTGCCGTCAATCGTTTCGATATCGATCTCGATGCCGATAATGCCCTTCAACTGCGCTGCGACGAATTCCGGCGGCGCATCGTCGACCGCCCAGGGCTGCGAGCGGCTGTTCTCGTTCTCGTGCGTCAGCGCGCCGATCTGCGTGCGCAGCCAGGCGGGATCTTCGATTATTCGTGCGCTGCCGCGAACCTGGACGATGGCATAGTTCCAGGTCGGCACGACCTTGCCGGTTTCACGCTTCGTCGCATACCAGGACGGGGTGATATAGGTATCGGCGCCCTGGAAGACGACGAGCACCGGCGCGCCATCAGCGATTTCCCGCCACTGGCCGTTGGCCCTGGCGACATGGGCCTGCAGCGTGCCCTTCGGCGAAAGGCCCGTCTCGAGGTGGAACGGCACGGGATTGGCGATCAGGCCGCCGTCGCCCGCGGTGATCAGCAATCCGAGCGCGTGGGCGCGGATAAGATCGTGTTGCGTACCGAGATCGTCTTCGCGATGGTGGGGCGGCTGATACATGATTCCGGTCCGTTTGCTGTCGCCATCCTCCGGCGCTTCATGGTGCGCGGCTACGGATGCTGTTCGCGCGCGATCTAGCAGTCCTTGACTTCGATCGTCGCGCCCAATCTTGTCATCATATCAAGAAAATCCGGAAAACTGGTAGCGATCGTGCCGGAATCCTCGACCGTGACGAGGTGCCCGGCGGCAAGCCTCGTGACGAGGAGGCTCATGGCGATGCGATGATCGAGATGAGCCCCGCGGCTGCAACGGCCAGCACCGATCTTCGCCGGCGATTTTCCTTGCCACGCTGGTATTCCCTAGCATTATAGGACTGGCTGCGATCTCCCTGCGCCAGATGTCCTGCGGCTTGCACCGGCTCGTTAACATGGGCGCGCTGACCAGTCATCCCGCAACGCGCGAAAACCGCGTGCGAAGCGGCATGAAGTTTAGCTTTGACAGAGACGGCCGCAACGATTAAGGGGACCGGCTGATATTTCCCTTAAAACGCCGGTTTCCCCGGCATTGCCGGATTTTCATTCGGTCATTCATGAGGCTTTGACAGTGGCGAAAACGGAACTTGGAACAAAACGTACCGATCCGGACAATGGCAAGAAGTTCTACGACCTGAACCGGGACCCGGTCGTCTCGCCTTATACCGGCAAGTCCTGGCCCTTGTCCTACTTCGAGGAAACCTCCGCTTCGAAGGAAGTTCCCGAAGAAGAGGAAGTGGCCGAGGTCGATACCGAGAACACTGAAGTCGAACTCGTGTCTCTCGAGGATGCCGATGAGGCGGCGGCCGGCGACGATATTCCGGATATCGGCGATGACGATGTCGAAATCGGCGACGATGACGACGATACCTTCCTCGAAGCCGACGAAGATGAGGATGATGACGACATGAGCGACATCATCGGCGTCACCGGCGACGACGACGACGTCTGATCTGCGGACAAGACGGCCCGGCAAACAAGAAAAGTTCCCGGGCCGAAATTTTCGGCTTGCTATCTGTAAGAACCAGAAGTAATAAGCCGCCACCCCGACGGGCAAAGCGCTTCGAAGGGACCCAGGGCCGGTCAAACGGCACCACCTTGATGGGGCTATAGCTCAGCTGGGAGAGCGCTTGCATGGCATGCAAGAGGTCAGCGGTTCGATCCCGCTTAGCTCCACCAGCCTTCGCTCTGCGAGCTTCGGCTCGGCAAGCCGGTAGGCTTGATGTGCCGAAGGCGAGAAGGTAGCGAAGGCTGTCGCGCTGAAGCTGCGCAGCAACGCAAGCGGACTTTTTCCAGATATTGCGATCATGTGCTGGCCAAACATCGTCGATGATTCTGGCGTAATTGGCGATAACGCATGAGTTGCGTGCCCGTCTCAGTACACTATCATACCCTGCATGAAGTGCGTCTATATCCTCATAAGCCGCGACTTTCCTGACCACCACTACATCGGCGTGACCAGGGATCTCAAAGCTCGTCTGGCAAGCACAATGCGAGGGAAGTCCCGCATACCTCCAAATATGCGCCGTGGTCGATCAAAACCTACATTGCCTTCTCCGATGAATCGCAGGCTTATGGATTCGAAAAATATCTGAAATCGGGCTCAGGACGCGCTTTCGCGAAGAAAAGGCCGTAGCTCTCTTCTCGGCATCTAACCGACACCTCGATGGCACGGCGATCGAAATAGCCACATTGCAGTGCACAAAAATCTGCTAGGGAGAGAATGAATCGTTTCTGCCGACAAGCTTAAGGATGTGCCGTGTTCGTTTTTTCGAAACTTGTCTGGATCTTCGGTCAGCCGCTGTCGCTGGCGTTCTTTTTCGGCCTGCTGGCGTTGCTCGCCGCTCTCCTGCGCTGGCGCGCCGTCATGCTCGCCTCGTCGCTATTGTCGGTGCTGATCCTGTTCGTCGCGCTCTATACGACGGCGGGCGCCTATATCGTGCAAGGGCTGGAGGAGCGCTTTCCGCATGCTGCCGCCGATCCGGCTGACCTTAAATGCATGATCGTGCTCGGCGGCGCCACGCAGAACGAGGTGACGACGGCGCGTGGCGGCTATGAGCTCGATTCGGCAGGTGATCGCCTCGTCGAGGCGCTGCGGCTGGCACAGAAATATCCGCAGGCGCGGATCGTGGTCTCGGGTGGCGATGGTTCGATCGGCGGTAGCTACGAAGGCGATGCCGTCATCTCGGAGCGCTTCTTCACCGCGCTCGGCATACCCACAAATCGTCTCGTCGAGGACAGGACCTCGCGCACCACCTTCGAGAATGCCGTCAATACCAAGGAGCTGCTGGCGCAGAACGGGCTTTCGGGCTGCCTGCTCATCACCTCAGGCTTCCACATGCCGCGCTCGATGGGCATCTTCCGCAAGCAGGGCATCGATGTCGTGCCCTGGCCGGTGGACTATCGCAGCACCGGCAAGGAAACGCTCGGCCTCGATTTCACCCAGCCTTCGCTCAATGCGCAACTGCTGGCGACCGGCATGCGCGAATGGATCGGCCTCGTCGGCTATTATGCCGTCGGCCGCACATCGGCGTTTTATCCCGGACCGTGACCACGTGTCCGGACCGTATAATTACGTGCCCGCGCCCTGATGGCTATTTCTTCGAGATGGTGACGAATTTGACGCCGCGCACCCTGACGGTGATCTCGCAGGGGTCGCCGCCGGTGCGGTCGCAGAAGTGCGGGTGCATCTTCATGACCAGCACCATGTTGCCGAAGCGCTGGATGAAATCGTAGCCGTAGATCTGCGCCGTGGCGATCATCAGGTAGCCGCCTTCGGCCACATGGACGTAGAAATTGTAGGGGCAGCCTTCATCCGTGCAATAGGGGCCCTTTTCGCCCTTGCAGGTGATCTCGCCTTCGTTGATGACGATATCGGTTAGCGTGTCGTTGTTGATATCCTGCTCGGTGGCGAAATGATCGCCGAAGCTCACCTGGCCGTCGCAGGTCTTGGTGAAGTGCTCCTTCTCGAACGCCACTGGATCCTGAAGAATCGACTGCTGCGCCAGCGCCGTAGCGGGCATGATCACGAATGTGATGAGATTGAGGATCACGATCAGCAGGGATTTCACGGGAAATTTCCTCTTCGAAGCGCCGTCGCGGCCACGTTGGTCGCCGTAACCGCTGCGACATCTTTACACGCGCCTGCTTGCGCGGCCCTTGCCGTCGTGATTCATTTCATGAAAATCGCCGCCGGCGTCCTGTTGGAGTTCCCGATGTCGCTTCTCTCGTTTCTCGATTACGCCGGCGTCGCCCTTTTCGCTGCCACCGGCGCGCTGTCTGCCTCGCGCAAGCAGCTCGATCTGATCGGTTTTCTGTTTTTTGCGGCGGTCACCGGCATCGGCGGCGGCACGCTCAGGGATATCATCCTCGGCCGGGTGCCGGTCTTCTGGGTGCTGAACCCGACCTATATCATCATCTGCGCCATCGTCGGCGTGCTGTTCTTCTTCACCGCGCATCTGTTCGAATCGCGTTATCGGCTGCTCATCTGGCTCGATGCGGTGGGGCTGTCGGCCTATTGCGTGATGGGGGCGGCAAAGGGCATGGCGGCGACAGGCTCGCCCACGGTTGCCATCGTCACCGGCGCGCTGACGGCGACCTTCGGCGGCATTCTGCGTGATCTCTTGGCGAACGAGCCATCGGTGCTGCTGCGGCCGGAAATCTACGTGACGGCCGCGCTCGTCGGCGCCGGCGTCTTCACCGCAGCCAATTCAACGATGCTGCCGCTCTATGCGTCGGCCGGGCTCGGTGTTGCCGCGGCCTTCGCCGTGCGCGGCGGAGCGCTCTGGTTTGGCTGGACCTTCCCGACCTATCATCACAAGCCCGGCAGGCATCCCGACGATGTGATGTGAGACAGGGAGGCAATAGGAATTAGGCAATAGCAAAAGGCCGTGAAACAATTCCACTGCCTACTGCCTACTGCCTACTGCCTACTGCCTACTGCCTCTTATCGCTGCTTGCGGCGCAGGCGGATCACGACGTCGACATGGGCGATTTCCATGCCATTCGGCGGCTCCGGCAGGTTGCCGATCGTCAGATTGCTGATCGGAATATCCAGCACTTCGTTGTGGCCTTCAACGAAGAAGTGATGATGATCGGAGACGTTGGTGTCGAAATAGGTCTTAGTGCTCTCGACGGCGAGCACGCGGATCATGCCGGCTTCGGTGAATTGATGCAGCGTGTTGTAGACGGTCGCGAGAGAGACGGGCACACCGGCGGCCACTGCTTCCTCGTGAAGCTCCTCGACCGTCAGATGCCGGTCGCCCTTGGCGAAAAGGAGATCACCCAGCGCGATCCGCTGCCGGGTCGGTCTCAAGCCGACATTGCGCAGCCTGGTCTCGATCGCGATTTCGGCCTCTTCCGCCATTCAGGGACTCCGGATTCCAGATTTCTATTATTCTTCACTAAGCCATATAACTTTTGCCTTGATCGCTTTCAATAGTTTCGATGGGGTGGGAAGGTGCTCAAAAGCCGGAAAAATCGGGCTTTTGCCGCATTTGCCACTGGTCGCAGCTCTGGCGTTCCTGTATGCGACCACCACATAAGGGCTAGCGGGTTCGATTGGATGGTGGAGTGAGAGTGTGATGGTTGCGCTTCATTTTCTGTCGATCTTGCACTAAAGCTTCACATCCATCGGCATTCATGCGGGGGAAACGGAATTTTTATGACGACGAGACAATCCAGCTTCAACTACGAGGAAATCCTGGCCTGCGGCCGCGGCGAACTGTTTGGCCCCGGCAACGCACAGCTTCCCCTGCCACCGATGCTGATGGTCCATCGCATTACAGATATTTCCGAAACCGGTGGCACCTTCGATAAGGGCTATATTCGCGCCGAATACGACGTGCGTCCCGACGACTGGTACTTCCCCTGTCATTTTGCCGGCAATCCGATCATGCCGGGCTGCCTTGGCCTGGACGGCATGTGGCAGCTGACCGGCTTTTTCCTCGGTTGGCTCGGTGAACCCGGCCGCGGCATGGCACTTTCGACCGGCGAAGTGAAGTTCAAGGGCATGGTTCGTCCGGAGACGAAACTCCTCGAATACGGCATCGACTTCAAGCGCGTCATGCGCGGCCGCCTCGTTCTCGGCACTGCCGATGGCTGGCTGAAGGCCGACGGCGAAACCATCTATCAGGCGTCAGACCTGCGTGTAGGCCTGTCAAAGGACAAGGTTGCCTGAACTGCGGCGTTGCCGCCTCCACAAAGACAGACTGTTTAAGAAAAGGTCATCGACATGAGACGGGTAGTTGTTACGGGTCTGGGTATTGTCTCTTCGATTGGAAACGATGCTCAAGAAGTGACCGCCTCGCTGCGCGAAGCCAAGTCCGGCATTTCTTTCTCCCCCGATTTCGCCGAGCACGGCTTCAAGTGCCAGGTCTGGGGTGCGCCGAAGATCGATACGACCGAACTGGTCGATCGCCGCGCCATGCGCTTCCTGTCGCAGGGCGGCGCGTGGAACCATGTCGCGATGAAGCAGGCGATCGCCGACAGCGGCCTCGAGGAAGGTGATATCACCAACGAGCGCACCGGCATCATCATGGGCTCCGGCGGCCCGTCGACCCGCACGCTGATCGAAGCCGCCGACATTACCCGCAAGAACAACAGCCCGAAGCGCATCGGTCCTTTCGCCGTGCCGAAGTCGATGTCGTCGACGGCATCGGCGACGCTCGCGACCTGGTTCAAGATCCACGGCGTCAACTATTCCATCTCGTCTGCCTGCTCGACCTCGGCGCATTGCATCGGCAATGCGACGGAGATGATCCAGTGGGGCAAGCAGGACGTGATGTTCGCCGGCGGTCACGAAGATCTCGACTGGACCATGTCGAACCTCTTCGACGCCATGGGAGCCATGTCTTCCAAGTTCAACGAGGATCATCCGGAAACCGCCTCGCGCGCCTATGACGCCAACCGCGATGGCTTCGTCATCGCCGGTGGAGCCGGCGTGCTGGTTCTGGAAGAGCTGGAACACGCCAAGGCACGCGGCGCCAAGATCTACGCTGAAGTCGTTGGCTACGGGGCCACCTCGGACGGCTACGACATGGTCGCACCTTCGGGCGAGGGCGCGGTACGCTGCATGCGCCAGGCAATGGCCACGGTGAAGGGCGATATCGACTACGTCAACACCCACGGCACCTCGACGCCGGTGGGCGATAGCAAGGAAATCGGCGCCATTCGCGAAGTGTTCGGCGACAAGATCCCGCCGATCCAGTCGACCAAGTCGTTGACCGGCCATTCGCTCGGCGCGGCAGGTGTTCAGGAATCGATCTATTCGCTCCTGATGATGCAGGAGCGTTTCATCGGCGAAAGCGCCCATATCGCCGAACTCGATCCGGAATTTGCCGGCGTGCCGATCGTGCGCAAGCGCATCGATGATGCCAAGATCGACATCGCTCTTTCCAATTCCTTCGGCTTCGGCGGCACCAACGCCACGCTCGTATTCCAGCGCTACAACGGATAACGCAATGACCGGAATCATGCAGGGTAAGCGCGGCCTCATCATGGGCGTCGCAAACAATCATTCCATTGCCTGGGGCATTTCGAAGGCGCTCGCAGCCGAAGGCGCGGAATTGGCATTCACCTTTCAGGGCGAGGCGCTCGGCAAGCGCGTCAAGCCGCTTGCAGCCGAAGTCGGCTCGGACTTCCTTCTGCCTTGCGATGTCGAGGATCTGGCTTCCGTCGATGCCGTCTTCGAAGAGATCAAGACGCGCTGGGGCAAGCTGGATTTCATCGTCCACGCCATAGGCTTCTCCGACAAGAACGAGCTGAAGGGCCTCTACGCCAACACCACGCGGGATAATTTCACGCGCACCATGGTGATTTCCTGCTTCTCCTTCACCGAGATCGCCAGGCGCGCCGCCGACCTGATGGTCGAAGGCGGCAGCATGCTGACGCTGACCTATAACGGCTCGACGCGCGTGATCCCGAACTACAATGTCATGGGTGTCGCCAAGGCGGCGCTCGAGGCGTCCGTGCGCTACCTCGCCGCCGATTACGGCCCGCGCGGCATCCGCGTCAACGCCATCTCCGCCGGCCCGATCCGCACGCTGGCCGGCGCCGGCATTTCCGATGCCCGCGCCATTCTCTCGTGGAACCAACGCAACGCGCCGCTGCGCAAGTCGGTCACCATCGATCAGGTCGGTTCGTCCTCGCTCTATCTCCTGTCGGATCTGTCGGCAGGCGTTACCGGCGAAATCCATTTCGTCGATGCCGGCTACAACATCACTTCGATGCCGACGCTGGAAACGCTGTCGAGCGCCGACGCCGAGTAACCACACCATTCGGGTGCTGCAACGATCGGCTCGATTGCAAATTCTGTAGCATCTTAAGGCCGCCATCAGCGGCCCTAAGCGTTGGCGGAGGTCCGAGTGGCGCATGAAAACTGCATCTTTTGCCGTGTGTCGGAACTGACAGTCGTCGCCGAAAACGCTGTTGCTTTTGCGATCAGGGATAAATTTCCCGTCCGTCCGCTGCACACGCTGATCATTCCCCGGCGCCATGTGACCGATATTTTCGCAACCGATACCGAAGAACGCGAAGCGATTCACGAGCTCGCCATTCGGTGCCGGGAAGCGATCGGCCGCGAAGATACATCCATCAGCGGATTTAATTTCGGGTCGAACATCGGCCATGCAGCCGGCCAGAAAATCTTTCACGCTCATGTTCACTTGATCCCGCGCCGTTTGGGTGAGGGAGAGTTGCTCGCTGCGCGACCGGACTGAGCGGCCCTATTGCCGCAAACATCAAGGATGATCTGGATGCACGAGGACATTGATTGCTTTTGCGCGACCGAGCGGCTCATTCTCCGCAGCTTCGTGCCGGAGGATTTCGAGGCCTATAGCGCCTATCGTTCGCTTCCTGAGATCTACCGCTATCTCTACAGCGCCCCTCCATCACCGGAGGAAATGCGGGAGCGTTTCGATGCCGGCTTGAACACGCGCTTGTCGGAAGATGGCGATATTCTGCGCTGCGCGGTTGTTCGGCGCGAGGATGATGCGCTGATGGGTCAGGTCAGCCTCAAGCTCGTCAACAAGGCGGCGCTCCAGGCCGAGCTCGGCTATATCTTCAACCCGGCCTATGCCGGCAAGGGCTACGCCACCGAGGCCGCTGCGGCCATCATCACGCTCGGTTTCGAAAAGTTCGGCTTCCATCGAATCTTCGCGCGGCTGGATGCGAAGAACGCCGGATCGGTCGGCGTTGTCGAACGGCTGGGCCTGCGCCGCGAGGCGCATTTGGTCGAGAACGACCGCTTCAACGGCATATGGGGCGATGAATATATTTATGCCCTGCTGAGCCACGAATGGGCTGCAAGAGCGCCGAATCGGCCGCGTTAACCCGCATTGGCTAAAATTTTACGAAAACTTTAGGTTAATTCTATCTTGCCGGGGATGGTCCGTTACCACCGGCCGGATTTGCGATACACCAAGCGCATTCAACAGTATTGCCTGCATGTCCATCGGCGTTCATTGACCATTTACGGGAACCCCAGCCGTGAACACCATAACTGTTGCCAATTCCAAGTTGCTCGTTCCACCGGACAAGACGACATCGCTCGGTGCCATTGCCGGTACGAGAGCGCTGGGGCCGGATATATTGCGCGCGGTTGCCATCCTGCTGGTCATGCTGCTGCATCTGCCGGCAGAGGCGACGCCGTTGCCGCTTGTGGGCATCAGGCCCTATGGATGGCTCGGCGTCGACATATTCTTCGTGCTCAGCGGCTTCCTTATCGGCACCCAGCTGATGGCGGAAGCGGCGCGCCGTGACAGCGTCGATTTCAAGAGCTTCTATCTGCGGCGGGCCTTCCGCATATTGCCGGCATTTCTAGTGGTCCTCGCCCTCTACACGTTCATTCCGTCTCTGCGCGATACGCCGACAATGCAGCCGGCCTGGCGGTTCCTCACCTCCACACTCAACTTCGGGCTCGATCCTCGCTCTGGCGGTGCGTTCACCGAGGCGTGGTCATTGAGCGTCGAAACGCATTTCTATCTGATTCTGCCGGTTCTCGTTTTCCTGCTGAAACGCCGCGCGACGATGGTTTTCATTGCCATTCTCGCAGCGACGATCGTCATTGCCGGCATGGCTTTGCGGTTTGCGATCTGGCAGAGCTTGGTCGGTGCGCCTGCGGAAGTGCATGAATATGGCCAAGCCTTTGCGGCCTATCTCAGGGATATCTACTACCCGACATACAATCGGCTTGATGGCCTGACGTTCGGTGTCGTTCTGGCCGCCGTTCGGCTGTTCAGGCCGTTGCTGTGGGAGCGGTACATGCCGCCCTATATCGCCCTTGTCATCGGCAGCATTCTTGCCACGGCTGCCCTGATGATCTTTTCCGGGCGAGGGCCGTTTGCCGAGACCAATCTGCCGCTTTTGCTCCAGCCTTTCCCCGGCGCAGTCGTCGGGTTCCCGCTGTTTTCGGCCGGAGTAACATTGATCCTCGGCGCCATGCTGGATCTGCAGCCGAAGATCGGGCGCTGGCATCTTCCGGCGATCACAGGCATCGCGACGCTGTCCTACAGCCTATATCTGACCCATAAGGCCGTCTACCAGCTCGACAGGATGGTCTTTGGCCGGGAAAATCTTCAGGGCCTGTCCGGCTTCGTGATTTATGTTGCGACATGCTTCATCGTGGCGGCGGCGCTCTGGTTTGTCGTCGAGAGAAGCTTCCTGCATCTGCGGGATCATCTCGTACCCCGCTCGCGCTGAGCCGATATGCTTGCATATACAAAAAAGGCGGCCAATGACCGCCTCTGCTTTGCTTATTTCTTCGCCCAGAGGACCTTGAAGCGGGCATTGCGGCAGGTTTCGCCATGCTCCTTGAAGCTTTCCGCCAGCACCGGCTCATAGGGCAGGCCGCGATTGGCGACCAGCATCAGGCGGCCGCCGCTGCGCAGGGAGGCGGCGGCAGTCTTGATCATCGCCTGGCCGAGCGAAGGTTCGGCGGCGTGGCCTTCATGGAAGGGCGGGTTCATGATGATCAGGTCGTACTTGTCCTTGACCGGCTCGCTCGCCAGATCGTGCCAGAAGAAGCGCTGGGCGACCTTCGGGCAATTGGCCAGCAGATTGGCGCGTGCACCCTCCAGCGCGCCGTAATGGGCCTCATAGAGGTCGATACGGGCGATTCTTGGCGACTTCGTCGCAAGTTCCACGGAAAGATAACCCCAGCCGGCCCCGAAATCGGCGGCATCGCCGGTAAAGTCGGTCGGCAGGCGCGAGGCGAGCAGTTCCGAGCCGGCGTCGATCCGGTCATGGGAGAACATGCCAGGCGCTGTGGTGAAACGGTCGTCGACGCGTGTAGCTGGCTTGCCAAGCTGCGCCGTCATCACCTTGATGTCAGCGGGGCGCGCGAACCAGAAGGCGACACCGTGATATTTCGGCATGTACTCGACCGCGAGGCCGAAGCCTTCCATGCGCTTGCGCAGCGGCTGAATGCCGTCTTCCTTGCCGCCGGCGACCACGATGAGGCCACCTTCCCTAACGCGCGACAGCGCTTCGGCGATATGGTCTTCGTTTTCGCCCTTGTGCTTGCCGCAAAGGACCAGTGCGCCGTCATAGTCGCCGCCCTCGATCTCCGGCGTCACGTTGATCCGCTGCGCCTGCAGCTGGCGATAGAAGGGGCGGAAGCCCTGAACGGCCGAAAGGTCCGCGGTAAATCCGTCCGGCAGCGAAAAGCCCGCCTCTGCTGCGAGAAAAAGGATCCGCTTACCCTCGCCGGGCGCGTCAATGGTGCCAGAGGCAAAGGGATGAAACAGGGTCTTCAGGGCGTCGCGGCTCATAGGCGTTATCTCGTCATGGGAATGGGTTTCGATTGTCGGATATGTGCGCCATCGTCGTATTCCATGCTTGCCCCTCACCCTAGCCCTCTCCCCGCATAGGCGGGGAGAGGGCTAGGGTGAGGGGCCGGGCACATAGTTTCAGCGAAAACGGGCCAGGCCGACAGCAATAATATAAAAAGGGCGCGGAAACGAATTCCGCGCCCCGGAACGTGAATGAAGGCGCGGCTTATTCGGCCGCGTCATCCTTCTTCTTGTCGGCGGCGAGTTCCTGGCCGGTCGCCTGATCGACGACCTTCATGGAAAGGCGGACCTTGCCGCGCTCGTCGAAGCCGAGCAGCTTGACCCAGACCTTGTCGCCTTCCTTGACGACGTCCTGCGTCTTCGCCACGCGCTCGGAAGCGAGCTGCGAGATGTGGACGAGGCCGTCGCGGGCGCCGAAGAAGTTGACGAAGGCGCCGAAGTCGGCGGTCTTGACAACCGTACCTTCGTAGATCTGGCCGACTTCCGGCTCGGCGACGATCGAGTGGATCCACTTGCGGGCCGCTTCGATCTCCTTGCCGGAGGACGAGGCGATCTTGACGGTGCCGTCGTCTTCGATGTTGATCTTCGCGCCGGTCTTTTCGACGATTTCGCGGATGACCTTGCCGCCGGAGCCGATGACTTCACGGATCTTGTCGACCGGGATGTTCATGACTTCGATGCGCGGTGCGAATTCGCCGAGCTGGCCGCGGCTTTCGGTGATTGCCTTGGACATTTCGCCGAGGATGTGGGTGCGACCGCCCTGTGCCTGGCCGAGAGCGACCTTCATGATCTCTTCGGTGATGCCGGCGATCTTGATGTCCATCTGCAGCGAGGTGATGCCGTCGGCCGTGCCGGCGACCTTGAAGTCCATGTCGCCGAGGTGGTCTTCGTCACCGAGAATGTCAGAGAGGACGGCGAAACGATCGCCTTCCAGGATCAGACCCATGGCGATGCCGGCAACCGGCTTGGCCAGCGGAACGCCGGCGTCCATCAGAGCGAGCGAGGTGCCGCAAACCGTTGCCATCGAGGACGAGCCGTTCGACTCGGTGATCTCGGAGACGACGCGCAGCGTGTAGGGGAACTGTTCGACCGTCGGCAGCATCGGGCGGATAGCGCGCCAGGCGAGCTTGCCGTGACCGATTTCGCGACGACCCGGAGAACCCATGCGGCCGGTTTCGCCAACCGAGTAGGGGGGGAAGTTGTAATGGAGCAGGAAGCGCTCCTTGTACATGCCCGTCAGGCTGTCGACGTACTGTTCGTCTTCGCCGGTGCCGAGCGTGGCGACGACGATTGCCTGTGTTTCACCGCGGGTAAACAGCGCCGAACCGTGCGTGCGCGGCAGGAGGCCGACTTCCGAAACGATCGGGCGAACGGTCGACAGGTCGCGGCCGTCGATACGGCTCGACGTGTCGAGGATGTTCCAGCGAACGATCTTGGCCTGCAGGTGCTTGAAGACGGCGCCGATGACTTCGGCCGAATACTTCGGCTCGACGCCTTCCGGGAAGAAGTGTGCCTTGACCTTGGCCTTGACGGCGTCGACGGCAGCGTAGCGCTCAGCCTTCTGCGTGTTCTTGTAGGCGGTGCGCAGCTCGGCTTCGGCGATGCCGAGCATTTCGGCTTCGAGTTCGGAGTGATCTTCCGGCGTGAAATCGCGCGGTTCTTTGGCCGCGACTTCAGCGAGCTTGATGATCGCGTCGATGACGGGCTGGAAGCCGCGATGGCCGAACATGACGGCGCCGAGCATGACGTCCTCGGGCAATTCCTTGGCTTCCGACTCAACCATCAGAACGGCGTCCTGCGTGCCGGCGACGACGAGGTCGAGGCTCGATTCGTCCATCTCGTCGAGATGCGGGTTGAGCACGTATTCGCCGTTGATGTAACCGACGCGGGCGCCGCCGACCGGGCCCATGAACGGAACGCCGGAGAGCGTGAGCGCTGCCGAAGTGGCAACCATCGACAGGATGTCGGGATTGTTTTCGAGATCATGCTGGATGACGGTGACGACGACCTGCGTGTCGTTCTTGTAGCCTTCCGGGAAGAGCGGGCGGATCGGGCGGTCGATCAGACGGGAAACGAGGGTTTCGTTTTCGCTCGGACGTCCTTCGCGCTTGAAATAGCCGCCGGGAATCTTGCCGGCTGCGTAGGTCTTTTCCTGGTAGTTGACGGTGAGCGGGAAGAAATCCTGGCCTGGCTTCGGCGACTTGGCGGAAACGACGGTGGCAAGTACCACGGTCTCGCCGTAGGTTGCCATGACAGCGCCATCGGCCTGGCGGGCGATCTTGCCGGTTTCGAGCTTCAGCGGGCGACCGGCCCACTCGATTTCGACGGTATGGATATCGAACATATCTTGTCCTTGCATTGTGCGGGAAAAGGCGCCGTCGCCAATGAGTTCGGCAAGGTGCATCTTCGACCGCACGAAATGTGACGCATCACGGGCAAGACAACGAGAGGCTTTCGAAGATCGGCCGAAGCGCGAAGCCTCGGCTGAAAGCATCCGGCAATCCTGCCCCATGACAGGTCAACGGTTGTTGTTGGCAGGACCGGCCCATCCGGCCTGCCGGCGGTTTCACATCGCGCAAACACAAGGCGCTAGGGAAACTCGTCTCAAGGGTTCATACCCTTCATAAGCATCCGGCGGACGTTCAGGAGAACGCCCGCCGGAAATTCGATTAGCGACGGATACCGAGGCTGGTGATCAGCTTGGTATAACGGCCTTCGTCCTTCTTCTTGAGATAGTCAAGAAGCGAGCGCCGGCTGGAAACCATCGTCAAGAGTCCACGACGGGAGTGGTTGTCCTTCTTGTGGTCCTTGAAGTGGCCTGTGAGATTGTTGATGCGCTCGGTCAGGATAGCAACCTGGACTTCCGGAGAACCGGTGTCGCCTTCGACGGTCGCATATTCCTTGATCAGCGCAGCCTTGCGCTCAGCAGTGATCGACATCGGATAGTCCTTTCTATGAGAGGAAATTAAAGTCGCCAAAAGCCGGGATGTCGTCCAGCATTGGCCGCGAATGCAATCAGGCATGCCCGATGCTGGCGCTGCCTATAGACCATTTGACATGCAAAGGGAAGAGCCGCGATTTTTCCTTCTCCCGGCCGGGAGAAGGCGGCGCTTACACGAACACCCGCTTCGGTCGGAATTCCCCCTCACCGATCTCGCCGATGGCGATCAGCTTGCCGCGCGCGGTGGCATAGGCCTCCGTTTCGGCGACCGGCGCATCGCGGCCGCGGACCAGAATAGGATTGCCCATCTTCAAACGGTGCGCCTGATCGTCGTTGATGACGAGGTGCGGCAGCGACGACAGGGCTTCGGCCGTGTCGATCAGCAGCGCGTCGAGGGCCGCCAGCCGCTCGTCGGCATCCTCGATTGCTTCGAGCGCCACCAGATTGGCGAGCGGCACCATCGCCTCCTCCGCAAAGGGGGCGACGAAACTGCGGCGCAGGCTGGAAATATGGCCGTAGCAGCCGAGATCGCGGCCGAAATCGCGGGCAAGCGCCCGGACATAGGTGCCCTTGCCGCACTCCACCTCGAAATGCGCCGTATTGGCATCTGGGCAGGCAAGCAGCGTCAGGCGGAAGATCTCCACTTCGCGCGAGGGGATCTCGACCGTCTCGCCGTCGCGGGCGAGGTCGTAGGCGCGTTCGCCGGCAATCTTGATGGCCGAGAACTGCGGCGGGATCTGGTTGACGACACCGGTGTATTGCGGCAGCAGCGCGCGGATGTCTTCTTCGCCCGGGCGCCTGTCTGACGTCTGCGTCACCTCGCCTTCGAGATCGTCCGTGGCGCGCTCTTCGCCCCAGGTGACGGTGAATTCATAGATCTTGCGGCCGTCCATGACGTAGGGGACCGTCTTGGTCGCGTCGCCAAGCGCGATCGGCAGCATGCCGGAGGCAAGCGGATCGAGCGTGCCGGCATGGCCCGCCTTCTGCGCCTTGAAAAGCCACTTGATCTTGGAAACGGCCTCGGTCGAGCCGAAATCCACCGGCTTGTCGAGGATGAGCCAGCCCGAAATCGGGCGGCCCTTGGGCTTGCGTGGTTTGGACATTCTCTGTCTCTGTTATCGGTTTTTGTCGGTATCGGTGTCAGCATCGCCGTCATTGAGATCGCGCTGGACCTCCGGCGAGCGCAGCAGCGCATCGATCTTCTTGTAGTTGTCGAAGCTGGTATCGTCGCGGAAGCGGACTTCCGGCATGTATTTCATCTGCCGGAGCAGCGGCCCGAGACGGCCGCGGATGTATTTCGAATGACGATTGAGCGTGTCGATGACGATGTCGTGGTCGGCGACGCCGAGCGGCGTCACATAGGCGGTGGCGATCTTCAGGTCCGGTGACATGCGCACTTCGGAAATGGAGATCACGGTGCGCTCGATCAGGTCGTCGCGCACTTCGCCGCGCTGCAGGACCTGCGTGATCGCGGCGCGCACTTGTTCGCCGACGCGAAGCATACGCTGCGAGGGCGCGGAAGAAGTTGGTCTGGTCATGGTTTTTCCGTTAGCAGCGTCCCTTGGACGCTATAAAGCGGGTCACATGACTCGATCCGGCGCAAAGGTCAAGGCTGGATGGCTTGTTCTGCCTTCCAGAAGCCCAGAATCCGCTGGAATGCGGCATCCTGGGCCCCATCTGTCGTAAGCATTCGGGGTGCGGCGTACCGCGAGACGGCGTCCCGCCTGTCGCATGACCGCGATATGCTCGTCCGGTTGACGAACGTAGGAAACGACGATCCGATCGTTGTCTTCAGACGTTGTCGTCATGAGCGGCGCGCCTTTCTCCAGCCTCTTCGAACCCAATAAAAAACCGCCGGCGATAACCGGCGGTTTTGATATCCAGCCAATAGGAAGGCCGCTTACAGCGTGCGCGTGATGTGCTCGACGCGGAAGCATTCGATCGTATCGCCCGCGCGGATGTCTTCGTAGTTTTCGAAGGCCATGCCGCATTCCTGGCCGACGTTGACTTCGGAGACTTCGTCCTTGAAGCGCTTGAGCGTCTTGAGCTTGCCCTCGTGGATGACGACGTTGTCGCGCACCAGGCGGACGCCGACGCCACGTTCGACCTTGCCTTCGGTGACGCGGCAACCCGCGACCTTGCCGACCTTCGTGATGTTGAACACCTCGAGGATCTCTGCATTGCCGAGGAAGGTTTCGCGGCGCTCCGGAGACAAGAGGCCCGACATCGCCGCCTTCACGTCATCCACCAGATCGTAGATGATGTTGTAGTAGCGGATTTCGATGCCTTCGCGCTCTGCGAGCGTGCGAGCCTGCGAGTTGGCGCGGACGTTGAAGCCGATGATCGCCGCGTCGGAAGCTCCGGCCAGCGAAATATCGGATTCGGTCACGCCGCCGACGCCCGAATGGACGATGCGGGCGCGAACCTCGTCGGTGCCGAGCTTGTCCAGCGCGCCGGCAATGGCTTCGATCGAGCCCTGCACGTCGCCCTTGATGACCAGCGGGAACTCCTTGGTGCCCGTGGCCTGCAGCGTCATCATCATCTGTTCCAGCGAACCGCGCTGGACCGACTGGCGGGCAGCCGCCTTATCGCGGGTGAGACGCTGACGGTATTCCGAGATTTCGCGGGCGCGGCTTTCGTTTTCGACGACAGCGAACTTGTCGCCGGCCTGCGGTGCCCCGGAAAGACCGAGTACTTCGACCGGCATGGCCGGGCCGGCCTCCTTCACATGTTCACCCTTGTCGTTGACCAGCGCGCGTACGCGACCCCACTGATCGCCGGCAACGACGATCTGGCCGGGGCGCAACGTGCCCTTCTGGATGAGCACCGTCGCAACGGAGCCGCGGCCGCGATCGAGCTGGGCTTCGATGACCGTGCCTTCGGCCGTGCGGTTCGGATTGGCCTTGAGATCAAGGATTTCCGCCTGCAGCAGCACGGCTTCCAGCAGCTTGTCGAGGTTGGTGCGGTTCTTCGCGGAGACTTCCACGTCGAGCACTTCACCGCCCATGGATTCGACGAAGACTTCATGCTGCAGCAGTTCGGTGCGAACCTTCTGCGGGTTGGCTTCGTGCTTGTCGATCTTGTTGATCGCCACGATGATCGGAACACCCGCCGCCTTGGCGTGGTTGATCGATTCGATCGTCTGCGGCATCACGCTATCGTCGGCCGCAACGACCAGGATAGCGATGTCGGTCGCTTGGGCACCGCGAGCACGCATTGCCGTGAAGGCGGCGTGGCCAGGGGTATCGATGAAGGTAATCTTCTGGCCGTTCTGCTCGACCTGATAGGCACCGATATGCTGGGTGATGCCGCCAGCTTCGCCGGCCACCACGTTGGCGTGGCGGATGGCGTCGAGCAGCGAGGTCTTGCCGTGGTCGACGTGACCCATGATGGTGACGACAGGCGGACGGGAAACCAGTTCGCCGTCTTCGTCGGCAACGTTGAAGATGCCGTGTTCGACGTCGGACTCTGAAACGCGCTTGACCGTATGGCCGAATTCGTTGGCGATCAGCTCGGCCAGATCGGCGTCGATGACGTCACCCGGCTTCAGCATCTGGCCTTCCTTCATCAGGAACTTGATGACGTCGACGGCGCGTTCGGACATGCGCTGCGACAGCTCCTGGATGGTGATGGTTTCCGGCAGCACGACTTCACGCGAAATCTTTTCGCGCGTTTCCTGCATCTGGCTGCGGCGGAACTTTTCCTGGCGGCGGCGCATGGCCGAAAGCGAGCGGCCGCGAGCACTGCCGTCTTCGTCGACATTAGCCGTCGTTACCGTCAGCTTGCCGCGACGACGTTCTTCGTCGGTCTTCGGACGCGTAGTGACCGGCTTTGCCGGCTCGGGGCGCGTGACCTTGCCGCGCGCCGGAGGGCCACCACGCGGCGGGCCGCGATCGGTTTCTTCTTCATTGACCCGACGACGGTTGGCCGGTGCTTCGACGGGCAGGGCGCCGGGGCGCGCCGGCTGCGGAGCCGCATCCGGGCGACGAGCAACGACAGGGGCCGCGGCCGGCTGCACGTCCGGCTTCGGTGCTTCCACCGGTGCGGGCGTTTCGACCTTTGCCTCTACGGCACGGGCAGCCTCTTCTTCGGCGCGGCGGGCGGCTTCGGCCTGCTCCACGATGCGACGGGCGGCTTCCTCTTCGGCGCGGCGCGCTTCTTCCTCGGCACGGCGGACGGCGTCCGCGGCATCGCGGGCCTGGGCGTCGGCGAGTGCGCGACGGCGCGCGTCCATTTCATCGGCAGACAGATGGTTCAGAACCACCGGTCGCGACGAGCGTTCCTGCTGCGGCCGCTGCTGATAGCTCTGGTTGGGCTGTCCCGGCCGCTGTTGCTGGCCACCGGGCTGATGAATGCGCGGAGCGGGCTGCGGCGGGCGCGGCGGCTGCGGCGTCGGTTCCGCGACGCGCGTCACGGATGGCGTTGCGGCAGCCGTCGTCGAAGCCGCGATCGGCTTTTCGTCTTCGGGGCGTAGGGGGCGGCGCTTGCGGGTCTCAACCACGACCGCCTTGGTGCGACCGCGGCCCATGTCCTGGCGCACGGTGCCCTGGTTTACGCCTGAAGGCTTCAGGGTGAGGGTCTTCTTACCCGAAACACTCAGCGTCTTGTCGTCTTGATTGTCGGTCATTCCGTTCCTGTTCCTTCGGACAGGGCTCGGAAACGTCCGTCAGACCCTGTCGTTCAATGCATGTACCTTAATGAGGCGTCCGGCATAGGCCGGTGACCGCGTCATTGTTTTCGCCGGCCAGCGCCGCCCGTTGCCCGGGACTGACCGCCGTTGCGGTACCGTTCGAGCAGGTTTGCGCGCTTCACTACACCTTCACCCGCCCGCCCTGCAAGCGCTGCGGCATGGATAAAAGCATTCTGGCCCATCAGTTCTTCCATTTCCGCCTCCGTGAAGACACGGAATGACGGTATTTCCTTTTCGGTCTCCATGCCGAGATGCCAGGCCTTTCGTGCCTGGTCGATCTTGCGGACGCCGTCGGCGGCGGCATCGATCGCATGGAACACGGCGAGTGCCGAACCGTTGCGAACGGAGCCATCGACCTTTGACGAGCCATTGACGAACTGGCTCGCTTTGCGCGCCATGTGCATCATCCCGGCAAGCTGCGCCACAAGAAGGCGGTCGACGATGGCGCCGAGATCGCTCGGTGCCGTCACCTCCGCCTTCAAGGCGCGAGAAAACAATTTCTTCGCTACCGCCTTGTCCACGAGTGCCCGGTCAAGCTTGACCCAGCAGCCGCGTCCCGGCAGCTGCCGCTTCAGATCGGGAACAACGGTCCCGTCAGGAGCGGCTACGAAGCGGATCAACTCGTCGGGCGATCCGCTTTCGCGTGTTACGATGCACGTGCGGCCGTTTGCGCCGTCACCCCCGAGATCTTCGTCTTCAGGCGGTGCGCTCGGCCTCTCGGTGATCGTCATGCTTCTTGCTCGGCTTCATCCTCCGCGACCTCTTCGGTCTCAGTGGCGAGATCGGCTTCGGTGATCCAGCCAGCCGACAGACGAGCCTGCACGATCATCTGCTCCGCCTCGACACGCGAGACTTCGAGCTTGGAGAACAGGCCTTCGAACTTCTTCGTCTCGCCGTTCTTGCGTTCGCTCCAGCCGACGAGGTCGTCGGCGGCGCAGCCGGCGAAGTCCTCGATCGTCTTGATGCCGTCCTCACCGAGGGCGACCATCATCTGCGCGGTCATACCGTTGATCTGGCGCAGCTCGTCGGATACGCCGAGTGCTTTGCGCTTCTCGTCCATTTCGGCTTCCAGGCGCTCCAGATATTCGCGGGCGCGCTGCTGGATTTCTTGGGCGGTTTCTTCGTCGAAACCGTCGATGGAGGCGATTTCGTCGAGTTCGACATAAGCCAGCTCCTCGACGGCGGCAAAGCCTTCGGAAGCCAGAACCTGGCCGACCATCTCGTCGACATCGAGCGCGTCCATGAACAGGTTGGTACGCTCGTTGAATTCCTTCTGACGGCGTTCCGATTCCTCGGCTTCCGTCATGATGTCGATGTCCCAGCCGGTCAGCTGCGAAGCAAGGCGAACGTTCTGGCCGCGGCGGCCAATCGCCAGCGACAGCTGTTCGTCCGGAACCACGACTTCGATGCGCTCGGCGTCCTCATCGAGAACGACCTTGGAGACTTCAGCCGGCTGCAACGCATTGACGACGAAGTTCGCCGGCTCGTTGGACCACGGAATGATGTCGATCTTTTCGCCCTGCAGCTCGCCGACGACGGCCTGGACGCGCGAACCGCGCATACCGACGCAGGCGCCGACCGGATCGATCGACGAGTCGTTCGAAATAACGGCGATCTTGGCGCGCGAGCCCGGATCGCGGGCAACCGATTTCACCTGGATGATGCCGTCGTAGATTTCAGGCACTTCCATGGTGAAGAGCTTGACCATGAACTGCGGATGCGTGCGCGACAGGAAAATCTGCGGACCGCGCTGCTCGCGGCGAACGTCGTAGACATAGGCGCGGACGCGGTCGCCGTAGCGGAAGTTCTCGCGCGGGATCATCTCGTCGCGGCGGATGATGCCTTCGCCACGGCCGAGGTCGACGATGACGTTGCCGTATTCGACGCGCTTGACCGTACCGTTGACGATTTCGCCGACGCGATCCTTGAATTCGTCGAACTGGCGGTCACGCTCGGCTTCGCGCACCTTCTGCACGATGACCTGCTTGGCCGACTGGGCGGCGATGCGGCCGAAATCCATCGGCGGCAGCGGATCGGCGATGAAATCGCCAAGAGCTGCATCCGGGTTGCGGTCGCGGGCCAGTTCCAGCGGGATCTGCGTGGAATAGTCCTCGGCCTTCTCGACGACTTCGAGCAGGCGCTGCAGCCGGATTTCGCCGGTCTTCGGGTTGATGTCGGCGCGGATGTTCGACTCCGAGCCGTAACGCGAGCGCGCGGCCTTCTGGATCGCGTCTGCCATTGCGGCAAGCACGATCTCGCGGTCGATGACCTTTTCGCGCGCCACTGCATCTGCGATCTGCAGAAGTTCTAGCCGGTTCGCACTGACTGCCATTGTTTTTAGTCTCCGTCTTCCTGCCCTTGGGTTCCCGTTCCGTCAGGCGGTTCGTTGATCGATTATTCTTCTTCGTCGTCCGCTTCGTTCTGGTTCGCTGCCTCGGCTTTCGCCAGCTTGTCGGCGCGCAGCGCGTCGCGGATGAGATCGTCCGTCAGGATCAGCTTGGCCTCGGCCAGCGTGCTGAACGGAATGGTCACCTTCGGTTCCTCGCCATAGGCAACCTGATCGCGTTCGATCGTGAAACCATCGTCGTTGACGTCGGCGATCTTGCCGCGAAAGCGCTTGCGATTATCAACCAGGATCGAGGTCTCGCACTTGACGATATGGCCGATCCAGCGGCGGAAATCCGACTTGCGCACCATCGGCCGGTCGATGCCGGGCGAAGACACTTCCAGATGATACGCCTTATCGACGGGATCTTCCACATCAAGCACCGGCGAAATCGCCGTCGAGACTTCTTCGCAATCCTGAACGGTCATGGTGCCGTCGTTGCGCTCGGCCATCACCTGCAAAGTCAGGCCGTTCTGGTTCAGGAGGCGCACACGCACCAGGCGGAAGCCCATGCCGACGATCACGGGCTCGATGATGGCGGCGACGCGCTGGTCAAGGCCGGTTTCGACGATCAGGCGCGGTTCATTGGTATTGTCTGCGTTTGTCACTTCCGACAAGCGTTCACTCCTGCAGGCTACTGCATTTGGGAGATCGAGCTAATAAAAAAGAGCGGGTCCTTGCGGCCCACTCTTCATCACACGATCAAGAATTTGAATGCGGATATAAGCCCGTTTCCGGCAAATTGCAAGGCTTTCGCGCCGAAACCTGCTCGGCTGCCTATTTCAGTACGCCGAGCATCGAACTGTCGGGATAGCAGGTGGGCTTCATGCCGCTCTTTTCCTGCCATTGGCCTATCGACCGTCTCGTCTTGTAGCCGGGCAGGCCATCCGTGCCGCCGACGTCGTAGCCCTTGCGCTCCAAAGTCTTCTGCATGCCGGCGACATCGGAGCGTAGCATCTTGCCGACATCGCCCCATTGGCCCTGGAAGGCGCCGCTGCCGGCGGCAATCCGGTCGGCAAGGTTGCCGATGTAAATGCCGTAGAGGTCGGAGTTGTTGTATTCCTTGATGACGTAGAAATTCGGCGTGACGATGAACTCAGGTCCGTCGCGGCCGGCCGGCACCAGCATCATGCCGCTGGCGCGCAATTCGTCTGATGGAAAGGCTTTGCCGGAAATCCTGGTGATGCCGAGCGATGCCCAGTGCGAGATCGGCTTGGCGAGATCAGGCCCTTCCTGGGCACAGGAAACAGCCTGCGGGATGGCGACCTCGTAGCCCCAGCTGCGGCCGCGCTGCCAGCCCTTCTGGACCAGATAGTTGGCTATGGATGCCAGTGTATCCGGCACCGAGGTCCAGATGTTGCGGTGGCCGTCGCCGTCGAAATCGACAGCATATTTCAGGTAGCTGGTGGGCATGAATTGCGGCTGGCCAAGCGCGCCTGCCCAGGACCCCATGAACTGATTGGGCGTGACGTCGCCATGGTCGAGGATGTGCAATGCCGCGATAAGCTCGGTGCGGAACATGTCCTTGCGGGTCGACATGAAGGCTTTGGTCGCCAGCACCTGGATCGCCGAATTCGGCAGCTTCGCGGCCCCGAAGCCGGTCTCGCGGCCCCAGATGGCCAGCAGGATCGGCCCCGGCACCCCGTAGGTCTTCTCGATCCGCTGCAGCACCGGGCCATATTGCGAAGCGAGGCTCCGTCCGGTCGCTGCCAGCTTTTGCAGCCGCGCCTCGTTGAAATACGGAGCGGGCGAGGAGAATTCGGCCTGCGTCTGCTTCTGCTCCTGGGGCTTTGGAAAGCCCGGGGGTACGAGATCCGGCAGGTCCCAGTTCAGCGTGATACCGGCAAAGGCGGCGCGGAAGGTCTTTTCGGATATCCCGTCCTTTTGCGCCTGGGGCCAGAGATCCTTCTGCAGCCAGCTCTGGAACTGCGCTTCGACATCGGCCTTCGAGGCGGCAAACGCGGGCAGGGGAAGGATGGTCAGGAGGAGGATGAGCAGCCGCAGAATATGTCGCGCGATACCCCCCTCTGTCCCTTTCGGGACATCTCCTCCACAAGGGGGGAGATCGTGGGCGGCGCGCTTCATGCCATATCGACGGTCCGAAGTTTCTGCAGATGCAGCAGCTGATTGTTTGGTGAAGACAGAGCTCCGGGTTACCAATCTCCACCCCTGTCGGGGAGATGTCACGAAGTGACAGAGGGGGGTGCGCACTCTCCTCATGCTCTGCCTCTCCTCAAATCGCCGTCCGCGCCCGCAGCGCCGCCGTCAGCGTGCCTTCGTCGAGATAATCGAGCTCGCCTCCTACCGGCACCCCATGGGCCAGCCGGGTGATCTTGATCTCAAGACCGGCAAGCTGGTCGGTTATATAGTGTGCTGTGGTTTGGCCTTCCACCGTGGCGTTGACGGCGATGATGATCTCGCGGACGCCGCCTTCGGCGACCCGCGCGATCAGTCCACGAATATTGAGATCGTCGGGGCCGACGCCATCGAGCGGCGACAGCACGCCGCCGAGCACATGGTAGGCGGCATTCATTGCGCCGGCCCGCTCCAGCGCCCAGAGATCGGACACATCCTCGACGACGATGATGACGGACTGGTCGCGGTGGTCGTCGGTGCACACGGTGCAGGGATCGACGGTATCGACATTGCCGCAGCGGGAGCAGATCTTCACCTTGTCATAGGCTTCGCCCATGGCGTGGGAAAGCGGCCCGAGCAGCTGGTCCTTCTTCTTGATCAGGTGCAGAGCCGCGCGCCGCGCCGAGCGAGGCCCAAGCCCCGGCACTTTCGCCAGAAGCTGGATGAGTTTTTCGATTTCGGGGCCGGTGACTCGCTTTGCCATGGGAGGCTTTTAGCCCATAAGCTCAAGGAACGGAATCACGGAAGGGATGATTGGCCGATGAAAATTCTGGCCATTTGCGTCGGCGCCGCCGAAACGCTGCCCGGCAGGAAAAGCAGGACCGGCATCAACAAGCATGCCGTGAGCGGCGGCGTCATGATCGACGAGGAAGGTCTGATCGGCGATGCGATCTGCAATCGCGAGCATCACGGCGGCCGCGACCAGGCCGTCTATGTCGAGGGATCGTTGACGCTGGATTGGTGGGCGAAAGAACTCGGGCGCCCTCTGGAGCCCGGCACGTTCGGCGAAAATCTCGTCATCGAAGGGCTCGACAATTGCGCAGTCGCCGTCGGCGATAGATTCATAGCCGGCAATCTTGTTCTGGAGGCCACCTCGGCCCGTATTCCCTGCGCGACCTTCGCCACCAAGATGGGTGATCCCAAATTCGTGAGACGCTATACGCGTGCGGGGCGCCCCGGCATCTACTGTCGTGTCGTCCAAGGCGGCACCGTAGCAGCGGGCGCCGTCGTGACCTACGTTCCCTATGCAGGCAGCCCCGTCACCATGCCGGAAATGATGGCGACTTTCGGCAGGCAACTATCGCCGCAGGATCGAGCGCGTTATCTGGCAGCGCCCATTCACTACAAGCTGAGAGCCATGCTCGAGGGCGACGCCGGTAATCTCTAGGCTCACCGCATGGCGATCGCCACGGCAGCACCCGCCATGGTGCCGGCACTGGCGCGATTGGCGATGCGGACGGCGCGGCGGCTCTTCAGGAACGTCCTCGCCTTTGCCGCAAGCATTGCCCAGGAAAGATCGATGACAACAAGCACCACGAACATCGTCGCCACGAGCTCGGCCCAGCCGGAAAGGGTGACGGCATGAAGATCGATGATCGAGGGCAGCAGCGCCACGTAGAACACCATGATCTTCGGGTTGCCCATGGTCACCGTGAAGCCGGCGAGGAAAAGCCGCGCGGCTGATGGTTCGTCCGGCAGCTGTTCCTCTGCCGTGTCCGAGGCCGCAAACCACATTTTCCAGGCGAGATAGAGAAGATAGGCGACGCCAAGCCATTTGATCACCACGAAGGCCCAGTGGAAGGTTTCGGCGATGGTCGCAAGGCCCGCAACGGCGCAGGTCAGCCAGATCGCTTCGCCCAGCCACATGGCGGAGAGAAAGGGCAACACATTGCGGGCGCCCTTGGTGAGCACGCGTGCTACGAGTGCTGCGATGTTCGGCCCCGGCGATCCGGCGGCGATGAACAGTGCACCAGCAAAAACAAGCAGCATCGACAGGCTCATCGCATTCTCTCTGATCGGGTAGGCCAGAAGGCATATGGAAGACACCCAGAAATAGCACCCTGGCTGCCGTTTTCCAAATTCCTGATGTCCTCCTCAGCCGAGTTGCGCGCGAAATCGCTCGAAGAGTGCCTTGCCCTCAGGCCAATCGCTCAGCCCGGATGCTGAATTGATATGACCGAGTGGCCCCACACTCACAAACTCGCTGCCCCAGATTTCGGCGCTATCCCGGGAATAATCGTAGGGGCCGTAAGGATCGTCGGTGCTGGTGACGAGCATGGACGGAAACGGCAGCCGTTGCCGCGGCGGATTGGCGAAACTGCCGGCCCCAGTCAGATAGACCTCACCGGTCGGATCGGGTGGCGCGACAAGGAAGGCACCAAGGATCGGCGTTTTCTGGACGGGTGCCCAATGCGCGATCAGCTGGCAGGCAAGACTATGAGCGATCAGGATCGGCGGCGTTTTCGAGCGGGCGATCTCCCGTTCGAGCGCTTCGATCCAGCCTGTGAGGATCGGTCTGTCCCAGCTCGATGGCTGGAATCGCCGTATGTGCGGATCCTGCCGCTCCCACAAGGTCTGCCAATGATCTCCGTCGGAGCCACCAAGCCCCGGCAGCATGATGATATCGCTCATCTCTGTCCTCTCTCGCTATCTGGTGGAGAAAAACTGACACGTCGCTCAAGCAATTGACATTGCAATCCATTGGATAAAATCTTCTCCAACCGATGAATTAAAGGTGGAAAATGGAAAGCGCCGAGAAGGAGTTGGACCCGACTGACATGTCGATGATCGAGATCCTGCAGCGGGATGGAAGGATCTCGGTATCGGAACTCGGTCGCCGCGTCGGCCTTTCGCAGCCGGCGGCATCGGAGCGGTTGAAGCGGCTGGAAGAGCGAGGTGTGATCGCAGGCTATCGTGCCGTCGTCGATCCCGCTACGGTCGGGCTCGGCATGATGGCGGTCATCCGGCTTCGCACCTCGCATGAGCATATCCGTCCATGCCTGAAGCAGTTTTCGGAAATGCCCGAGATCATCGAAGTTCTCAGATTGACGGGGGAGGATTGTTTCTTGCTCAAGGTCCTCGTGCCGACAGCCGCCAACCTTGAAACCATCGTCGATTCCATCGCCCGCCATGGCGCGGTGACGACGTCGCTGGTGCTGCGGAACGAACCGGTAAAGCCGATCGGCCGCGAATTGATCCGCAAGACGATCGCCCGGTGAGGGAGCCTTTGGGCGCCGATCTTAGAAAGGCAGCTTGAAACCGGGCGGGATCGGCAGGCCGGCGGTCAGCTCGCGGGTCTTGTCGGCGGCGATCGCCTCGGCCTTTTCCTGGGCATCCTTGTTGGCGGCGACGATCAGGTCTTCGAGGATCTCGACATCGTCTTCCTTGAAGAGCGACGGATCGATCTTGATGCCCAGCATCTGACTCTTGCCGTTGACGGTGACGGTGACGAGGCCGCCGCCGGCCTTGCCTTCGACGCGAATGTCGGCGATTTCCGACTGCATCTTCTCCATCTTGGCCTGCATTTCCTTCACTTTGCCCATCATGCCCATGATGTCACGCATCGTCATTGGTCCTTCTTTTGCGTATCGTCAGCGTAGTTAGCTAGGATGGGATGCGAAGGCCGCTCCAGGCGTCGAGCCCATGCGGTTCCGCTGCCGTTCATCCTACTCCTAGAATTCTATGTCGTCGCCCGGCAGAATATCCCCGTCGACGGATTCTGCGATGGCTGGAGCGGTTGTCTGCTCCTCCTCTTCTTCCGTCTCCGGTGCCCGCACGCGTACGTCGATGATCTTTGCACCGGGAAACTGCGACAGGATGGCCGCGACATCCGGGTCCTGCCGCGCATCGGCGACCCGCTGCTTCTGCGCGTTCGCTTCGGCTTCCACCAGCGTCGGCTCGCCTTCGTCGCGGCTGAGACTGACAATCCAGTGGATGCCGGTCCATTCCTTCAGCTTGACGGCAAGCTCGTTCAGCAGTGTGCCGGGAGCGCCTGATGTCAGGCTGACGTCGAGCCGGCCCGGCTCCAGCCGTACGGGGCGCACGAAGGTGCGCACCAGCACCTTCAGCTTCGGATCGCGCTTCTGGCCGGCAAGCTCGGCGATATCGGCCATCGAATTGATCGGCACGAGCGGCTTTGGCGCTTCGGTCGGCCTCGGCTCAATACGTCCCACGGGTTGCGAATCCGGCTGCGTATTCGGCACCGAACGCAACATGGCGACCGGCGCCGAGGGCGCGGGTCGTGGCGCTGGTGTTTCGACGGCTCTCGCCATGGCAGTGCCCTGGTAGGAAACCGGTGTCCCTCCGCCGCTGCCGATGGGGGATGCCGACGGTGGGCGAGCACCGCCATTGCCATCAGAAAATTCCACAAGCCTGCGCGCGGCATCTTCCGGTGCGGGCAGATGCGCGGCATGCGCCAGCCGGATCAATACCATTTCGGCAGCACCGGCAGTCCGCGACGCGTTCTCGGTCTCGGCTATGCCCTTCAGAAGCATCTGCCAGATGCGCGACAGTGCCGTCACCGCCACGCCCTGCGCAAACTCCAAGGCTTTTATGCGCTCGACTTCGCTCAGCGACGGGTCGTCGGCGGCATCGGGCACATATTTCAGGCGGGTGACGAGATGGGTGAAATCGGCAAGGTCGGTCAGCACGACGACGGGGTTGGCGCCGGCCTCATACTGGCTGTTGAACTCAGCCAAGGCGGACGAAACATCGCCTTTGACGATGTGGCCGAAGAGATCGACGATGCGGGCGCGATCGGCAAGTCCCAGCATCGAGCGCACGGCATCGGCTGCAACAAAACCGCTGCCGTGGGCGATCGCCTGGTCGAGCAGCGACAGACCGTCGCGCGCCGAGCCTTCGGCGGCCCGGGCGATCATGGCGAGCGCTTCCGGCTCCACCTCGATGCCTTCCTTGCCGGCGATGGTGGTGAACAGTCCCACAAGATCGGACGCGCTGATGCGGCGCAGGTCGAAGCGCTGGCAGCGCGACAGGACCGTGATCGGCACCTTGCGGATTTCTGTCGTGGCGAAGATGAATTTCACATGCTCGGGGGGTTCTTCCAGCGTCTTCAACAGGCCGTTGAAGGCGGCCGTCGACAGCATGTGCACTTCGTCGATGATGTAGACCTTGTAGCGCGCCGATACCGGCCGGTAGCGCACCTGCTCGATGATCTCACGGATGTCGTCGATACCCGTATGGGAGGCGGCGTCCATCTCGATGACATCGACATGCCGGCCTTCCATGATCGCCTGGCAATGCTCGCCTGGCTCGCGCAGATCGATCGTTGGGCGATCGATGTCCGATGTCTTGTAGTTGAGTGCACGGGCAAGGATGCGGGCGGTCGTCGTCTTGCCGACGCCGCGCACGCCGGTCAGCATGTAGGCCTGCGCGATGCGCCCGGTCTCGAACGCGTTGGTGAGCGTGCGGACCATCGGCTCCTGGCCGACCATAAGATCTGTGAAGTCCTTGGGCCTGTACTTGCGGGCCAGCACCCGGTAACCGGTGCCGGTCGAGGCGGCATCTTTTGCTTGTCGCTCGCTGTCGCTCATCGCCCTGCTGTTGCCCGCAGAAAGCCGGGTCTTGCTTTCGGAAAGGGTGGGAGGCTGGCACGATGACCCGTGCCGGGCTCGTTAGGGCTGCTTCCTTCCGGACCTGACCCGGTTGGCGAGTGGCTCGTCCACCACCAACCTCCCGGATGCACATATCGGCAATATCGCCATCAAAAGCAAGCCAAGGTCAAAAAAAACTGCTAAACATTTGATAAAACAATGGAGGATGCCCCTTGAAAGACTTCGCTCTCGACGAGAGACTGGCGAATGACAGCGTTTCCGTCGTGATGACAGGCCTTTGCGACGTGCGCCTGATGAAGGATAGCCGTTGGCCGTGGCTTCTGCTGGTGCCCCGCCGGCCCGATAAATCGGAAATATTCGAGTTGACACCGCTCGACCAGATTTTGCTCACTTTCGAGACCGAGAAGGTCGCGAGCGCCCTGAAGACGCTGACCGGGGCGACAAAAATCAACGTCGGGGCTCTTGGAAATATCGTCCGTCAGCTTCATGTTCATGTGATTGCGCGGTTCGAAGGGGACGCAAACTGGCCCGGCCCGATCTGGGGTCACGGCAAGGCGGAGCCCTATTCGGACGAAGATATGAACAGCTTCATAGCCAAGTTGCGGGACACGCTTTCACAATGAGCCATTCCATCTTTTCCTCGGATGCGCCCCATCCGGAAGCCAGCAGTCTCACCGCCTTTGCGGAAAATCAGCTTAACCGGGATGCCGAGCATCGCGACGAGGAATCGATCAAGCAGGCGCTGGCCAAGGAAGGCACGCATATCCTGGCCTTCGCCAAGGAGCAGCTGGTCTTGAAGCACGACGGCCAGGTGCTCGATCCGCTGTTTGCCCGCTACGAGTTGCAGGAACTCGATCCGGATTGGGAGGCCGCCGTGCTGCTCGGCTACCGCAGGACCGGCGAGCCGCGGCTGGCTGTGCCGGTACGCATCAATGCCGACGAGCTCGCGAGCCAGTACAAGCCGGCCGACATGCGCTCGCTCTGGCGCGACCTCTTGCTGGAGGGCGAAATCCTCGGCGAGGCGGCGCAGGGCATGAGCCTCATCCGCTGGAACAGCGACAACCGCTTCTGCGGGCGGTGCGGCTCCGTCATGGAAAGCCGCATCGGCGGCTACAAGCGGGTCTGCACGGCCTGTGAACACGTGATCTTCCCGCGCACCGACCCGGTCGTCATCATGCTGACGGTCGATGAGGAACGGAATCGCTGCCTGCTCGGCCGCAGCCACCATTTTGCGCCCGGCATGTATTCCTGTCTGGCCGGTTTCGTCGAGCCGGGCGAAACAATCGAGAATGCCGTGCGCCGCGAGACGCACGAGGAATCCGGCATCCAAACCGGCCGCGTGCGCTATCATGCGTCACAGCCCTGGCCGATGCCGCACTCGCTGATGATCGGCTGCTATGCCGAGGCGAAGTCGACGGAGATTCACATGGACGAAGCCGAGCTCGAGGACTGCCGCTGGTTCACGCCCGAAGAAACGCTTGCCATGCTCGATCGAGTCTCCGCCTCCGGCAACACGTCCCCGCCCAAGGGGGCCATTGCCCATCGCCTGATGCGCGACTGGGTGGAATGGAAACGATAGGTCTTTGCCTGCCATGGCACGCTCGGAACGCTTGTTGACGCTGCTGCAGACGCTTAGGCGCTACCGCCGCCCCGTCAGCGGTGCTGTTCTGGCGGAGGAAACCGGCGTCAGCCTGCGCACGCTCTATCGCGATATCGCGAGCCTGCAGACACAGGGCGCAATGATCGAAGGCGAGCCGGGCATCGGCTATGTTCTGAAGCCTGGCTTCATGCTGCCGCCGATGATGTTTTCGCAGGACGAGATCGAAGCGCTGGTGCTGGGGTCCCGGTGGGTGGCGCGTGCTACCGACGCGCGACTGGCGGCAGCGGGCGCGGATGCACTTGCCAAGATCGCCGCGGTGCTGCCGGCCGAGATGCGCGACGAGGTCGATCAGGCAGCGGTGGTCGTCGCGACGCGCCGCATTACCGAGGACAGGACCGATCTTTCCCTCATGCGCAAGGCGATCCGCACGGAACGCATGGTGCAGCTGACCTATGGCGATGTGAACGGCTCCATTTCGACCCGGCGCATCTGGCCCTTCGCGCTGGGCTATTTCGACAATTCGCGCATCATCATGGCCTGGTGTGAACTGCGCCAGGATTTTCGTCATTTCCGCGCCGACCGTATCGTCGATTTCGCGGTTCTGGAGGCACGCTATCCACGCCGCCGCGTCGCCTTGGCCAGGGAATGGCACGCCCGGGAGGGCGTCGTCCACAACTGACCTCGACACCCAACACTACTGCCAGAAACTGTCAGTAGGCTTGGCTATTATCGACACCATCCAAGCAGGATGGGAGGACCGATCATGGCAAGCAACGTTTTCATCACTACGAAACAAGTGCAGCGCGGTGGCGTCGAAGCCGGCAATGATATTTCAATATCGGCACCGCTGGCTCGCCTCTCGCAGATTGCGCTTGGCTATTTCACCCGTCGCTGGAACCGCCTCGATATCGAGGAAACGCCGAATTCCGTGAAGCGCGATCTGGGCTTCCTGGACGGACGCGCCCCTTACCGCGAGGAAGAGCGGATGCACTAACCGCACCGCCGACTCACAGCCTGACTTCCGACACGCTCAACTCGCCTTCCGCCGGCAAGCTTCGCCCAGCTTGCCGGACCGCATATGCTCGCCCTCATATCCCTTAAAACCAAAGGAATATCCCGATGATCAACCCCAACCTCATCATCTTTTATGTCAAGGATCCTGCCGAGAGCACGCCGTTCTACCGTGACCTGCTCGGTCACGAGCCGGCCTTCGCCTCGCCGAATTTCGTGGCTTTCTCGCTCAACAACGGCTTCAGCCTTGGCCTGTGGCGTCGCAGCAGCGTCGAACCGCAGCCCTCCGCCATCGGCAATCGCGGCGAACTGGGCTTCATGGTCGAAGGCGCAGGCGCCGTCGAAAAGCACTACAAGGATTGGAAGACGCGTGGCCTGCCGATTGCGCAGGAACTGACGACGATGGATTTCGGCCCGACCTTCGTCGTCCTCGATCCCGACGGTCATCGGCTCCGGGTTTGTGAGCCGGATAAATAAGCTGCCAGGCGTGTGGCTTGCACCTCACCCTAGCCCTCTCCCCGCTCGCGGGGAGAGGGACGACAGCGAACCCTCGCCGGGCGCTGTGATGGAAGGAAGGCTGTGGATGCACCTATCCCCTTCTCCCCGCGCGGGGAGAAGGTGGCCGACAGGCCGGATGAGGGGCAAATCGTCCATTACTCGAGTTGACTTGCGGCATTCGCGGAAGAGACTGATCGATAACCCAGAGAGCTAGGGAAGGCGCAATTGCTGCATCACATTTCATTCGGTGTCGCGGATATCGAGAAAGCCGCTGCATTCTATGACGCGGCATTTGCACCGCTTGGCTATGTGCGGGTTTGGGAAGACCTAAACCCAGGCAACCCCGACCAAGCGATCGGATATGGCCCAGCAGGCGGCGGCGACAAGTTCGCCATCAAATTGCGGGGCAAGGACGCTCGAGCTCCCGGCTCCGGCTTTCATCTCGCCTTTGCCGCACCAGGCCGCGAAGCCGTTTCGTCGTTCTATGAGGCTGCGCTGGCTCACGGCGGCGTGGACAATGGGGCACCGGGTCTTCGGCCTCACTATGGCCCGAATTATTTTGCCGCCTTCGTCATCGATCCGGACGGCCATCGCATTGAGGTCGTTACCAAGGCTGCGGAATAGCTGACGGGTGGAAGCGCAGCGGTATCGCCATCCGCCCTCGTGGTTCGAGGCTGCAGCCCTTCGACAGGCTCAGGGTGCTTTCGCACCTCACCATGAGGACTGATCTTTTGTGCCGCCACAGAAGGCACTCCACCTCATGGTGAGGGGCACTGCCGTGGGAGCGCAGCGAAAACGGTGGTGCCTCGAACCACGAGGTGGCTTCCGACACGACCGGACTTAGAGATCGCCCCGCATCGGATGCCCCTTGTAGACGCCGAGGATGCGGACTTTTTCCGAGAAGAAGCGCAGTTCTTCCAGCGCGCGGCGCACATGCGCATCGGCGGGATGACCCTCGATATCCGCATAGAACTGCGTTGCGACAAAACGGCCGCCGAGCTGGTAGCTTTCGAGCTTCGTCATGTTGATGCCGTTGGTGGCGAAGCCGCCGAGCGCCTTGTAGAGCGCGGCGGGAATGTTGCGGACGTTGAAGACGAAAGTGGTGACGATTTTTTCGTCCGGCGAGCTGCGTGCCGCCCAGTCTTCATCACGCGACAGGATGACGAAACGCGTCATGTTGTTTTCGGTGTCTTCGACATTCTCGGCGATGATTTCCAGCCCATAGAGATCGGCCGCAAGCCGCGGCGCCAGCGCCGCCATGCTGCGGTCGCCGGTTTCCTTGATCAGCTTGGCGGCTCCCGCCGTATCGCCGGCAATGACCGGTTTCCAGCCATTGGCGCGCACGATGTTGCGGCATTGGCCGAGCGCGTGGATATGGCTGTGGACCGTGCGGATTTCTTCCTTCTTCACGCCAGGCAGCACCATCAGCTGGAAGCGGATCGGCATGAAATATTCGCCGACGATATGCAGGCGCGATTCCGGCAGCAGATGATGAATGTCGGCGACACGGCCGGCAATCGTGTTCTCGATCGGGATCATGCCGAGATCGGCGTCACCGTTCTCGATGGCGGTGAGGGCATCCTCGAAGGTCTGACAGGGCAGCGGTTCCATGGTCGGGAACATGTCACGGCTGGCCATATCGGAATTGGCGCCGTACTCGCCCTGGAAGGAGATCTTGTTGGTCTTGGTAATCATGGGACTGCCCTTGGGGGAATGCCGTCAGAGAGAAGCGGCGGAGAGGATGCGTCTGGCCTTTTCGAGGTCCGCGGGAGTATCGACACCGAGCGGGATCGTGTCAACGATCTCGACATCGATGCGCATACCGGCCTCGAGCGCCCTCAGCTGTTCCAGTGATTCGCGCAGCTCCAGCGTCGATGGGCCGAGGCTCACGAATTTCGCGAGTGCAGCGCGGCGGTAAGCATAGAGGCCGATATGGTGATAAAGCGGCCCTTTGCCGTAGGGCGCTGTTGCACGCGTGAAGTAGAGCGCGCGCAGGCGATTTTCGGAAATCGGCGAGCCGACGACCTTGACGACGCTCGGCAGGGTCTTTTCTTCCTCGTCCTTGATCTCGACGGTCAGCGTCGCGATGTCGACGGCGGGATCTTCCAGCGGGCGCAGCGAGGCACGGATAGTCTCGGGATCGATGGTCGGCAGGTCGCCTTGCACATTGACGACGATCTCCGCGCGGCCTTCGGGATCGACGACCTGCAGCGCCTCATAGATGCGGTCCGAGCCCGATTGATGATCCCTGCGCGTCATGACGACTTCGAAGCCGGCATTGGCAACGGCGGCATAGGTATCCTCGTGATCGACGGCGACGACGATGCGACCGATCGCCGCCTCGCGCGCACGCTTGGCAACCTGTACGATCATGGGCAGGCCGCAAATATCCGCGAGCGGCTTGCCCGGTAGGCGAGTGGAAGCCATGCGGGCGGGAATGAGGACCAGGGTCTTGTCTAAATTTGAATCTGTCATTCTTGGGCCTTCTATTCCCGCGGGAAAAGTGTCAAAACGTCTCATGGTGGAGGCGGTTTACAGAGTTGCAAGAAACAGCCAAAAGACATAGGTTTCGCGCGAATTCAAGATGGGCCGGCAGAGGATGCTGGTGGCGAGGGGAGCATAGCAGATGAATTCATCCTACGTGAACATGGGAGTCGGGGCACTTTTGGCCACGCTGTTCGTGTTGAAGTCCGTGTCGCTCGCGTCAGGATTTATTTTCCATTCAGAGGCACCGGAAAAGCCCGGTTTCGCCATAGTCGCGGCCGAGGAGCCGGCTGCAGGCGACAAGGCCGCGGCCGCCAAGCCGGATACGCCGATCGCCCAGCTCTTGCAGAAGGCTGATGCCAAGGTCGGCGAAACGATCTTCAAGAAGTGTCAAGCCTGTCATTCCGGGGAAAAAGGCGGACCGAACAAGGTCGGCCCGGATCTCTGGGGCATCGTCGATCGCCCGGTCGGCGAGCATGAGGGCTTTGCCTATTCCTCCGGCATGAAGGACTTCTCCAAGGGCGGCTCGGAAAAGTGGACTTACGATCATCTCTATCACTTCCTCGCTGCTCCGAAGAAGTTCGTTGCGGGAACGGCAATGGGCTTTGCCGGCCTGCCCAAGGAAGAGGATCGCGCCAACGTGATCGCCTATCTGCGCACGCTTGCCGATACGCAGGTGCCGCTGCCGGATCCGAACGCCGCGCCGGCTGCTGCGACCAACTGATATTGACACCAGTACCCGCAATCGAAAGCCCGGTCAGAATAGCCGGGCTTCTTCGTGCCGTTTTTCAGAGGGCATGCTTGCGCGAGCGCGTCCTCTGATCGAGATCATAGACCTTCAGCCCTTCCTCGGCCTTGGGCGGCACGCGCCATTCCTGCGGAGCCAATGCCTTGCGGCCGTCGCGCAAGCCCGCGTCCCAATGCTCGCGCATCGAAAGCGCTGAGAACTCGTAGTCCTTGGAATGTGAGCGGAACTGCTTGTTACGATAGATCAGGTGGATGATGGTGACGCTGTAGTCGCAGCTATGCACCTGCAGCTTCTGGATTTCGGGGTCGGCCTTGGCCTCATCGGGAAGGCGGGCATAAAGTTCGGATATGGCGCGCCTCAGGCGGTGGCGCTCCAGAAAGAGGTCGGTGTTCAGTCGGGTGCGGCTCGAATAGGTGATGTCCTTGCGCCGCTCCTCGACTTCTTCGAGATCCTGCGGCAGATTGCCGACGGCGCTGAAGAGATCGACCTGAAACACCACGGTATCGACGCCCGCGCCGTTGCTGAGCACGTAGCCCAGCGGCGTGTTCGAAACCAGGCCGCCGTCCCAGTATTGCTCGCCGCCGATCTTGATCGCCGGAAAGCCCGGCGGCAGGGCGCCGCTCGCCATTACGTGTTCCGGCGTGATCTTGGTGTCCTTATTGTCGAAAAAGGCGAAGTTGCCGGTGCGCACATTGACCGCACCGAGGCTGAGCCGCACCGGGCCGTGATTGATTCGGTCGAAATCGACATGGTCGAGCAGCGTCTGCCGCAATGGCTCGGTGTCGTAGATGCTGGTCGCGCCCTTGGAACCAGGCGCCTGGAACCAGGATGGAATCTGCCAGGGCGAAAAGAAGCCGGGGACGCCGAAGGTCGACACCCACCAGCTGCTGACCGTGCGATAGAAAGCGGTGCTCTGGCGCTGCTGTTCCATCAACACGTCGACCGGGAGCTGGATGCCGACCTTGTTCCAAAAGGAGCGCAGCGCCTTGAGCCGCTCTCCCGGCACATTGCCGGCCATGATCGAGGCATTGATCGCGCCGATCGAGATGCCGGCGATCCAGTCGGGTTCGATATTCTGTTCTCGGAGCGCTTCGAAGGCGCCCGCCTGATAGGAGCCGAGAGCGCCGCCTCCCTGGAGTACGAAGACTTTCTGAGAATAGGCCGAAGCGGGATTGGTGAGTGGAGCTGCAATATTCATGTGCCATCCTTTGCTGCGCTTCAGTCTTCAAGGCTGCGATGCGCAAATATATGACCATTTTCCTGCCTGTTTCTCCGAATGCGGAGATATGTCGTCCCGGCCATTGGCGGCTTGGGGCCGGCCTAGCCGAGAATATAGGCCCAGAGCGACACCGAAAATGCGCCGAGCGCGGTCGTCAGCGTAATCGTCGAGGCTGCGAGACTGTGACCGACGCCGAAGCGATTGGCAATCAGCCAGGCGTTCACACCTGTTGGAACTGCGGCTGTGAGCACGAGTGCGGCCCGCCATTCCGGGCTGAGACCGAGGAGGTGGCCGGCCGCCAGCACGCAGGCCGGCAGCAGGAAAAGCTTGAAAGCCGCCATGACGCTGGTGATGCCGAGATTGCCTGATAGCCCGTATTGGCGCAGCGCCATGCCGAGCGAGATCAGCGCCGCCGGGCCGGCAATATTGGCGATGCTGTCGACGACGGTGCCAAGCGTCGCCGGCAAGGGAATGCCGACGATATGCACGACGAGGCCGCAGAGAAGCCCGATGACCAGCGGATTGCGGACAAGGTTCCTGCCGACCTGCCGGAGGAGCTTCCATATGCTGCGGCCGGCGCCGCCGTTTTCCTTGCGTTCGGCCTGCTCCATCAGCAGCGTGCCGGCGATCATCATCGTCGGCAGATGCACGGCAATCAGGATCGACATCGCCATGATGCCGTCTGGCCCGACCGTGCGCCCCACCAGCGGCAGGCCGATGAAGATCGTGTTGGCGAAGGCGGAGGACACGCCGGCCAGTACGCCGATGCGCGCATCCCGCCCGAACAGCCGCGTCGCCACCAGATGGCCGGCAGTCCAGGTGATGGCAACGCCGGAAAAATAGGCGATCCACAATCGAAACGGCGAGGCGCCGCGAAAATTCGCCTCCGCAATGGTCTGGAACAGCAGCAGCGGCACGGCGATCTTGAACACGAACTCGCTCATCGCCTCGCCGACCTCGGCCTTCAAGAGACCGGTGCGCACGATCACCCAGCCGACGAGAATCAGCAGGAAAACCGGAAGGACGTCGGTAAAGATTTCGGACATGCCGGGCGAGGGCCGTGAAGGGTGAGCTCGAGGGATTTGACCCGGAAGTTGTAGCAGCTTGGCCCATCGTGAGAAGCCGCAAAAGCAAAAAAGCGGGATCAAACCCGCTTTTGCCGATCCGGTCCCGCCTGACGGTCCTCCCGGTGCACATGCCGCCAGTTCATCCGTGGTCGGCCCGCGTACCGGGGAGGCGGAAGGTATCATACCTTCCCAGGCTGGCTTGGAGGCCTTGTGAGCTTCCGATCCCAGCCGCTTGTTAAGGATTTACACATGGAAAGTGACAGTCGAATGACTGATGGGAATCAAGTTAACTGTCCCGGTGCCGATTTTTCTTCCAAACTTCGGAAAAACCGATAATACCGGATACCGGCTATCACCTATACCGGGACCCTCCTATTGATGACTCGCTTCGATGTACTGACCGTTGGCAATGCCATCGTCGACATTATCGCCCGCTGTAACGATCAGTTCCTGATCGACAACAAAATCACCAAGGCCGCGATGAATCTCATCGATGCCGAGCGCGCGGAACTTCTCTATTCCCGCATGGGCCCGGCGCTTGAGGCGTCCGGCGGCAGCGCCGGCAATACGGCCGCGGGCGTGGCGAATTTCGGCGGCAGGGCCGCTTATTTCGGCAAGGTCGCCGAGGATCAGCTCGGAGAGATCTTCGCTCACGATATCCGCGCCCAGGGCGTGCATTATGAGACCAAGGCGAAAGGCACCTTCCCGCCGACCGCCCGTTCGATGATCTTCGTCACCGAGGACGGCGAGCGCTCCATGAACACCTATCTCGGCGCCTGTGTGGAGCTCGGCCCGGAAGACGTGGAGGAAGATGTCGTCGCCGACGCCAAGGTCACCTATTTCGAAGGCTATCTCTGGGATCCGCCGCGCGCCAAGGAAGCGATTCGCGAATGCGCCCGCATCGCCCACGCCAATGGCCGCGAAATGTCGATGACCTTGTCCGACAGTTTCTGTGTCGGCCGCTATCGCGGCGAATTCTTGGACCTGATGCGTTCGGGCACGGTCGATATCGTCTTCGCCAATCGCGATGAGGCTTTGTCGCTTTACGAGACCGAGGATTTCGACACGGCGCTGACGCTGATTTCAGCCGATTGCAAGATCGCAGCTGTCACGACAGGCAAGGACGGCGCCGTCATCGTGCGCGGCACCGAACGTTATGTGGTCGATGCCCATCCGATCGAGGAGCGCGTCGATACGACCGGTGCCGGTGATCTCTTCGCCGCCGGTTTCCTGTTCGGCTATACTCAGGGCCGTACGCTCGAAGATTGCGGCAAGCTCGGCAACCTCGCCGCAGCTATCGTCATCGAGCAGATCGGTCCGCGGCCGATGCGATCGCTGTCGGAAGCCGCCAAGGAATTCGGGCTCCTTTGATGGGGCTCGTTGTCTAAAGCTTTTTCGTTTTCTCAGATAGTCGAAGCCGCCTTCAGCAGACCGCTGCGGGCGGCTTTTCCTATAAGGCCGGCCGGGTGCCTATCCTCGGAAGAGCCCTACAGTCCCCGCTTCATAGAGGATGAGGATGCCGAGGGCGATCAGGACGAACGGCACGATCCTGTGCCCGTGGCGTCTGATCGGTGCGCCAAGCGTCGGATGGTTCACCAGAGAATGGGCAGCGCCGAGCCAAGCCGCCGTCAGGATCGCGAAGATGCAGCCGATGGCCAGGATCTCATAGGCGGAGCGGGTGGCAAAGAGCGGCGTATATATGCTGATGTTGTCGCCGCCATTGGCGATCGTCACCAGGGTGACGGCGACGATATTGCTATGCCCCGCTGAAGCCTTCTCGTGGTCCTCCGGATTGTCGCCTGTTTCGACGCCGTTCCAGAGCTCCCATAATCTCCTGAGGCCGAAAAAGATCGGCGCGAAACCGAGTAGGCCGATATAGGTGGCGGGAATGACGAGCACGAGGAACGAGGCGACAACGCTGACAGCATAGAGAACGGCAATGCCGAGATACTGGCCGATGACGACCTGCTTCGCCCGGAATTTCGGATCGGCAAAGAAGCCGAGAAGAACGAAAATGTCATCCACATTGGTCGAGGCGAACACAACGATGGCAACGCCGAAAACGCCTAGCATATAACCCAAGGCCGCCACTCTCCCGTTCCGATGCCGGATATATCATTGCGCCGGAAAAGTTGCGCGGTTGCTGATGTCGCGGAGCTTTGTGGAATTCTCTACTTGAAGGCTTCGCCGGGATAGGCGCCCCAGATCTCGGACTGTGCAACCCAGCCCTCCGTGCCATCGGCGGTGACCATGCACCAGTCGCCGGTGCATTCGCGAACGCTCATCATCACGCCGGGTTGAAGCTTGGCGATGACGCTGGCGGATGGCTGGGCGTCGCGGCGCATGTTGACGAAGACGGCCTTGCCCTTGCCCTTCATCCATGGGGCTGCGAGCGCCGAGCGCTGGCCCGACAGCAGCGACTGGTTGACCCAGCCCTCGGTGCCGTCGGAATCGCGTACGCGCCGCCAATTATCGTATTCCTGGATGATCTCGACCGGCAATCCCTGCTTGAGATAGAGCCATGAGACGGCATAATCCGCGCTCGGACCGATGCGCAGGTTGACCCGCTTCGACTTCAGCGTGACGAACCTCGGCAACGGCAATCCGCTCGGCCCCTTGGCGGCCTGCGCCACGGCAAGATCGGCGGCGGCACCGGCCATCATCAGGCCGATCGCGAAAATGGCGCAGGACTTCAATACTCTGCCACGCATGGGATTTCCGTTCGTTCATCATGATCAAGGCGCCGTCGGGTCGCCTTTTGGCTCCGGTCAGCGGCAAATCCCTGGATCGCGCCAGCGAGTTTTGTTTGTCTTCGCCTGCGGGTCTGGTAGAAATGCCCGGAACGGGAAAATTATCCCGCTTCTTGGTTAAGAACATCTGAACAAGGCATCGCCGCTCTCCATGACGACGAAGAAAAAACCGAAGGTTTACGTCACGCGCAAACTGCCGGATGCGGTGGAGACGCGGATGCGCGAACTGTTCGACGCCGAACTGAATATCGACGACCGGCCGCGCACGCCGGCGGAGCTTGCCGCGGCGGTTCGAACCGTGGATGTGCTGGTGCCCACGGTCACCGATCGTATCGACGCCGCGCTGATCGAAGAGGCCGGGCCGCAGATGAAGCTGATCGCCAGCTTCTCCAACGGCACTGACCATATCGACGTCGAAGCCGCCGCCCGCCGTGGCATCACGGTCACCAACACGCCGAACGTGCTGACCGAGGATACCGCCGACATGACGATGGCGCTCATTCTTGCCGTGCCGCGCCGCCTCGCCGAAGGTGCGCGGATACTGACGGACAACCCCGGCGAATGGGCGGGATGGTCGCCGACCTGGATGCTCGGCCGCCGCATTCACGGCAAGCGCATCGGCATCGTCGGCATGGGGCGCATCGGCACCGCCGTTGCCCGCCGCGCCAAGGCATTCGGTCTGTCCATCCACTATCACAACCGCAAGCGGGTCAATCCGGCGACGGAAGACGAGCTCGAGGCCACCTATTGGGACAGCCTCGACCAGATGCTTGCCCGCGTCGATATCGTTTCGGTCAATTGCCCGTCCACGCCCGCGACCTTCCATCTGATCTCGGCGCGCCGTTTGGCGCTGCTGCAGCCGACGAGTTATATCGTCAACACGGCGCGCGGCGATGTGATCGACGAGACGGCGCTGATCAAGATCCTGCGCGAAGGCAAGATCGCCGGCGCCGGCCTCGACGTGTTCGAGAACGAGCCGGCCGTCAGTCCGAAGCTGGTGAAGCTCGCCAATGAGGGCAAGGTGGTTATCCTGCCGCATATGAGTTCGGCCACATTGGAAGGCCGCATCGACATGGGCGACAAGGTCATCATCAACATCCGCGCCTTCATCGACGGACATCGTCCGCCCAATCGCGTGCTGCCGTTTCGCTGATACGTTTTCGCTCGGCGGGTGGCGCTTTGAGCAGGCCCCGTTTTGCCCAGCGCGCAAGTTGTCATTCACATCCAAAATCAATGCATCCGCCTCGGGGCCGGTCACGCCCATGTCATAAAGGCGACCCAGAGATGACCGCAGGTACGAAGCAGGAAGGGCAGAAGAGAAATGGCACGGGCGCTACCGCATGAGCGGATCCAATATGTCGTCGAAGGCGGCTTTAAGCTGTCGGGTGAGATCGAGCCGAGCGGCAACAAGAATGCCGCGCTGCCGATCATCGCTGCATCGCTGCTGACCGATCAGCGCGTCGAGCTCAGCAACGTGCCGCGCATCCGCGACGTCGAGGCGCTCGTGGAGTTGATCCAGTCGGTCGGTGCGAAGGTGCGCTGGCTCGGGCGCAACGAGCTCGAAATCGAGGCACGCGAACTGCGCCCCGCCAATCTCGATCCGGATCTCTGCGCCCGCATCCGCGCCTCCATCCTGCTTGCCGGCCCGATGTTGGCGCGTTGCGGCGAGATCACCTTGCCGCCGCCCGGCGGCGACGTCATCGGCCGCCGGCGTGTCGACACGCATTTCCTGGCGCTGGAACAGCTCGGCACCGAGATCAGCGTCAACCACGTCTATAGTTTTCGCGCCGAACGGCTGCGCGGCGCCGATGTCTTCCTCGACGAACCCTCGGTGACGGCGACGGAAAACGCGCTCTGCGCTGCGGTATCAGCCGAAGGCACGACGATCCTGCGCAACTGCGCCTCCGAGCCGCATGTGCAGGATCTGGCGCGTTTTCTCATCGCCATGGGCGCCCGCATCGAAGGGATCGGCACCAACATGATGACGATCCACGGCGGCCAGCCGCTGGGTGCCGTCACGCACCGGATCGGGCCTGACCATAACGAGGTGGGGTCGCTGATCGGCCTTGCCGCCGTCACCGGCTCGGAAATCACCATCCGCAAGGCGGGTGTAGAGCATCTGCGCTCCACCTTGATGACCTTCGAGCGCCTCGGCATCCGCTGCCGTATCGAGGGCGACGATCTGATTATTCCCTCCGGGCAGGAGATGAAGATCCAGTCCGATTTCGGCGGCCATATTCCGAAGATCGAGGACCAGCCGTGGCCGGCTTTCCCGGCCGACACCATGTCGATCGCCATCGTCACCGCGACGCAATGCGACGGTGTCGTTCTGATGTTCGAGAAGATGTTCGAAAGCCGGATGTTCTTCGTCGACAAGCTGATCGCCATGGGCGCGCGAATCGTGCTGTGCGACCCGCATCGCGCCATCGTCGCCGGCCCGTCGAAGCTGCGCGCCGCCCAGCTCGAAAGTCCCGACATCCGCGCCGGCATGGCCATGCTGATCGCGGCGATGTGCGCCGAAGGCACTAGCATCATCAACAACGCGCAGCAGATCGAGCGCGGCTATGAGCGCATCGAGGAGCGGCTGAACGCGCTCGGCGCCCGCATCACGCGCATCCCGCCGCGGGAGGCGTGAGGGCCGAAGGCGCGAATCGCTACGGTAGGAATTTCTGCATCTCGATCGACGTCGTGCGATCGAAGCCCGGATGGCGATTGTCGGCGGTTTTGGCGAAGCCCAACGCGGCGAAGGTTGCATGGTTTTCGGTAAGTTCGATGCGCGTTTCCAGCCGCAGGACGGCGAGACCTCGCTCGCGCGCGTCAGCCTCCGCATATGTCAGCAGACGCCTGCAGATCCCCTTGCGTTGCGCGGTCGGCAACACGGCCAACTTGCCGATATAGAGGCTATCCGGCTCGGCGCGACAAAATACACAGCCGGCTATCTTATCTCCATCAAGCGCGACATAGCCGATCTCGTTGCGAGCTTTTTCCCTCAGAGACTGCGGCGTCAGCGCAAGCGCAGATGAGGGTGGGTCGATCCGTCCGTTCATATAGGCGAAAGAGGCAAGGATGAGGTCGAGCAATGCGTCCCAGCGGTCGAAGCTGCCATTCAGCCGTTGAATCGTAATATCGCTCATTCCGCTGCCACCTTGCTGCGCTTGCGGCGATAACGAATGGTCTCGAAGCGCGCCGTGAGCGCGTCGTAGAGCAGCAGTCGGCCGATCAGCGGTTCGCCGATGCCGGTCATGAGCTTGATCGCCTCCATCGCCATCAGCGTGCCGATGACGCCGGTCAGTGCACCGATGATGCCGGCCTCGGCGCAGCTTGGAATTAGGCCTTCCGGCGGCGGTGCCGGGAAGAGATCGCGATAGCGCGGATTGGGCGCGCCGTCGGTGCCGTTCTCATAGGGCTTCAACGTCGTCACGGACCCGTCGAATCGCCCGACCGCGCCGGTCACGAGCGGCAGGTGGGCGGCTTCAGTCGCGTCGGCTGCGGCATAGCGCGTGTCGAAATTGTCGGAGCCGTCGATGACGAGATCGAAACCGGCGAGATGCCGCGCAGCCGTGTCGGCGGAGAAACGCTCCTCGAAACGGACGGTCCGCACATGCGGGTTGAGCCTTGCGATGGCGTCAGCCGCACTTTGCGTCTTCAATTCGCCGATGGTGCCGGTGTCATGAATCACCTGCCGCTGCAGGTTGGACAGCGAGACGCGGTCGTCGTCGGTAATGCCGAGCGTACCGACGCCGGCGGCCGCAAGATATTGCAATACAGGCGCACCGAGCCCGCCCGCGCCGATCACCAGGACACGCGCGGCCTTCAATTTCTGCTGGCCGGCGCCGCCGATCTCGGGCAGCAGGATATGGCGCTGATAGCGGGCGATTTCGTCTGAGGTCAAAGGATCCATGGCGGCAATTCTATCATGATCGGCGGTTTTGAGGTGCTAGGATTTTGTAATGCCGCCATGCGCCACGGTAAAGAACTGCGCGCGCTCGCCGAGCGCTGAAAACATCGCCTTGTCCGTGCCGGTCATGAACGCCTGTCCGCCGAGCCCATCGATGAGATCGAACAGCGCGGCGCGCCGGCCCTCGTCGAGATGCGCGGCAATCTCGTCAAGCAGCAGGATCGGCGCGTGCCCGGTCAGATTGCCGACGAGGCGCGCATGGGCGAGGATCAGGCCGACAAGCAGGGCCTTCTGCTCGCCGGTCGAGCAGCGTTCCGCCTCCATGTCTTTTTCGCGATGGCGCACCAGCAGATCGGCTCGGTGCGGCCCATCCAGCGTTCGCCCGGCCGCCGCATCGCGGTAGCGTCCCTCGCGCAGCAGGGCGGCGTAATGATCCTCGAGGTCGACGGCCGGCCGGTCGAATTGTCCGTCGAGGAAGCCGGAAAGTTCAAGAGCCGCCGAGGGAAATGGCGTTGCCTCGCGCGTTTCGGCAATCAGCCGCGAAAGAAGGCCGAGCATCTCCTGCCGCGCGATCGCCATGGCGATGCCGAGGCTCGCCATCTGCTCCTCGATGCCGGCAAGCCAGGAGGGATCGAACCGGCCCTCGGACAGCAGCTTGTTGCGGCTGCGCATGGCGCGCTCGAAATCGCTGGCACGACGGCCATGGGCGGGATCGAGCGACAGCACCAGCCGGTCGAGGAAGCGGCGGCGTTCGGAAGAACCGCCAGTGAAGAGGCCGTCCATGGCCGGCGTCAACCAGAGAACGCGCAGATGATCGGTCAACTCGTCCACGGTCTTGGCCGCCGTGCCGTTGATTCGCAATTTGCGGGTCGCCGCCTCGTCTGTCGCGTCGATGCCGGTGCCGATCTCGACTGAGCCCTCGATGCCTTCGAGTTCGGCAAAGATCGAAAATCCACCCGGCGCATGGACGCGAGTGATATCCGCATAGGCTGCACGCCGCAGGCCGCGCCCGGGCGAGAGAAGAGAAACCGCCTCCATGAGATTGGTCTTGCCGGCGCCGTTGTCACCGGTCAGCACCACATGCCGCTCGTCAAGCGCAAGTGCGGCCGCCGCATAATTGCGGAAGTCGGCGAGCTTCAGGCGCGAGATGAAAACCTTGTTCGGCATTGGTCTTTCAGATTCTTAGTCGGTGGCCGAGGGGTATGCCGAACATCGCTCGAGCGCAAGGATTTTGCCGTGCACATCAGCCCTCATGGTGAGGAGGCCCGTAGGGCCGTCTCGAGCCACGAGGGCTGGTGATTCGGCCGCAAACGAAAAAACCGGCCGAATCACCGGCCGGTTTTATGGGAAGCGATTTGATTCGCCGTTCAATCGCTGAAGGTATCGAAGAAATCCTTCATGCGGGCAAAGAAGCCCGTCGATTCGGGATTGTTGTCCTTCGACGAGATCTGCTCGAATTCCTGCAGGAGTTCGCGCTGGCGCTTGGTCAGCTTCTGCGGCGTCTCGATCTGGATCTGGATATAGAGATCGCCGACCTGGCTTGAGCGCAGCACCGGCATGCCCTTGGCCTTCAAGCGAAACTGCTTGCCGACCTGCGTGCCCTCGGGAACGGTGACGCGCGATTTCGTGCCGTCGAGCGTCGCCACATCGAAGGTGCCGCCAAGCGCGGCCGTCGTCATCGAGATGGGCACCGCGCAATAAAGGTCGGCGCCGTCGCGCTGGAAGAACTCATGCGGCTTGACGGAAAGGAAGATGTAGAGGTCGCCCGCAGGCCCGCCACGAAGACCCGCTTCGCCTTCGCCCTGCAGGCGGATACGCGTGCCGTCCTCGATGCCGGCCGGAATGTTGACGGAGAGCGAACGCTCTTCGGTCACGCGGCCCTGGCCATGACACTTGGTGCAGGGATCGGGAATGATCTGGCCGCGGCCATGGCAGGTCGGGCAGGTACGTTCGACGGAGAAGAAGCCCTGTGCGGCGCGCACCCGGCCGGAGCCCTGGCAGGTGCCGCAGGTCTTCGGCTGCGTGCCGGGCTTGGCACCGGAGCCGGAACAGACGTCGCAGGTGAGCGAGGTCGGCACGCGGATCTGCGCCGTCTTGCCGACGAAGGCTTCCTCGAGCGAGATTTCCATATTGTAGCGAAGATCGGCGCCGCGCTCGCGACCGCCGGAGGAACGTCCGCGTGCGCGGCCGCCACCCATCATCTCGCCGAAAATATCCTCGAAAATATCGGAGAAACCGCCGCCGCCAAAGCCGGCACCAAAACCGCCTCCGCCGCCCATGCCGCCGTGCTCGAAAGCCGCGTGGCCATAGCGATCATAGGCCGCGCGCTTCTGCGGATCCTTGAGCGTTTCGTAGGCTTCGTTGATTTCCTTGAACTTCCGCTCGGCGCTGCTGTCGTCCGGGTTCTTGTCCGGATGAAATTGCATCGCCAGCTTGCGAAAGGCGCTCTTCAGCTCTTTCTCGTCCGCCGTCTTTGAGACGCCCAATGTCTCGTAAAAATCCGCTTTTGCCATTAAGGATTAGACCCCGGAAATGGATTTCCGGCTGCCCGAAGGCAGCCGGATCATGCGCACAACCCCTTAAATTGATAGGGTTTAAGGAAAGGCTTATGCGCCACTTTAAATTCCGCTGCGCCCTTTGCGCGTCCAAAAGGACGCGCGGCGCAGTAGCTCCTCGAGAACCTTTCGGTTCGCGCTTATGCTGACCGCTTGCGGTCGTCTTCGTCCTTGATTTCCTCGTAGTCGGCATCGACAACGTCGTCCTTGCCGGCTGCCGAGGCATCAGCCGAAGGGGCTTCCGCCTGCTGGGCCTCATAGATCGCCTGGCCGAGTTTCATGGAAACTTCCATGAGCGTCTGGGTCTTGGCCTTGATATCTTCGGCGTCCGGCTCGGAAGCTTCGGTCGCCGCCTTCAGCGCTGCGATTGCGTCGGAGATCGCATTGCGATCGGCTTCGCTGACCTTGTCGCCATAATCCTTCAGCGACTTTTCGCTGGAGTGGATCAGGCTTTCGGCCTGGTTCTTGGCTTCGACGCCTTCGCGACGCTTCTTGTCTTCGGCAGCGTGGGCTTCGGCATCCTTGACCATCTTCTCGATGTCGGCGTCGGAAAGACCGCCGGAAGCCTGGATGCGGATCTGCTGTTCCTTGCCGGTGCCCTTGTCCTTGGCCGAAACCTGGACGATGCCGTTGGCGTCGATGTCGAAGGTGACTTCGATCTGCGGCACGCCGCGCGGAGCGGGCGGCAGGCCGACGAGGTCGAACTGGCCGAGCAGCTTGTTGTCGGCAGCCATTTCGCGCTCGCCCTGCGAGACGCGGATGGTCACGGCCGATTGATTGTCGTCAGCGGTCGAGAAGGTCTGCGACTTCTTCGTCGGGATCGTGGTGTTGCGTTCGATCAGACGGGTGAAGACGCCACCCAGCGTTTCGATGCCGAGCGACAGCGGGGTCACGTCGAGCAGCAGAACGTCCTTGACGTCGCCCTGCAGAACGCCGGCCTGGATGGCGGCGCCGAGAGCGACGACTTCATCCGGGTTGACGCCCTTGTGCGGTTCCTTGCCGAACAGCTGCTTGACGACTTCCTGTACCTTCGGCATGCGGCTCATGCCGCCGACGAGAACGACTTCGTCGATTTCGGCAGCGGTAACGCCGGCATCCTTCAGGGCGGCCTTGCAGGGCGCGATGGTGCGCTGCACGAGGTCGTCGACCAGGCTTTCCAGCTTGGCGCGCGTCAGCTTCAGCGTCAGGTGCTTCGGGCCGGTGGCGTCAGCCGTGATGAAGGGCAGGTTGATTTCGGTCTGCTGCGCGGAGGACAGTTCGATCTTCGCCTTTTCGGCAGCTTCCTTGAGGCGCTGCAGCGCGAGCTTGTCGCCCTTGAGGTCGATGCCGTTGTCCTTCTTGAACTCGGCAACGAGATATTCGACGAGACGCATGTCGAAGTCTTCACCGCCGAGGAAGGTGTCGCCGTTGGTCGACTTCACTTCGAAGACGCCGTCGCCGATTTCCAGGATGGAGATATCGAAGGTGCCGCCGCCAAGGTCGTAAACGGCGATGGTCTTGCCGTCCTTCTTGTCGAGACCGTAGGCGAGGGCTGCAGCGGTCGGCTCGTTGATGATGCGCAGGACTTCAAGACCGGCAATCTTGCCGGCATCCTTGGTTGCCTGACGCTGCGCGTCGTTGAAGTATGCGGGAACGGTGATGACGGCCTTTTCGACCTTCTCGCCGAGATAGGATTCCGCGGTTTCCTTCATCTTCTGAAGGATCATTGCGGAAATCTGTGCAGGCGAATAGCCCTTGCCGTTGGCTTCGACCCAAGCGTCGCCATTGTCGCCCTTGACGATCGTGAACGGAACAAGGTGCTTGTCCTTCTCAACGGTCGGATCTTCGTAGCGGCGGCCGATCAGGCGCTTCACCGCAAAGAGGGTGTTCGTGGGGTTTGTCACAGCCTGGCGCTTGGCCGGCTGGCCGACGAGGCGTTCGCCATCATCGGAGAAGGCGACCATCGACGGGGTGGTGCGGGCGCCTTCGGCATTTTCGATCACTTTGGCGTCTTTACCGTCCATGACGGCGACGCAGGAATTTGTCGTTCCAAGGTCGATACCAATTACTTTTGCCATGTCATTCTCTCCTTGAAGCAAGCTATCGGAACCCCTGCCAGGCATTCCATTGACAGCCCCTTACGGGATGGTCTTGAGGATTGCGCAGCCATGACTGCGGTGATGCGGCGTATATAAGTAGCGGTTTTACTGACTGCAAGGCAGGAAATGACCTGGAATCCAGCAAAACGAATGGTTTGTCGCCCAAATTCCACATGCCGGGGCCGTCCGCGGGCCTGTGGATTTCATGCAATCCTATATCAGATCAGCCTTGCCGCGGCCATGCAAGCGGCAAGGCTGAAAATTACGTTTTTATTGGCCCAGAATGACGTCGAGAAGCGAGGAACGATGCGGTCGCACCGTCGCCGTGTGGGGGCTGGTATCGCCCACATCGGCGGGGGGGATGTCGCCGGTGTCGTAGGTGTTCGAGCTGTAGGGGTTGGTGTCGTCGGTCAGATTGGCCGGCGGCAGATCCTGCGGGTCGTCGTTGGCAACGGTCTGGTTGACGATCTGCGGCTGGATCGGCTGCTGCGACGGCCGCTGTTGCAGCGTCGGCTGCTGAATCGCCTGCCCGCCGCCGGACGTGCCGGAAATGATATTGCCGATCGTCGTGGGCTGGTCGGCATTCGGCGCCGATTGCGCCACGGGCAAGCCGTTGTCGATGATCTGGCCGCCACCGAAGATCGGTGCCGGCGTCAAGCCCTTGTGCGCGGCGATCATGAAATCCTTCCATGCCCTGGCCGGCAACCCGCCGCCCGTGACCTTGCGCATCGACTTGCCGTCGTCGTTGCCGAACCAGACGCCGGTGGTCAGATGGCTGGTAAATCCGACGAACAGCGCATCGCGGAAGGATTGCGTCGTTCCGGACTTGCCGGCGGCCTGCCAGCCGGGAATGCGGGCCGACTTGCCGGTTCCGTATGCGATGACGCCGGCCATCATGGCGTTCATGTTGGCGACGATATCCGGGTTCATCACGCGTGGCGGATTGGCGACATTGGCCTGGTAGAGAACCTTGCCGCCTGCGGTCGTGACCTTGGTCACGACGTAGGGTGTCGCCTTGAAGCCGCCGTTCATGAAGGCGGCGTAAGCGGAGGTCAGTTCCAGCAGCGAGACCTCCGACGTGCCGAGCGCGATGGAGGCGTTGGCTTGCAGGTCGGATTCGATGCCGAGCCTGTGGGCCACCTTGATCACTTGGTCCGCCCCGACCTCGGCGACGAGCTGCGCGGCAACCGTGTTCAGCGACTGCGCCACCGCCGTGGCAAGCGTCACGGGGCCGCTGTAGCGCTGCTCGTAATTCTCCGGTGCCCAGTTGCCGATCTTGATCGGCGCGTCGTTGCGGATCGAATTGGGCGTCAGCCCCATTTCCAATGCCGCGGTATAGACGAAGGGCTTGAAGGCCGAGCCCGGCTGGCGCTTGGCGGTGACGGCGCGATTGAACTGGCTTTGTGCATAGTCGCGACCGCCGACCAGCGCGCGGATGGCGCCCGTCGCATCGACGGACACGAGCGAGGCCTGGGATGCGTTGAGCTTCTTGCCATCCTTGGCGAGCACGTCGTTCAGCGCCTTTTCGGCCTTCTCCTCGAGCGACATGTCAAGGGTGGTGTCGACGATCAGGTCATCCTTGATGTCGCTGCCGATCAGCTTCGGAAGCTGATCCATGACCATGTCAGCGACGTAGTTTTCCGCGCCGCTCCAGTAGCTCTTCGAGCGTGTCGGCGGCTGCGACATCGCGGTCTTGATGTCGGCCTCGCTGATGAAGCCCTGATCCTGCATGGCCTGCAGCACCAGCTGGGCTCGAGCCTCCGCGGCGGCGGGATCACGGGCGGGCGACAGCCGCGACGGCGCCTTGACAAGGCCGGCCAACATGGCGGCCTCGCCGAGGTTCACGTCACGGGCCGATTTGTTGAAGTAACGCCGCGAGGCCGCCTCGACGCCATAGGCATTCGAGCCGAAATAGACGCGGTTCAGATACATCGTCAGGATCTGGTCCTTGGTGTATTTATGCTCCAGCCACAGCGCAAGCAGCACTTCCTGCACCTTGCGTTCCAGCGTGCGATCCGGCGACAGGAACAGGTTCTTGGCGAGCTGCTGCGTCAGCGTCGAGCCGCCCTGGACGGCGTGTCCCGTCAGGACGTTGGTCACGAAGGCGCGGCCTAGACCGATCGGATCGAAGCCGAAATGGGAATAGAAGCGCCGATCCTCGATGGCGACGATTGCTTCGGGTATGTAGGGCGACATGTCGCTGAGCGCCAAGGCTTCGCCGCCGGTCGTACCGCGGTTGGCAATCAGGCTTCCGTCGAGGCCGGCGATCTTTACGTTCGGCGGCCGCTCGGGAATGGCCCAGGTGCTGGCGCTCGGCATGCGCGACCCGTAGTAGGCGACAAGGCCAGCAAGCCCGATGCCGGCCCAGAGGCAAAGCACCAGTCCCCAATAGATCGTTGTGCGGATGAACCCGAAAAAACCGCGGCGCGGTGGACGTCGGGCGGGCTTGCGGCGGCTGCGCGAGCGGCGGGGCTTTTCGACCACCGGCTCATCCTCATCCTCGTCTTCGTCGTACTCCGGCTCTTCATATCGGGACGAGCGTCTGCCGCCAACGATGCGTTCGCCAGCGCTGAATCCGTCATCGATGCGTTCCCGGCCGCTGGAAAAGGATGGATCTATCCTCTGGCGTGATTTTTTCTTATCTGCCATTGCGGGCCGGTCGTACCTCGATGCTTCAGTGTTCCGATGTCTGCTGCCGAACTGATCACAACGGCAGCACATGCCCTTCAGGACGCGCGATTGCCCGTCTGCCGGCTATCATCTTGGAAGAATGATCCCGATGCTCCGGACAGGAGCGCTGCCGGCCGTTCGTTCACGAACCCCTCGCGAAGACATTAAATCCCGCCTGAACTGTAAATGCGGCGATTTAAGGAGGGATTAAGAACATTTCCGGCCCTCGCGATAGCGGCTTTCGCCCATCCAGAATGGGGGCGCGCAGGGAACTTTTCGCCGTCCCGGGCATTATCGTCCCATAAAAACGAGAGGGCGAGCCTATGAGTTCATTGATCAAGATAGAGAAAGCTGGCGAGAGCAGGCTGCGGGAGGTGTGGAGTGTCGAGGATTTTGCCCGGCGCCACCGGATTTGCAAGGACGAGGAAGTCCGGCTGAAAAAGCTGTTTGGCGACTTCGCGACAAAGCAGGAATTGCTCTCGAATGCGCAGAGGCCGCCGCTGTTTCGTTGAACGGTCTTGGCGGGCCGGGCGCGATGTTCATCGTGGGCTGCTGCGAGCGAACGGTTTGCCGCGGAGGAGGCTGCGCCAATGTGGAAGCGTTTTGAATTGTGGTTGGTCGACCAGATCGATCGGATATTCGGACTGGAGCGGCTCGCCCGCCGGGCCGGCTTCTCGCCTGACGAGGCAAAGCGTATCGCCCGCGAGAAATAGGTTGCACGCCAGCTCGCAACGACATCCAGCGGATGTCCGCACTTCCCGAAAAGCTATTGCAGAAATTCGTCTCGCGGGTCTCAGCGGCCGGCCGATTGAAACCGGTCGAATGCTTCGAAACTTCGAATGGTCTTCGCAATGTTGCGTATTTTCGAATGATCTGATCAGAGTTATAGTATTGTCATGCGACCGTCTTGGAGGGCGGTTCCAAGCAGTTGGTAGCGCGTGAGGAGGAGTATTCATGCGACACATCAAATGGAGCAATCCGATCGAGATCGGTTTCGTTCAAGGTAGTTCCCAGACTGTGACAGGCCCATCCGAGGCATTGAATTGCATGGCCAATCTTTGGCCGGACCGGCGCGGTCCGCTGTATGTGGCGGCCAGAAGCGTTTGCCGGGCAGCGATCGATGGCCGCAAATCCGTCGAAGAAGCTCGTGAGATGTTCATCTCGGCAATGCGGGAAGCGCATCTGAAAACCCATTGAAGCGCCTCCGCGCGCTGCCGGATCGTCGATCGCTCGAAACTGCGCCCTGGCGGTAGTGCGGCAATAGGCACGTTACCTGAAAGCGGATCAATTCCGCGGGATTTCCTATTGCGCCGTCGCCACCGGGCCATAAAGACGGGGCAGCTTCTCAAGCTGGTATGCATGGCATCAAAAAGGCCGGCGACTTTTAGGGTCGCCGGCCTTTTGTTGTCTAGGTCTCGCAAAACGCCGTCAGCGGTTTGAACCTCTTACCGACATGCGGCAGTTCGGTTCCGACGCCGGGCAGGGATCCGTATGGTCAGGGCTATAAGGACCCGGGGCACCGGCATTCGGCCGCGGATTATTCTGCGGCTGCGGCTGGGGCTGCGGTTGAGCTTGAGGCTGTCGCTGCTGCGGTTCGGGGCGCGGCTGGTTGTCGGGGCGGTTATTGTCGCGCCGGCGATCCGGCCGGCTGCCAAAATCCTGGTTGTTGTCCGGCTGCTGGCGGCCCCAGTCCCGATTGCCGTCGCGATTACGGTCGGGGCGGCGATCCCAGTTCTGATCCTGTCCGTCATTCCAGTCCGATCCGCTGTTCCAGTCGCGATTGCGATCGGGACGGCGGTCCCAATTGCGATCCTGTCCGTCATTCCAGTTTGATCCACCGTCCCATCCCGGACTGCGATCCGGGCGACGATCGACCCAACCGGGACCGCGCCGCCAGCGATCGCGATCGCGGTAGAAGTCGCGGCCGCGATAATAACGACCCCAATAGTCATCGAAGTTGAAGACCACGGTCGGAATACCGAGTGGGCGATAATATTGCGGATCGACATAGATACGACGCGACTGGTAGGTCGCCTGAATATAGCGGCCGGCGACCCATCCGCGACCACCGTAGAACGAGACGTCGCACCAGGGCGTCTCGTTGAGGCAGCCATTGATCCGCAGCGGGACGCCGACAGGGATCATGGTCACTGCCGGATAAGCGGTGCTCGGGCCCGACCGCATGTTGACATTTGCGGTGGCAAAGCCTTCCGCTGCCTCCGCGATGGCCGGCAACGCAACGAGTGCGGCCAGCATGCTCGCGGCAAGAACCTTGAACCTCATGAATACTCTCCCTTTGCACACCGTCGCCGCGAATCGTCGCGCGGTGCTTGTTCGGCATCTGATACGCCTACCCCGGCGCCCATTCGGTATGACTTCCCAATTTCGGCAAGATAAAGGCCTGCGCATGCACGGAATCTGATAGATTTCGCGGCGCGCCTTCAATCTCAGCATGTGTTTTAAAAGTGTTTGCATGAATGGAGCTTGAACGACTGCGGATAAAGCGTTCGAGGCCTGCGCGGCTTACTGTTCGGCGCGTTACTGTCGCCGGAGTGCGTATCTCTCATGACATGGCTGGAAGAATGATTGCCGCGACCTTGAAATCGCCGTGTTGCATTCCGACATAGGCTACAGTCATGCAGCCGATGGATGACCGGCGCGCTTCAAAGCGAGCAGTTTTTATCCTTCTTCGATCGCGGAAGTGAAGTTGACGTATCGTTAACCTTTCACGATCAATCTGGCTGCAGTTCCGCTTTCCCTTTGACCACGGATGTACTGGCACTGTTGTGAGGGCGGATGACGAAAGGCCGGTTTGCTCCGGCCTTTTTGTTTTTCATGGTGATGGCGTGCTTTGCGAAAGCGGGGCGCGCCATTTTCAATTTCGGCTGTGTTTCCGCCAACGAAAAACCGCCGCAAGTGACTGCGGCGGTTTCGAAGATTTAAGCGAAACGCCCGTTATACGGGGCGATGTCCTCAGTTGGCCTTCTTGGCCGAGACCTTGACGATCTTGGCCGGCGCTTCAGCCACAGTCGCCTTGCCTGCCGGCACATAACCAGCCCCGATGGCGACGTTCAGCGAGATGTAGTCGATGGCGCTCTGTTGAACGGCCTGTGCCAGGCTCTGCTGAGCGGCTGTCACGTTACGCTGCGCGTCGAGAACGTCGAGCAGCGAGGACGCACCGTCCTTGTAGCTTGCGGTCGAGAGTTGCAGGGCTTCCTGGTAGGATTTGACCTGGGCGTGGAGGGCGGCAACCGTTTGGGCATCGCGGGTGACGGCCGACAGTGCGTCCTCAACCTGCTGGATCCCAGTCCTCACGGTCTGTTGCCAGACGATGTACTGTTCGCGGCTCGAGGATTCCGCAGTCTTGACACCGGCGCGCAATGCACCGCCGTCGAAGATCGGCAGGTTCAGAGACGGGCCGAACGACCAGCTGGTCAGGCCGCCGCTTCTTGCCGAAGTATGAATATAGGACGGCGAGATCGCGCCGCTGAGCGTGATCGACGGGAGCAGCTTGGCTTCCGCCACGCCGATCTCGGCTGTGGCCGCGGCAAGATTGCGCTCTGCCTGGCGGATGTCGGGGCGATTGCGGATGAGATCGGCGGGAACGCCGGTGCGGACGTTGCCGCGGAACACCGGTTGTTTGCCGCCGCCCTGCATCTGGGCGATGATCGTAGCAGAAGGCACGTTCAGCAGCGTGGCGATATGGTGCACGGCCTGGCGATAGCTGATCTCGAAACCGGGAATGGTCGAAAGCGTCGAATTGACGAGGCCCTCGGCCTGAACGACGTCGAGGCGGGATGCCGCACCGGCTTCGAGCTGGAACTTCGTCAACGAAAGGGTGTCGCGGCGGGACTTCAGGTTTTCTTGAGCGATTGCCACGAGCGCCTGGTAGTAACGGGCGTTGACGTAGCTGTTGGCCAGATCCTGCAGATAGGTCAGGCGCTGAACGTCGACGCTGGAATAGGCCGCATCGAGCGATGCGTTGGCGCTTTCCCTTGCGCGGCGGTACTGGCCCCAGAGGTCGAGCAGCCACGAAACCGACGCAGTACCGCCTGTGCTGTTTTGCGTTTCGGTCTGGGTGCGCAGCGAGCCCTTCTGGCCGCTGGTTGTGTGGTCGCCGCTAACCGTCAGGCTCGGCAGGCCGCCGGCGCCTGCGGTGACGACTGCCGCCTCGGCCTGATTGATGCGCTCCAGCGACTGTTGGATGTTAAGGTTCTGGGCGAGTCCCTGAGCGGCAAAAGCGTTAAGCTTGGAATCGCCGAAAGCGGTCCACCATTGTGAACCGGCGATATCGCCATTGACCTTCGTACCGCCCTCCGAGAATTTGGCCGGCAGAGGCATTTCCGGTGGCTTATGATCTGGGCCGCTGACGCAACCTGCCAGAATAAGCAGCAGGGCGGGGGCGGCAGTACGAATGGAAACCATCACATTGTCCCACAATTCAATTTACATGATCAGTGTTTTACGGGGTCGACATGACCCTAAGTGTTTCGGCGCTCCAGCCTTACGCAGTACAAACAATGACCCGAAGCGGTCGGCGTCAATCTAGCAATGAGTTTTGCAATAGCACAGTGGCTTTTACGATTTCTCGTCGGCGAACATATGTGGGATCGGGCAAAATAGCAGGGTTTCGGTAAAAAAAATCTAAAGTGTTGCAAAAAACATACCCTTCCGCCCACCACTCAAGGGTGCGGGATGTTAACGAATCGTTAACCGATGCAACCATTGGAAGGTTATTCGGCCGGCTGGTCTCGTTAAAAGACCGCTCGGATCGTCTCTACGGGAAATAGCGAGCGAGACTTGCGCGAACCCGGTCGCGCGGTGTTGCACTGCGGTCGTCGGCCAGGAAAGGCGTACCTGTGATTGCTTCATAGGCACGGATATACACCTTGGACGTCTGCTCGATGAGCTCCAGCGGGATCTCCGGAATCTCATCCTTGTAGGGATCGCAGCGTTCCGTCACCCAGGACCGGACGAAATCCTTGTCGAAGCTTTCCGGGCGGACGCCCTTTTCGAATCTGTCCTGATAGCTGTCGGCCAGCCAATAGCGGCTGCTGTCTGGCGTATGGATTTCATCGGCAAGGATGATCGTGCCGTTTTCGTCGGTGCCGAATTCATATTTGGTATCGACGAGGATGAGCCCCCGCTTGCGGGCGATTTCCTGACCGCGCGCAAACAGGGCCAGGGCATAGTTCGACAATGTCCGCCATTGTGCCTCGGTCAGAAGTCCTTGCTCGATGATCTGGGTCGGCGTCAATGGTTCGTCGTGGCCGCCGTCGAATTCCTTGCTTGTCGGCGTGATGATTGGCTCCGGCAGGATCTGGTTGTCACGCATGCCGTCCGGAAGCGTGATGCCGTACATCTCGCGCTGACCCTTCTTATAAAGCGTCAGGATCGAGGTGCCGGTGGTGCCGGCGAGATAACCGCGCACGACGACCTCGACCGGCAGAATGTTCAGCCGCTTGCCGACGACGACATTCGGGTCGGGATAGTCGATGACGTGGTTCGGGCAGATATCGCGTGTCTGCTCGAACCAGTAGCGCGCCGTTTGGGTGAGTACCTGGCCCTTGTAAGGGATACAGGTGAGGATGCGGTCGAAGGCGCTCAAGCGATCGGTGCTGATGATGATGCGGCTGCCGTCGGGCAGGTCGTAATTCTCGCGTACCTTGCCGCGATAGTAATTGGGCAGTTCCGGGAAATAGGCTTCGGAGAGAATTCGCAACACGTCCACCAGCAGGCTCATGCATCCGCCCGACGGATGCTTCTTGAGCGGACCCTTAGCGCATTGCGGCGGGAATCGGAACGATTTTCATATGCAATGTTGCATTCTTCGAGCCCGCCGGCATGGCTGCCCTGCTGGAAAAGGCGGTCAGCCGGGACTATGCCAGCCGCCATTTTCGGTCTGTTCGAGGATCGGTGTCGAAAAAACACCGACGATCCGCTCGCTCCATTGCCTGCCGTCCGCATCGACACGCTCTCGCCAGCGCTCGGATTGCAGCATGGCCGCGCCGATCACCACGGGTTCGATGCCGCATGCGGTCAGGAGGGCCAGGCCGGAAACGATCGAAGCTCCGCTCGATATGACATCATCGACCAGCGCCACGCGCTTTCCTTCGAGCAGCGGCAACATGCGTGGGTCGATATAAAGACGCTTCTCCTGGTTTGGCGTGGTGATGGATGAAAGCGCAACCGATAGTTCTTCCCTGTACCAGAATTTGCGCGAGGTCCCGAGCGGCACGTAACGACTATGGCCGAGCGCCCGTGCAACCCCGCTCGCCAGCGTCAGCCCCAGCGTCGGCAATCCGGCGACGACATCGATATCGTGGACCGCAATCCTGGCCGCAAGCGCCTCGGCCAGCGCTTCCTGCACGACGAAACTCGCCTGATTGACGATCAGCGATGCCAGCGCGTGCTTGCCATCAGCCAGGACACGGATCGGCAGGTGCAACTGGCGCCCGTCCGGGAGCTCCGCCACATAGAAATCGTGGCGTTCGCCCGCCGTCGAGAAAGTTTTGGGCGGGTGGAGCTCCTGCCAGAAATCATGAGGCTGCATCGCGTTTCGCCTTCGATCCATTCTGTCCGTTTGTTTTCAGGTCCGCGCGCCGGCGCAGCCGAAGGATTTCGGCCTCCGTCAGGGGCCGGACCGCACCTTTCGGCAAATCGCCGAGCGCAATATCGCCGAAAGCGACACGCACCAACCGCAGGCATTCGATGCCGAGCGCCTCCAGCATCCGGCGGATCTGTCGGTTGCGGCCCTCCTTGAGTTCGACTTCGATCCAGCTGTTGCGATCCCCGCTGCGCAACAGGCGGGCCATGCTGGCAGTCAGAAGCTCACCGTCGTCGATGATTCCGCGCTCCATGCGCTCGAACTGCTCGTGGTCCATGATGCGGTCGACCTGGACGTGATAGACCTTGCCGACATGGCTGACCGGATCGAGCAGCGCCTGCGCCAAGACCGTATCGTTGGTAAAGAGGAGTAGCCCCTCGCTCGCCTTGTCCAGCCGGCCGACCGGAGCGAGATGCCGTGCATCGATGTCCCTCAGGCAGTCATAGACGGTCGGTCGGCCCTCGGGATCGTCACGGGTTGTCACCAGCCCGCGCGGCTTGTTCAGCATGAAGTAGAGTTTCTCTTCAGCAGATATTGCGATGTCGTCGACCGCAAATTGCGACCGCTCCAGATCGACCCATGTGCTCGGATCGGTGACTGTTCTCCCGTTCACGGTCACGCGGCCGGCTGAAATCAGGGTTTCGGCCTGGGTGCGGGAACAATAGCCGAGCTTGGAAAGCGCCCGCGGCAAGGTCACGCGCTTGCCGTCGGGTTCCTGTCTGCCTTTCGCCGTCTTGCCGGATCTTTGCGGTGAATGCCGCTGGCTCACCCGTTTGCCTCACGATCTCTACTGCGATGACCGGGCATTACTGCCCGCGAAGGACAATCCTTTCGCACGAGGATGACCGGGACGCAAATCGCATTGCTGGAAAGCAGGCAAGGTCGGAAAGCGGCAGGGCTCGCATTTCATGGATACGAGCCCTGCCTCGGACCGGAGCGGGCGGTTGGGTCGGTAGGCGGCATAGAGGGTGCCGCCGTTCGCTCCGGAGGGATTGCCCTTGCCCGGAAACTGCACGGCTTCCTTTGCTGGGATTTTTCAAAACAGCGGAAATTTGTTACAGTTTGTAACGCCGACTGTTTCCCTGTTGCCAAAACCGCCTTTCGCCCCGCATGGAGGGGCCATGGTTTCCGCATCGCTTCTTCTGGTCGAGGACGACCGCGAGATTAGGGCGCTCCTCGAGGAGTTCCTGAGCCGCGAGGGTTTTGCCGTGCAGGCTGCCGATAGCGCCGCCGCCATGGACCGCATTCTCTCCAAGGGCTTTCCCGATCTCATCATTCTCGATCTGATGCTGCCGGGCGAGGATGGCCTGTCCGCATGCCGCCGCATCCGCGCCCGCAGCCAGGTGCCGATCCTCATGCTGACGGCGAAAACAGAAGATATCGACCGCATCCTCGGCCTCGAGATGGGCGCCGACGATTATCTCGGCAAACCCTTCAATCCGCGCGAACTCCTGGCGCGCATTCGCGCTATCCTTCGCCGCTCTGGGCCCGAGCGTCCCGAGGAGGGCGCTGCTCCTGCCCGGCGCAAGAGTTTCGCCGGCCTTACCGTCGACCTCGATGGCCGGGTGATCGAGATGGAGGGCGAACGCATCGTGCATCTGACAACGGCTGAATTCGATCTGCTCGTCTGCTTTCTCGAGCGGCCGCGACGCATATTATCGCGTGACCAGTTGCTCGACTGGACGCGGGGCCGCGGCGCCGATCCTTTCGACCGCACCATCGACGTGACGGTCTCGCGTCTTCGCACCAAGCTCGGGCATTGCCTGCCCGATGGCGCCCATATCATCACCACCGTGCGCAATGCCGGCTATCTCCTCACGACAGAAGTGAAGGATGTCTGAGCCATGCTGAAACTCGGCCTCGTCGCCCGCATCATTATGATCGTTGCCGTGGCGCTGTTCGTCATCCAGCTCGCGGCATTTGCCGCGGCCCAGTTGAAGCCGAATACGTCGCTCGATCCCGAAATCTCGCCGGCAATGCAGGTCAAGTCGGCGATCCGTCTTCTTGATGCCATCCCGCCCGAGACGCAGCCGCTGGCCGTCCGTGCGCTGAATGCCAATGGTCTGGCACTTAGCCTGATCGATGCTCCCTTGCCCGGGCAAAAGGATGATGCGTCCAATCTCACCCTGACCGACAAGCTGGCGCGTGAGTTCGCAGCGATCGCTCTGGGCAATCGCTATTTCAACATGCGCTCGCTTCCCGAAAGACCACAGGGCTGGTTCTCCGTCGGCGCGCCGGACCGCATCGTCGAAGTGTCGATCGGCGTCGCCGGCGGCAAGGTCGCCGTCTTCAGGCTTCCCGATACGCCGACGGTGCGGTTGCGCGGCGTTCCGGTCGGCCTCATGGCCGGCGTCCTTGGCATGCTGGTCGCTGTCATCGCGATCGCCGCCGTAGCGCGGGAGACCCGACCTCTCACGCGCCTGTCCCGCACTGTCAACTCCATCGGCAATGGTCTGCAACCGGTCGATATTCCGGAGAGAGGCGCCTGCGAACTTCGCATGCTGATCCGGGCCATCAACGCGATGCAGCTGCGCATCGCTGCCCTGGTCAACAACCGCACCCTGATCATCGGGGCGATCTCGCATGATCTCAGAACCTATCTCACCCGCTTTCGTCTGCGCATGGAGATGATGCCGGATACGCCGCATCGCGACCGGGCGATCGCCGATGTGGAGGCCATGCAGCGCCTCGTCGAGGATGCCCTTGGCTTTGCCCGCAGCACCGTCGTGCCGGACGGGAAGATTATCGTCGACCTCGACGTTGCCGTTTGCTCCCATGTGGCCGAGCGCCAGGATGCTTCGGACCTCGTTGCCTTCTCCCCGTTCGGGCAGCCCCTGGCCGTGACGATGCCTCGGACGGCATTGGTGCGGGTATTGGATAATCTGATCGACAATGCACTGCGCTACGGCGGCTGTGCCGAGGTCGGTGTCGAGCATCGCGGGGATCAAGGCGCCATCATCGTCGGCGATCGCGGACCCGGCATTCCGACGGAGCGGCGCAAGGAAGTGCTCGAGCCTTTCGTGCGGTTGGAAGAGTCCCGCAACCGCGATCTCGGCGGCAGCGGTCTCGGCCTGGCCATCGTCCGGCAAATTCTCGATGCGCACGGCGGCGCACTCTGCCTGGAGGATCGCGAGGGTGGTGGGCTCAATGCTGTCGTCTTGCTGCCGCTTGCCGCCACGGAAAGAAAGGCCGCCTGAGAAACGCTGGCGCCAGACAGCCTCGCGCTGCCGCACGATCCGTGCCGTACGCCTCGCCTGCGGCTCAGTGGCAGGTCAGAAACGTCTGGAGCTCTTCCCGGCTGACGACAACGCCGGCAGCGGCTTTTGAAGGATCCGGATGCGTATAGGTGAATCGCAGCAGGTCAGGCAGATCCAACGCTTGGCGCATGCTCATGATGCCCAGCGCACGACGTCCGCTGGCGCTGTCGACGCTGACTTCGATAATGCTTTCCGGTCTTGTTGTGTGCATTGTTTCCTCCCTCCTATGCTGTTTTTCTTACATATAGCAGAAATCTCATATAAAATATCGGTTTTTCTGAGGCTTGCATCTCAAAATTGCGTGTCGGCAATAGAGCGAGCGGAATGGGGTTGCTCAGCCGTCTGTGACCGTGGCCTCGATCCCTTGTGAGGCAAATCCGGAGGAGAAGCGGCCTTGGGACATCGACTTTCCGTTGCGCCGACCGAAATTTTGATCATTTGGACAATATTTTTTGGAGCGCTTGTGGGCAAACGCTGCCTCTCCCCACATCCATCCACAAAATCTATTTACAAATCAATCACTTACAAAAATGTCAGAATTTTTACAGTTGGTGTGTTGACTTGGTTCGTTGGGTGGGATTATAAGCCCACTCACTGAACGAGGGC